>DAIPYG010000052.1:0-11041 GCA_036782875.1 Bacteroidota bacterium | reverse complement strand
TCAGTATGTTTTTCATTCGTTTCATGGGTCTGTTGTGTTTTATTTTCTGTTATAAAAATAATGTAAAACTTTTAAAAGATTGTCAAAGAAATGTCAAAAATGCAAAAGTCTATTAAACAATATCACAGAAGTAAATACAGAACTCCTTATCCCTGACCAGACCCAGCTTCTTTGCAATAGAAATTACAACTCTGTTTTCATCATGCATCCATGTCGTTTCAACAATTTTATAATTCTTTGCAATAGATATAGTTGACCTGAATAAAAGATCTGTCACTCTTGAATTCCGAAAATTCTTCTTAATTGCAACAGCAAATATTACCGCACGGTCTATGTGTTTTCTTTCAAACAGAAAATTTAAATAACGGATAATGCTTTTCTTTCCCTTGAACTTTCGGAGGAGAGGATTTACATCAAGCGCAAAATGAACCACAGCAACCGGTTCTCCTTTATATTCTACAAACTTTATCATATCCGGTGAGGTGACGAGCTTAAGATGTTTTGAAACAAACAAGTACTCTTCTTTGCTGACATTAGTGAAATGCCAGTTATCTGAGAAAGCATCGTTATAGATGTCCCTCAGAATTTCCAGATCCCTTGCCGAATTCCTGTTATCAAAACAACGCACGAACAGGTCATCTTTATTGATTTCAGAAGACTGGCCGTACTTCTTATTCAGATACCGGGAAGAGTCTGTGTTCATTCTCGTGTGCAGGACATCAAGCACATTGAATCCATTTTCTTTCAGCAATGTGTTATAGTACTCCGGATTATAAGTCTGAAAGAATGTGGGAGGTGAGTCATAACTGCTGCAGAGCATTCCTATTTCTGAATATAGATTCGGATTGAACGGACCTTCAAGGCGCATGATCCCATTTTCAATACAATACTTCTTAAGCTCTGTGAGCAAATATTTTACGGAATTCTTATCATTGAATGCTTCGAAGAAACCAAAATAGCCGGTCTTTGTATTCGATTTTCTGTTGTAATCTTCATTGACAGAAAGTAAAATTCTGGCTGTAATTATGCTGTCTTTGTAACAGCTGAATAATTCAAGTGACGCTTTTCTGAAATAAGGATTTATTTTAGTATTGAGTATCCTTTTCAGTTCAGATCTTATTGGTGCTACCCATAACTTATCATTCCGATAGATCTTAAATGGAAGTTCAATAAAATCATTCAGCTCTTTACGAGTTGATATTTTGATAACTCTGTATGACATTTTTTCTCTGATTTATTTATTACTTCAATAATATAATTATCATAGATGAAAGACAGATCCTTAGAATGCAGCCGTCCTGCTAATTCTTTATTTGAAATGATACTGCCGGAAAGTGCTTCCGGATGTTCGCGTGGAACAAGAAGGTTTCTGTATGTTATGACAGAACCATCTTTAGCAACGCGTATGGTTTGTTCAAGCAGCTCAGTAAATGCTTCCCCGGATATCCACTCAAATACATTTGTGAAATTGAACTTTGTTATTGAATCATCCGGCTGCTGCTTAAGAAAAGTGTAACAGCTGTTTGTCACGATTCTTATTCTGTGTAATCTGCTTCTTATCAGTTCAAAGTTTTCTCTTCTCAAATACGGAGGGAGATATTTCTCATCATAATTACCCAACAGGATATATCTCAGAAAATAATTTTCCTTTATGGGAAGCTGCGTCAGTGCTTTCCTTACTTTTTCAGCAAAGTGCTCTCCGAATGACAGGTCTGTTTCAAGATATTTGAAAAATGCTTTATCAAATAGCAGGCTCATTGTCCTGCGGCTGAGTAATACTTTGGTGAAAATTTTCCATCTTCTGTTGTTCCACTCTTTTTCAAAAAGAATCTTTCTCGCTTCAGTGTCATCAGTTTCAAAGAATTGAGAAATATTTTTCTTGCTGACAATAAGTCTTAAACAATTTCTCAGCAGACCCATGTAATCTTCATATCTTCCGCAATGAATGATTCCCCGCTCTAACTGTTTGGGATTTTTATCCCAATAGTTTCGGGCTGATTCGGTTAGATCCGTTTTGAGCGATTCGTATTTTTCTTCTCTGTTGTTACACTTTCTTACTCCCAGGAATTCTAACAAATCAGTGTATTGCAGGTTTCTGAATGCCGCCATCTTCAATTCCAGCAAATGGTTTTGATTAGGATTCAGATCCAGTGCTATGACAGATTCAGGATCATCAATCAGGAAGCTGAGTAAGTTGCATCCTCCCGATGTAATTGAAAAAACCACATCATTTTTTTGAATTGTAAAAGCTTCTCTGTCGATCTGAGGATCTTCCCAGCACTTAGAGTACAGAACACCTTTAAATACTTTGCTTTGCTTTTGCCTGGTTGATCCCGGTAATCCGACCCTGGTATGAATGACAGCCCAGTCAATAACACCGGGAATTCCAATCAGTAAAGCATACAGGAAGGACTCCGTAAAATATCCAATTATGAAACCAGGTATAAATAAACAGTATAAGGCGTTATGCCTTACCCCGTCCATATTAAGAAAGATCTTCGGATTGCATTTCAGGAATCCGGCAATGCTTCTGAAGGTTGGTATTAAACTCGGAATCTCGTCAACAAAATTTTTATAACCCGGAGGATGGATCTTTAGGAAAGATAACTCCTCATACCTGATCAACCGTGTATAATGGATATAGAATAATACCGGAGTCAAAATGCCTGATATTGGGAGAAATAAGCTCAGAACTGTCAATGCAATGTAGTCAGAAAAGTAAATTGGATTCCTTACAAGCAAATATGGACCGGAAATGATAAGTGAATCACTCAAGACTCTGAACGACATAACGGTTTTCGAAGTAAGCAGACTGCCCGCCCACATTCTCATAACAGATAATACGATCATTAGTAATGATGCAATCAGAAACATTACCGATGAGTATCTTTCCAGACCAACCATCCGGAATAATAGAACATATATTGGTGAAGATTGGCTGAAGAATACAGCCGAGATGATACAAGTAAGGATAACAATTGAAAATGAAACAAAAATGCGTGCTTCAAATTCATATCTTATAAATTTAGATGCGGATTTCATAACAGACTCCTTAATTCTTTGAGATTACATTTAATGCTGAAGGGATCACTTCAGACGAAATACATTTATCGTGTATCAATTCACCATCAGACTCGGCTGACAAGCCATTACCATATACGAATCTTAGTTCTCTTGTTCTGAACAATTTGAATGCCGGCAATCTAATATGCCTTCCTGAGTAAATTTTTGAGAAACTTCTTAATCTTGCTGCTAACGGCATGTCTTCTATAATTAAGACATCGAATAATCCGTCATTTAACAGGGCTTCCGGAGTTAACTTCATGCCTCCGCCGGTATAAGAACCGTTAGCTACTATGACTCCGATAACATTTTCCGTTTTTGATATTTGTTCAGCTTCAATTTTAATTTCCGATGCTTTGTAATTGAACAATGTCTTTACCGCTTCATAGCCAAAGGCAAATCTGCCAAATAGTTTCTTGGTCAGAGGTGATATAGAGTCATTCAGTTTCCCGCCTATTCCCAATTGAAATTCATTAATGAAGTATCCGGCTGAATGGTCACCTTCATAATTGATCTTGCCTACATCTACATATCTTGAAAAATCATTCTTTATCACTCTGATCTGTGAAGCAAGATCTTTTGGCATTCCCATACTTTGAGAGAAACCCTGTCCGGTTCCAAAACTTATGATGCCTAGTTTGGTTTGTGAACTATTATGACCGGATGATTGAAGAATACCGTTTACAACCTGATTGATAGTACCGTCCCCTCCAACAGCGACGATAACTTCGTATCCAGCTTCTACAGCCTCTCCGGCAATTCTTGCCGCATCGATCCCTGAAAGAGTTTCTGAAAATTCAAATTTGTTTCCAAACTCTCTTCTGAATTCGGATAGTATTCTGTTCTTGTTTTCTCCGGCTTTGCCGCCTGCGGCAGCCGGATTAAACACAATATGGATTCTTTTCTGTGACATAGTTGAATTGTTTCTTGTACAATATTACTCAAACTAAATTTATCAATTGTCAAAATTATGTCAAAAATAATATTGCAGCAGATTCATTTGTTCTGTATCGGGATTAAAAATAGATAGAACAACTTTGTGATATTCAATTTATTGCGGAGATGTGAATCAGGTCGGAATGATAGATCACAGTGATGAGATAAATATCTTCATATAATTTAATTCCGGATTCTTAGAAGAGATTTAGAAAATATTCTTTAGAATGGAAACCTCCTATACTTAAAGTTGTATCTACCACTCAACAAGATTTATGTATGTCACTTGTGACAAATTTGTCAGCAAATGACAAGAGCGCTGGAAATCTATAATCATTTTTTCATTGAGAGCAATTTTTTCTCTGGCACAATTAGTGAAGACATATCAATTAACTATTTTATAAATTAAAAAAAACACAATGGAAGAAAACAAGAACAATCCAAACCGCCGCATGCTTACAGGAATGTTTAATGATCCTGAAAGTACAGAAAATGCATACAGAAATTTAAGAGACAGGGGATATACTGATGAAGACATTAATTTAATGATGTCTGATGAAACACGTAAGAAATATTACACTAAAGGAGAGTCAGAAATAGGGACAAAGGCTATGGAAGGTGCCGGTACAGGTTCAGCTATCGGGGGAACAATAGGTGCCATTGCCGGTGTCATTGCAGCTTTGGGAACCAGTGTTTTAATTCCGGGGCTTGGAATAATCATTGCAGGTCCAATCGCAGCCGGATTAGCCGGAGCTGGTGCAGGAGGAATAACAGGCGGATTAATCGGAGCTTTGATAGGTAATGGAATCACGGAAGAAAGGGCAAAGATTTACGAATCAGGGATCAAGGATGGAAAAATTGTAATGGGAGTTCATCCCCGTAATGAAGAAGATGCAAGATATTTTGAAGAAGACTGGAAAAAAAACAGGGGTGAGGAAATATTTTAAACCGGGATATCAGCGTTATATTAAATTCAATTTTCTGTGAATCTCTTCATTAAATAAATCTGATGATATGAAAAAATATTAATAATGCTTTTCATTCTGGGATTTTTCATTTCATGTAATGAGACTAAAAAGCAGATTAATACAACAAAAAATCCCGACACTATTGTAATGAAAAAAGATAGTGCAATAAAAACTTCAGACACTGAAGGTTTCAATAACAAATAACAATTTAATTTATTATATGCGTTAGTATTATTCGAACTAACGCATATAATCAATATCACCGGTAATTTTCCTTTGAATATAAGAGCGTCATGCGAATTATTTTTCAAATTCATTCAGCTTTTCCACGATCCATTGTGCATTCGTAAATTTAGCAGAAGCTGATCTGTGTTTGAAATTTAAAAAAGCATATTCATCAAATTTGTATTTGAGTCTGATCAGTTCGCTTACAGAATTTATAAATAATAAATAATTGTTTCTCATTTCTTCTTTTATCAGTTTTGATTTTCTGAGGAAATGTCTGTAAGCATCAATAAAGGATATTGCGCTTTCATAAGCATTTAATTCATAAAGGCATTTCAGGGTAAGTGTTTTAATATCATTTTTAAAATAAAGATTATCATTTGTAGAATGAAGCAGATCACTGAAGTTAATATTATTACAAAGATCCAGAGCTTTCTGATATTTACCCTGTAGAAAATTTAACTGTGAATATGAATAAGCCATTAAAGAATCACGGCTTTGAATATCAACAAAGCCGATATACTTTGAAATAAATTTTTTAAGAATAGTTATTTCCTTTTCCATAGTGCAGAGAATCAGAATATTCCTGTACAAATTTATGTTTATATAATCACCGTCCCTGTGCGAGAGCACATTAAATTTTAACATCTCCAGCATGAATTTGAGAAAATCCTTATTGCCCGAATTATCTCCCGCTGCAATTCTGTTTATATAGTAAACCTGCATTACCGAATATATATTTTTCTTATCGATCTTTGTAAGAGCGGAAAAATATTTTTTGAAATAATTTCCCGCAATATTAAAATGCTTATTACTTTCTTCCGGCTGTCCGCTGAGAAAACAAACACTCAGATGAAAATAGATCATCAGTAAAGGAGAATCTTCAAACTCAGAAAGATGATCCCTCATATATTTCAGTGAATGTTTTAAAAATTCATATCTGTGTTTTACATTCACGCGCTGCTCTTCAACTATCATATAAAACAAACTCTCTAAAATTGTAATAAGAAATAACTTCATAGTGTTGTTCAGCTGCACATCCCTGAAATTATCAGTAAGAGCTCTGTCCACTATCAGAAAGCTTTTTACTTCATATATAAAGTTAATGTCCTCGTAATAGCTGTGATCTCTGGCTTTATTGATTTTAATCTTTTTCTCAAAAGCCCTGATCTTTTTCTCTGTTATATCAAATAAATCCCTGTTCTTCAGATCTTCGATAAAAAGCTTTTCGAACGCAGGATTGTTTTCTGTAAGACTGATTTTTATGAATTTTTCTGCAAGTACATTCAGATCTGAAAAAAGATTGCGTATATACGACTCTTTATAAACAGCGTTTCCCATCATGAATCTGAAGAGGCTTTGTTTTGATAATTGTTCAGAGGAATATGCAGGATGAAATTTAATAAGAAATTTAAAAAACTTTATGACTTTTAAATTTTTATTATGAAAAGGATTCTGAATGAATTCATCAAACAGCTTAAGTTCCTTATCTGAAAATGATCTGAAGATCTGTACAGCGCTGTATTTTAACATATTCTTAAATTAGAAACAAATAGTCAGATGTTAAAGTCAGGATGCCATTTCGAAAAAATATCTTTGGAGAATAGATACAATCAGAGTAAATTTGCTTTGATCCGGCAACCGGAAATGTAACTCAGAATAAATATTATTATTAAAATTAAATCTATTATATATGAAGATTCACGTAAGACTTATATTGATTACCGGAATGATATTACTGTTCAGTTCCGGTGCTGATGCAAATTCATCAGAAACAAAATCCCGGAACAATTCTATTCCGAATATAAATGAACAAACTCAGCAGAAGAAATCCGATTCTTTACCAGAAGGTGTTACAGAGGAATGGCTTAACAGTCTGCGTGATGAAAGCGGATATAGATTAATAAATCAACCTGAATTATCAGACCCGGGAGAAATACCGGAAGACCCGGAAGGAGATTCATTTCAAAGGAAAATATTCAGCGGTCTGAATACAGGAGATAATTTCGGAATATCAGTCAGCAATGCCGGTGATGTGAACGGAGACGGATATGATGATATTATTGTCGGAGCCCAGAACTATTCATCAAGCACAGGCAGAGCATACATATATTACGGAGGATTAATAATGAGTTCAGTTGCAAATTTAATAATGACAGGCGGAGCAGCAAATAATTATTTCGGACGATCAGTCTCTGCGGCCGGTGATGTGAACGGTGACGGATACGATGATGTAATAATAGGAGCTTACGGATATACCTCGTCAACAGGAAGGGCATATATATATTTCGGCGGAGCGCCAATGAACAATATTGCTGATGTTACAATGACAGGTGAAGCTACTTTCAATTTATTCGGAATTTCAGTTTCAACAGCAGGTGATGTAAATGGTGACGGGTTTTCTGATGTGCTGGTCGGAGCTAATGGATACAGTTCAAATAACGGTAGAGCTTATATATTCTTAGGAGGGGCTGCTATGAACAATACTTCTGACGTAACTATGACAGGCGAGGCTTCAAACAGTCAGTTTGGATATTCAGTCTCAGATGCAGGTGATGTAAACGGCGACGGATATTCGGATGTAGTTACGGGAGCTTATAATTATTCTTCAACAACCGGCAGAGCTTATATTTATTTCGGCGGTGCGTCAATGAATAATATCGTTGATGTAACAATGACGGGCGGAGCAGCATTCGATAATTTTGGGTATTCAGTTTCTGCTGCAGGTGATGTGAACGGTGACGGATATTCTGATGTCATTGCCGGAGCTTATGGTTACAGTTCGTCAACCGGCAGAGCTTACATTTATTTCGGCGGAGCTTCAATGAATAATACGGCAGATGTTACTCTGACGGGTGATGCTTCCGGTATTCAGTTTGGGCAATCAGTTTCAAATGCAGGCGATGTCAACGGTGACGGGTATTCTGATATTATTGCAGGTGCAAATGTTTATTCTACATTTACTGGAAGAGTTTACATTTTCTTTGGAGGCGCATCAATGGATAACATTCCTGATGCGGCAATTACAGGAGAAGCCGCCGGAAATCAATTTGGATATTCAGTCTCAGCAGCAGGCGATGTAAACGGTGACGGATTTTCTGATGTACTTGCCGGAGCGTGGGGATACGGCACAAATACGGGCAGAGCTTATCTGTATGATTATTTTATGAAAGGAATTATCATACCTGAAATATCAATGACAGGTGAAGCAGTAAACAATTATTTCGGAACTTCAGTCGCAACAGCTGGTGATGTAAACGGTGACGGATATTCTGATGTGATCGTTGGGGCTTCCGGATACTCAACATCAACAGGCAGAGCATATATTTTTTACGGGGGAAGCACAATGAATAATACTCCAGATGTATCAATGACAGGTGAGGCTATAAACAATTATTTCGGAATTTCAGTAGCATCAGCAGGTGATGTAAATGGTGACGGATATTCTGATGTGATAGTCGGGGCTAAAGGATACACATCAGGAACAGGCAGAGCATACATTTTTTACGGGGGAGCCACAATGAATAATGCTGCAGATGTAACAATGACAGGAGAAACAGCAAACTTTCTTCTTGGATTTACTGTGTCGTCTGCAGGCGATGTCAACGGTGACGGATATTCTGATGTGATAGTCGGGGCTTATGGTTACACATCAGCAACAGGCAGAGCATTTATTTATTATGGGGGAGCTTCAATGAATAATACGGCAGATGTAACACTGACAGGAGAAACAACAGGTAATTATTTTGGTGTTTCTGTCTCGACTGCAGGCGATGTCAACGGTGACGGATATTCAGATGTGATAGTCGGAGCTTATGGAGGATATACATCATTAACAGGAAGAGCTTATATATTTTTTGGCGGAGCAGCAATGAATAACTCAGCTGATGTTACAATGACAGGTGAAGCTACAAGTAACTATTTTGGATATTCGGTCTCCTCTGCAGGAGATGTAAATAATGACGGATATTCTGATGTGATTGTCGGAGCTATTGGATACTTATCTTCAACTGGAAGAGCATATATATTTTATGGTGGAGCTTCTATGAATAATACTGCAGATGTAACAATGACCGGTGAGACAACAGACAGTTATTTTGGAACTTCAGTCGCAACGGCAGCTGATATAAACGGAGACGGATATTCTGATGTGATTGTCGGAGCTAATCAATACAACATCTCAACAGGCAGAGCATATATATTTTTCGGGGGAACTTCAATGAACAATGAAGTTGATGTTACTATGTCAGGAGAAATTGAATTAAGTGATTTTGGATCTTCAGTCTCTTTTGCGGGTGATGTAAACGGAGACGGAATTTCTGATTTAATAGTCGGCGCGGATGGTTTCAGCACATCAATCGGACGAGTATTTATTTATACCGGTTCTGCAATAGAAATAAAACCGTTATTGAATTATGTAAAAGATGTTCCGAATGATCAGGGAGGGAAAGTAAATCTTAAATGGTTAAGAAGCGGATATGATGTTCAGGGAAATTCAGTGATAACTGATTATCTCATTCAGAGAAGTTTTCCTCCGTCCGGAGGAAGTTATTCCTGGGAGAATATCGCAGCGATCCCGGCATCGCATGAAAAATTTTATACCTATCTGGATTCTACACCTTCGGATTCCACCTCAAGCAGCATTAGCACTTTCTTTTACAGAATCACCGCCCGAACAAATAACATTAATCAAAACTGGAAGTCAAACATTCTTTCCGGCAGAAGTCTTGACAATATAGCTCCGCTGATGGTTTCTCCTTTTACAGCAGATGCAGCAGACGCAAATGTGTTGCTAAGCTGGGGAACAAGTTACGCACCGGATCTTCTCAATTATGTTTTGTTCAGAAGCAGCAGCCCAGTAATTGATCCTTATACTGCGACTCCGCTTACTGAAGTGACTGCAGTTACTTATACAGACACTTCACCTCTTTCCGGAATATCTTATTACTTCATAGTCGCGCAGGACATTCACGGAAATTTCAGCCCGGTTGCTGTGACTCAGAGACCGGTTGCTTCTTTAAATTTAACAATGCTGATCCAGGGATTTTACAATTCCACAACTAACTTAATGGTACAGGACACTGCAACAGTTTATTTAAGGAATAGTGTATTTCCATTTACGAAAGTTGATTCAGCAAAGGCATATCTCAGCAATACAGGAGCAGCTTTATTCACGTTTACAAATTCATTGAACGGAGTGAATTATTATTTACAGGTGAAGCAAAGAAATTCTTTGGAGACCTGGAGCAAGACAACGCAGACATTTGTGAGTAATTCTCTCACATATGATTTCACAACTGCGGGTACGCAGGCATTCGGAAATAATCTTATCAGTGTGGATGCTTCTCCGGTCAGGTATGCAGTTTACAGCGGGGATGTGAATAAAGACGGAGCAATAGATCTTAATGATGTAATACTTGAGCACAATGCAGCCGGTTCTTTTACTTCCGGGTACATAGTCACAGATCTCAACGGCGACAATATTGCTGATCTGAATGATATACTCATTGCGTATAATAATTCGGCGGGGTTTGTTTCAGTAGTGAGACCTTGATTCAGTTAGAAATTACAAATTACATAATACAGATTGCAGATACTAATGGTTAAAGAGATTTGATCAATGTTGGAATTTCCTTTCTTTTAATTTGCAAATATAATAATTCAGATACTCCATTTCCACTTGAAACATTACAAAAGAAAGCAGAAGAAATTTCGGACCAATTACTATATGAAGATATTGGAATCCAAGAGTTTGAAAAAACCTGACCGGAAAGGGAAAGTTTGATAATTAAGTACTGAAGTTACGCAAGAGTATGTTATTAATTCAATTACCACCTCCAAACCCCCTC
>DAIPYG010000051.1:0-24945 GCA_036782875.1 Bacteroidota bacterium | reverse complement strand
GACAGAGAAGGTATCAGGGACGGTGACCGGGAAAAGTTAAGAGACGGCGACAGAAGCAATTATTTTGATAATGATATTAACATATATCATGGATATAATTACAGCGGATACAGACCATATTATTATCATCCATACTCTCCTTACGGCTGGGGTTCATATTGGTATCCCGTAGGATTTTTTATATCGATCCTTGCAGCTTCCGCAATATTGATAGACGATGATGATGATATTGTTGAAAATAATTATTACTATGATCAGGGCGTGTATTATCAGGAATCAGGCGGTGAGAAAGAAGGATATAAAGTTGTTCAGGCACCCGAAGGCGTTGAGATTACAACTTTACCGGCCGGATATACCACTACAATTGTTGAGAACATGAAATATTATTATTTCGGCGGAGCATTTTATATTCAGACCGAAGGAGGTTACAAAGTAGTCCCTGCACCAATAGGCGCTATAGTTTATAATCTTCCGGAAGGAGGACAGGAATTGGATTTTCAGGGAAACAAGCTCATAAAATACAACGGTAATTATTTCCAGCCGATCCTGCACGACGGGCAGGATGCTTATGAAGTTGTGAAGTATAAAGGTTGAAATCATATTATGATTTTTTAGATGATTTATTAGTATGGATTTTAAGAATGATAATCCGGTAAAATTAATCTTTATTGATCCAAAAATTTTTAAAAAATAAACTGCATTCATTAAAAAATAAACCTATGAAAAAATTATTTTCGGTCAATGTTTTATTATTTATTCCCTTAATTATTTTATCTTTGTTCAATGTTAATATTAAATCTCAGGAAGTTCCTCCTTTAGATGATTCATTAACAACAAAAAAAGAAACCGGTGTAGACAGTATTTATACGCCCGGAAACGGATTCAATTTAGTTATAGGAAGCAAAGGATCTTTAAATTTCGGCGCTTATGCTTTATTCAGATATATAAATCAGCTTCCCTCTTCTCAAAGTTATGTTGATCATCTCGGGAATACGAGAAACATCGATACCAGGAACGACTTTCAGCTTCAAAGAGTCATGCTTTTTTTCCGTGGATTTTTTCTTGATCCTAAGCTGAATTATAATTTAACTATCTGGACGGTTAATGCGACTAATCAGATTGCCATAATCGGAAATCTTACATATAAATTCGCCAAGCAGTTTAACCTTAACGCGGGCTGGGGTGCGTTACCCGGAACACGCTCCAACCATTATTCTCATCCTTTCTGGTTTGCTCCAGACAGAATACTGGCAGACGAATATTTCAGACCTTATTTTACACAGGGTCTATGGGCTGATGGGGAAGCTTTACCCAGATTATTTTATACTGCAATGATAGGTAATAATTCGAGTAATCTTGATGTGAGCGCAGTCAACCTCACACGTAATCTTGCATCAAGCATGAGCATTGACTGGAGACCTACTACAGGTGAGTTCGGCAAATACAATTCTTTCTCTGATTACGATGAACATAAAAAGTTAGCTACAAACATCGGTACAGCATTTACACATTCACGTGAAAACAGATTTACACAAAGCTTGGAAGATTCTCCTGGTAATACCGGATTACGACTTTCAGATGCATTGAATATTTTTCAGACCGGAGCACTTGCAAAAGATGTAACCGTAATTGAAGCGGATTATAATATGGTATCTGCAAATCTCGGATTGAAATACAAAGGTTTTTTTCTTCAGACAGAATGGTATTCACGTACACTGAACAAATTCTATGCTGACGGACCCGTTCCTATTACATCAACACTTGATCAGGGATTTTATGTTATGACTTCATATATGGCAATTCCAAAATGGCTTGAATTATATTCATTCGGATCACAGATCTGGGGACAGTTCAATAACGCAAATGAAATTGCAGGAGGCGTAAATATTTATCCATACGGCAGATGGTATATGAAGCTGAATGCTCAGGCAATCGTAGTCAACCGGTCACCTGTCAGCAGTTCATTTGGCTATTATGTTGGTGGATTAAAAGGAACAATATTGTCTCTTGCTGCTTCTATTTTTCTGTAAAGTTAAAAGTTGAAACTTAAAAGTTATAAAATTAAAATAATAATTCTTATGTCAGCATTAATTTCCACTATCAGTCAAAAAAGAAATTTTGTCAGTATTGTAATTATAATATTACTTTTGACAGCAAATTTCAGTTATTCTCAGAAAGATGACATTTATGATAAATACGAAGTCTTTGACGGACATTACCATCTGACCAATTATATTCAGGAAGGAGTGACTGTTCAGCAGCAGTTAGAAAACATGGGCGATGTAGTCGGAAGATGTGTATTGTTCGGAATTCCTCTTCAGCAGATGTGGTCGTACGGAAACTCGGGAAGTGAAGCGCCGAGATATTATCTCGACACGGATGCTCCTCTGTATTATTATTCTTTTTCGGATGCATATATTGCGATGCAGTATCTGTCACTTTCCGATGAACAGAAGAAGCGGTTCGATCCGATGATCACCGCATTCAATCCTGCTGATATGTATGCAGCAGCGCATATCAGAAGAGTTCTGAAGACCTTTCCGGGTGTATTCAAAGGTATAGGTGAATTCTCAATTCACAAGGAGTTTGTTTCATCTAAAGTAGCAGGAGAAGTTGCAAGTCTCTTGAATCCTGCACTTGACAGTATATTCAGTCTTTGCGCTGAAACAGGATTACTTGCAATTTTGCATAATGATATTGACAAACCTTTTCCAAAAGCATACACAAAAAGTTATGTTTCAGATATGGTAGATGTTGTAAAAAGACATCCGGGGGCAACAATCATATGGGCTCACGTTGGTCTGGGAAGGATCGTCCGTCCTGTAAAAGATCAGATCGCAATTATAAGGGAAATGTGCGAAGATCCTGCACTCAGCAATCTTTATTTTGATATTTCGTGGGATGAAGTTGCAAAGTATATAATTAAAAATGACACTACAGTTCAGGCGACAGCAGATCTGATAAATGATTTTCCCGACAGGTTTCTTTTTGGAAGTGATAATGTAGCATCGCCCGATCCGAAGACTTATCAGGCAGTTTATTATATGTATCAGCCGTTATGGGACAGACTTACACCTGAGGCAAGAGAAAAAGTAAAGAAAGGTAATTATAAAAGACTGTTCGATGAGGCAAATGAAAAAGTGCGTGACTGGGAAAAGGCTAATGTGAAATAATCTTCTTTATATATTTTTATCTAACTGAAAAGGTTATTAAGGAATAGGATGAAAAAGTATTAATTAAAATTGCTTATGATGATTGTTGCTGCAACTTCATACGCACAATATGATTCAATAGCTGTGTCAATACTTGACAGCATGAGCAATGAAATAAGCTCGCTCGAGACCTGCAGTTACAAATTTTAAACGGAGTATGATAAATCGAACGACGAGTTTGGTCTTATAACACACTCCGAATCAGGTACTGTTTATCTGAAAGGTCCGGATAAAATGTTAATAGAAAAAAAAGGTGATAAAGGTCACAAGGATTTTTTTTATAACGGGAAAACCTATTTATATTACTCGTATGATAAAAATCAATATGCTTCAGCTCCGGTTTCAATAAGCCTTATAGATCTTATTGATTCAGTCAGCAGCTATTTTGGAGTTGAATTTCCGGGTGCTGATGTGCTGTATCCGGATTTTGTTGATAATCTGCTGGTAACTTCAAATAACTTTATTTATCTCGTATTGACCTTTATTGGAGATACAGAATGCTATCATATTGCCGGAACAAGAGATGACATGACATATCAATTCTGGATAAACGCCGGTGAGCATACATTGCCGGTAAAGATGGCATTAGTTTACATTACTGATCCCGAAGAGCCAAGATATTCAATAATATTAAATTAGATGAAAATATTGGTGATTCAAAGTTTGAGTTTTTTATACCGTCAGGCGCTCAGCTTATAAATTAATTAAATAGAAAATTAAATTTAATAATCATGACAGCAAAAATTATTCTAACAGCATTTACCCTTTCAATGTTTGCTGTTGTTATCCTGCCTGATGACTGCAGCGCTCAACGAATGAGATGCGGAAACAGGGGCGGAAACATAGGCAGTGTTAACAGATCCGGAAATACAAGTAGTTTTAACAACAGCAAGAAATTCAACAGCGGAAGTAATTTTAAATCAAATACAAACAGAAACTATAAGACCCGCGATAATTCAAACATAAATAAAAATAAAATCGATAAAGATAATATCAATAGAGATAATACAATAAGTAATAACAACGGCAAAGATAAAATGGGCAGCAAGGATAATAAAAGAGACAAAATAAATAACGGGGACCGAAACGGAATTAATAACGGAGACCGGAACAATTATTATAATCACAACACAAACATATACCACGGTTATATTTACAGCGGATACCGTCCTTATTATTATCATCCTTATTCGCCATACGGCTGGGGAGCTTACTGGTATCCGATAGGAATATTTATGACTACTCTGACAGCTTCAGCAATTTTATTATCCGATGATGATGATGGTGATGAATACAATTATTACTATGATCAGGGCGTATATTATCAGGAATCAGAATCCAAGGATGGTTATAAAGTTGTTCAGGCGCCTGAATGAAAGGAAATTACAACTCTACCTGCCGGCTACACCGAAACTGTAGCCGGTAACATGAGATATTATTATTACGGAGGGGTATTTTATATTCAGTCAGAAAAAGGATATAAAGTTGTTTCTGCTCCTGTAGATGCAATTGTATATCAACTGCCTGAAGGCGGAGAGGAATTAAATTTACAGGGAAATAAAGTTATCAGGTACAACGGAGCATACTATCAGCCTATCTTATTAGATGGTCAGGATGCATATGAAGTTGTAAAATACCAGGGATAGAAATGTAAGCATTAAAGTACCTGAAAGAATGCTGACATATATATCATTAATTTTGTTCAATAATATTTTAGATGTAAATCCTTGACATGAATTTTGATGAAATTAATTGTTAAACTGGAAAAAATGCTTTAATTTAATCTGATTTTTCTAAAGATCTGAACTTGATTTACTTCGGAGTTTTTAACAATATCAGTTCATCAAACTTATTAACTGTCTTTTCATCATCAGGCTGAAAAGTAATGTCATCCCTGGACTTCACGGCAATAATAAGTGCATCTTTAAACTTTCCGGATTTAAGTTCACCTATTTTTTTTCCGTCTTCTTTGTCAGTCATACTTATCTCTTCAATTTTAATATTTTTATGTTTCTCCCCTATCATAATATCCAGAACGTGAATGCTCGAAGGTCTGAGCATTTCAGCTGCCATTCTTAAACCTCCGATATAATTTGTTGAGATGACATTATTTGCACCGGCAAGTTTGATCTTAGCCATATTCCTGTGGTTGACACATAAAGAAACTATCTTGATCTTTGGATTCAGACGTCTGGCAGAAAGGCAGATAACTAAATTCAGATTATCATCACTTGTAGAAGCAAATATTCCTGCAGCCCGTTCAATTCCTGCTTTCAGCAAAATCTCATCCTCACTTGCATCACCTTCGATATAGAATATTTCAGAGAATGTTTTCTTTACGCTGTTAATTACATCATTGCTGATCTCAATGCAGACATTGTCACTGTTGTAATAAGTCAGCTCTTCCAGAAGATGAAGTGAATGTCTGCCGATACCGCAGATTATATAATGATCCTTCATATGTGAGATAAGCTTTTCCATTTTTCTTTTCTTATAAGTTTTTCTTAAATGTCCTTCAACAAATACTACAGAGATCGTTGACACAAAATAAGTTAATAATCCTATTCCGAGAAAGGCAAGGAACATTGTGAATAATCTAAGAGTAAAGTGATCATTCATTTCTACAATTTCAGCAAACCCAATGGTAGTAATGGTAATCACCGTCATATAGAGGCAGGTGAACAAATCATATTTACCTTCAGCCAGAAAGTAGTAACCGAAAGTACCGATCAGAAGAATCACCAGCACGGCAATACCTGTTCCGATCAGTCTTCTTTTTATAGATAAATCCATTTACTGCAAAATAGATATTAAACGATTTAATTAATATTGCAATATTAGTCTAAGGGAATGCGTTTCAGAAAATTGAAATATGAATTTCTCATTCAGCACCATTAAGAAAAAGAGAATCAGGTTATTTTATTTATAAATATATCTGAAGAAGATTTCAGATACTCAAATGAGAGTACTATTGTTTTAAAATATATTCACGGCTCAGTTATCTGAAAAGATTTTTTTGAATAAGGTCAGGGAATTACAAAACTTAATTATAAATATTACCTGATTTAAAATTAATGAAAATAAAACAAACGATGAATTCATACTATTCAGGAGCTATGTACTTTGGAAATTTATACCAGGTAGTTACTGTACCCCAGACCGGGAAAATTAACAGGAATCCGAAAGAACTGGTCTCAGATATTAAGATTAATTCCCCAATAGTGTTTTTAGAAAGAGTCAGTGTTCTGCCTGCGTATATAGAAGAGCTAATCCCGAATCTCCGCCGCTTGAAGTCCGTCCTTCCAATACAGGACCTTGCTCAGTCATTGAGAATTCTCCTCCATTTTCCGGAAATTTTGTTTTGTAAATCGTATCAGTTTTTGATCTTAAAATTATTGATAATGATTTTTTACCTTTCAGATTTATGACAACATTATCACAGTCAGGGATGTCATTTAAACCGGGGAGCAGAACCAATCTTCCAAATGAATTATCCGAGTCCCGGGATGAACTGTTGTATCCGAAATATCTAAAATTTCCTGAGTATGCCGAGTCTTCATAATAATTTTCAGAAGGTAATTTATTCCATTAATATAGAACAGGAACAGAGATTAATAATCAGGTCTGTGAGAAAAGCTTTTCTGCAGATTCTAGTTAAAGTATTTACCTTATAAGATATACAATATCGTGAAAATATATTTTTCATAAGAATACTTTCATTCAGCAATTTTACTGATACAAAATGTATAATCCCGGTTTAATATTAATATTTATATAATCTTAATTTTAATTAAATAATTTTTTCCTGCATTATAATAATTTAACTGAAGATTCCGATATTTTCCCTTTTTAGAAAAGAACATAGATTTGTCTTCACATTTCATTTAAATACAGCGCTGATTCTCTTCAGATTTTTTATTATTCAAATGTCAGATTTTATTTCTTTTTCAAATTAATTCTAAATCTATCCAATCAGTGACAATACAATCAAAAAGAGAAACAGAAGAATAATAAACTCAAGTATCATTCTTTTATGGCTGTATTCACCTTCATTATGATCAATATGCTGAATATGCGATCTCATGTTTCCCTCCTTATTTTAATTGATTTTATAATTTTGATTTAAATTACAGGTTATTGTAAATAAATGAATACAGAAGCTGTCTGCTCCTGTCTTCAAAAATAACTTACTTCAATACAACAAACTTCTTCACCGCAACAAAATCACCTGAAGTCATCTTGTAAAAATAGACCCCGCTGGAAAGATCGGCTGCATTGAACCGAATCTTGTAATATCCGGGCTCTTTTATTTCATTAACCAACGTAACAAGTTCTCTTCCAATGACATCATATATTTTCAATGAAACAAATCCAAATTCCGGAATTCCAAATTCCAGATTCGTGACCGGATTGAACGGGTTCGGATAATTCTGTGAAAGTTCATATTTATCCGGAGTACCGATGTTTACTTCTTCGGCAAGTTCAAAGTATTCGAAATTTCCATTGAAGTCTATCTGTTTGAGTCTGAATTTATACTTACCGGTATTCAAACCTTTTTCAGTAAATTCATAATTATGAATATCCGTTGATGTCAGGCTTCCGGAAACAAATCCGACCTTAGTCCATTCGTTTGATGTTTGACCTTTGACGATTGACCTTTCTATTTCAAAGCCTGAGTTATTTAGTTCTGATAAAGTTGTCCAATTCAGTTTTACATCTCTGCCTGAAATTGAAGAAGTGAATGAAGTCATCTCAACCGGAGTAGGATTATCGACATATACATGTTTTGCAATTAAAGTATCTCTGAAACCGTCATAATGAGCAATGAAATATAATACAAAGTGACCCAGCTTATTTCCGGCTGATACAAATACAGTATCATTATCTGAGTCCGGAGGAATAGATGCCTGAGTGCTGTCATAATTGGATATTTCCCAGGAACCATTGCCTGATGAACTTACATATATATTATCAACAGAGCCTACATTGATAGTTGAATTACCGGAAATTGTAAAGATGTATTTGTAATCATTGAGCAGAATAGATACTCCGTTACTCAAATATTTTACCAGTGCCAGATCCAGAGAACCATCATTATCAAAATCAGCCGTAACAGGATTTACAGCATCCCATCCGATAAAATAATCATTAGGAACAATTTCAGGAAATCCCTTCCCCGTTGTTTTTAAGTATTCTATTTTCAGTAGCTATGTCAATATCTCCGTCTCCGTCGAAATCTCCATTTAAAAGAAACTTATTAATCCCCGCTGGCGGATCATGGAATGTAAATGCTAAATTTTCCTGATTAGATAAAAAAAAGTAAGGTGAAATATAATCCACATTATGATAGTTAACTGTGTTAAATGATGACAATAAACACTTATAAAATACATCATAACCTTCCCAGGTAAAAGAGTTTGTATATATAGTCGTTTTTACAAAACCCATCGTCGGTGCATTTATAAGTGTTATAAGGTTTCCGCATCCGAAGCAATGTTCAAGAACCGGACATTCCACAGCATACTCATATTCTGAAATATCAAGTCTGCCGTCATTATTAATATCTGTTATCGAAAGGTAACTGACAAAACCATAACCCGGAGGATGACATGCAGTAATGTTGGAAACAGTGTCAATTGAATAAACGCCATTGTTATTAAATTCAAGGACGATATTTAAATATGAACTAAATGAGGAATATAGTCCATTGAATGCAATATCAAGATCTCCGTCTCCGTCCAGATCCGCCATCTCTCCTGCAGACCCGGCAGATGAATTTGAGTAAGCAAATACACCTGTTCCGTTGTTCTTATAAGTTTTCAAGACACTGCTGTCACTTAAAACAATATCAAGATCACCGTCGTTATCAATATCTCCGAGTCTGAAGATTCCGTTTTCATTTATCACGGAAAATTCACTGAAAAATCCTTCTCCGTTATTTTTATAGATCTTCATTGTGTTGCCTTTGCCTATTAATAAGTCTATATCGCTGTCCTGATCTACATCACCCGCCGTAATGCAGTCAGGGTACGGCAAGCTGGGATCAATTACCGAAACTTCCGTAAAAATCCCCGTTCCTCCTGTTGCCTCTGCAGTGAACTGAAAATTAAACGGTGATGTCATATGTAACCCGTAAATACTTTGAATATCTGTAGTTAAAGTTACGGTTATACCTTCACCGGTTTTAAAATCAATGTCAGGATTTATTATTGCTTTCATAAGTGATGAATCACAATAGATCATACAGTCAATATATCCTGTCAGTGAGCCGTAAACTTTAATGTTTGAGCTATTGATAGTAGAGACATTCATTTTCTCACTGAAAGTAACTGTAATGTCAGAAGAATTATTTACATTGATTTCATTTTGATGAGGAGAAAAAATGAGGGCTATTGGAGTTTGTGAATTGGAGCTTTCTGTCAGTAGAAAAAAAATAACCGGAATTATTAAAATATACTTTTTCATTTTTCTTACCCTTTCAAATTATAAAATTAAAAAATTACATTATTTAAGAACAACTAACTTCTTCACCGCAACAAAATCCCCTGCAGTCATCCTGTAAAAATAAACTCCGCTCGAAAGTTTACCTGCATCAAATTTTAATTTGTAATATCCGGGTTCTTTATTTTCATTGACCAAGGTGACCAGTTCTCTGCCCATTACATCATAAATTCTCAATGAAACAAATCCCAATTCCGGAATAGCAAATTCTATATTCGTAACCGGATTGAAAGGGTTCGGATAATTCTGTGATAGTTGATATTTATCCGGAATGCCTATGCTTACTTCTTCAGCAAGTTCAAAGTATTCATAGTTGCCATTGAAGTCGATCTGTTTCAGTCTGTAGTTATATTTTCCTGTATTTAATCCCTTTTCTATAAATTCATAATTATGAATTTCTGTTGATGTTCCGTTTCCTGAAACAAACCCAATCTTATTCCATTCGTTTGAAATTTGACCATTGACAATCGACCTTTCTATTTCAAATCCGGAGTTATTTAATTCAGCAGATGTAGTCCAGCTGAGGGTGACATCACTGCCATTTACAATGTAAATGAATTCTGAAAGCTCGACCGGAGTAGGATTGTCAACATAAACGTGCTTAGTGCAAAGAAGATTGCTATTGTCGGAAAAATATAAAGCAAAATGTCCGGGGATATTTCCGGCATCGATTAAAACAGTGTCGTGAGAATTTTCCGAAACTATTGCCGCCTGTGTATTGCCATAATTTGATAATGACCAGTATCCGGCTGGGTTTGTGCTCCTGTAAACAGCAGACATTGAACCGGTAATTAAAAGCTGAGGGCCAGCAATGATACATTCGGACAGCGGGTCACCTGAACCATAATATAGATAAGCTTTTCCCATGGAGTTATTATATCCAAAAGCAGAAACAATAAATTCATTATAGCCATCGCTGTTTATATCACCTGCTGCTGATGCTCTGACTCCGAAAAGATCTCCGGAATTCTCTCCATCCATAATATAGTCCGGTATCATATCCATATTTGCTCCGCCGAAATAGACATAGACTCTGCCGGTATTATTGTTAAATCCCGGTGCACCGATCTCCAGATCAGAGTATCCGTCACCATTAATGTCCTGATTCAATGTCACAGATCCGAAATTATTTCCCGGATCCTCACCGTTCAGGATCAAGTCAGGTATATTATCCATGACATAGCCGCCGTAATAAATATAAGTTCTTCCTGTCGAATTATTAAACTCCGAAGCCTGAATTATAATATCTGAATAACCATCCTTATTAATATCTCCTGCCGTTGCTGCATTTGAACCAAACTGATCATTGACATTCTCACCTGTTATTATCACATCAGCTGAGTTATCCATTCCTGCTCCGCCAAAATATATATAAGCTCTGCCTGTACTGTTACTGCATCTAAATGCAGTAATGATCAGATCAGGTTTGTGATCTCCGTTAACATCTCCTGCGTTTGCAACAGTTGAGCTGAACTGATCATCTGTATTTTCACCTGTAAAAATTATATCAGGGATATTGTCCATATTACTTCCACCGAAATATACATAAGCTCTTCCTGTCCAGTTATTGTATCCTCTTGCATTTACTATAACATCATCATAACCGTCTTCATTTATATCACCTGCTGAAGCAACACACATTCCGAGATCATTGAACAGCTGTTCACCTTCAATTACTATATCCGGAACACTATCCATGTTACTTCCTCCAAGAAATATATATGCTCTTCCATTTACTCCTGCCCAGCCGTAAGCTCCGATTATAATGTCATCATATCCGTCACCATTCACATCACCTGCTGATGCAGACGAATGTCCGAAAAATGGATACCATGATGTTTCACCGTTGAATATCACATCGGGAATACTATCCGGATTATATCCTCCGTAATACAGATAGGATCTTCCATGCCTTCCGTTGAAGTCCGGAGCCCCTATTATGAAATCATTATATCCGTCAGCATTGACATCACCTGCTGATGTTGCAGATGCTCCGAAATAGTTTAAACTACTCTCTCCAACAAATGTAAGTTTTGAAGTTAACGACGGAGCTTTTTTTAACTTATAAAGCACACCTCCTAAGTCCCAGTCACTGCCTACAGCCCAGCCTTCATCACCTGAAATTAAATTAACAGAATACATAATGCCATTTATTCCGTTTGGTTCGCATTCCCACGATATCCCGCCGTCTGTTGATCTGTACATACAGCTATGCTGACCCACTGCCCAGCCATGTAATTGATCACTAAAAAATATACTCATGTGATGATCTCCGCCCGGATTGCCAACAGTCTGACCTAACCAGGATTCTCCTCCATCGGTTGTCCTCAGTATCTTTGCACCGCTACCACCTGCCCATCCAATCATACTGTTTATAAAGAAAACTGAATGAAGACCAAGAGCAGTACCCGAAGTCTGCGGAATCCAGTTCTCTCCGCCGTTAGTAGTTTTTAATATTACACCTGTCCAGTAAGGATCCAACTGCTGACCTACAACCCAGCCGGTCATTGAGTTTATAAAAAACAGATCGTTAAGATACCAGTTAGCCGGATTAGGCTGATTGACCCAAGTCTCACCACCATCTGTGGTTTTTGTAATTATTCCCGGAATACCTACTGACCATCCTGTATCAGGAGTGGGGAAAAATACGCTGTAACGAAAAGCGTCATCAAAAGATTTGGATATCCAGTTATCTCCTCCGTTGGTTGTCTTTATTATTGTTCCATAAGAACCTACTATCCATCCTGTATCCGGATTGATAAAATAGCAGTGACTTACAGGAGTTGAAACGTTTTTATTCTGATTAAACCAGTTTTCACCGGCATTAGTCGTTTTTAAGATTGTATTTGGAAATCCGATTGCCCAGCCGGTTGACAGGTTTAAAAACTGTATGTCAGTATTTCCGTCAAATCCGGTTCTGTACCTTATCCATTGTGAGTAAGAACTTTCTGTTAGAGTAAAAATTATAATTAATATAAAAAATATTAGCTTTTTCATTTTAATAACCTTTCATAATAAATTTTAATTGAAATAATAAAATCATTTAAGAATAATAAATCTCTTCACTGCAACAAAATCCCCTGCCGTCATTCTGTAAAAATAAACCCCGCTAGAAAGATTACCTGCATCAAATTTTACTTTATAATATCCGGGCTCTTTAATTTCATTGACCAATGTAACCAATTCTCTTCCAAGTAAATCATAAATTTTCAATGTAACAAATCCCAATTCCGGAATAGACAATTCTATATTCGTGACCGGATTGAACGGGTTCGGATAGTTCTGTGCTAAATAATATTTATCAGGAATGCCTATGCTTACTACTTCAGCAAGTTCAAAGTATTTGAAGTTACCGTTGAAGTCGATCTGTTTGAGTCTGTATTTATATTTTCCTGTGCTTAAACCTTTTTCAGAAAAATTATAGTTGTGTATTTCTGTTGATGTTCCGTTTCCTGAAACAAACCCAATCTTATTCCATACGTTTAAATTTGGACTATTGACAATTGACCTTTCTATTTCAAATCCTGAATTGTTTAACTCTGACGATGTTGACCATTGTAAAGTAACATCATTTAAAGATATTATTGAACTGAAATCGGTCAGTTCAACCGGCATAGGACTATCAATATAAACTGGCTTACTGCAGATCGTAAAATCCGGGGTAACATAATAGAGTATAAAATGTCCGAGCATGCTTCCTGCATCGACAATTACAGAATCATTATGTGAATCAGATATTATTCTCGCATCCGCCTGATCATAATTTGAAAGTTCAAAATATGCATCAGGATTTAAATCTGAACTGAACAGATTTGTTGAATTTACTAAAACTATTGAAGGTCCGTTGATTGAACAGGGAGTAGAATTTTTATATAAACTAAAAACACCTTCTTCACTGCCTCCCTTTAAAATATCAAGATCTCCGTCATTATCAAAATCCCCGCAGGGGAAACCACCGCCTTCGCTTTCTGTTATCAGTGATGAACCGGTTGAAAAATTACCGTTTCCGTCATTAGAGTATATTATTGGTTGGCTGTTGACTGCTCCGGCATTAATAAGATCGAGATCACCATCACCATCAAAATCCCCTGTAGTCGCACTTCCCGGATAAGCCCCAACAGAAAATCCTACAAAATTAACAAAATACAATATTTGAAATGGAGGCATTATTATATCTATCTTCCTGTCATTATTTAGATCACCTGTGACCATACCCAGAGGACTGTAGGGATTAATAACAGTATAACGGTCAAAACCTCCGTTTCCGTTATTCAAATAGACTCTTGTTTCTCTGCAAATATAGCCGGGCTCTTCTTCGCGGAACTGACCCATATAATAAATGTCCGGATCATTATCAGCATCAAAGTCTGCTAATGTGAAATTTGCACCATTGTTGTAATAATATTGACAGCCTATTACGTAATATATAGAATTTTCAAACACTCCATCTCCGTTGTTTAAATAGGGAGCGATGCTATGTTTATTAAGCAAAACAAAATCAATATCACCGTCATTATCAATGTCTCCTTGCTCAATGGAGATACCTTCATAGCGATTAAATCCGGAGTGATATGCAAATTTCCCCGATCCGTTGTTTTTATATATACTTACATTAATTTCATAATAACTATTAGATACTACGGCTGCATCCAAATCTCCGTCGTTATCATAATCTCCAATCAGCATATAACCTGCACCAATAATTGTCTTAACTGTTGTATCAGTAAACCTCCCGGTACCGTTGTTTTTAAATACAAACAATTTATTTGCACCGTTCTCAGATCTGATAACTATTAGATCCAAATCACCATCACCGTCAAAATCACCTGAGTTCATATTCAGCAATGAACCCGGTCCCAGATTACTTGTGACAATGTCATTAAAAACCCCACTTCCTCCAGTGGGCTTAACCTTGAAATTATACATATAAGGTGAAATATTCCCGTAATGCAGGGTTTGAATTCCCATAGTCAGATTCACGTGAATATTCTCACCCGCTTTCATATTCCTTACAGGATCGATTGTTGCTGTAAAGCTTAACGGATCATAATATATGTTTGAATGAATTCTCCCGGACTGAGATCCGTCAATGATAATAGTCTGGTCATTCAGAGTAGAGACATTCATCTCATAAACAAAGCGGACAACTATGTTTCCTCTTGTATCCAGATATTGTGAATTTATTTCGGGACTTACACTCTGAATGAAAGAAAAAGCATTTCCCGGATTAATATACATTAGAATAGCTAATATTATTAATCGAATTAAAATATTTGAATTTTTCATTTCAGTTTAAATTTAAGTTTAAAAAATACCATCATAACTTTTTCGATTTCATCTTCATCTGATTGTTCAATAGTTTTATTAAATCAAATTTAAAGAGAATATTGTTAGCCCTGTTGGGTGACTGAAAAGCGCGGACTGCATCGCTGAAAGTTATATTGTATTCTTCCTGACGAATATTATTTACAACCTGTGAATACCAGTCATTGCTGATATTTCCCGCGGCTGCGTCAGAAGTGTATATGTCTGTGGGTTCATTGATATTAAGCTTGGGTGGCAGGTAATCGGGACAAGAAAGGCTTAGTTTATTGTCTTTAGATGCTAAGTGAAGTTGTTCCCTTATATTATCTGTAAATGGATTAAAGCTAAACAAAACCAATGAAACCAGTATTATTAACTGTTTCATGATTTTATGAAATTTTAGTTATAAAATATATTCCTTAAATGAACATTATTGTCCGGATATGATCATATCATTTTATTTATCAGGTTCAATATCCTGCCAAATAATTCTTTTGATGAAAAGTATTCATAAAGACTTTGAATTTAAATTCAGAAATAAATGACATTATGAATTAATTAAATCAGAATTTTTGTCAACGGAACCGCAGAAAGTAAGTTGATAAGATTATTTCTGAAGCAACAAAAATATATTTTCAAAATATGATATAAGTCATAATATTATAAGAACTTAAATGGTATTTTTGTATATGAATAATTTAACTGTAATAGATTATTGTTTATCCGTGAATTAAATATTTATTTATAATTTTTAATTATTTAAAATGAAAAATATAATAGAAACCGGTATAAAATCCCATAGACTTGAATTTTCAGCAAGACGGGGAGAATATTACGACATCAGTGATATTCTGTCCAAAGTGAAGCTACAGGAAAAAAAGATTACCGGAAGATTTGAAAAGCTTGATACAATATACAGAGCATTATGCGCTGTACTGTTTAACTTCGTTCCTACAAGCGGTCATCCCGGCGGATCTATTTCCTCGGGCAGATTTGTATCTTCAGTTCTTTATAATAATCTTGATTTTGATATTGCAAGACCATTTGCAGATGAGAATGATATTGTAGTGTATGCAGCCGGTCATAAAGCTCTGGGTTTATATGCTATGTGGGCTTTGAGAAATGAAATAGTAAGAATTTACCATCCAGAACTTCTTCCTCCTGAAATATTTCAGCTGCGGCTTGAAGACCTGCTTGGATTCAGAAAAAATCCTGTTACAGAACTCCCTCTGTTCACTAAATTCAGATCAAAAGCGCTTGACGGTCATCCAACACCTGCAACTCCTCACGTAAGAATTGCTACAGGCGCCAGCGGTATCGGAATCTCTGCATCGCTTGGACTTGCTTTAGGAGCACTTGATTATTTTGGTGAGAATGCTCCGAAGATTCATATCATAGAAGGTGAAGGCGGTATGACACCGGGAAGAGTTTCAGAAGCGCTTGCAGCTGCGTCTGCTATGAGAATTCATAACGTAATTCTTCATATTGATTATAATCAGGCTTCTATTGATTCTAACAGAGTATGCAGGGACGGAGAGCTCAAAGGCGACTATGTTCAGTGGAATCCTATGGAGCTTTGTTATCTTCATGATTTTAATGTGATCTATGTAGATGATGGAAAAGATTTTGTGAAAATTGCAGCAGCTCAGTCATTTGCATTATCTCTTAAAAATAAAATGCCGACAGCAATTGTTTACAGAACTGTGAAAGGCTGGAAATACGGGATCGAAGGAAGAGCTTCTCACGGAGCAGGTCATAAAATGAACTCTGAAGGGTATTATACAGCATGCAGGGAATTTGAAGATACTTTTAAAACTAAGCTGCCGCATCTTCAGGAAAAACTGACCAATGAAATAATTGAAGACTGCTTTTATGAATCACTTCTAACTGCCAGAGATGTTCTGGAAAAAGATCAGGAGTTTAAATTTTTTGCTGATTCTGTTGCATTCAGTAAAGAAAGGCTTTTAGAAAAAAACAGAACCCCAAAGACCAATCCGCCGGTGCTATCTTCGATTTACAAAGCTGGGACAATTTCGAGCTATCATACTCCGGAAGAATTAAACATTATTCCGGGTCAGATCACAACTTTAAGAGGAGTGCTTGGTAATTCACTCGGATATTTAAACAAAATTTCCAGCGGAGCTTTTATCGGTGTAGCAGCTGATCTGATTGGTTCCACTTCAGTCAATCTTCTTGGGAGTGGATTTCATGATGGATTTTATGATGCTGTTGATAATCCTGAATCGAGAATTCTCGCAGTTGGCGGAATATGTGAAGATGCAATCGGAGGTATGATGGCAGGATTATCATCTTTCGGAAAACACATAGGCGTCAGTTCATCTTACGGCGCTTTCATTTCAGCTATGGAGCATACGGCTGCAAGACTGCACGGTATCGGTGAACAAAACAGGATCATGCATTTTGGCGGAAGATATAATACATGGATACTAATAAATGCTCACGCAGGACTTAAGACCGGTGAAGACGGACCGACTCACGCTGATCCTCAATGTCTTCAGCTATTACAGGAAAATTTTCCGCAGGGAATTCTTATTACACTTACGCCGTGGGAACCGGGTGAAATATGGCCGCTTCTTGTTGCTGGTCTAAAACAGCGTCCTGCAATACTTTCTCCTTTTGTCACAAGACCAAATGAAGTGATTGTCGACAGGGAAAAATTGAATCTTGCTCCTTCGACTGAATCAATTAAAGGAGTTTATGCTTTGAGAAAAGCTGATCCGGACAGACATTTAGATGGATCCGTTATTCTTCAGGAAAGCGGAGTTACGATTGAATTCGTTACCAAAGTTCTTACAAGACTGGATGAGGAAGGATATAACATTAATGTATATCATGTTTCAAGCGCAGAGCTTTATGATGCACATCCGAAAGAGGAAAGAGAAGCATTACTGCCTTATTCTGTCATGAGAAATGCTCTTGGAATTACAGGATTTACACTGCCGACAATGTATAAATGGATAACGGGATTTGAATCCAGATTTAAAATTCTTCATCCTTTCAGAAATGGACACTATCTCGGAAGCGGAACTGCTGAAAGTGTTTTACATCAGGCAGGGCTTGATGCAGAATCAATGTACGAAGAAGTCATAAAATATATTCATTCAAATTCAGGTGTCGAAGAAATACTGACCTGATATTTAATTCAGCCAATATTAAAATGACAGTTAAGATTAATAATGTTTGCCTTCTTAACTGTCATGAATTATTATTGATACTTTTTTTTCAATTATACCTCTCTACTTCAAATGAACACAGAAATAAACTACAATTCAGGAAATCCTGATACGCATCCCGCACAAAGAAGATTTCATATAATGGCTAAACCCGGCGGTTCGACATGCAATATTGACTGTCAGTACTGCTTTTATCTTGACAAAGGAGTTCTTCCTGATGGACCGGGATCGGGCAGAATGTCAGATGAAGTTCTGGAAAACTTTATCCGGCAATACATTGAAGGCGTAACTGCAAATGAAATTGTGTTTTCCTGGCAGGGCGGAGAACCGACAATGCTTGGTCTTAGTTATTTTAAAAAAATTGTTGAGCTGGAAAGAAAGTATGCCAGGCACGGTCAGAATATAAACAATGATCTTCAGACAAATGGGATTTTGTTGGATGATGACTGGTGTAAATTCTTAAAAGAAAATAACTGGCTTGTGGGTATCAGCATAGACGGTCCAAGAGATATTCATAATGCTTACCGTGTAACAAAAAACGGGAAGCCAACTTTCGATCTTGTAATGAATGGCATTAAATTACTGAAAAAGTATCGTGTTCCTTTTAACACACTCACATGTGTTAACCGTTTAAATGCAAAGCGTCCGCTTGATGTTTACAGATTTTTAAGACGTGAAGTACAATCCACTTATATTCAGTTCATTCCGATAGTTGAATATAAGGGCTTTGAAACAACTGCTCCTTACAGCTGGGACTTCAGCAAACTACCAATAGACGGATCTCCCGAATCAAAACCGGGTCATCCTGATTCAATTGTTGAAGACTGGTCCGTGGATCCGGATGACTACGGATATTTTCTTTCTAAAGTATTTGATGAATGGCTGAACAGGGATGTAGGAAGGGTTTTGGTAAATCATATTGAAACTCTTGTTGCACAGCATCTTGGACTTCCCTCTCAGGTTTGCATATACAGCGAATTCTGCGGTAAAGGTCTGGCTGTTGAAAATGAAGGCAGTGTTTATTCCTGTGATCATTTTGTTTACCCTGAATATAAACTGGGGAATGTAAAAGAAAATAATCTTACGGAAATGGTGTTCTCCCCGGTTCAGAATAAATTCGGATATGATAAGTCGGATAAGCTCCCGGAGTATTGCAAAAAGTGCGAGTATCTTACTGACTGTTACGGTGAATGTCCGAAGAACAGGATATTGCGCACACCCGACGGAGAGCCTGGATTAAACTATCTCTGCAGAGGATTAAAAAAATATTTCAAGCATGCGCTGCCTGAAGTGGATAAGATCGTTGCAGGATTGAAGCAAAACGGAATAAATCCTGAGGGTAAAATGAGAGGAAGATAATGTAGTTTGGAATTTGGGATTATGAATTTGGAATTTCGTTTTGGGTATTTTGTAGAGTGAGTTGAGTGAGTTAAAGCAGTAACTGCCTTCCTGAAGAAAATTATTTGATAATTCTGTGAAAATATTTAACTATAATTTGTAAATATTGTTACGTTATTTGCATTGTACTAAATAAGTTAAAATGAATGGTTGAGTTAAAAAAAGTAAGCAAGAACTTCTCCGAGGGTAATACAAAGCATATCGTTTTAAATAATTTTGATCTGAAGATTGATAAAGGCGAAATAATAATACTGCTGGGCAAGAGCGGTTCAGGGAAATCCACACTTCTTAACATTATCAGCGGCATTGACATACCAGATGAAGGTTCCGTAACAATAGGCGGGACAGACATAACAAAGCTTTCCGAAAAAGACAGAACGCTCGTCAGAAGAAACAGCATAGGCTTCATTTTTCAGTTCTTCAATTTAATTCCGACACTTACGGTAAAAGAAAACCTGCAGCTTCCGCTTGAGCTGACAAATGCAGGAGATCAGGAATCAAGGATAAACTCCATCCTGAATGAAGTAGGTCTTCATGAAAGAGCAAATACTTATCCGGACAAATTATCCGGCGGCGAGCAGCAGCGTATTGCAATTGCCAGGGCACTCATTCACAATCCGGATATTATACTTGCAGACGAACCAACCGGAAATCTTGATTATGACACAGGACTTCAGATAGTTGATCTTCTTGACCGGGTTGTTAAGCAAAAAGGCAAGACCATGATAATGGTAACACACAGCAAGGATGTGATGGGACTTGCGGATAAAGTATATTCTTTAAGAGAAGGCAGGCTTACTGAAACAAAGAAGGATTCTGTGATTGAATAGTCTGACAAAATCAAGTTTAAGATATTTATTAAAGCATCCCTGGCAGTTCGGATTATCAATTCTCGGTATTGCAATGGGAGTTGCGATAGTTGTATCTATAGATATAGCAAATTACAGTTCATCTAAAGCTTTCAACTTATCTTTGGATGCAGTAGCAGGAAAAGCCACTCACCAGATAATCGGAAACTCTGACGGTATCCCCGATTCATTTTACCGGTCATTAAGAATAGACAAAGGTTTCAGAAATATCGCACCGGTCATTGAATCATATGTCAGCATACCCGATTCTGACAGGAAAGTTTTTAAGCTGCTTGGGGTTGACATATTTGCCGAGCGTCCTTTCAGGGATTATCTTTCCAACATTGGATCTTCAATAGACGGTGTATATGAAGATCTTTTTACAAAGCATAACTCAATCATACTCTCAGAAGAAAACTTAAACAAGTTAAACAGATCTATCGGCGATTCATTAAAAGTTCTGATCAATGGGAAAGAGAAATATCTTTATATATCAGGATTTATAAAAGAAGATGAGAATAACAGGTCGGCTCTTGAAAATCTTTTTATAACGGACATTGCCTCTGCACAGGAATTAACCGAAAAAAAAGAACGGATAGATTACATTGATGTAATTATTAAAAATGATCAGGAAGAAAATCAGTTGAAAGGTTTACTGCCTGACGGATATATTTTACAGAAATCAGGTCTGAGGTCAAATACAGCTGAGCAGATGCTCGATGCATTTAATATAAATCTAACATCTCTGAGTCTCCTTGCGCTAATCGTAGGGCTGTTTCTAATTTACAATACAATGACATTTTCGGTGATTCAAAGGAGAGTCCTGATAGGAACATTTAGATCAATCGGAGTAACTTCCCGTGAAATCTCCGGACTCATTCTGAAAGAAGCGCTGATTATCGGCATAATCGGAACTGCATGCGGATTTGCTGCGGCATATTTCATTTCGAAATTTTTACTGATAATAATATCTCAGACAATTAACGATCTGTATTACGTTGTATCAGTAAGAGAGATCTATATATCTCCGGCTATAATTATTAAAGGAATTGCTCTTGGAGTTTTTGCTACTTTGCTTTCTGCATTAAAGCCTGCTAAAGAAGCATCCGGAATTCACCCGCGATCGGCTATGATTCGCTCAGAGCAGGAATCATCACTTTTTAAAAAGATACCGCGTTTTACAATTTCCGGAGTTTTATTTATCATTGCCGGAGCTGCAGCTCTTATAATTCCATCAAAGAATATCTGGCTCAGCTACTTTGGAATACTGCCTGTTATAATCGGCTTTGCTCTGCTGACACCTGCAGTTATTATTCTTGTTGAAGAAATATTTTCACCAATATATAAGAAGCTATTCGGAATTACCGGGAAAATGTCTTCGAGGTCAATACTTCAGAACATAAGCAGAACTTATATTGCAATTGCTGCGCTTGCTCTGGCTGTTGCAGCCACTGTCGGAGTAGGAACGATGGTAAGCAGTTTCAGAAGCACAGTCATAGACTGGCTTGAAACACGTCTGAATGCTGATGTGTTTATCTCCGCTCCGAGTTTGATATCTAGGAGGAACGATGCTGTTTTAAATGAAGAAATACTGGAAAAGATCAAAGCGATTGATGAAGTTAAGGACTTTAATTTTTACAGAGAGGTTGAGTTATTTCAGGAAGACAAACGGTATCATCTGCTGGCTTCCGGATTAAGCAGGAGAAGCTATTCGGGATTTAAATTCAAAGAAGGAGATCCTGATGAAGCCTGGAAAGGATTTGAAGCAGGAGATATTTTTGTATCCGAACCGTTTGCTTATAAAAATGATCTCTCGGTCGGAGAAATGCTCAGTCTTAAAACTGATAAAGGCATGCACGAATTCAGAGTAGCAGGAGTTTATTATGACTATGCATCCGATCAGGGACTCATAACAATTCAGTATAGTTACTTTAAAAAATTCTGGAATGCCGATGGATTTTCCGGTATTTCTGTTTTTGTAAAAGATGAGAACTCAATCGGCATAGTAAAAGATAAAATACAATCTCTCGATACCGGCGGACAACAGCTTGTAGTGAGGACATATAAATATCTGCGGGATTCATCTATTGAAATATTTGACAGGACATTCCTGATTGCAAAAGTTCTGCAGATACTTTCTGTCATAGTAGCTTTTATCGGAATACTCAGCTCACTGATGTCGCTTCAGCTCGAACGCCGAAGAGAGCTCGGAATTCTCAGAGCTAACGGACTTCTTCCCTCACAGTTATTTTTAATGGTAAATCTGCAGACTCTGCTGATGGGCTTCACTGCAGGACTGATCGCACTTCCGCTCGGAAATATACTTGCAGCAATTCTTATTTACATTATTAATAAAAGATCATTCGGCTGGACTATGCAGTTTGAAATATTGCCGGGAATACTTGCCGAGGCAATGATACTGTCTATTACAGCTGCTTTATTAGCAGGATTATATCCGGGTTACAAAATGTCAAAAACATCTCCTTCAAATGCCCTAAGAGAAGAATGATAAAATATTTAATATTAATTTTTTTTATTATCAGTTACACAGGCTGCAAAGATCAGATCGATACCGGTAATAATTCAGGGATCAATTTATCTAAAGCAATGGGTGAAGTAAAAGACGGCAATTTCGAGAAAGCCATTGAAAAAAGAAAATTCATATTTCCGGAAGATCACGGACCTCATACCGGATTCCGAACCGAGTGGTGGTACTTCACTGGAAATTTAACTTCAAATGACAATAAGAAATTCGGATACCAATTCACAATCTTCAGAACTTCATTAAGCTCAGACAAAATCCGGGGAAGTTCAGATTGGAGCTCAAATCAAATCTACATGGCACATTTTACTGTTACCGATATTTCAAATGATAAATTCTATTATGAAGAAAGATTCAGCAGGGATGGAAATGGACTTGCCGGAGCTGCATCTGAACCTTTTAAAGTCTGGCTTGAAGACTGGCAGTTAGCCGAAACCGAAAACAGAACTGCTTTTGACCTGCCGGTAATCAGTTTAAAAGCAAAGACCGGAAATACTGAAATTAATTTTATTCTCGAATCAGTAAAACCGGTTGTACTTCAGGGTGATGAAGGACTTAGTCAGAAAGGAAGTCAGCCGGGAAATGCTTCTTATTATTATTCTTATACAAATTTAAAAACCGAAGGAAGAATTAATATTGAAGGAAAAGAATATATTGTAAGCGGAAGTTCATGGATGGACAGGGAGTGGAGCACGAGCGCATTGAGCGAAGTTCAGAAAGGCTGGGACTGGTTTGCTCTGCAGCTCGAAGACAGCACTGAGTTAATGTATTATCAGATCAGGAAGAAAGACGGAACTCCTGATATTTTCAGCAAGGGAGTTATAGTTGGAAAGAATGGTTCAGTCCGGCAGATAAAAAGGGATGAAGTTGAACTTATTGTTTCAGACAACTGGAAAAGTGCATCAGGAATTAACTATCCTTCAGGATGGAAATTAAAAATTCCCTCTGAGAATATTGATTTGAAAATATTACCTGCAGTTAAAGATCAGATGCTGAATGTTTCAATAAAATACTGGGAAGGCGCTGTAAAGATCGAGGGGATGAAAAATAATTCAAAGATCACAGGCAGTGGCTATATCGAACTTACAGGTTATTAAAAATTAATTAAAACATTTCTTATGAAGACATTTCTTATAGCCGGAGGAACATCCGGAATCGGACTGGATACGACAAAGCTTCTTTCTGTTAACAATAAAGTGATTATTCTCGGAAGGGAGAATAAAAATCTAAGCAGTATTCCGAATACAGTTTTCCATAGTACGGATGTTTTAAAATCTGTCGAAGAATATCCGCAGATTTCTGAATCTTTGAATGGAATAGTATATTGTCCCGGAACAATTAATCTGAAACCATTTAGAAGCATGAAGCCTTCTGATTTTCAAAATGATCTGGAAATTAATTTTCTCGGCGCTGTGAAAGTAATAGGTAAATATTTATTAAACTTAAAGTCCGCAGGAAAAGCAGCAATTGTTTTATTCAGCACTGTGGCAGTTCAGACCGGGATGCCATATCACTCTTCAATAGCTTCTGCAAAAGGTGCAGTAGAAGGACTGACCCGTTCACTTGCAGCAGAGTTTGCTCCGGATATCCGTGTTAACTGTATTTCACCTTCCATAACAAATACGCCTCTTGCAGAAAAACTACTCAACAGTGAAACTAAAATTAAAGCATCTGAAGACAGACATCCTTTGAAACGAATCGGAAATGCTGAAGAAAATGCGGAACTAGCCGTTTTTCTTTTATCTGAAAAATCAGGATTTATAACAGGACAGGTTATTAAAACTGACGGCGGGATTTCATCTTTAAGAATTTTATAGATTTGCAATCACATCCGTGCAAAATGTTTTGAATAATTGTTTTAAATTATTTTATTCAATGATAATTAACTTTAAAAACACATCCGTCCAAAACGTTATTCAAAGACTTTACAATAAATTTAATCCGCT
>DAIPYG010000050.1:0-25203 GCA_036782875.1 Bacteroidota bacterium | reverse complement strand
CATTTTTAACATAAGGACTCACTCGCTTCGCTCGCACCTCAGACAGGTGATTTTTTAATTTCGCCATTTCTCAGAATTTCTTAACGGCAATTTTTCACTTGCGGGGTTGTTTTTAAATGAGAAAATTAAGTTTTATACTGAACCAATTTATGCATTTGATAAGCTATTCATATTTATTTTGGACAGTACTGATTAACTACTAACTACTAACTGCTAACTGCTAACTGCTAACTGCTATCTGCTAACTGCTAACCGCTAACTGTTAACTACTAACCACTTTTTGAATATAGTATCCCGTATTTAATTAGTATTTTAAAAAGGAAGAAAATGAAACACACCCTTTTATTTTCCTATTACACGCCCGGACTTAGCAATTCAGAGAAAATTATTTATAAAATTAAATAAGACTTACATGAAAGGTAAATATACAAAAAGCGGATATGAGATACTTCACGATCCGCGGTTAAATAAGGGGACTGCCTTTACCGAAGTTGAAAGAGATATGTACGGACTTCACGGATTGCTTCCGGATCAGGTGGAAAACATTGAACAGCAGATAGTAAGAGTAAATGAACAGGTTGATCATTTTAATGACTCAATAAATAAATATGTTTATCTGATACAGATGCTTGACAATAATCAGACGCTGTTTTTCAGGACAGTGATGGATAATCCCGTAAAATATTTTCCATTGATATACACGCCGACAGTAGGGGAAGCCTGTCAGAAATTCGGGCAGCTATTCCGCAGACCTAGAGGCATTTATATTTCCATAAAAGATAAAGACAGAATCCGTGAAATACTCGAGAACTGGAATGCAAAAGATGTGCGCGTGACAGTTGTAACAGACGGAGGCAGGATACTCGGACTCGGCGATCTGGGAATCAGCGGCATGGGAATTCCTATCGGGAAGCTTGCTTTATATACGGCATGCGCAGGAATTGATCCTGAATACACACTGCCGATCGTGCTTGATACAGGCACGAACAACGAATCACTTCTTAATGATCCGTTATATCTCGGACTTAAATTGCGCAGGGTTAAGGGTAAAGAATATGAAGAATTCATAGAAGAATTCATAAAAGTAATCACAAGTGTATTTCCAAAAATCTGCATACAATGGGAAGACTTTGCCGGACCGGATGCGGTAATGATACTCGGGAAATACAGGGATAAAATTTGTACATTCAATGATGACATACAGGGCACAGCCGCCGTTGCTGCAGCGGGTCTGATTTCCGCCTGCAGATTAACAGACAGGCCAATGACAGAGCAGAAATTTCTTTTCTTAGGTGCAGGCTCAGCCGGAACAGGTATTGCCGGATTAATGGTCAAAATATTACAGGAAAGCGGACTAAACTCTGAAGAAGCAAAGAAGCGGATATGGATGTTCAATTCAAAAGGACTTCTGATTAGTTCACGCACAGATCTGGAAAATTACAAAAAGATCTATGCACACGATCATGAGCCTGTAATTGATTTTACTGAAGCAGTAAGGCAGCTGAAGCCAACTGCAATTATCGGAGTCAGCGCTATCGGCGGAGCATTTAATAAAGAGATGATACAGCTCATGTCACAGATAAATGAATTTCCGGTCATCTTTCCATTTTCAAATCCGACAACACATTCAGAATGTACTGCCGAGGAAGCATATTTATGGAGCGAAGGCAAGGCAATATTTGCAAGCGGAAGTCCGTTTGAAACAGTAGAGCTGTTCGGTCGGAAGTTCATACCCGGGCAGGGCAATAATGTATTTATATTTCCTGCAATGGGACTTGCAGTTTACGCAACCGAAGCAAAACGTGTAACCGATGAAATGTTTATCTGTGCCGCCAAAGCGCTTGCTGCTCAGGTTACAGAAGAGATGCTGCAATCCGGACTTATCTATCCGCCGATCTCTCAGATACTTAATGTGTCATTCAATGTCGCAGTCAAAATTTCCGAATCTATTTTTGACAGCGGGCTTGCTGGCATAGACCGCCCGGAAAACATTGAAGATTTTATAAGGAGTAAGGTCTATTATCCGGCTTATGATTGAAAAGCCTGTTTATTAGCCGTTGACTAAAGTCAACGGCAATGAAATTTAAATTTGTAAATTTTTACGAATCTTATGAATCTTACGAATCTTACAAATCTTATGAATCTTACGAATCTTACAAATCTTATGAATCTTACAAATCTTACAAATCTTACAAATCTTAGAAATCTGAGAAATCTTATGAATCAAACAAAATCATGAGAGCAACATTCCAGGTACTTGTAATTCCCTATAAGATAAAAAAATCAATTCCTTATTATGCAGTCTTCAGAAGAAGTGATGAGGGTTATTGGCAGTTCGTAGCCGGAGGCGGTGAAGGGGATGAAACTATTTTCGAGGCAGCGAAGCGTGAATTAATGGAAGAAGCGGGCATAGTCTCCGGAGAGATAATTCAGCTCGACACAGTAAGCAGTGTTCCAAAATCCTATTTCAGATCACACGCAGGAAGGAAAGATATTTATGTAATTCCGGAATACTGTTTTGCGGTGAAGCTGAAATGCGAAGAGATAAAATTATCCGCAGAGCATACGGAATACATCTGGGAGAAATACAGCACTGCCCGGGATATGCTGAAATATGACGGTAACAGGACTGCGCTGTGGGAGCTGGATGAGAAGATAAGGGAGGGGGCGGTATAGATGAGGTTCAGATAAAATAATTTGGAAATCAGAATGAGTCTGGTAACTGATCTGAGTTCGGAAAGCTCAGGTCTATAGACTTGAAAGCTATGCAGGTTGATACTTAGAATGAGTATCATTGCGGTGTTATAAGTCAGAATAAGATTTCAGGTGGTGGTGATGGATTTAAAGGAATAATTAAATGTGGATATTGGAACTGATATATTATTCAAAGCGCACATTGAAATATTTCAAAAGACATTCCTCATATTACATAAAACAATTTAATAGAGACAGAATACATAATTGTTAGAAATTGTAATTTTATATTCAGATAACTGCAAAATCATTTTGAATTTCTTTGTAATAACTGATTAAATTAGATATTTTAACATTCCCTATAAATTATTACTATTAGTTAAATTATTGAAAAGATATTATTATTCAAATTCTATTTTGAAATTTATTTCAACTTCCGATAATGAAATTATAGGAGAACTTTCTAGAAATAGTGGTTTTACTTTGTTACAAACGCAGATGAATGCCTGGGAAATTCAGATTGAAATATTAAAGAAAGTGCTGCGAGGAATAGAAGGATCTGTTTATTTTGAATATTCTATCCCCCGAATGGGCAGGAGAATCGATGTAGTGTTGATAATAAAAAATGTAATTATTGTTTTAGAATTCAAAGTTGGAGAGAAAGAATATTTATTAAGTGCGATAGATCAGGTTTATGATTATTCACTTGATCTGAAAAATTTTCATGAGACAAGTCATCAACATTTAATTGCTCCTATATTAATTGCTACTGAAGCAAAAGATATTAAATATCACATCAAAAAAACTACCCATAATGATAATCTATTAATACCAATAAAAGCAAATACTAAATCTCTTCGGGAAGTTATAGATAATTTATTAAATTATGTAAGAGGTCAATCAATTGACTCAAACATCTGGGCTTCGGGAAGATATTCTCCAACACCAACTATCATAGAAGCCGCAATTGCACTATTCAATAAACATTCGGTTGAAGAAATTTCCAGAAATGATGCATCTGCAATAAATTTAGCTGTTACTAGTAATACGATATCTGAATTAATAGATAAAGCAAAAACAAATCGTGAAAAGATAATATGTTTTGTAACAGGAGTCCCTGGTGCAGGAAAAACATTAGTGGGATTGGATATAGCTAATAAGCATCTTGACAATGAAAAAGCAACTACAAGTGTATTCTTATCAGGTAATGGTCCTCTGGTTAATATATTAAGAGAAGCTTTGACTCGCGATAAAGTAAAGAGAGAAAAAGAGATCGGAAATAAGATAAAAAAGTACGAAGTATTTAGTTCTGTAAAGACTTTTATTCAAAATGTTCATCACTTCAGAGACGAATGCTTAATTGATCTTAAAGCTGCACCCTTTGATCACGTAGCTATATTTGATGAGGCACAACGTGCTTGGAATATTCAACAGACCTCAAACTTTATGAAGCGAAAAAAAAATGTACCAAATTTTTCTCAGTCTGAGCCTGAATTTCTCATTTCCTGTTTAGACAGACATAAAGATTGGGCTGTAATTGTTTGCCTCGTTGGTGGTGGTCAGGAAATACATACTGGTGAAGCTGGAATAAGTGAATGGATTGAATCTCTCAATCGTTCATTTCCTAAATGGAAAATTTATATATCTTCGAGACTATCTGACAGTGAATACACAACAGGCAATGCACTGAATCTTATAAAAAAAAGAAAGGAAGTATATTATAAAGATGAATTGCACCTCGCGGTATCTATGAGATCATTTCGTGCTGAACATTTATCAAGGCTGGTGAAAAGTTTATTAGATATTGATATTGATGGCGCAAAAAGAAATCTTGATTTAGTAAGAGAAAAATATCCAATAGTTTTAACTAGAAATTTACATAAAGGAAAAAGTTGGTTAAGAGAAAAAGCCCGTGGAAGTGAGAGATATGGGATTGTAGCTTCTTCGCAAGCTCAAAGATTGAAACCTCATGCAATTGATGTAAAATCACCGATGAATCCAATTCATTGGTTTTTGGATGGAAAAGAAGATGTTAGATCGTCTTATTACTTAGAAGATGTTGCAACTGAATTTCATATTCAGGGATTAGAATTAGATTGGTCATGTGTTACATGGGATGGAGATTTTCGATATTCCGACAATGGTTGGAAGACATATTCATTTGTAGGAGAAAAATGGAATAATATTAAGAAAGACGAGAGAAAGCAATATTTGAAAAATGCTTACAGAGTTCTATTAACAAGAGCAAGGCAAGGAATGGCACTAGTAATTCCTGAAGGAGATACAGATGATCCAACTAGAGATCCCGAATTTTATGACGGGACATATGAATATTTGAGGGGGATTGGGTTTGAGGTTGTTTGAAAAATTATTTTTTCTAAAAAAGTTAATTTATATTTGGAAAAGTAATTAATTGAATATAGGAATATAAATAAGGGAAATTTTTCCAAACATATATATTGGAGTTAGTAAAGATCAATTGAAAATTATTGCTGAAAATACAGTGGATTTAATAATAACATCATCTCCGTATACAAATTAACGAAAAGAAATATATTTTGGCATTAACAGTGAAGTTTAAAATAAAAAATCTATAGCCCTGTTGATTAAAGGATACCATAACCAGGTTTGTTAGAAGATTATTCATTAATCATTAATCATTACAAAATTATGAAAGCAATTACACCCATTCTGATTTTGTTGTTCACTCTTTATGCTGCATCAATTTATAGTCAGAATAATTCCTCACCAGACATCTGCTATGACAATTCAAATCATACCGTAAAATTTTTCACTACTGCGCCGGGAGTATCGCTGGAAGTTCTTGACTGGGGCGGAACAGGGGATTATCTTGTGCTCATAACCGGACTTGGTGATAATGCCCACGTGTTTGATAATTTTGCTTACCAGTTCACGGATCTGTTTCACGTAATCGGAATCACCCGCAGAGGATTCGGGAAATCGTCCAAACCGGAAGACGGTTACAGTGAAGCCACGAGAGTTCAGGATTATATCAGCATTCTCGATCAGCTGAATATTTCCAAAGCATCTTTCGCGGCGCATTCGATCGGCTGCGGTGAACTGAATTATCTCGGCATGCATTATCAGGAACGTATAAACAAGCTTGTATATCTTGACGGACTGGATTACGGTGAACACAAATTCCTGAAGCAGCCTCCCGGACCGGACTACTCTGATGATGACGCTGCTTCACTTGAAAAATTTATTCCTGTTCTTGTGAGATACAACGGATACCGTGAACCGAATGCATCTATATGTAATATTTATCAAACTGACAATTCCGGAAAAGTTATTGGAACGGTCTCTCCCCCTGAAGTTTCCGCTAAGATCGTTGAGAGTTCAGTCACAACTGATTACACTCTGATCACTGCTCCTGTGCTTGGAATCTTTGAAGCCTGGACAATGCAGACACGCCTTCCTTATTACTGGTATCTCGATAAAGAAAAACAGGCTGAATATGACAGCGCCTGGGTAATTCTGTTTGACTGGAGGGCAAAACAGCTAAATCGGATACGGACTGAAATAAAAAATTCAAAAGTAATAGAAGTGCTGAACAGTTATCACTATGTTTATATAAATAATGAAGCGGAAGTTGCAAGGGAGATGAGGAAGTTCCTGAGCGGGAAATAGCAGTTAGATTTGGTAATAGGAATTCCGAATTTGGAATATAAAGTCCTGACATCAGACCCTTTCCGCTTAATAGTGAGTCTTAAGGGATATTGTTTGTAAATAAACATTCCGGAATGTGGAAAAAGCAAGTATGGATTACTTTGTTTATTATTAATGAAAAATTATTTTTTTATATTAAGAACGTAAATTAATTTATTAATCATAAAGACAATCAAATGAAAAAACTTTTCTTAGTAATTTTTTTAATTGTAACTGCAAATGCATACAGTCAGTGGACATTTGTAAGTACTCTGCCATCGCCTCAGAATATCAATTCCATTTCAGTAGTGGATCAGAACATCATCTGGGTTGCATGTGATAATGCCTTACTTTATAAAACAACAAACGGCGGACTTAACTGGATATCGCGCGGAACCGGATTACCGGCAGGAAATCTATACGGTATATCTGCACTGGATACATCAAACTGCTGGGTTGGAACTGTAAACGGCAGCATTTACAGAACATCAAACGGCGGTATTAACTGGGCTCTTCAGTTTTCATTAGCCGGAAGTTTTTCAAACGGTATTAAGATGTTCAATGCAAACTACGGAGTTTATCAGGGAGATCCTACAGGAAACGGTCAGCCTTATCAGTTCAGATATACTACCAACGGCGGAACAAACTGGATTTTGTCACCGGGAGCCCCGCTTGCTACAAGTGAATTCGGAGTCATTAATGCCTGGGACTGGACTGACACAAGTCATTTCTGGATTGGTTCAGCAAATACCGTAGCAAATGCAACAACTGCAAAAGTTTATAAAACATCCATCGGTTTCGGAGGCGGTTCATGGACCAGTGCTTCATTACCGGGAACTGGAGGAACTGCCGGTTTGTATTATCAGGCAATTGCATTTACAGATAACAATAACGGAATGGCAGGGTCTAACGGCAGTGACATAAAGAAAACAACAGACGGCGGAGTGACCTGGTCAGCTGTTACAAATCCTCCGGGAGTTACAACTTTTGCTGCTATCAATATGTACGGATTAAAAGATGGCTCCAATACTATAAGGGTAAGCTTAAGCGATGGAACACTTAACTACTGTTTTAGAACAACAAATCTTGGAGCTGTTTGGACTTCTGAAACATTACCGGCAGCCGGACAGACCAACGGACTTCAGGATATGGAATTTCTCAGCAGCACTCTTGGATTTGCAGGTGGAAATGCAGGAACATTCATGAGATATGGAAATCCTTCGGGCATAACTCCGGTTAACAGTGAAATTCCAAATCAGTATATACTTGAACAGAATTATCCAAATCCGTTCAATCCTTCAACAACAATTAATTTTTCAATTCCAAGTTCATCTAATGTTACATTAAAGATTTATAATACATTAGGTAAGGAAGTAGTGACCCTCGTTGACGGATTCAAAAATGCCGGCAACTATTCAGTTGATTTTAATGCATCATCTGATCTGACATCTGGAATGTATTTTTATACACTTTCATCAGACAACTTTACAGCAACAAAGAAGCTGATGCTAGTTAAGTAATTCAATATCCACATCCTAACCCCCTCCTTTGCAAGGAGGGGGAATGTGGGTTAATAATGCTTTTTAAAACACACAGCACACCTCAATACATTTAACACACTTAACACACCTCCAAGAACTCCGAGAACTCCAAGACCTCCAAGAACTCCAAGAACTCTTTAGGTTACTATATTAAATCTTGACATTTAAATATAATAAACATAGTTTTCACGAGTTTGTATTTTAAAAAAATAAAATCAAAGTAAGGATTGTTATATTTATTAAAAATATTTTTGTATAAATCCATAGACAAGATATCCTGGTGTTTCCAGAACTTTCTTACAATGGAATTTTACAGAAAGATCTGCAATAAATGTTACTGGAGCAATATATACAATACCAAGCACAGTATAGTCAAGCAGTCGCTTATATTACTGGTATCTTTTATACCGGTTCTTTTCTTATCTTTCTTTTACCTGCCTACTGATCCGGCAAATTTAAACAAATCCTCATTTCTGCTGCGGGTAAGAAACTACATATCTGAATTCAGTATAAATCTGATCAGCATACTTCAGAGTATTTCAAATAAAATCATACAGTTATCTTCATCTTTCATAGATCTCATACAGATAAAATTTGTACACCGAGACATTCTTGAAATCAATTCAACACTCCGTATTTAGTTTTACATCATTTTCTTTCAAGTGCTAATTCACATTATTGCGAATAAGAATTTATGAAATGCAGATTGATATCGATATTGCATACAGTTATTGTAAAAATTTAGCTAAAAAACATTACGAAAATTTTCCCGTTGGTTCTTTACTAATACCTTCAGATAAAAGAAAATATATTTACAGCATTTACGCATTTGCAAGAACAGCTGATGATGTTGCTGATTCGGATACATTTTCAAAAGAGGAGAAACTCAGATTACTTAATGAATATGAAAATGAGCTCACGAATATTGAATTAAACAGGTCAGTATCATTAAATAAAGAAGCAAAAAACATTTTTACCGCTCTTTCAAATACAATTGAAGAATTGAAAATACCGGTGCAGGAGTTCAGAGATCTTCTTACTGCTTTCAAACAGGATGCAGTGAAGCAGAGATATGATAATTTCGATGAACTGCTGAATTATTCTCATTATTCGGCTGATCCGGTTGGTCATCTGGTTCTGTATGTATTCGGATACAATCCGGTAAAAGATAAAAAATGTTTTGAATATTCAGATAAGGTATGCACGGCTTTGCAGCTTACAAATTTCTGGCAGGATGTATCTGAAGATCTTAAGATCGGCAGGATCTACATTCCGGACAATACGATGAGAGAGTTTAATTACAGCGAAAAAATGCTTTTTGAAAAAACAGAGAATGATGATTTCAGAAAAATTATAAGTCATCTTTCAGAAAGAACAAATACCCTGTTTGAAGAGGGAAAGAAAATTACAGAACTTGTCAGCGGCAGATTAAAATATGAGCTGAAGGCAACAATAGCCGGTGGTCTGGAGATATTAAGAAAAATAGAGAAAATAAATTATAACGTACTAAGTCAGAGAGTTACTATTTCAAAAACTGACAAGTTTAAATTACTGGGAAAGATATTCAGCAAATGAACCTTGAAACAGGAAAATATTCTCCGGAGAATAAAGAAAAGGAAATAACGAAGCAAAGCAAATCGAATTTTCTGTATTCTTTTTCCTTATTATCCAAAGAAAAGAATGATGCAATAAATACTGTGTATGCATTCTGCAGGAAGACAGATGATATTGTCGATGACGAGAATGAAAGCATTGAGAAAAAATATTCCCGTATTATCGAATGGAGAAGTGAGCTGGAAAAAGCACTGATAAGCGGTGATTCAAAATATTCATTACTGAATAATGTGAATATCATTATTAAGAAATTCAACATTCCCGTTGAGCCTTTCTTTGATCTTATTAAAGGCATGGAGATGGATCTGAAGAAAAACAGGTATAATACATTCACAGAATTAATGGATTATTGTTTTCATGTTGCTTCGACAGTCGGGCTGATGTCAATTGAGATATTCGGATACAACAATCCGAGAACAAAGGATTTTGCGATCAATCTCGGCATAGCGCTTCAGCTGACGAATATACTCCGTGACATTAAGACTGACGCTCAGCAGGGGAGGATATACATCCCGCTGGAAGATCTAAGGAGATTTAATTACAGTGAGAATGACCTGCTTAGTTTCAGTTACAATGATGAATTTATTAAGCTGATGAAACATGAATGTGAGAGAGCGAAATTTTTTTATGAACAGGCAAACAGTTCACTGACAAAGGAAGATAAGGGACTGATGTTTGCTGCCAGAATTATGGAGCATATTTATTTCCGTGTTCTGAAGAAAATTGAGAAGAGAAATTACAATGTTTTTGAAAAAAAAGTGAGAGTCTCGAATCTGAAGAAGATAATTATTACGGCTGGTGTATATGCCAAATACAGATTGCTTTATAGTTTTGATGAGAACAGATTAGCATTAAACGGTAAATGAGCAACAGAAAATCTGTATCGATAATCGGAGGAGGTATTGCCGGATTATCAGCAGCAGTATTTTTAGCTCAGAAGGATTTTAAAGTAACAATATATGAAGGTTCACCGAAGTTAGGAGGAAGAGCTTACAGTTTTTTTGATAAAGAAAAAAACATGTTCTTTGACAACGGTCAGCATATAATCGCCGGCTGGTACAGAAATACTCTTGAATATCTTAAGCTTACAGGAGGATACGACAGGCTGAATATTCAGAAAGAGCTTGAAGTTAATTTCATATCAGGTGATAAGAAAATACACAGGCTTAAATGTCCGGACACAGCCCCGCCTATGAATCTGATAATGGGCTTGCTGAAGTTTGATGCTTTGAAATGGAAAGATAAATTTGCTTTGAATAATATAAAAAAATTAATTCAGGGTGAATACTATTTTGAGACAAAGTATGAAAATGCAGGAAGTTTATTAAAAGGAATAAAGCAGACCGGCAATCTGATCAGATATTTCTGGGAGCCTTTCATACTTGCTGTGTTTAATACAAGACCCGAAAAAGTAAGTGTGGAAGTATTTTTAAATGTCATAAGGCTTGGATTCAGCGAAAAGAACAATTCAACTCTGATGATACCTGATACAGATCTGAATGAACTGCTTATAAATGGCGCTTTGAAATATCTGAAGGACAAAGATGCCGGAATTTTTTTAAATAAAAGAATAATGCAGATAATAACTAAAGATCAAACGTATATGATGAAAGCCGATTATCTTGAAACTGAGGAAGGTGAAAAAATATTTTCGGATTATTATATATCAGCAGTTCCATTCTTTGCATTTAAGAAATTATTTACTGAAGAAATATTTTATAAAAATAATTTTAAATCAGAATCAATAAAAGCGTCAAGCATAGTTTCAGTTCATATGTTTACAGAAGAAAGAATACCGGAAGAAATGATTCCTGATAATTCATTCGGAATGACAGGGCTGATAGGAACAATTGTTCAGTGGGTGTTCAAACGAAGTGATAATCATCTGAGTCTTGTAATAAGCGGAGCTGATGATCTTCAGATCACTGATATGAGCAATGAAGATATATATAATATTTGTATAAAAGATCTAAGCGATACATTAATAAATTTCAGCAGAGTCAGAATATCAGGATATAAAGTAATTAAAGAAAAAAGGGCAACATTTATTCCGGATACAGAAAGCATCCTGCTGAGACCAAAACAGAAAACAGTATATGACAATTTATTCATAGCAGGTGACTGGACAGATACAGGGATGCCGGCAACGATCGAGAGCGCAGTTACTTCGGCGAGGATATGTTGTGACTTAATAAATTACTGATTACGAGTTACGAGTTACGATTTACATTTTTGAAATACTTAATACTTAATGCTTAATAATTAATATTTAATAATTAATATTTTCTACTTTAAATTTTATTAACTAAAAAAATAAAACCGCCCATGGAAACCACAACAATCAAACCAGAAGGAATAAAGGTACTTGACGGAGCTTTAAAGGAGCAGAACGACAGAGAGCAGATGATTCAGCAAATGCTGCTTGAGGAAAAGAAGCGCCTGCAGTCGGAATACGGTGCAGAAGACAAGAAGATCAATCATTTCAAGAAGCCGTTTGAAAAAATGTTCACAAAAGACCAGAGAGCAAATACAACAATTCTCTTCGGCGGTCTTACATGGAAGCATGAGAAGCTGATTAAAGGTGCGCTTGAGGGAATCGGTTATAAAATGGAAGCCGTACCTACACCTGATAAAAAAGCTTTTCAGTTGGGAAAAGAATACGGAAACAACGGACAGTGTAATCCGACTTACTTCACTGTAGGAAATCTTGTACAGTATCTTCAGTCTCTTGAAGAAAAAGGAATGTCAAAAGAAGAAATTATAGAGAATCACGTATTCTTTACAGCAGGTGCATGCGGACCTTGCAGATTCGGTATGTATGAAGCTGAATACAGGCTTGCTCTGCGTAATTCAGGCTTTGACGGTTTCAGGGTTTTATTATTTCAGCAGACAGCAGGATTATCACAGGAAGAAGCAGAAGCAGGACTCGAAATGAATCTTGATTTCTTCTTAGGTATTATCAATGCTATGATGCTCGGTGATATAATTAATGAAATGGGATATCTGATCAGACCTTATGAAGTGAATGAAGGTGAAACAAATAAAGTTATGGACGATGTCATAGAGCTTTTCTATCAGAAGCTTAAGAGCAAAAGATATTTCGATTTTAATTCCAAGATAGGAAAGCTAATTCAGAAAATTCCTTCATCAGAATATGTAACTAAATTTGTTGATCAGATACTCGGGGATTATTATCTGGATACTGCTAATGAAGCTAGAAAAATGTTTGATTCCATTAAAGTTGACAGGATGAGAATGAAACCGACAGTTAAGATCACCGGTGAATTCTGGGCGCAGACAACAGAAGGTGACGGTAATTTCAATATGTTCCCGTTCCTCGAAAGAGAAGGAGCACAGGTAATGGTGGAACCTATTGCAACATGGATAATGTATATGCTTCATCAGGCAAAATCGGTAAATGAAGATCAGAAGGGAATTAATGTTTATAAGGAAGACGAAAAGAAAGAAACCCTGATGGATAAATTCAAACTTGTGAAAAATTATAATTCATCCAAGGCGACTATTACAATAGCTGAGAAGATCTTTGAAAGAGAATATAACCGTTACAGAAAAGCATTCGGCAATATGCCTCACGAACTGGTTGATCAGAAAGTTCTGAAAGACCTTGCTCATGATTTCTATCACTCAAGAGTAGAGGGTGGTGAAGGACATCTTGAAGTCGGCAAGAGTATTTATTATACGGTAAATGATCTCAGTCATATGATTCTTTCTCTAAAGCCATTCGGCTGCATGCCTTCGACACAGTCAGACGGAGTTCAGTCTGCTGTAACAAGCCGTTATAAAGACATGATTTTTCTTCCTATAGAAACTTCCGGAGAAGGAGATGTCAATGCTCACTCGAGAGTTCAGATGGCGCTCGGAGAAGCGAAGGCAAAAGCAAAGATTGAATTTAAGGAATGCCTGGAGAAGACAGAATTTTCTTTAGAAGAAATTAAAGCTTTTATTGAAACTAAACCGGAATTACAGAGTCCGTTTTTCCATGTCTCTCACAGAAAAGGAATTATCGGGACGGGAGCGAATTATATTATGGATGTTGCTGAGATGATGAAGAAAGAGGGGATAAAGAGTGTGAAGAGTGAAGAAGCTTTAACAGTTTAGTTCCTATTATATAAAAAAAAACATGACTTACAAATTAAGCACAGTAATAGAAAAAGATAAGCATGGCTACTTTGCCTATTGCCCTGAACTTAAAGGATGTCAGACTCAAGGAGATACTTTAGACGAAGTGAACTCGAACATTAAAGAAGCTATCGAACTTTATTTAGAGACGATGTCTGAGGAAGAACTAGATGAAGTTCTAAGTGAAGAGATACTGACAGGTTCATATGAGGTAAAAGTTGGCTAAACTTCCAAGACTTAATGCCAAGGAAGCTGAAGAGTTGCTATTGAAATCAGGGTTTGTTTTCGCAAGGAATAAAGGTAGTCATAGAATTTATATGAAGGAAAAAGTTCGTGTTGTAGTCCCTTTTCATTAAGGGAAAACGCTTCATCCGAAAATAGTCAAACAAGTAATGGATGCAGTAACTGAAAAGTAATTTTAATTATTGTTGTAGGTCTTCAAAAAATCTGTAATAGTGTGATAATTTTTTTGAAAATTTATTATGCAATCTTATTTTGAACAACAGCAACAGCAGGAAAAATCAAAATGAAATTAAAAATTTAAAATCATAATAAACATTATGTCTAAAAAAAGAAATCTTTACATCGGCTTCGATGTCGGATCAACTACCGTAAAGGCAGTTGTAATGGATATTGATAAAGACGAGATAATCTGGTCTGACTATCAGCGTCACGATACCAAGCAGCCGGAGAAATCTCTTGAGCTTCTGAAGAAAATTCATGAGGATTGTGACATAGAAAATCCAGAAGAAGTCAGATGTTTCATTACAGGTTCAGGAGGCGGAAACATAGGAAAGCATATTGGCGGTAAGTTTGTACAGGAGGTGAATGCAGTTTCCCTGGCTGTAGAAAAATTTTATCCCGCGACACATTCAGTCATTGAGCTCGGAGGTCAGGATGCAAAGATAATTATTTTTAAACCTGATCTTGAGACAGGCAAGAAGAAAAAAATCCCTTCAATGAATGACAAATGCGCGGGAGGAACAGGCGCTGTCATTGATAAAATAAATGCGAAGCTGAAAATTCCTGCAGAAGAACTCTGTAACATGGGTTATTACGATCTTCGTTTACACCCTGTGGCAGGGAAGTGCGGAGTGTTTGCAGAGACTGACATTAACGGTCTGCAGAAGTCCGGTGTTCCTGCTGATCAGCTGATGGCTTCTTTGTTTGAATCTATAATTCAGCAGAACATTTCTGTTCTGACAAGAGGACATACACTAATGCCGGAAGTTCTATTGCTCGGCGGACCGAATTGTTATATTAAAGGAATGAAAGACTGCTGGAAATATAACATTCCAAAGATCTGGGAAGAAAGAAAAGTAAAATTGCCTGCCGGTGTTGCACCGGAGGATCTTATTAAAGTACCGGATAATGCGCAGTACTTTGCAGCAATAGGCGCTATAGAATACGGCAAGGATGAAGAAGCTCATATAGGTATTTATAAAGGATGGAAAGCTCTTGAACATTATATATTAGTTGGAAGGGAAGAAGAGAAGAAAAAACTAAGCGGTGGAAACACTACTGGTTTGTCAAAAGATCAGGCTGAACTAAATGCATTCAGAGAGAAGCATAAAGTTGAGAAATTTATTCCAGCAACATTTAAGCCGGGGGAAGTTGTCAGAGGATTCATAGGCATAGACGGCGGATCCACTTCCACAAAGGCCGCATTGGTTTCACTCGAAAAAAATGTTTTGGTAAAAGCATATCAGCTTTCCAAAGGAAATCCGATCGAAGATACAATAGAAATTCTCGGAAAGATAAAAGAGCAGGTCGAAGAGCAGGGAGCGACGCTGGAAGTACTGGGTGTCGGTACAACAGGTTATGCTAAAGACATTTTAAAAGATGTGCTTCACGCGGATGTTGCCTTGGTTGAAACTGTTGCGCATACTCAGGCGGGACTGCATTTTTATCCTGACACAGATGTGATATGTGATGTAGGCGGTCAGGATATTAAGATCATAATATTAAATCAGGGAAGAGTCGTTGATTTTAAATTAAACACACAATGTTCTGCAGGTAACGGTTATTTCCTTCAGTCAACGGCGCAGGGATTCGGCTACACTGTTGAAGAATTTGCTGACAAGGCATTTGAAGCGACGACATTTCCGACATTCGGATACGGCTGTGCAGTATTCATGCAGTCTGACATTGTTGATTTCCAGAGACAAGGCTGGAAAGCAGAAGAAATAATGGCAGGGCTTGCGAATGTACTTCCTAAAAATATCTGGCTTTATGTTTCACAGATTCCCAACCTTGCAAAGCTTGGTTCGTCTTTTGTATTGCAGGGAGGTACCCAGCATAATTTAGCGGCTGTAAAGACACAGGTGGATTTCATTGAAGAAAGATTCAGGGGAAGCGGGATAACGCCTAAAGTATTTGTCCACAAGCATACAGGAGAAGCAGGAGCCATCGGATGCGGAATCGAAGCAGCGAGACTTTATCATAACGGGAAGAGAACTGAGTTCATAGGACTTGACAGAGTTGCAAAAATTATATTCAAGACAACAAGAGAAGAATCAACAAGATGTTACTTCTGCAAGAATAAATGCCTCAGAACGTTTATTGATGTAAAGACTGAAAACATTCCTGAGGAAAAACTGGAGGCAGAAAGAAAGAAATTTGTAGAAGCGAAGGTTATTGAACCGGAAAGAGTAATTAATCCTAAATCCAAGGTTGCAATGGAAGAGGGAACACAGAGACTTATCATTGCAACATGTGAGAAGGGAACCGTGGAAGACATCGCAGATATGCGTGATATAAAACAGGAACTTGATGACATTAAGAAATTGAATCCGAATATGATAGAAGAAGCTGCGCATAAAGCATGGATAACATATAAACCTGAGATAGTGATGTCAGAGCTTAAAGAGCCTAAAGGATTATTTGTAAGTAAAAAAGATAAAGAAGATTTTGCGAAGAATATTGAACTCAGGGAAAAGAGAAAAAAAATCGTGATCGGAATCCCAAGAGTTTTGAATATGTATCAGCATACACCATTCTTTACGGCATATCTTGAAGCGCTTGGAATAATGCCCGGTAATTTTGTTTACTCTGAGTTTACCACTGAAGAAATGTATAAAGCCGGGGCCAAGCGGGGAAGTATAGACCCATGTTTTCCTTCAAAGGTAGCAATTCCGCATATTCACAATTTGCTTTATGTTCAGAATAAAAAGAAGAAAATAGATTTTCTGTTTTCACCTATTGTAGATAACATGCCATCTGATCTTGAATTTGCCCAGGCTCACAATTCCTGCCCGACAATTACAGCGACAATTGAAGCAGCTAAAGCTGCATTCACAAAGGAAGGTGATCTGTTCAAGGAATTCGGAGTAGAGTACTTATGTCCGTTCGTACAGTTGTTTAATGAGCAGCTGACAGTCAGTCAGATGTATGATTGTTTCAAAGATAAACTTGGACTGACAGAAGAAGAAAACAGGAAAGCGGTTAAAGAAGGTTACACAGCTTATTATAAATTCATGAATGGACTGAAAGATGAATCCAAGAATATTTTAGACATGCTGGAAAAAGAAAACAGGATAGGAATAGTTGTCCTTGCAAGACCGTATCACAATGATCCGGGAATCAATCACGAGATACTTGAAGAATTTCAGAAGCTCGGCTATCCTGTATTTTATCAGGATACATTGCCGACTGATGAGGAAACTCTGGAGAAGTTATTCGGTGATGAGGTAAGAGCAGGATTGATCAAATCACCATTTGATATTGAGGATGTCTGGAAAAATTCTTATTCGGAAAATACTTCCAGAAAAGTATGGGCTGCTAAATACGCGGCACGTCATCCTAACTTAGTTGCACTGGAATTATCATCATTCAAATGCGGTCATGATGCTCCGATTTATACTGTGATACAGGAGATAGTTGAGAATTCCGGTACTCCGTATTTTTCATTCAAAGACATAGATGAAAATAAGCCTACCGGTTCAATCAGAATAAGAGTAGAGACGATCGGATATTTCCTGAAGAGATACAGGGAGGATATGCTGGCAAATGACAGGAGTAAAATAACAATAGAAGAGAAGCTCAGGGAGTTTGAAGAAAAGATAAGAAAAAATTTCGAGCTCCAGGAGATATTGAAGGACAAGCAGACAAAAGAAGCATTCAGCATGACTTCAAAAACCCAGCCGGGCATAATAATACCTGTTGAAGATATAAAAATAAGAACTAAGGAAATGGAATCCGTATAAACTTTAATTCCATAAATATTTATTTTATAAGGCGATAATTATTTTAACTAAAAATGATTATTGCCTTTGTTGTTCAGGTTTGATAGATTAAAAAAAATATAAAGTACGGAGAATTTTACCGCCGGTGTTAAAAATAGAATTTTCACAAAAGATAATTACCCCTGAAATTCCGGAGTATTATTATTCACGGGATAAGCTTCTGGCAAAGATATTATCATACAGTTCTAAGAGACTTATTTTAATAACTGCTCCGGCAGGATATGGCAAGACTTCTTTTTCTGTAGAGTTTTTTCACAAACTTAATGATAAGCTCAAGCTGTGGATCAGTCTTAGTCCGTATGATAATTCGATTGAAAACTTTTTTCTTCTTCTGGCTATAGCGTTTGAGAATAATTTCAAGGATTCGGTATTCGGGGCAAAGCTCAAGAATATTCTATCCAGGTCACAGAATGTTTCAATAAATGAAAAAATAAACAATGTAATATCTTCTTTTTCCAGCGATTTGTACAGTTATCTCAAAGACAGAAAAAAGCAATTATATATTTTTCTTGACGATTTCCACAACATAGACGAAAGTGATGAAGTATGTTCTGCATTGAATTATTTTCTGGAATATCTCCCGCCTAACATTAATTTTGTATTTATTTCAAGACGTGATCCAAAAAAGGTAAACTATCCAAAGTTTCTTGCAAAAAACTGGCTCGGTAGAATTTCAAAGACAGATCTTTCATTTGATAAATCTGACATAGATAATTTTATAAGAATTTACAAAAAAAAGACGGACAATTTAGACCGGAATCTTCTTGAGGATTTTTTGAAAACCACTGAAGGATGGGTTACAGCTATTCAGCTTCTGCTCATGACAAATGATTTTGAAGTACTTAAGAATGAAGATTTTCATTTCAGCAGAAATGAGATCTTTGAATATTTCACAAACGAAATATATGAAAACTGTACACCGGAAGAAAAAAATTTACTTCTAATATTATCTTTTCCGGAATCATTCGACAGGAATATAATTGAAAATGTACTCAATATTGAAAACGGATATGAGACTCTTCTCAGGTTGTATGAAAGCAATGTATTTATAAACAGGGAAGATGAAACATTCAGGTTTCATGAGTTACTTAAGAAATTTCTCAGCAGAACGGCTTCTGAGAAGCTTACAGAAAGTGAGATCAGCTGTATTTATAAAAATCTTGGTAATTATTTCCTGAGAAACTCGGATTGGCGTGAAGATTACATAGCCTTGAACTATCTAATTCTCGGAAAAGAATATGACAGTCTAAAAAAATGGATAAAGCTCAATGCATCAGATAAGCTGCTTCTGATACATTCCAGCGGGCTCTTCAACAAGATTGAGGAAATACAGGATATTAAGTTCAGGTATTCGCTTGAAAACATACTTCTGAAAGTGAATACATATGTATATAAAGACAAGGATATTTCCAAAGCGATTACATATCTGCATAATATAATATTATTACAATACCAGAAAGGTTCAGGTAAAAATATACTAATTCCTGTGAGCCGTATAAAAGACAGCGGAGTAAATTATTATGTCGAATTATTAATGCTGATATGCAACTGTAATTTTCTCCTTGAAGGCATCGGAGCGGGGAATATACCGATCTCAGAGCATATTTTGAAATTCAGTCTGAAGACCGATCAGGAGATCCAGTTTATTGTATCACTTATCAAATCCTATATTACGACAAGTGAGAATATAAAAAATAAAAAATATATTTTAAGATTAAAGGAAATTTTCAGACAGTTAACAGAAAAGAATATTAATGACAAGAATAAAATAGAAGAAAACAGTCTTGTAGAATCGGCATTTTCAATGCTCATATTTTTTGACTATGGTGATTATAAAACCGGAAACAGGGTAGTAAAATACATCGCGGATAATTTTGATTTTAAGAATTTCGATCTTTCAAATTATTCCCAGATGTGTTTTGCATTATTCACCAGCTATAATATTTCCGAATTCGAATTTTATTTTGACTTTCTGAAGTATAAGAACAAAGAAAAAGACCAGACCATCTTTTCCGCTTATAAGAATCAGTATGAATTTCAGAGCATTCTGAGAAAATTCCTGAACTTTGATTTCAGACAGGTTATAAATGAACTTGAGATTCTGAAAAAAAGCACTTATCAGAAAAACTACATTTATTTTATTGATTCTCTTATTCTTTACTGCTATAACCTTACTGATCAGCCTCTGACCATGTTCCGTTTGCTAAAGGAAGGTGAATATAAAGTCTCCCGGACAAGACAGATAATTCTCCGGCTTGAAGCAAGCCTTTTAACAAAGGATTACAAACTATACTATAATATAATGAATGAAGTGAGTGAAATTAAAAAAGAAAATTTTACTCTTTTCAATCAGTTCGTCATATGTTACAGTGAATGTTTTTATTTTGCGCTCAAAAATGACACGAAAAATTTCAAGGTCAATTTCAATAAATTAATGAATATGTCAATAGAGTATGATTACGGCAATTATATATGCTTCAGGGCAAAGGTAAGCAGATTAAATTATATTTTTACATATGCATCAGAAAATAATATAAATAATGCTTATCTGAAAAAGCTGTTTGCAGAAAATGAAATTGTTTTATCAGGAATCAAAAAACAGTCTCTTAACTTAAGAGTTGAGTTTCTAAATGATAGCAGGATCTTTATTAATAATAAGGAGCTGTTAAACAGTCAGTGGCAGAGATCAAAATCAAAATCCATATTTGTATATATGGTCTATAATACATTTAAGGGAATTGATATTACTAAGGAGAAATTAATTGATGACATACTTTACAATTCCAAAAATGTTAATTATGAAGCGATTGCCGATGTAGAGATAAATAAAGTTCGTAAATCACTGAAGACATTTATTTCAGAATTGTTAGGAGAGAAGATCGAAAAGGATATCCTTGTTATAAAGGAAAAGAAATATTTCATTACTTCAAGAAATATAGAATTGAATATTCAGATCGATACAGATGAATTTATAAGATTATCATCAAGCAGGGACATAAATGATAAGCAGAAAGCATTTGATATTTACAAAACAGATTTTGCAAAAGATCTTTACTATAACTGGGCAGAGGATATTCGTGAGAATATGAAATTTATATATTCGGATGTTATACATTTTCTGATCTCATATTATGAGAAAAAAGAAGACAGCAGATTGGTAATGAAACTATTGGAAAAGCTGGTGGATATGGATTACAGTGATGAGGACATAATGCTGAAACTGCTATCTGTTTATAATAAAGAAAAAGATTTCCGAAAGTTTAAGTTCGTATATAAGATATATGAAAAGAGGCTTAAAAAGGAATTTAATGTTCAGCCTTCAAGACAATTAAAGAAGTTCTTTGAAGAAGTATCAGGAAGTAAATAAAGATCAGTCAGGCAGATTTTCAGGATACCGGTTAAAGAATTCCTTGCATACTGTCAGATCTTCAATTAATTCCATTGAGTTTACAACCGAATCCTGATCCAGCCTGAAATATTTATCTTCAAAGAATTTTTCTGTATTACTATCGGATGGAACAGATATCGATCTTAGAATATTTATGAACTTCTGAAGATTTTTATTAAATTCATCAAAAATCTTATCCATGAAATCATCACCTGTAATGATCCTGTCTGACAGCACATTCTTCAAACCGTTTACATATTTTGCAGTAAAAATCAGATCCTTGAATTCATCAAGCTTTTCTTTTCTCAGAGCAGACTCTAATAAAAAAGTGAGCTCATAAATATTCTTCAGTGGTATGGATGAATGATCGTTTATTTTTTCAATCAGCTTCTTAGAGCTCTCAGATATCTTCATAAACTTAGAATTACTTCACAGCTTCCTTACTGGTTCTTCCATGACAATTCTTGAATTTTTTACCGCTTCCGCAGAAGCACGGATCATTTCTTCCGATTTTTTCGCCAACCTTTACGGGCTGATGTTTTGCATTCGGATCTGTTGTTTCGGTTTCAGCGCTTCCTCCAATATAACCCATACCTTCAGAAGACTGATGATACGTCCTGAGTCTTGACTGATTTGTCTGTGCAGGGGTCCTTATGTTTTTTGCCTCTTCCGGTGTCTGTGTTGTGAATTTGAAAATAAAGTTGATAAGACCGACAGACAATGAATCCAGCATTTCCACAAATAATTTAAAACCGTCTGTTTTATATTCCAGCAGCGGGTCTTTTTGTCCGTAAGCTCTGAAGTTTATACCTTCTTTCAGGTCATCCATTTCCCGAAGATGCTCTTTCCATTTTTCATCAATAATATTTAGCATTGCAAATCTTTCGATCTGTCCCATCAGATCTGATCCGTATCTCTCTTCTTTCCTTTCATAAAAATCTTTGGTTTCCTTTAAGATCAAATCTTTCAGACCTTTTTCTCCGAGCTTTTGAAACTGATCAGGTGTTAATTCAAGTCTTACAAGGAACGTTCTCTGAACTTCATCAATGAGTCCTTCAATGTTAGCTTCTTCATAATATTTATTTACAAGATTATCGACTGACTTATCCACCATTTCAAATATTTCATCCTTTAATCTTTCACCCATTAATGCCTGTCGTCTCTTTGTATAAATAACTTCTCTCTGCTGGTTCATTACATTGTCATATTCAAGCAGACGTTTTCTAATTGCATAATTATTCTCTTCCACTTTCTTCTGAGCACGTTCGACAGAATTTGTGATCATCGTATGTTCTATTGCTTCACCTTCCTTGATGCCGAGTCTCTGCATTACATTTGCTATTCTATCACTGCCGAATAATCTCATAAGATCATCCTCAAGTGATAAATAAAATTTAGAAGTTCCCGGATCTCCCTGTCTTCCTGCTCTTCCTCTGAGCTGCCTGTCAATTCTTCTGGACTCGTGACGTTCAGTTCCGACAATATGAAGTCCTCCTGCCTCAGCTACACCGGGTCCTAATTTAATATCTGTACCTCTTCCTGCCATATTCGTAGCAATAGTAACTGCTCCCGGCAAGCCTGCATTCTCAACAATCTGAGCTTCGCGCGCATGCTGCTTTGCATTAAGAACTTCATGAGGAATTGATTTTCTTTTTAATAATCTTGAAATAGTTTCAGAAACTTCAACACTGGTCGTACCTACAAGAGTTGGCCTGCGTTTTCCCCTCATTAATTCTATCTCATCTATGACAGCATTATATTTTTCTCTTCTAGTCTTATATATCAGATCGTTCATATCATCCCTTATACAATCTCTGTTGGTTGGTATTACAGTTACATCAAGCTTGTATATATCAAAGAATTCAGCTGATTCGGTTTCAGCCGTACCGGTCATTCCGGCCAGCTTTTTATAAAGCCTGAAATAATTCTGAAGTGTGATCGTTGCAAGTGTCTGAGTGTCTTTTTCAACGTGAACACCTTCCTTTGCTTCGATCGCCTGATGAAGACCTTCGGAATATCTTCTGCCTGAAAGTATTCTTCCCGTAAATTCATCAACTATCATTACCTTGCCGTCCTGTACAACATACTCTACATCTTTTTCATACAGACCGTGAGCTTTTAATAACTGCTGGACTGTATGCAGTCTGTCACTTCTTTCTGAATATATTTTTGAAAATTCATCTTTCTTCAGTTCTATTTCTTCTACTGACAATGTATGGTCATTTTCGAGCTGTGCGAATTCAGTCCCGAGATCAGGAAGTGTGAAGAAATCTTTTTCCAGATTACTCGGAGCTAAGAATTCCCTTCCTTTCTCTGTCAGATCTGTTACATGTGATTTTTCATCTATTACAAAATATAATTCATCATCTACAATATGCATTTGCTTTGAATTGTCTCTTAAGTACTCGCTTTCCGTCGTAAGGAGAAGCTTCTTATTCGAAGGTTCACTTAAAAGCTTCTGTAGTTTCTTATGTTTTGGAAATGCATGGTTGGCTCTTAATATAGCAAGTCCTGCTTTTGCCTCATCTTCTTTAGAAAAATTTTCTTTTGATAAAATTTCTTCAGCTTCTCCTGTGAGTTTATTGACCATATTTTTCTGTGCTTCGACGAGTCTTTTTACTTTTACATTCAATTCATCAAATTTATGAGTAGGAGCTTCGACAGGTCCTGATATAATAAGCGGTGTTCTTGCTTCATCTATCAATACAGAATCAACTTCATCCACTATAGCATAAAAATGTTCCCTTTGTACAAGATAATTTTTATCAACCACCATATTATCCCTAAGGTAATCAAATCCGAATTCATTATTGGTTCCGTATGTAATATCTGAATTGTACATCTCTCTTCGTTTGTTGGAATCCATATCATTTAAAATTACGCCAACGCTCAGTCCAAGATACTTGAATATTTCACCCATCCACTCACTGTCTCTTTTAGCAAGGTAATCATTAACAGTTATCAGGTGAACGCCTCTGCCAGCAAGTGCGTTGAGATAAAGAGGAAGCGTTGCAACAAGTGTCTTACCTTCTCCTGTTGCCATTTCGGATATTTTGCCCTGATGCAGTACAATCCCGCCAATCAGCTGAACATCATAAGGAATCATGTTCCATTTGATTTTATTACCGGCTGCTTCCCATTCACTTCCGCAGAGTCGCTTACAGGCCTGCTTTACTACAGCAAATGCTTCCGGAAGAATATCATCCAGAACAGCCGATACTATCTCAACATTTTCCTTTTCCAACTTATCCAGTTCATCATAAAGATCCTGACGCTCATTATGAGGAATATCTTCTTTAAGCTTTTCCTGAATTTCAGAAATTCTTTTAGCGGTTTCTTCCGTTTCAGAATATATTCTTGCTTTGAATTCTGCTGTCTTTGCTTTTAGTTGCTCTTCAGAAAGACTTTCAAATTCTTCATAATACTTATTTATTTCATCGACAATTGGAAGGATGGAATTTACATCTTTTTCGTGTTTTGACGGAAATATCTTTTTTAAGAAATTAAACATTTATGCTTTTACTTGTTTTAAAATTTAGTATGCAAATTTACCATTTTATACATACAAAAGAAAAATAAAAAGAAATCTTTCGTTTCCTATCTCTTTATATGAAACTGCCTGATTGGAAGCGGATAACAGATGAATACGGATGAACACTGATAATGATTATTGCCTTTTATGTAAATTTTATAATTCAAAGTATTTAAATAATTTTTAATCCACCGTTTCATTACTGTGCCTTGATATTATAATTTTTACTTATAAAATCAGTGCTGTCCAAAACGTTATTCAAAGACTTTACAATAAATTTAATCCGCTATTTTTTTGATAGATCAAAGAATAGCTTGGCAAAAGAAAAATCTCTCCCGAGTACTCGGGATGAAAAATTGCCGGAAATTCTTTCGCAATGGC
>DAIPYG010000049.1:0-25329 GCA_036782875.1 Bacteroidota bacterium | reverse complement strand
TATTTAATTTATTTAATTATAAATCGTTTAATTTGTAACCTTATAATTTATGATGTGAATATATGGAATATATGACGGATTAATTGCAGCTGAAAAGCTGCATTCCGGAAGAGACCGATCCCGTTGTGTCACCGCAATTTTACGTGTTCGCTATTTTGAATATCGACAACAACGGGAGGCACATCAGAGGCGGGAATATATTATTAATTTTCATTCTATCCCTAAAGTGATAAAACCAGGTGATTTGTTTTTCCGCTTAATTATTTTACTTTTCTGTAAAAGACCTTATCATAGATCATCATCAATAATATTCCCAGTATCAAATAAGTTATAATTGTTGAAAGATGTTTATCCATGGTCCCGTTTAATTTTGCAAGAGCTATAGGAGCTGCGGGTAATCTTAAAATTACCGAATAAGGAAGTATGGCTCCGTATCTTTTATCAGGTAAACCTATTAAATGTGCTGTCAAAAGCATTACGACAAGATATAAACTTATCATAATAACAGGTGTTATTCCTTTGCTGATTATTATTGGAACTGCAAGTATCATCAGACATATTACAAGTATAAGCATAGCAATCTTTGATATCAGAGATACAATTTTTATTATTTTCGGCACATGGCTTTTCAAATAACTGCTCAGCATAAATCCGACCAGCATCGGTATTATAAATAACATCAGGTATTTTAAGATAACATCATCCATTCCAAATACAATATCCACATGAAATACTTTCTGCATAATAAAAAGATTTAGTGGAAGAAAAATTAGTGATAGAAATAAAGCCGTGATCATCCAGGCTATACTAAGCTTATCATCGCCGCTGAGTTTTGTAATTTTCTTTATAAGTCCCGGCTGGACAGGGCATATTGAAATTACAATTAAAGCAACCCAGATAAATTGATATTCAGGAAGAAGAAGATAGAACAGATAAGCAACAAAAGGTGCTATAATGAACATTGTAAGTATGTTCCTTATAAGCATTGATTTGTTTTGATACAGCTTCTTTAAATAAGGCTTCTCTTCCTGCAAGCCAAGCAGCAATGAACCAGCAGGAATTGCAAGTATCACTGAAATTCCGATAATTGTTAATAATGTTTCTGCCATATTCAATTTCTAATTATAAACTGAAGTTACGCAAATGTAAAAGTCTTAAATTTTTTATTTTTGAATTCCAATAGTATATTTAAACAAAGCGTTCATTTCGAAACCTCCCCCTGCCCCCTCCTTACATAAATCCCCTCATTCCCAAACCCCGGTTTGGGAATGCTAATCCCAATTCCGAAATTTCAAATTCCAGATCAAATCAGATCAACCTTAACTGAATTTATTTTCCCGTTAAATCTGAACGGAGCTTTGTCGAAATATCTTTCTGAAACAGGTGAACCCAGATCTATGCCTACATTAAATGATTCACTCGGAGTAAATGCAGCGGGAACTGTTCTTCCGACTTTACCGCTTGCCCATTCTTTACCGTCAACTTTAACAGTTATGATTGCTGGAGATAAAGGCTTCTTGTCCGTAAGTTTTGTTATAACCTCTATTTTATGTTTGCCCTTTGAAAGTTTTTTCGTTGTTTGAATAGTATATCTTTCGATTATCATCATATTGTATTCATAAACAATTTTTCCATCCTCTGCAAAACAAGTCAGTCCGCCTGAAAATCCACCGAGTGAATACAAAACTCCATTTGCATTTTCTTTTACTTCAATATCAATTGTAACCTTATTGCTTTCCCTGCCAAGACCCGGCGCAGTAAATTCGGGCATTCTGATAGTATTTTCATCAAATGTCCAGCCGGAATAAAGAGATTTAATTCTGTCTTCAGGATGCAGTCTGGTCCAGATTCCTCCGCCTATTGGAAATACTTTATTCTTCTTTGCTTCCTTAAGAAATATCTTTTTCATCTCCGCAAGTTTCTTTGGATATTTTTTTGCAAGATCTTTTGCCTGTGAAAAATCTTTCGTAAGATCATATAATTCCCATATATCTTTTTTAGAATCCCAGGTCGCAAGACCGGGACTGATAGTCAGCCACGGATATAACGGACCAAATGCACATGCATACCAGCCGTCACAATAAATTCCCCTGCTTCCGTTATTTTCAAAATACTGAACTTCTTTTTTCCCCCTGGCTTTCACATTGTTAAAAGTATATTTCATACTTACACCGTCAATCGGATCCTGCTTAAATCCGTTTACTGAATCTGGAGGAGTAATTCCTATAACATCATAAATTGTCGGAGCTACATCATTTACATGATGAAACTGACATCTTGGATTTTTATCAGCTTTAATTTTCTTTGGCCACGAAACCACCATTGGATTTCTTGTTCCGCCGAAATGTGATGCAATGAGTTTTGTATGTTTGAAAGGAGCTGTCCCTGCCCATGCCCAGCCGGCGTGATACATATTATCGGTTTTCGGAGAACCGAGAGCTTCAAGTCCTCCCAGTTTATCAAGAGCTTCTATTTGCTGTTTGATTGTATTTGGGATCTGATTTTGAGCAAGTAATTCAGAAATGGACCCTGCCTGTCCTTCAGCGCTTGAACCGTTATCACCCCAAATATAAAATATTAAAGTATTATCTTTTAATCCCATTTCTTCAAGCCCGTCAATCACCTTTCCGGCCTGAACATCTGCATGTTCAGCGAATCCTGCAAATACTTCCATCAGTCTTCTCTGAAACGCGCGCTCTGATTCAGGAATACTTTCCCATGAAGCCATTGTTTCTGCGCGCTCTGTAAGTTCCGTATCTTTCGGTATCCATCCCAGTTTTTTCTGTCTTTCAAAAACTCTTTTTCTGTATTCGTCCCAGCCTTCATTGAATTTGCCTTTGTACTTATCTGCCCATTCTTTATGTATATGATGTGGACCATGCGCTGCACCCGGAGCCCAGTACATAAAGAATGGTTTGTCAGGTGAATATGCTCTGTGATGACTCAGCCATGTCAATGCTTTATCAGCAAGATCTTCGGTAAGATGATAATTTTCTTTATGAGGCGGTTCAACTGTATTGTAATTCTCATAAAGTCTCGGCTCCCACTGTGAAGTTTCTCCCGCCAAAAATCCGTAAAAGTACTCAAAGCCGTGTCCGTTAGGCCATCTGTCAAACGGTCCCATCGAAGTTGTCTGATCAGCAGGTGTATTATGCCATTTTCCGAATGCGCAGGTTTTATATCCGTATTCTTTCAATACTTCCGGAATTGTAGCTGATGTTTCCGGAATCACACCTGTATATCCGTCCCAGTCAACGGCTCTTTCTGCAATAGTTCCTGAGTGTACTCTCTGATGATTTCTTCCGGTCAGTATAGAAGCCCGTGTCGGAGAACAAATGGATGTTGTATGAAAAGTGTTATATGCAATTCCTTCGTTTCTTAATCTGCTCAATGTCGGAGTATTTACTTCACCGCCGAATGTTCCGCATTGTCCGAAACCAACATCATCCATTAATATTATCAGAATATTAGGCGCATCTTTAGGAAGATGATCCGGCTGCGGTCGGCGGATCATTGTACTTTCTGCCAGGGTTTCCCCTGCTTTACTTGTAGACGGAATCGCCGGAAACGGAAGAACTTTTCCGGAATTTTTATTTTTTGGTTGAGAATTTTTTTTTGATGTTTTCATTATTATATAATATTAATTTCATTTAACTCTTTATAATACTTTGATAATATTTTGCAATAGTTAAGAGTGAAATGCATTTTAATTTTTGCAGCTGTTGTTGTTTTATATGTTTGCGTTGAACAAACTTTAATTTCCTGACACATTTATTGCATGCTATTGAATTGCAAACTTTTTAATCATCAGCAGCCATCTCTGTGACTATTGCTGTTAGAGGATGGAGGGATACCATCCGCGTCATGAAAGAAATTATTTTTTCTTCTTTAAATTTTTTGTATTTGCATATACAAATACCATGCTTAACCTGAACATGTCTGACCTGGCTTCATTATCTCCTGATAAAATTCCCCCGTAGCTCGCTGAAGCGCTCATAAAGGACATGATCTGATAACCTGCAGATATTCCCCCTCCAAGTATATTTATTTTATTATCCTGTGTCACGCCGTCAAGTTCTACTGCTCCTCCATATTGATAACGCAGATCAATTCCGGCCCAGAATTTATTTGTAATGTTGTAAGTAGCATGATTCTCTATTACAAACAATGGCTTTTGGTAGGATTCATTTGCACGGGAAATAATTGACGGTTCAGTATTTGTCGAATAAAATTGTATATATGGATAGGTCTCGATCCACACAGGATGCTTTAAACTTTTAAAAACAGGAATAGCCATTGGAAGTCCCATTTCATAAGTCAGTCTGTTTGAACCCAAGTTAAGCGCATGACTGCTGTCATAAGTTCCTGAATACCATAATCTGAAATAGCTAAACATCGAAAAGCATGGTTTATGTTTTGCAAACTGCAGTAAATTTAATGCCGGAGTTCCGAGCAATCCAAATTTAAATGCAACAAATCCATCGGAAAATCCTGTGGCTTCCAGATTATTGTATGGAACATTTAAATCAGAGGTTATACTTCCTGTAGCTTTTCCCGGATTGAACATGAACTGAACCTGTGAAAGATGGTCTGCAATTCCAAAATTATAGAATAAAGTAGTTGGAAAAACATTAACTTTCAGAGCAGCAGTTTCAATGAGTATATTACTTCCCGGTAAAAAATTCTGACTTAAACTGAGCCACTTCGGATTTATCCCGACCACACATTTAGGTCCGAGCAAATAAGATCGCGGTCCATCACCTTGCGCTTTGATTACATTATTTGAAGATAATATTAACAGTAATGCTAAAATAATTTTGCTTATACTTTTCATAATCTTTTATTTTATTCTGCGAACATTTGCTTTAATGTTAAACTTGATCGTAACTTCCCGGGACGAATAATTTTCATTCGATTGAGTATCTACGATTTCATTTTTGGACATAAAAAGTTTTGTAATGTTGTCAGTTGTTACTGTTTCAAATAATTAATTTGAAATAAATTATTTTATTCTGATATAAGAATTGAATTTGTTACAATGAATATAAATTATTTCTTAGAATACTTTAGACAAAAGTCCGAAAGCTCCGCCTCCGAGATTTTTTGACAGGCTCAAAACCTCCGGAATAAATTTAGCTGCTGTAACGGGACTGACTCCAAGTTTACCCAATACATTTACAATGTCCGCAGTTGTGCTTACTGAACCCGGGACCACTCCAAGGTCTGTTGCTTTTTTCATCAAATCGCTTGTTCCTCCGGGAATGCTGCTGCTTAGTTTTGAAAAATCACCGGCTGAGAGTTTGTTTTTTGACAACATCATCATTGCTCCTAAACCTGCTTCTGTCTGTGAGCTGGTCATACCCACACTTTTAGAGAGTTGACTTATCATTCCGGACTGTGATACTAATTTATCAACTGAACTGCTTCCTGAACATCCGGATAATAAGGTTATTGATAAAGCTAAAATTGAAAATAAAGAAGTTAATTTTTTCATGATTGTTTTAATTTAAGTTAAAAAAGTTCTGATTAGTAATGTGTTATATTATGTTAAATGAGGATCCAAAAATGTAATATGTAAATATCTATTATATTACATTCCAAATCCGAATTTCCAAATTCCAAATTCATTTATTGCTTCATCAATGCAATTTTCATTTCCGATTCATGATCAGTAACAGTTTCTCCGCTTACATCTACAATTACTTTTTTCAGATCACCCGTGAATTTAAACGGCGGCTTATAATCGGGGATGACAGAAGAGCCTGTATCCTCGCCGACAAGCATTGCTGCTCCCTGTCCGAGTCTGATAGGTGTTGTTACCGGCCATTTAGCTTTGCCTGCAGATTTGCCGTCAACAAAAAGTTCAACATTTCCCGGAACTCCTTTTCCATTTGGAAAGTCAGGCTTTCCCGTGGGTGTGAATTCCATGCTTAGAAAATGTTTTCCTGCAGGAACATCTTTATCTGATCTTGCATAAAAGTAATCTATTGTTACATAGTTATGTGCAAAGCAGAGTTTTCCGTCCATAATATAAAATACAATACCCCCGTCGTTTCCACCCATACTGAGCAAAACTCCTTCGGCTCCTTCTTTCGGAATATTAACTTCTGCAGTAATTGAATAATGTCTGTTAAGAATTTTCGGAGCAGCATTTGCGGGGATCGCCTGCGTTTTATCATAAAGTATATATCTGTTTCTCGGCAGAGAAACCTGAGGTCTTTCTTCGGCAATTCTCTGCGTACTTCTTCCATCCAGAGGCAAAACATTATACCTGCCTGCTTCGCTGTACCATAAGCCGATCATTTCTATGAGTTTATCTTTTTCTGCTTTAGCAAGATTTTTCGTTTCAGCAAAATCTTCTTTAAGATTGTACAGCTCCCAGCCGTTTGCATCGAGTTTTGAAAGTGTAGCATTGTCTATAGGTGTTCCGAATTTTCTGCCTGATTCCACAAAAGAAGGACCGACCCACGGGCAAACTGCACGCCACCCGTCATGATAAATTGAGCGGTGTCCGAGCATTTCAAAATACTGAGTAATATGCTTATCAGGTTCTTTTGCATTATCAAATGTACTGACAAGGCTGACACCTTCAATTGGTGATTGTGTAATTCCCCTGATCGAAGACGGAGCTTCAATTCCCAATGCATCAAGCACTGTCGGTACCATATCAATAATGTGCGTATATTGATTTCTGATTTGTCCTTTTGATTTGAATCCTTTCGGCCATTGGATCAGGAAAGGATCGCTTACTCCGCCTCTGTATGTTTCACGTTTCCATCTTCTGAAAGGAGTGTTGCCGGCATAGGTCCAGCCCCACGGGAAATGATTGAAAGTTGTCGGTCCGCCTATCTCATCTAACTTTTCCACAAGCTCATCAATATGATCCGGAAGATTATTAAAAAATCTGCATTCGTTAACCGAACCTGTCGGACCGCCCTCGGCGCTTGAACCATTATCAGAAATCAGCATGATGAGTGTGTTTTCATATTGCTTTGTCTCTTTTAAAAATTCAATAAGCTCTCCTATATAATGATCAGTGTGTTCAAGGAAGCCTGCAAATACTTCCATCATCCTTGCATAAACTTTTCTTTCGTCTTTTGATAGTTTATTCCAGTCCTGTACATCGGGATCGTGTCTTGACAGAACCGCATTCTTTGGAATGATCCCGAGTTTTTTCTGTTTTGCAAATACTTCTTTTCTGTAAGCATCCCATCCTTTATCAAACTTACCTTTATATTTATCAGCCCATTCTTTCGGAACATGATGAGGCGAGTGCATTGCGCCAAGAGCAAAATACATGAAGAAAGGTTTTTCAGGAGCGATCTGTTTTGAATCTGCTATCATTGATTTTGCTTTTTCAACCAGGTCGGGAGTAAGATGATAACCCTCTTCAGGAGTTTTCTCCGGCTCAGTCTGCGTATTGTCTCTGACAAGCTCAGGATAATACTGATGTGTATCACCTCCGAGGAATCCGTAGTATCTTTCGAATCCCCTTCCAAGAGGCCAGCGGTCATATGAGCCCGCTGCAGACATAGTCTCTTCCGGAGCCAAATGCCATTTGCCGATGCAGTAAGTATTGTAGCCGTTCTCTTTTAATATTTCGGACATCATCCCGTTCTCAAACGGCATGTATCCGTTATATCCCGGAAATCCTGTTGAACCGTTGGAAAGGCAACCCATGTGATTGGAATGATGATTCCTTCCTGTAAGCAGGCATGATCTTGAAGGAGAGCAAAGCGCCGTTGTATGCATATTGTTATACAGCAATCCGTTCTTCGCAATAGAATCTATGTTTGGTGTTTTGATCGGACTTCCGTAGCATCCGAGATGACCGAAGCCTGTGTCATCGAGAACTATGAACAAAACATTTGGCGCTCCTATTTTCGGACGTTTTGGTTCCGGCCATGCCGGCACGGACTGATCATAAGTCCTGCCAATTACTCCCGGAAATGTTGCTCCTTGTTTGTACTCTGTCAGAGGCATGATATTATTCCTTTTGTTTAATTATTAATTTATTAGTTGGGATATTTATTATTTATTTGGGGAGTAAATATTTATTTAACTTTGAATTGTTATAAATATTTATTTTATGCTGCAAATTATGAGTAAATGTAAAAACATTCAAAGGAAGTTTTTAAATGAATTACCTAATCTAAGTTATGCACTATCTTCGTTTCTAAACTGAATTAATCCTTTTCTAATGTTAAATTACCTTTGAAATGAAAAATATAGAGAACACAAAATTTTTTGCTTTCCATAACATTCTTTCTGTTACTGAAAAAAAGGAGTTCACAGAATTTCTGAAATTGTCATTTATAAAAAAACCCCGTAATGCCAAAGAAATTATTAATATACTGGAATCAAACAGCGATTTGTCAGAATATCTAAATAGTAAATATTCCAGAAGAAGCCAGTGGAATATCCTATATGAATTATCAAAATCCATAGAAGAATATTTTAATTTAAAGGAAAATATTTCGGATGGAAGCAGTCAGCCTTCTTTAAAAGCCGGAAATAAATTTAAAACGGATCTGTCTAAGTTTGTTTTAAAGGATCAGCTTAAGAAAGCCAATACACTGGCAAAAGCGAAAATAAATTTTTTAACTTTCAGAGAAATTTATAACTCTGCAAATAAATCTCTTGATATTTTGAAACGTGAAGGAGTTACAAAAGAATTTCTGAATACTCTTAAATTATATTCAGATTTTCATACAATTGCTAATTATTTTGAATCAATATCAATGCTTACTGACCTTGAAATAATGAATAAATTTTATAGTAAGAAGACCAAATATCTGAATCAAAAAATGGCTTCATTTTCCGAGTTAAATAAGTTTATGGAAATTCTGAGTAAAAATTATCCTGATGTCCATAAAATATTTTATGTTATATATCATCTTTATATTTCTGTATTAAAACCTGAAGAAATTGAAAATTTCAGGAAAGCCAAAAGTGTATTCTTTAAGAATATTGATCTATACTCGGTTGGATATATGAAAGAAATGTTCCAGATGTTTATCAATACAAGTCACATTATAGGCGACTTTACGAACAGAAAAATGGACAGGGAAATTTTCGAATTATTTGAATTTAAACTTAAACTTGGACTGAATGATGATTTTCAATCTGTAAAAATAGGGGGAAACCATTTCAGAGATTATGTATTAATTGCCATAAACTCAAATGAGATAGAATGGGCTGATAATTTTATTAAGGAATACAATTCCTTGCTGCCATCTGAAATAAAGAATGATATCTATTTCACTTCACTTGCTTATTTAAATCTTGCAAAAAAGAAATTTGTTGAAGCAAAATTTTACATTAACCGGATTGAAAGAAAATTCTTTATATATGACATTGATTTTTTCAGAATAAATATTTGCGCAAACTATGAGCAGGGAAATATTTTAGAAGCGCTGATTTATGTTAATAAATTCAGGGATTTAGTAAGAAAAAGCAAAAGCTTTCCCGATACTCATAAATCCGGATCAAAAAATTTCAATAATTGCATCGTCAAACTTATTAAATATAAGGAGTTAAAAAGTAAAAAGATTCTGATCGAACTTGAGAACCAGGTCAGGAACTTTAAAGATCTAATTGCAAAAAACTGGATCGAAAACCAGATAGAAATGGAAATGAAAGAATTAAAGATTAAATTAAAATAAATTTATTAATGCAATTCCGGAACTTAAAAAGTTCTTTGAAATTTTTTCCCCTATAATCAAAAACAGATTCAACTTTTTTCTTAACAATGAGATTGTGCGGAATGAATTCGAAAATGCCTCCGGGCGAAATATATTAGGTTTCAATATTTTTTTTAATCCTGAAATGCTGATTCGCTTAAATTAACCTGTGACTCATTTCTTTTCATTATCCTCATCCAGAATCTTTCATGCAGATAGAATAATATCATTTTTGTAAAAACTTCCGTAAATCCTATCTCGAATGCCTGTTTTGTGTTGCCTGTAATAATAATAGTGTCAATGCTTCCTATAATCCTCCAGCTGATTCCTTTTATCATACTCCTCAAGTGTCTGTCCTCATAAGTGATCATTTCCGTTTTGGATACAATTTGTTTCTTTCCAATTTTAAAGAGTATCCAGGCGCGGTCGTGAATGTAAAAAAGAAATATTTTTGTAAATAACTCAATACCTCTTATAATTTCCAGATTATGAGCCGTTTATATTTTTGTATTAAAATTTAAAAATAGGGAGGTTTCCATTGACAACTGTTAGCTTAATAGGAAAGAGTTTTAAAACTATAAATAGATGAAATCAAAACATAATAAGCGGGAAAAGAAAATGACATCACAAAAGAAAAATCCAAATCGAGATTAAAGCCCGGTTTAATTAACTGAGCGGACAATGTTTCGTCGTACTGTCGAAGCAGTAATTTTGGGTTTGCTCTCGACAAATTCTTTACTGCAGCACATAATAAAAATGTGCCGCAGTAAGAAGATTAATTTTTATTCACGGATTTATCACACTCACAAAATTCTTTGAGTTGTTATAAGTTAAAAGTAAATCCGATAGATCCGCTATACTATCAGCATTGACATCCGTTGTAATATATCCGGTTTCAAAATAACTTGAAGAGTTATAGACCAGCAGAAGATCGGAGAGATCAACTGTTCCCTCCTGATTTACATCTCCGCTGTAAATACCGAATTTCAGAGGTGAAGCATTTATCTGAACCATATTATTTCCAAATGCCTGTGAACCTGAATTTGTAAAATCATATGTCAATGAGTCTGCAATAAAACTTTGTGCAGATGAACTCCAGGTCCCGATTGAATTTCTGTGTTTCAGCTGAATAAAATACGGGACATTATCAGAAACATATGAAAATGTATATATACCGGTTCCTGCAGCGTCAACATAAGTTAACGAAGAATCAACTATTAAGTAGGGCGAAAAGCTGTTTCTCAGATATACCTGAACAGTGTCTCTTATCATTGTGTTTGTACCTGAATTATAAAATCCCTGTATGAGCATTGTTAGATTTAAAGTTTTGTTTGTAACAAGCAGAATGAAATCATCTGCATCAGCGCCTATATCCACAGGTGATAATGTGTTTCGGAGCTCTCCATCAAAGTCATCCGTGACAGAAGGAATATCAAAACCATTTCCTTCGGCATGAGTTGAAGCCGTTGTATCAAGGTGAAGATCAACAGAAGTCAATGAACCTTCAGGATTTACAAATTGAGGATCGCTGCTGTAACTGTTGAGGTCCTGACCAACTGCGGATCGCCATAATGACAGTGATGTCACATCGCTTCCGTTGAACAGACCTAAGACTCCGCCGCTGCCATTTGCAAAATAAATATTATTAGTAATAAAGAGACCCGGATCTGTCCCTGCAATATTTATTGCGTAATGCTTTCCTGTCGAGCCATTGTTCGACCTTGCATTGTAAAATATATTATTGCGGTATTTTCTTGTATTGATTGTAACCGAGCTTGAGAAGGCAGACGAATTTGAAGCGCCTCCTGTCGGACTGCCTCCAATGTAAACGCTGTTAAAGTAGAAGCTGTTTGTCCCTCCGCTTTCTGATATACCGTATATTGCAGCTCCGGCATTGACACTGTTTCCGGATGTATCGAGCCCCAGGCGTATCATATTGTTTTGATATGTTGCAGCTCCTCCGTTAGTTTGTATACCATTTATTATCGCGTTTGGACTTACCGCAGAAAACGTATGAATGAAATTTCTTGAGATCAAGCTTGTCCCTGTTCCGGTTCCGAAGAAGATCCCTGTTATTCTGACAGCCGCCGATGGATCGTCGTTGTGAAGCCCGTAAATTGTATTCTGAGATATCGTTTGAGAAGGTGATGAATTATTGAATGAGATACCAATTACCGAAGCATCAAAATTTGGTGAGATTCCTCCATTATTAGCTAAGTTTCTTATTGTGTTCCCTGTAATTGTCGTGACAAATGACGGACCGTTTTCCAGAATTCCATGTATCAGGTTTGAATTACTGTTTGATGTTATTTGAATCGAATGATTACTATTTCCTCCTATGATATTATTTCTGCATGTAAAAGCTGCACTTGAAGAAGCCATGCTCGCTCGCGCTGCTATGATCCTGCATGTGCCTGTCCCGGAATTATCTGATGTAATTCCTCCTATATTATTATTGCTGAAAACGCAGGGACTTAGTCCTGTATTATAAAAACCTACAAGGTCACATTGCACCGGAGTATTTGTATTAAAAGTAATATTACCCTGCTGTGTCTGGCTTCCTATTGTATTGCCAGAAATGCCGCCTACATTCGTCAGGCCTGCAGTTATGAAAATTCCTATGAAAGGAGAATTGACAAAAAATCCGGAAGGCGTACCTGTTAATGAAATATTCTGAATTATGTTTCCTTGAACATTTGTTACAGCGGTTGTATCGACTGCTAAATAAACCGGAATAAATCTCGTACCTGAAACACCAGTAAGAGAGTAAGTTCCTGTGCCTGTAGATGAAGAGAATCCTATTGTGTTTCCGGAGATCGTAAAATTATTTCCGGAAGTATTCAATATCTGTATACCGGTATGCAGCGCACCGATTGTCTGAGACCTTGATGAGGTCTGATAAAATTTATTGTCTTTTATAACGAAACCCGTTGTGCCTGAAGAAAGGAGTGCTCCTGAGCTGGGATCTGTATTGCTGAAGTAATCAAAGATGTTACAGTTTCTTACTGTATCTCCACTGTTGTTCAATGCAGGATTTGTTGTAGTTCCGACAGAAGTTATGCAAACTGCTGGGATGTTTGCACTCGCAGGACCTATATTACAATTAAAAATAGTATTATTATCATTTCCTGTAACCAATGCATTACCTCCAAATACTATATTGGCGGCACCGCTTCCGGGCGATTTCGCCGAACCTAATATTGAACAATTTTTGATTGTATTGTTAACGGCATCTGACTGAAACCGAACTGTACTTGTGCCGGAATTTGATGCTGCAGTTGTATTTGAAATTGTTAGTGAATTTCCACCGGTATTTATTCCGTCAATAGTTACATTGTCTGCGCCGTTAAGATCAATTAGTGGAAAGCCAGGAGTTATGACTCCGGTAATAACTCGCTCTCCGGATGGCTGGATTGTGAGGCTTGTCCACGTACCTTCATTGAGAACAGCACCGCCGGCTGGTTCAGATGTATTTGCCATTATTGTGACTGTTATGTTTGCACTTCCCTGCTCAGCGCTGTTAATTACAGCTAGTGCTGATGATAGTGTAAAATAATTTCCATTACCTGTAATTGCTCCTGAGACAATGACATTTATTGTCGCAAAATTTCCGGCATCAGCACCTATATCTACCGGAGTAAGTGTACTCCTTAGCAGTCCGTCAAAGTCATCAGTTACTGAAGGGATATCAAAGCCATTACCCTCGGCAGTGGATGGAGCTATGGTATCAAGATGAAGATTGACTGTAGAAACCGTACCATCAGGCGCAATAAAATTCGGATTACTGAAAGAGCTGTTAGAGTCCTGACCGGTAGCTGATTGCCATGATGACAAAGATGTGATATCGCCTCCATTGAATAATCCCAGAACTCCGCCTGTGCCATTTGCAAAATAAATATTATTACTAGCCGTCAAACCTCCGGGATTCGGAGCAGTACCGCCCACGCTTACTGCATAATGTTTTCCCGTAGAGCCGCTGTTTGACCGTGCATTGAAGAAAATATTGTTTCGGTAATTTCTTGTGTTACCGGTTACCGTACTTGAAAAGGAAGAAGTATTAGCATTTCCACCTGTAGGATTGCCGCCGATATAAACATTGTTAAAGTAGAAATTATTAGTTCCTCCGGTTTCCGATATTCCGTTCATTTGAATACCCGTAATAATACTGTTTCCGGATGAATCCAAACCAAGTCTGATCATGTTATTCTGATAAGTCCCGGTACCCGTCTCTGTCTGTAAGCCGTTTACAATTGAAGAAGGACTTGCAGCTGAAACTGTATGTATAAAATTTCTCGAAATCAAATTTGTTCCTGTAATATTTGAAACATATAACCCTGTCACGCGAACTGCTGAGCCCGGATCAGAATTGTAAAGATTGTAAATACTATTTTGAGAAACGGTCTGATTTGGCCTGGTATTATTGAGTGCAATTCCCATCAATGAAGATGTATTGCCTGTACCTGTTCCGCCATTGTTAGAAAGATTCCTTATTGTGTTCCCGGTAATTATCCCGGGAGGATTGGGATCGAGGATACCTATTACAACATTGCCTGTATTGTTCGATGTCACCCGTATCGAATTGCTGTAATTACCTCCGATGATATTATTACCACAGGTGAATGTATTTGAAGGTGAACCCATACTTGCTCTGATTCCATAAATTCTAGAATTGCCGGTGCCTGAATTTGATGCAGTCATCCCTCCGATAATATTATTACTGCAATTCAACGGACTGTTGCCAATGCTTAAAACTCCGTAAACATCTGAACCCGAACCGGAAGTTGAGCTGTACAAGATACTGTTTTGCTCTGTTTGGCTTCCTATGATATTGCCTGATACATTTCCAACATTGACTAAACCGGCAGCGATATAAATTATTCTGAAAGGTGATGAGTTGGTTGAACCCGAAGCGCTTCCTGAAAAAGAAATATTTCGTACAGTATTTCCCTGTATATTTGTTGCTGCATTAGTATCAACAGACAACGACATTACAATGAATTTTGTGCTGTTGCCTCCGGTGATATCATAAGTCCCTGCTCCGGAAGATGAAGAAAACCCGATGGTATTTCCTGAAACTGTAAAATCATTTCCTGAAGCATTTGAAATCCAGATCGCGGAATGCTGAAAACCTGTCGTAATTCTTGAAGAGTTCTGATAAAATTTACTGTCCTTCAAAATAATATTGCTTGAACCTGAACTTATATAAACACCGGAACTTGAAGCTGAAGCATGGAAGTAATCGAAGATATTACAATTCCTTATTGTATCTCCGCTGTTGTTAAATACAGCAGATGAAGTGGTTCCGTTTGAACTTATGCACATTGACGGAAGATTTGAACCGGCCGGTCCGATGTCACAATTAGTTATTAAATTATTATCATTTCCGGTGACGGAAGAATTCCCGCCGAATAAAATATTACCTCCGGCGGTTCCCGGATTTACTGTAGATGATCCAAGGATTGTACAGTTTCTGATCTTATTATTTGATGCATCTGTCTGAAATCGTATAGTGCTTGTGCCTGCAGTAGAGGAGACGGTTGTGTTTGAAATTGTAAGTGAATTTCCGCCGGTGTTTAATCCGTCAATGGTTACATTATCTGCTCCGTTTAGATCTATCAAAGGAAGACCTGCGGTGGTTGCTCCTGATATTGTTCGAGCCGTTCCTCCGGAAGGCTGAATTGTCAGGCTTGCCCAAGCGCCGCTATTAAGGACAGCTCCTCCCGCGGGCTCTGATAAATTGGCGTCAATTGTAATCAGTATGTTTGCTCCTGACTGGTTTACAGCGTTGATAGCAGCAAATGCAGAAGAAAGATTACTGTAATTGCCATTACCTGTTACCGCTCCGGTTACAGTTGCATTTGCCCTTACAATATATGACCGGATCATTCCTCCAACCGGGAATGAATAACTTGTCAGAGTTACAGAAGAAGGAGTTGCAGTAAAAGACCCGCTGTTAATAGATACATTAGCTTCACCAAACGACCTTATATCCTGCGCTGTTACGAAGTACTGTATTGTATCACCGTATACCGTGCTTCCGTTAAGCAAAGAATAATCAATATTAAAATTGAATGGTGAAGCTGAACCTGAAGCTTCGATATACTTCCAGCCGGTTGTTGAACTGGAGTTGTTATCTAAAATATTTGGTTGTGACTGACGTTTATAATATACTCTCGGACGTTTTCCCAAAGTTCCTTCCACCCCGTTTGCATCAGTTATAACAACATTGCTAAAAGCCCTGCCTGATAAATTCGATGTATCTGTTAACTCGCTGTAGGAAATAGCGGGCGGCGTATCATCAATTGTTATTGCTTTAAAGCCTCCAAAAGGCTTTGGGATATAATTTGTATAATATCTCCATGGTCCGAATTTCTGGTATGGATTGTTTACAGGATTGTACTGAACTCTTGCCCTCCATTTGAATTCTTTATTATTAGGATAACCTGATAAATCGCTATTCAATTGAACCCCATTAATTGTAGTACCAAGGTCGGTATTTATTCCTGAACCTGTAGCAAACACACTGTTTGTGACAGGATTTCCGTTAAAGGGACTTCCATTCTGTCTGATTTCATAAACTATTTTTCCGTCAGCCCTTCCATACGTACTTTTTCCGAAAATATTAATTCTTGACTGGCCATTTGCTCCGGTAAGTCCTCCGGAACAAACAATATTGTTTGATCCGGGTTTATATTGCCGGACAGTTGACCTTAATCCGGTCTCAGAATTTCCATAGTAAACAAATACAAGTCCCTCATCCGTTTGTCCGAAGTCAAAATTTTGCGCTCCAACAATTACATCACTATATCCGTCGCCGTTTACATCTCCGGCGGAAGAAACACTGATTCCAAATTCCGCTTCCGGTTGATCACCTTCCCTAATCCAGCTTTCTAATGATAATAATCCGGAAGAAGACCCCTGATAAAGTAAAGCTCTACCTTCGTTTGTTTGTCCGTTATCTAGACCTAATGCGCCGACAATTACATCACTATATCCGTCACCATTTACATCACCCGCTGTTGAGACACTCCATCCAAAATCTATGTTAGACTGGTTACCCTGCGCTGTCCAGCTTGCAGTATTGGACACTCCGGAAGAAGAACCATTATAAACAAAAGCCCAGCCCTCGCTGAGTTGTACATTGTCATCGTAACCCGGAGCACCTATGATCACATCACTGTATCCGTCGCCGTTTACGTCACCTGCTGTTGACACACTCCATCCGAAATGCGCACCATTGTCGTTACCTTCTTTTACCCAGTTTGAGGTAAAAGACAATCCTGTTGCCGAGCCATGATAAATAAACACTGTTCCCTCTATACTTTGCCCCCCGTTACTCATATCTGAACCGACAATAACATCGCTGTATCCGTCTCCATTTACATCTCCTGCAGTTGATACACTGATTCCGTAATTTCCAAATATAGCCTCATCCCCTTCAACTGTCCAGTTTGGGAATCCGGATAATCCCGATGCCGAACCATGGTACAAAAATGCTTTTCCTTTGTTGCTGTTATAATTCGGGGCACCGATAATGACGTCGCTGTATCCGTCGCCGTTTACGTCGCCTGCTGTCGAGACGCAGTGACCCATGTGCGCGTTCGTCTGATCACATTCAACAGTCCAGTTAGCAGACAGAGATAATCCCGACTCGGAGCCGTGATAAACAAATACTCTTCCTTCATCAGATTGCTCGTTATCGTAAATAGATGCTCCGACAATCACGTCACTATAGCCGTCTCCGTTCACATCACCCGCCGTTGCGACGCTTGCTCCGTACAGAGCACCTGTCTGATTACTTTCAGTGACCCAATTTGAAGCTATAGGCAATCCGGTTGAAGAGCCATGATAGACAAAAACTCTTCCTTCGTCTGTTTCCCCGTTATCGTAAAGAGGTGCTCCGACAATTACATCACTGTATCCGTCTCCGTTTACATCCCCTGCCGTTGAGACACTATATCCAAAATGAGCTGTTGCCTGGTCACTTTCGTCAAACCAGTTTAGATTCCCTGTTAGCCCGATTGCAGATCCGTGAAAAACATAAGCTCTGCCTTCGTTTGTTTGTCCATTATCATAAACAGACGCACTCACAAGTATATCACTGAATCCATCTCCGTTTATGTCTCCGGCTGTCGAAGCACATTGCCCTGCTTGCGCACCTGCCTGATCACTTTCAAAAGTCCAGATTTCAGCTGGAGATAATCCTGACGGTGAGCCCTGATAAACATATACTTTTCCTTCATCTGTTTGTCCGTTGTCAAAAAGCCTTGCTCCAACAATTATATCCCCGAATCCATCACCGTTTACATCACCTGCTGTTCCAATACTCCATGCAAAGATTGCGTCTGCTTGATTAATTTCGAGAGTTAAGTTTACAGGTACAGATAAACCTGAAGCAGAACCGTGATAAACAAATACTCTACCCTCGTCTGTTTGTCCGTTGTCATAACGATGAGCGCCTACAATGACATCGCTGTAACCATCGCCATTTACATCGCCTGCAGATGAGACCGTTCCAAATTGTGCACTTGCCTGGTCGCTTTCAGCCGACCAGTTTGAAGTTACTGACAAACCTGATGGGGAGCCGTGATAAACAAATACTTTTCCTTCGTCCGATTGCCCGTTGTCATAAAAAGTTGCACCGACAATCACATCACTAAATCCGTCACCGTTTACATCTCCTGCGGTACAGACGCTGTTACCAAAGTTTGAATTTGCCTGATTGCTTTCTGCCGTCCAGTTTGCAGAAACAGATAATCCCGATGCTGATCCGTGATAGACAAATACACTTCCTTCGTCAGTGTGACCATTATCGTAAAAAGATGCTCCCACAATTACATCACTGTATCCGTCACCGTTCACATCGCCGGCAGTTGAGACGCTGATTCCAAACAATGCCTGGATCTGATTACCTTCAGCGGTCCAATTTGCAGAGGCGGACAATCCCGATGCAGATCCGTGGTAGACAAACGCTCTTCCTTCTTTGTCCTGCCCGTTGTTAAAAAGATGCGCGCCGATAATTACATCACTGTACCCGTCACCGTTTACATCCCCTGCTGTCGATACGCTTGCTCCAAAGTTTGCATCTGCCTGGTTACTTTCCGCTGTCCAGTTTGGCGAGGCTGATAATCCGGCTGCTGAGCCGTAATAAACAAAAACCCTTCCTTCATCTGTCTGCCCGTTATCGTAAAAGGAAGAACCAACTATCACATCACTATAGCCATCGCCGTTTACATCGCCTGCCGTTGAGCTGCTGTTACCAAATAATGCATTTGCCTGATCACTTTCCGCTGTCCAGTTGGGCGAGGTCGAAAGAGGATCGATCGTTATCGGGTATTCAGCGTCTTCATCATTCACTACAATGGAAAATGATTTGGAATCTGGGATTTTGGATTTGGAATTTTGTTTTTTCCCTGTTTGTAATTTGAAATTTGTAATTTGAAATTGTGTAAAGTAAGCGCGCAATTCTTTTCCGTTCGCATCCCAGCATTTCAATGACGAATATTTCATCTTTTCAACACCATTGTTGTCCTTAAACATCAGAGCGTCAGCTCCTACTGTCATTTTCAATTTTGTGTCAGCTCTAAGATTCAGTCTTAAATTACCGGCACCCACCGGCTTCTGTTTAATTATAAAATCCTGACGCATCCCTTCTTCATTATTTGTATAATCAATGCGGATATTCTCATTCTCAATATATGCCTTATTTCCTTTGACCATCAATTCCTCATTCTTAATTTCAAATTCTTCAATCATAATTCTGAAATGGATGTTCCATTCGTCAAAGGTTTTATACTTCCTGTCTTTTTCTTCTGTTGTTTTATCATTCATATCAAACAACGGAATCTTTTTGGCTCTTGTCTTCGCAGTAAACCCGTCTTTATGATAAATGAAGCGTATGTTGTTCAGCCTGTTCGGCGACTGAAATTTTCCAAGTACATCTGAGTAAGTGATATTGTATTCTTCTTTCTGAGTGTTTGTGACCGCGTTCCGAAACCAGCTTTTATCAATAACAGTATTACCGGAATTTGAATTTGTTTCCCCAAAAGTCGGGGGTGAAGGGCAATGAAGCTCCGGAAGCCTTTCACTCTCACTGTTTGGAAATTCCTGTTCAGTTACAGTTACAGCGGAATAATTGAAAACGAAAATGCAGATGAGCATTATCAGGTAAGTGTAAGTCAACTTCTTCATAAGACTTTGATTTTTAATTTATAAAAAATATTTTTCTTAACTTGATTGATTCCTTAATTTGCGGTGTAATAAAATCAGAGCCTTTGCTCAGAACATTAATTGGCAATCAGTATGATTAAATATTTAATTGGGGGAGTATCTGGGGTTACTCTGGATTATTGTTTACAAACTGAATTTTGGGGTTTCAGAGAATGAGCTTTTAAAAGTTATTGTAAAAATAATTCTGTGTCAGTAATACTGCAAGTACGGGTTATAACAAAAGTAACGGAACAAGTATAAAGGAATACTCATATTAATTAAGAATTTAAAATTATTTATCAGTTTTTTTTACAAATAAGTAACAGTATTTTTATTTTGTAGGATTAATTTTTACACATCTGGCAAACCCCAAATAGAACTGGAAAGAATCACTCATAAAATTCCTGCACTTAAAATGAAAAATTCTAAGATAATAAAGTTACTAAAGACATTTTCGAAGGAAGAACTCAGGGAGTTTGATAAATTTATTTCCTCTCCTTTCTTTGCAAGAGGCAGAAATGTAAAACCTTTTTTCAAAGTGTTAAGGCAATATCACCCTTCTTTTGAAAATGAAACCTTTACTGCTGAAAATGTTTATGGAAAATTGTTTCCCGGAAAAACATTCAGTAAAAATTCAATTGACGTACTCAAGACTTTGTCCTACGAACTTAACAGGATGTGCGAGGAATATTTCATACAGACTGGGATCCGGGAGAACAAAAGTCTCAGGAATTATTATTTATTAAAGAAGCTACGCGAGAAAAAGCTGTATCAGATGTTCGAAAAACAATACATTCAGGAGACTACAAGGCAGCGTGAAAATTTCGGTGGAAGTGTTTATGATCTTGTAAACAGATTCTTTCTTCTTGAAACAAATAACGAATATTCCGTCGAAACAAGAAAATACAAAGAAGCCATTAAGACAATGGCTTCTATGGATGAAACGCTTTTGGCAGCAGGCTTAATAAGGGCTTACCGTGGAATTGAATATAAACATCTTGCCGTAACCGGATTCAACATGGAAAGTCCGGCAAATTTTTCCGATGTCTTTCTGGAATGTTTCGATTCAAAAAATTTCCTGTTGAAGCTGAAGAATAAAAGCAACTGCCTTTATCCATACATTTTAATAAGCCATTTGTTTTATCTCATCAGCGAATACCCCGATAATTTTGAATATTACACTCAGTTTAAAAAAGTCGTGAAAGAAAATCTTGATAAGCTGGGTCATATTGAAAAGTATATACTTCTTTCAAGGATGCTCTCATATTGTGTGGAGCAGTTTGACAAAACAAATGAGAACAGAATTTTGAATGAAGAATTTGAAATTTATAATATTATGTTTTCAATGCGGCTGTATAAATGGTCCGAAAAAGACAACATTAGTATTCATCTGTTCAGGAATGTAGTGATCACTTCTTTCATACTGAAGAAATATGCATGGCTCGAAAAATTTGTGAGAAATTACGCGCCTGAAGTTGACAAAAAAGACAGAAATAATATTAAAAATTACGCTTATGCGCATATAAATTTCGGCAGAAAAAATTACCGCAATGCTCTTCAAAACATTGCAGGCATAGAGATCAATCTTGAAGAATATAAGATCGATCTGAAACTGCTGATGTTTAAAATTTATTATGAAATGGGCTTGCTCGAAAAAGCTTTCGATGTAGTTGAAAGTATGAGGCAATACAAGCTCAGGTCAGCCGGATTAAAATCCAGTAAGAAAAGCGATATCATGAAGATAGTTAAGTTCGGAAAGGAACTTCTCAAACACAAAACATCCAGCCAGAAAATGCCTGATGATTTTTTACTTCAGCAGTTAAAAAAAGAAAAACTACTCTGGTCAGGTACATGGTTTGTTGAAAAGTTTGAAGAACTGTCGAAGTAATACAATCCGGAAATTGGATGGGATTGCTGGTTATTATAGAATGGAAACATAACAAACAAAACAACACCGAAGGGGTTGAATTATTCTAGAATTATGGTGTTGGGCTCACTATCCCCAACACGCGTCAGGACGGTAAAGTCCTGACGCCATCGGGAAAACCTCAAGTACGTACAACGCTCTTTGTTATCACACTTATAGGCCGGATGGTACACCATTAAGAGAACATTCCGAGAAAAATATTGGACAACACAAAGAAACAGAGGATCAATTTGAAAAATATGATGATGAATGGAAATCATATTTAGACTGGTTTAGTAGTTTGCCGGTGTTTCTTGAGCTTGGAGATTTAAGAGTTGTTCATGCATGCTGGGATCCGGAAAATATAAATGCAATTCCGGATGGATTGAGATTTACAAGAGAGTTTTTGATAAAACTGCATTACCCTGAAAATATTAAAATATTCAATGCCATAGATGAGTGTTTAAAAGGCAGAGAGCATAAATTGCCGGATGGAATGAAATTTCTTGATGGGGAAGGTAATGAGAGAACTCATGTGAGAATCAGATGGTACCTTGATTCACGGAACATTAATTATGAAGATTATTACCTTGAAAATATTCCGGAATTGATCGGTAAGAAAGTAGAGACGGATACAAAAACAAATAAAGATTACTATTATAAAGAAGATGAACTTCCGGTTTTTTTTGGTCACTATTGGTTCAAAGGAAATCCAAAAATCGAATCAAATAATGTAGCCTGCGTGGATTACAGTGTGGCAAAGGGAGGGAGGCTTGTCGCTTACAAGTGGAATGGAGAGAGGGAGCTGAGGAATGAGGGGTTTGTATGTTAAAAAATCCCAAAGTAATTTACTGAATTATATTAAATAAACTCTTAACTAAATATTAATGAACAAATTAATAAACATAAATTTTTGCAAGGTATCAAATGATAAATGTTAAATGACCAATTTAAAAGAATCATTTAACATTTATAATTTGAAATTTACAATTTGAAAGAGTGCGACCTGGGGGGCTCGAACCCCCGACCTAATGATTAAGAGTCATTTGCTCTACCAACTGAGCTAAGGTCGCCTGCTAAAATAACTTTCCATTTGTAACATTTCAATTCTAATAAATAGAAAGCCCGGAAATTGTTATTGTAAAAATTTATCCGGCTTTGGCATGGAATTAGTTTGTACAGGTTACATTTGCCCGGTAAAATAAAGATTTGTTAAGGAAAACAGTAAATCAGAATTTCAAAGAAATATGGGATGGGAATAGCTATTCTATATCAGAAAATTATTTGGAAGCACAGACAATAATATAGTATCTTTTTTAGTTCAATCAATCCTGCATTTAACAGAAATTAAATCAACAATTGTAAATCAGCAATTATTCAACGCGCTCTGTCACAGGATCAGGCTTTTCTCCGAGAAATTCTACCCATGCTCTCTTCATACACGGATAATGCTTTGCTGCTTCCACTAAGCTCATGAATGCAGTGATGTTATCCTCGAATCTTTTTCCTAATACAGGATCCATGAGAGTGCCGTCGTGATTAAATGCCTGATGAGCCATGGCTAGTGAAAACATATTAGGGTAAACCCTTGCACCGAGATGCTCTAATGGTATGCGGAGAGACCATAAGCCTTTGTTGCCTCCTGCCATAGAGGGTGATGCTGACATAAGCAGGCACTGTTTTTCATTGAATGGCTGAGGACGGAATCTCGAAACCCAGTCAATTGCATTTTTTAAAAGTCCCGGCATTGATCCGTTGTACTCCGGTGATGATATTATGAATCCATCATTTTCAATTAAGCATTTGCGGAATTCCTCTGCCTGTGGTGGGATTATTTTACCTGATTCAAGATCCTGGTTGTAAGAAGGGCAGTCAAACCTTTTCATTTCGGCAAAATCAACTTCACCTCCGTGTTCACGGATTTTTTGCGCTGCGATCTCAGCAAGATGCGCATTAAGAGAATCTTTCCTTAATGAAGCCGCGAAAACCAAATATTTCATCGGCTCATTCTGTTTGTTTTCAAAATCATTAAATTGTTTATCCATTTTGTTTTTTTGTTTTAAAAAAATACTTAATTAAAATTAATAAAGAAGCATTAAAGGTATACTTAAACAATTGATCATTTTTAATTTAAAATTTTTAATTTAAAATTATCACGTGACTTCCACATAATCAAGATCTTTTGCAAATGTTTCCTGAGATTTTATTGCAGCAAGTATTGCGATAGAAAGACAAATTACTGCTACTATGAGCGCAGAGTAAATTATACCGGTATATCCTGATAAAAACTGAAATGAAAGTGTGATAGGTATTGTAGTGCCCCGGATAATGTTGGGTGTTGCAGTTGTGACAGTAGAACGGAGATTCGTACCGAACTGTTCGGAAGCATTAGTGACAAACAAAGCCCAGTAGCCGTTAGAGAAGCCCAGCATGCCGCAGATGAAGTAAAAGTAAGTTATGCCGAAATTATTAAAGAACAAATATATAGAAATGAAAATACAATTTAAAAATAAAAATATTAAAACCACTTTCATTCTGGATCTGAGCAGCTGGCTTAGATATCCGGATATCAGGTCGCCGGCGACAAGACCAATATAAGCATACATTATAGACTGTGCGGGATTTACGATTTCCTTTATACTGTTTATTTCCGCAAACTTATCGGAAAAAGTAACAAGCACACCCATTACAAACCATGTCGGCAATCCGATCAGTATGCATTTTGTAAATTTATAGAATCGTTCTTTATTGTTGAACAGCATTAAAATATTTCCTTTTGAAATATTTTTGTCCAGAATATTTTTATACATACCGGATTCATATACACTGACTCTCAATATAAGAAGAGCTATTCCCATAGCGCCGCCTATAAAATATGCTGTCCGCCAGTCGAATTTATCTGCAACAAGAGCAGCAACAATAGCACCGAATAATCCGACGGTCGCGACGATTGTCGTTCCCCATCCGCGCGTTTCTTTTCGCATTACTTCACTCACGAGGGTAATTCCTGCACCAAGCTCTCCGGCAAGTCCTACTCCTGCAATAAACCTCAATATAGAATAAGTATTAATATCCTGAACAAAACCGTTGGCAATATTTGCAGCCGAATATAGAAAAATAGATCCGAATAAAACCTTTATCCTTCCTTTCTTATCTCCGAATATTCCCCAGATGATCCCGCCGATAAGCATTCCCGCCATCTGCCAGTTGAGAAGTGAAACTCCTACTGAAAACTGAGCATCGCCGGTTATACCAAGAGAAGTAAGTGAGGGTTTTCTGACAACGCCAAAAAGTATGAGGTCATAAATGTCAACGAAGTAACCAAGTGCGGCAACTATGACAATGGCTTTTATATTTTTTTTGTCCTGATTCATGAGCGCAAAGTTAAAATTTTTGAACTTTGATGTAAATGATTAAATGATGACTGTGATGAGATTGTTGAGTTCATAGAGTTTGTTGAGATTGTTGAGTTCGTTGAGTTTGTTGAGATTGTTGAGTCTGTAATGTTTGTTATGTAATTAGAAAATTCTG
>DAIPYG010000048.1:19321-25407 GCA_036782875.1 Bacteroidota bacterium | reverse complement strand
AAAGAGATAATGACATTAGTAAACGAGACTATTGCAGCGGGAAATTATGAAGTAGAATTCAACGGCAGTAATTTATCAAGCGGTGTTTACTTCTACAGGATTGAGAGCGGTGAGTTTATAAGTATAAAGAAAATGATACTGATCAGATAAGTTCAAAAAAATAAATTTGAAATAATTTGTTTCAGATAAATTCAAATGAAAAATATCTTAAAAATTAAGCATAGATTAACATACACAGATAAGTCAGGAAAGCAATATGATGTTAAAAAAAACAGTTTATAATTTACAATATATAAAATAAAAAAAATAAAATATATTTTGCGGTTAACTGATAACAGTTAATTATAACGAACAACAATTAAAAAATGGACATACTAACTTTACTTCTCGTTATACCATTTTTGACAGTGATAGCGATCGTGCTGTGTCGTACACATAATCAGGTGAGGATAACAGCAGCCGTCGGAACAGGTTTGCAGTTAATACAGACAATCAATCTGATCTTTGCTTATCTTGCAGAAAGAAATTCCGGCAACATTGATGAAATGGTCTTCACAAAAAGCGTCCTGTGGTTTAAAACATTCAATATATATTACAGCATTGGAGTAGACGGAATTTCAGTCGCCATGATAGCCTTAACCGGTATAGTTACTTTCGCCGGAGTGCTTGCCTCCTGGCATGTGAAAAATCTTCAGAAGGAATTTTTCATTTCACTGATAGTCCTGTCAACAGGCGTTTTCGGATTCTTTATATCTCTTGATCTCTTTACAATGTTCATGTTCTTCGAACTTGCTGTCATCCCGATGTATCTTTTAATAGGAATATGGGGAAGCGGTCCGAAGGAATATGCCGCGATGAAGCTGACACTCATGCTGATGGGAGCTTCGGCGCTTCTGCTTGTCGGCATACTCGGATTGTATTCAAATTCTGCTGCGGCAGCAGGCGGTCCGCTTACATTCAACATACTCGAGATCGCAAAACTTAATCTGCCAATGGAGGTTCAGAGAGTTTTCTTTCCGATGGTGTTCATCGGTTTCGGCGTTCTCGGCGCGCTGTTTCCGTTTCATACATGGTCGCCTGACGGTCACTCATCCGCGCCTACGGCAGTATCAATGCTGCACGCAGGGGTACTAATGAAGATGGGAGGTTACGGCTGTCTTAGAGTTGCAATGTATCTTATGCCTGAAGCTGCAAATGAAATGGGATGGATCTTTATAGTACTTACATCGATCAGCATAGTTTACGGAGCATTCGGAGCGATCGTGCAGACAGATCTTAAATATATAAATGCATACTCATCAGTTAGCCACTGCGGACTTGTGTTGTTTGCAATACTCATGGTAAATAAAACCGCCATCAACGGCTCGGTGATACAGATGATCTCACACGGACTTATGACAGCTCTTTTCTTTGCATTGATAGGAATGGTTTATGAGAGGACGCACACCAGGGACATAAAGCTTATGGGCGGACTCATGAAAGTAATGCCTTTCCTTGCTGTATGTTATATGATAGCAGGATTCGCGTCACTCGGACTTCCGGGTCTGAGCGGGTTTGTTGCTGAGATGACAATTTTCGTGGGAGCGTTTATGCATACCGATACATTTCACCGTGTTGTAACTGTCGTAGCGTGTGCGTCTATAGTAATAACTGCTGTTTATATTCTGCGAGTTGTAGGTAAAATACTTCTCGGTCCGCTTACAAATGAAAAATTTAATTCAATCACCGATGCTGAATGGCATGAGAAGGCAGTTACAATACTTCTGATCCTTGCCATAGTGGGAATAGGTACAGCGCCTTTCTGGCTGTCAGACCTGATCACACAGAGCTTAGGTTCAATCATTCATAAATTAAATCCGGTGAAGGTTTTTTAATATGACACTAGAACAATTTTTAATAATGCGGCATGAACTGGTACTGATATTGATATCGGTCATCGTCTTAGTGTCGCTGCTTTTTTTTGGTAAAGAAAATAAACTTAAGATCATACCGGTTGTGGTTTTATTATTTTTTGTCAATACAGTCCTGGGATTTCTGCCTATAGAGACAGGCAGCTTATTCGGCGGAATGTACAGGACGAATGTAATGATAATTCTTTTCAAGAATATTCTCAACATCGGTGTATTTATAGTGCTGATACAGTCTGCAGGGTGGCTTGTAAGAAACAAAGAGCATTTTGAATTTACGGGTGAATATTTTTTCATTATAATATCATCACTGATCGGAATGGATTATATGATATCATCGGGAGACTTTCTGATGCTGTTCATCGGACTTGAGCTTGCGACAATTCCAATTGCTGCGCTTGTTGCTGCCGATACAATGAAAACAAAGTCATCAGAAGCGGGAGTAAAGCTTATACTTAATGCAGCGCTTTCATCGGGAATACTGCTGTTCGGAATATCCATACTTTACGGGATCACAGGTTCGGTATATTTCAGTACAGTAAGTACTGTCTTTGAAAATAACAATCTCGGTATACTTGCATTTATTTTTATCTTCACCGGCATTGCATTCAAGATATCAATTGTACCGTTTCACCTATGGACTGCGGATGTTTACGAAGGCGCTCCTGTGAATATTACATCTTATTTATCAGTGATCTCCAAGGCATCTTCGGTATTTATACTTATCATATTACTGTTCACTGTGTTTCAGAATATTGTAGTTCAATGGAACAGTGTTATATATTTTACAGCTGTTCTCACTATGACGATCGGTAATTTATTTGCGATACGCCAGAAGAATTTAAAGAGGTATCTGGCATTCTCATCAATAGCGCAGGCCGGATTCATGCTGCTCGGTATAATCGGCGGGACATCGGTAGGATTCGGAGCTGTGGTATATTTTTTACTTATTTATATTTTTTCAAACCTCGGCGCATTCGGAGTTGTGGCTGTAGTTTCAAATGCAACAGGCAAGGAGAACATGGAAGACTATAACGGATTGTATAAAACAAATCCTAAACTGAGTCTTGTAATGATGCTGTCACTATTCTCGCTTGCAGGCATTCCGCCGGTAGCAGGATTTTTCGGCAAGTTCTTTTTGTTCACAGCCGCAGCCAGGCAGGGATATTATCTGCTTGTCTTTATCGCAGTATTGAATGCGACCATATCGCTTTATTATTATCTGCTGATCGTAAAAGCAATGTTCATAAATGAGAATGAGAATCCGATAGAAAGAATTAACAGTGACGGATATACAAAGTTTGGATTAGTTATATGCGTAATCGGAATCCTGATACTAGGGATTGCAGGGTCGGTGTTTGATTATATTAATTCGGTGAGCTTCGGCTTGTCATAGAGTTCATAGGATTCGTAAGATTCGTAATATTTATAATATCATTATAGGATCATATATTTTGATAATGTATTTATTAAAAATCTAGAATATTACGAAAAAGAATCTTACGAATCTTACGAATCTTATGAATATTAAAAATCTTACAAATCTTATAATCTTATGAATCTAAAAAACGGTAAACATATCATAAAAGAAATCGAAGGCGTGCGGTGCACTGTTCTTGATACCGGCATTTCAGAAGAGCGGATGAATTTTCTCAGGAAGCTTATGGAACACAACGGTTTTACAGTGAAAGCCGATAAAGAACCAAAGAAAGATGAGACTCTTCCGGATACATATATCATCGGTGTCACAAGCATTTCATTTAATCCTGTAATAGCTGTGTATGACAGAGCATTAAGGGATTTTAATGGCAACATAGTATCGCCTGCATACTGGAATCAGGAAACTGAAGAAAGCAAGGGCTGGTACTGGAAAGCAGTTAAGAGTTAAGAGTTAAGAGTTAAGAGTTAAGAGTTAAGCAGTTAATAGTTAACAGTTAAGAATAGATAGCTCTCAAAATTCATAAGCCGGGATCATATACCGGCTTTTTTACTTTTAAATCCCGTCCGTATAAAGATCCGTTACAACCCCCCCGATAATAAAATACTACTTGACTCTTAAAAAAGTTTGTCATAATTTTGTAATACATAAGTGCTTATATAAAACGTTATTATATTTCTTATGTATAATAAATCATAAAATGAATATTATAAAACAGCTGGGTCACATAGCAGTCGGAACGAGATTCAGGATACTTACCGACAGGCTAATGCAGGATGCAGATAAGGTTTACAAATCATTGGGGTTGGAATTCGAGCCAAGATGGTTCACGGTATTTTATCTGATAAATCAGCAGAAGCAGATAACCATTTCCGAACTTGCCGGACAGCTTGGATATTCACAGCCCGCTGTTACACAGATCGTAAACTCACTGATCCAGAAGAAGATTGTAAAATCTATCAAAGGAAAAGATGATTCAAGAAAAAGAGTTATTACCATCACACCGAAAGGCGAAGATCTGCTGCTGAAACTTATTCCCGTCTGGCAGGATATAGAGAATGCCGTGAAAGAACTTTTATCATCCACAGGTTATGATGTTCTGCATATTCTCGGAAAGCTTGAATCCGAGCTTGACAGTAAAAGCATTCATGCAAGAGTTATGGAGAAGGTCAAGAACAGGCAGAGAAGCGAAGTAGTGATCAAAGACTTTGATCCCAAACAAAAAAAAATATTCCGCGATCTGAATTATGAATGGATCTCTAAATATTTTAAAATTGAAGACAAGGACAGAAAGCTGCTTGAAAATCCCGGGAGAGAAATCATTAAAAAAGGCGGATTTATTCTTTTTGCTGAGTATGAAAATGAAATTGCAGGAACAGTTGCGCTTATCAGACACAGTGATAAGGAATACGAACTTGCAAAAATGGCAGTTACTGAAAAAGCGCAGGGAAAGCAGATAGGTAAGAAAATAGCTCTGGCTGCAATCGAGAGGATAAAATCTCTTAACGCAGAGACTCTTTTTCTTGAAACGAATTCATCCTTATTGCCGGCAATGAATCTTTATAAAAATCTCGGATTTCAGGAAGTAGAAATGAAGAGAAAATCTGAATATGAAAGGGCTACTCTTAGAATGGAGCTGGATTTGAAAAAGAAGAAGAATAAAGTACTCTCAGCAGGCTAAGTTTATAAAAAATACGCCTTTAATAAACCGGAAGAAATTTATACTAGCAAATTTATAAGCATCATGGAAAAAACAGAAAACAAAGAGGAATTAAAAATGAATCTGATAATGCTTTTTCTGAAAGCAGCTTTTATAGCTGCCATGATAATTCCATCTTTAAAAAAGTAAAACTGAAATCATGATTCCGGACATTATCCTGACGACTGTTTTCAGATAATATAAAATTATGTATAAAACTAAAAATATGAATACAATAACATTAAAAAAAATCATCATACAGATCCCGCTATTCTTAACTATAATTATTATCCTGTCTTCACCGTCAAGAGGTCAGAATAATGAAGGCAGCGGGAAAGCCCTTAACAGTGCTGAAAAAACAACTGCCATAAATTCAATTTCAACATTGCTGTTTGACAATTATATCTTTCCCGATGTATCCAAAGAAATGGAAAAGTATATAAACACAAAACTGAAAGCCGGTGATTATGACAGTTTCACCGATCCGGTCAAGTTTGCAGAAGAGCTCACTAAAGACCTGCAATCAGTAAGTAAGGACAAGCACATTCGGGTTCAGTATAATCCTGAACAGATAAAGAAAATGAAAGACAGAGGCGATAAAGACGACGAAGCTGTATCTCCTGAATTTATTCAGCAGATGAAGTCAGAGAATTACGGATTCAAAAAAGTAGAGATCCTAAACGGCAACATCGGATACATTGATTTCAGAAATTTCGGACCCGGCGAATACATTAAGGATAAAGTAGCAGATGTGATGGGGTATGTCGAAGACTGTGATGCGCTGATTTTTGATATGCGGTATAACGGAGGCGGAGACCCGACCGGGATACAGGTAATCTCAAGTTATCTTTTCGCAGAAGAGCCTGTTCATCTCAATGATCTATATTACAGGCCGAAGGATACAACCGAACAGTACTGGACTTTGAAAGACATTAAGGGAAAAAGAATGCCTGATGTTCCTGTATATGTTCTTACAAGCAGTTATACTTTTTCCGGCGCGGAAGAATTTTCATATAATTTAAAGAATCTGAAAAGAGCAACT
>DAIPYG010000048.1:9445-19311 GCA_036782875.1 Bacteroidota bacterium | reverse complement strand
GAGGCGGAGCGCATCCCGGCGGTATGAATATTGCAGATGATAATTTTGTGATATTCGTGCCTATCGGCCGTGCCATTAATCCTATCACCAAAACAAACTGGGAAGGAACAGGAGTCTCGCCTGACATAGAGATCAGCAGCATCAAAGCACTTACCAAAGCTCAGATACTTGCGCTGGAAAAAATATCGCAGAATAAAACGGACGAAAGAGAAATCAACTCTTCAAAATGGCTGATCGAATCTCTGACTGCTACAATGAATGATATCGAAATTGATAATACTCTTCTTAAAAATTATTCCGGAAATTACGGAGACAGAAAAGTCTATTTTGAGAACGGCAAACTTTATTATCAAAGAAACGGAAGACAAAAATTTGAATTAACACCGATGAGCGAAGATACTTTCATGATAAAAGATATCAGTTATTTCAGAGTGAGATTTGATAAAGACCAGACCGGAAAAGTTACAGGCCTGACTGGATTATATGATGACGGAAAATCAGACAGATCGGAAAAATCAGAATAAAATAAATTAAAAATAACGGCATTTCAGGGGTGCGTATTTTGCTGCTTACTTTTGGAAAGCATTATGATGTATTTTGATAAGGGAGCTGTAATTATTAGAAGGAATAGAAAATATTTAATCCCAGATTTTTCATTAGCAGATGAACTTCATGATTCTGATAAAAAAATGAACTTTTCGCAGTTATTTTAATCCGCAGGACTTTTCGCATGATGCACAGGATATGCCCGGAGATCCATACAGCTTTCAGTAATATACACAAGACTTTCCGAATAATGCATACGACTTATCCTGTATATCTTACGACAATTCATATTATACATACGACACTCCGTGGCATGTACATGACATTCTGTAGCTTACTTATTGAAAGTCGTGAGTTTATTATGATTTTCCGTATGCAGCGTATGACTTCCAGTGTGTACCACATGACAATCCGTAGATATATTACGATTACCCGTATAAATGCTACGACTATCCGTGTGCATCACAGGACACTTCGTGAGTATAAATAAAGATTCCGTAAGTATCATTTATAAACTGATGAATGTTAAAGAAAATTTAATTTCCTTTACCGGCCAATCCTAATTTGTTTGCAATAGTCCATAAAAATAGTTTTAGCAATTGCAGAAGACTGAAAGTTTATAGGAGGAATTTTATTACGATATTTTTATAAACTTATAAATCCAAAAACTTTATATCGTTTTTCTTAAAGCCTTCATAGAAAGAATCCGGTGTTGTCAGAAACGTTTTAATATGGGAATAAATATTTGAAAATAATCCTGAATCAAAACAAAAATATTAAGTTTTAAACTGACCCGCCTGGGAAAATTGCCGGTTTGCATTTTTCAAATTAAGGCGGATTTCATAAACAATTAATTTCTTATCTGCAAATTTGGCAGTTACAAACTTTCAAATGAAAAATCCGGGTTAATAATTATTTTAGTAAGCTTGTAATAAAAGAAGACTCCGCCCTGTGTAATTGTTACTTTATCATCAGCATCTTCTTCGTTTCCGTAAAATTTTCTGAAGTAAGCCGGTAGAAATAAACCCCGCTGTTAAAATTACTTCCGTCAAATACCAGAGAATAACTTCCCGGCGAAAGCTTTTCATTAACAAGTACGGCAATTTCTTTTCCTAAAACATCATATACTTTCAACGAGACAAATCCCAACTTCGAAATTCCAAATTTCAAATTCGTTACAGGATTAAAAGGATTCGGATAATTCTGATATAAAGTAAACTTTTCAGGAACTTGAGTTGAAGTCGGCTGAATCCCTACCGGCTCGTCGGGAGGAATGAATCCGTATTGATGCGTAAATCAGAAGAATTAAATGTTCAGAGATAATTACTCATAACTATTTTAAGCAAATTAGTAAGTATAATAAAAAATAATAATCCCGGTTAAAATTACCAAAGTCATTTAAGTCACATAGACAAAATGGGTTTTAGAGTAAATTGAATTGTAAGAATATATTCTTAATAATCTTTGCGTAAGTACTTTACATATTTTATGTTTAAATACAAATCAAAATTTACTATTCTTCAATTCGTTAAGATAAAAAATATTTAACATAAAAAAGCAGGCAGAATAATTCTCCCGGCTTTACTTTATAAGCGAATTGATTAATACCTAATCTAATACCCACTACTCAATACTCAATACCCAATACCCAATACTAATTTAAGCTATCACCCAAGTCTTATCACCCGAAAGAATCTTATTAAGCGAAGGTTTGCCTTTCTTTTCAGTTATCATTCTGATCTGTTCAGCCATTGAATCTTCATAAGTAGGTTTATCTATCGCGTATAATACTCCGAAAGGTCTCGGCATGTGACCGTATTGTTCGTGAGCATCCGCGAATCCCGCGAGAATATTCGCCTTGATCCTGTCGTGTTCATCGTGTATCCAGAGATCGTTAATTGAATTACCATTTTCACTAAGATCAACAATCACAGGTCTGAATCCGTCAAGCTTGATTCCTTTTTCATCATTCATTCCGAATACCAGCGGCTTGCCGTGTTCAAGGAAAAGCGCTTCATTCTTTTTGGTTTCTTTATCTGAAAAAATAAAGAATGCAGCATCATTGAAAACAGGACAGTTCTGATAGATCTCAACAAATGAAGTACCTTTATGATCGTGAGCCTTTCTTAAAGTTGCCTGCATGTGTTTCGGATCACGGTCCATTGTGCGTGAAACGAATGTGGCCTTTGCTCCCAGAGCAAGCTCTGCAGGATTGAACGGCTGCTCGACTGATCCGAACGGAGTTGACTTGGTCACTTTTCCGGCTTCGGATGTCGGTGAATACTGGCCTTTAGTAAGTCCGTAGATCTGATTATTGAAAAGCAGAAGATTTACGTCAAAGTTTTTCCTTAACATGTGTATAAAATGGTTTCCGCCTATTGATAATGCATCACCGTCACCGGTTACAACCCATACGCTTAGTTCAGGTCTTGACGCTTTTAAGCCCGATGCGATCGCAGTAGCACGTCCATGTATGGAATGCATTCCGTATGAATCCACGTAATAAGTGAACCTCGATGAACAACCAATGCCTGAAATAAATACAAAGTTTTCTTTCGGTATTCCCAGCTCGGGAAAAATAGTATGCACCTGTTTTAATATTGAATAATCTCCGCATCCCGGGCACCACTTTACATCCTGATCCGGCACGAAATCTTTGCTTGTTAATTTTTCGATTACGGGAAGTTCGCTGATATCTGACATGATTTATTTATTTAATAATTCTAAAATTTTTTCTCTTATTTCTGTGGTTGTAAATGGCAGTCCTTTTATCTTATTAAAGCCTATCGCCGGAATTAAGAATTTATCCCTGATGATTTTTATAAGCTGACCGTTATTGATTTCCGGTATAAGGACCATATCATAATTTTTCAGAAGAGATTCAAGATTTTTCGGAAAAGGATTCAGATGTCTCAGGTGTATATGAGCCACGCTGAAACCGTCATCTGCGAGCTCTGATACAACTGTCTTGATCGCGCCATAAGTCGAACCCCAGCCGAGAACAAGCAGCTTTGCGGTTTCTTTTCCGCTGTCAATTGTCTGCAGAGGAATGCTGTCAGCAATTTTATCGATCTTTGCAGCACGGAGCTTTACCATGAGTTCATGGTTCTCTGAATCATAAGATATGTCGCCTGTTTCATTTTGCTTTTCAAGCCCGCCTATTCTGTGCTCAAGTCTTTTGGCGCCGGGCTTTACCCACGGACGGACAAAATTTTCATCACGTTTATAAGGCAGAAAAACTCCGCCGTCATTGTTTGTCTCTTCAGTAAAAGTAATTTTTATAGGTTCAATATCTTCATCTGACGGGAATCTCCATGGTTCGGAACCATTTGCAATGTATCCGTCACTTAAAACTATTACAGGTGTCATGTGCTCTGTTGCGATCCTGCAGGCTTCATACACAACTTCAAAACAATCCGAAGGCGATGCTGCAGCAACAATCGGCAAAGGCGATTCTCCGTGTCTTCCGTACATTGCCTGTAAAAGATCAGACTGTTCTGTCTTTGTAGGCAGACCCGTTGACGGACCGCCTCTTTGAATATTTACAATTACCAAAGGCAGTTCAAGCATTAGTCCGAGTCCCATCGCTTCTGTCTTTAAGGACATTCCGGGACCTGAAGTAGTTGTAACAGCAAGACTTCCTCCGTATGATGCGCCGAGAGCTGAACAAATAGCTGCAATCTCATCTTCCGCCTGAAAAGTTCGTACGCCGCATTCTTTGTATTTCGAAAGTTCATGCAGTATATCAGACGCAGGAGTAATAGGATAAGATCCAAGGAACAAAGGCAGACCTGATTTTTCTGATGCAGCGATAAGTGCGATTGCCGTTGCATGATTACCCGTAATGCTTCTGTATGTTCCGGGCTTTAAGTTCGATATATTTATTTTAAATCTTGTATTGAAAATTTCTGTATTCTCGCCGTAGTTCCATCCCGCTTTCAGCGCGCGTATATTTGCTTCGGCAATCTGAGGAGTTTTGGTGAATTTTTCATTAATGAAATTGATAGTATAGTCCGGAGACTGATCAAACATCCAGTAAAGCACTCCGAGAACGAACATATTTTTTGAACGCTCTACTTCTTTATTTCCAAGACCCATACCTGCGAGAGCATCTTTTGTCAGCTTTGTAACATCGATCTTATATAATTCATATCCTTCAAGCGAATCATCTTCCAGAGGATTTGCCCCTTCGGGATATTCAGCAAGTCTTAAGTTCTTCGCATCAAATCCTGCAGTGTTAGTTATTATTATACCGCCTTTTTTCAGATTCTTAAGATCATTCTCAAGAGCGGCAGCATTCATTGCTATCAATACATCATACTGATCTCCCGGTGTGTAGATTTCCTTGCTTCCGAAATGCACCTGAAAACCCGAGACGCCCGCGAGCGTTCCTGCAGGAGCGCGTATCTCGGCGGGAAATTCGGGAAATGTACTGAGATCTTTTCCTAAAAAAGCTGCTGTATCCGTGAACTGCATTCCCGTAAGCTGCATACCGTCACCGGAATCTCCGGAGAACCTTACCACCACACTGTCGGCTTCTATTATTTCTAATTTTGTTTCCAAAGTAATTTTTATTTTTAATATTATTGCAAAAGTTTTGTATTGAGTAAAATAATCATTTATTAGAAGAATTTCAGTGTTATAATTGCGATTAAACTTAAATTCATAATGCGCGAGAATAACGGAACGCTGATAAAGCAGATTGAGCTGAAAAACAGCGGATTATTTTATGTTTTAAAAATAATTCTGAAAATCTTTGTAATCTGTATATCTATGATTTCATTAAGTATGGCAGCTAAGAGCTGGACGATAGGAGAAAGTGATGACTTAAACTATCTTTATTTACTTTATAATTATTAATATAAAGTTTTTTAATTTTCCATATTAAAATTAGAGATTTTCCGCAACTTAAGTATTATCCGCGTTCCAAAAATCATCGTGTATAGAGACATAAATTCTCTATAGCCGGATGATTTTCCGGAAAAGACTAACTCCGTGGAAATCCACTGATTTTAATATTTTATATAATCTTAAATTCCATCAGTCATAGTAATCATTTAATCATTCCATCTTTGTTTCATTTAATCATTTCATCAAAGTATTAATTAAATTATTTTACAACTAAATGAGTCAATTACAACAAGCAGAATCCGGTGAACCGGAAACCGGTCCATATACAGAATCAGAGAATACAGAGAATAAAAATAAATCAGGTATCTGGATAAATATATTTCTTTTCATCTTCACTTTTTTTTCTACGACTATCGCAGGTGTATTCTGGGCTAATAAAAACCCATATGAACTGAATAATTTTTCACTTGGTCTGACTTATTCTGTACTGATATTACTTGTCATTTCAACACACGAGTTCGGACACTACTTTGCTGCAAAATATCATAAGGTTCCGGTGACATTGCCATACTACATTCCGTTTCCTTTTATTTTTCTGAATCCGTTCGGTACAATGGGAGCAGTGATAAGAATGAAAGCCAGGTATTACAGCAGAAAGGCATTACTCGACATCGGAGCTGCAGGTCCTATTGCCGGCTGGATAACTTCAGTCATTATTCTGATAATAGGATTTATAAATCTTCCGTCAATAAATTTCTTATACGATCTTCATCCTGAGTACAGATCAGCAGGTATTCCTCTCAGCGGTTTTACTTTCGGATACAATATTATTTTCTGGGCATTTGAAAAAATATTTGCTTCATCTCCGAAAGTTTTTATGCCTCCAATGAATGAAGTTTATCATTATCCGTTTCTGTGTGTGGGATGGTTCGGTCTGCTTATCACTTCATTGAATATGCTTCCGGTCGGACAGCTTGACGGTGGACATATCTCATACGCTATGTTCGGTGAAAAACATAAATATGTAGCTTATCTTGTTTTTGCTCTTCTGATAATCTTCGGTCTGCTTGGCCTGCTGCCGCTGATCGGGATCAACAGCAATATCGGCTCAGTCAACTGGCTCATTTGGGCTGCCCTCATTTTCTTTGTAATAAAGATCAGGCATCCGCAGACTTACTATGAAGGAGAAGAACCGCTTGATCCGAAAAGAATGCTTATCGGCTGGTTCACTTATTTTATTTTCATAGTTTCTTTCTGTCCGGTTCCGGTTTTTGAAGCTTAAAATTATTTTAATTTGAAAAATAAATCCACCATTGTCATTATTTTTCTGACGATCTTTATTGATCTGCTGGGATTCGGAATTTTCATTCCGCTGCTTCCCTCATTTTCAATAAATGAACTCCATATCAGCGAATTCATGATCGGATTTATAGTTGGGATTTATTCACTGATGCAGTTTTTATTTACTCCTGTATGGGGATCTCTTTCAGACAGATACGGACGCAAACCGGTTCTGGTAATGAGTCTTATCGGAAGTGTAATATCCTATCTGATGCTCGCACTAGTATTTTCCGGTGTCGTTCTGTCAGTTGCGTTGCTTGTAATTTCAAGAGCATTTGCAGGTGTTTTCGCAGCAAACCTTTCCGCAGCACAGGCTGTGATCTCCGACATAACCTCTCCTGAAGAAAGAACCAAAGGTATCGGACTGATCAGCGCGGCATTCGGTCTCGGGTTTGTTTTCGGTCCTGCTATCGGAGGAATTCTATCGCAGAATTTCGGATACGGATTTCCTATCTATGTTTCTGCAGGTCTTTCACTGACAGCAACTTTATTATGCATTTTTGTTTTCAAAGAAACTCTGCCGGTGGAAATTCAGATGTCCAACAGGCAAAATAAAAAAATCAGAAATCCTTTAAATGTAAATTTAATCCTTAGTGTACTGAAGAATGAAAAGATCGGCAAATACATTATCATTTTTTTTATGACTGTTTTTGCATTCTCAAATATTTTCGGTACTCTTCAGCTCTTCGCAGAAAGAAAGGAAGGATTGAATTTATCCCAGGCAGAAATAGGATATCTTTTTTCTTTCATGGGGATTACAGGTGCATTTGTTCAGCTCTTTCTTCTCAAAATTATTAAGAAAGAATTCGGAGAGGAGAAGACCTTGTTGCTTGGGTGTTTTCTAGCCTTCATTGGAATCGGCTTTATCGGAATTTCCTCCGGAATCATTTTACTTCTGCTTCTTATTTTTTTGCTTTCTGTTGGCAATGGAATGAGCAGCACAGTAAGCATCAGCCTTCTTTCTCAGAATACGGGTCCGCAGGAACAGGGCACTATACTTGGAATCAACCAGTCTCTCGGAGCTTTGGCAAGATTTCTCGGTCCTACCTGGGGAGGATTTGTCTATCAGTATCTTGGATATCAGGCTCCTTTTATAACAGGCGGAATATTCATGCTGCTGGTTACAGTTTACTGTTTTAATGTTCTGAAAAAAAAGTTCTGATACCGGATTTACCTCGCTTCAATTGTGGATAGATCATTTCCGGATTTGCTCATTTCTTATTTATTCATATAATACCGGCTGACGAATAATGCTTCCTGAACAAAGTTTTATTTTAAAATAAAACTTTTATATCTGGACGGATGCGACTTATGAATAAATTTCAATTTAAGTTACCTTACATTTAAATTAACAAAATATTATTTTATTAAAAATTATCTCATACATATTGCCGACCGACACAACATACAAAGGAATCCCCGTATCCCCGGGCATATCGATTGGTAAAGCATATCTCTATACAAGAAGCAGTTTCGAGGTCGATACAGAGTTTATCAGCAACGGCGAAGTGGCAAAGGAGCTGGATGAATTCAGGAAAGCTCTTGAACTTTCTATGAAAGAGCTCAACAAGATCCGTTCCCTTTCTCATGAAAAGATCGGAAAAAAGAACTCTCTTATTTTCGATGCACAAATGCAAATACTGGAGGATAAATTTTTCATAACCGGTATTATTAACAGGATACAGAATGAAAAAAGGACTGCAAGTTTTATTTTTGACGAAGAAATGTCAAAGATCGGCAATGCCCTGCTTTCGGCAAATGATGAATATCTGAAAGAAAGGGTTGCTGATATCAAAGATGTAAGGAACAGGGTATTGAGAAATATGAAAAAGGAAAAGCTTGTTTCGAAAGTTGCCGAGTATTCTATTATAATAGGACACGAGCTTACTCCTGCCGATACTATTTTATTCAGTAAAAGGAAAGTTCAGGGATATGCTACGGATAAAGGCGGAACTACATCACATGCTGCAATTGTATCAAGAGCTCTCAGGGTGCCTGCAGTTGTAGGGATGAAGGATATTTCCAAAAATATCGGTCAGGGCGATATGATTATCATAGACGGATTCAACGGGCTTATCATTAAAAACCCGTCTGAAAAAACACTGGGTGAATATAAAAGAAAACTTATACAACTCCAGGAGTATGAAAAGACACTAAATGATGTGATTGATCTGCCCGGAGAGACACTTGATAAAAGGCAGATCGAGCTTTCAGCAAATATTGAATTTGATGAAGAGATAAGTTTCATTGTAAATACAGGTCATTGCGGAATCGGATTATACAGGACGGAACATCTGTTTCTTGAAGCCGGTGATTTCCCATCAGAAGAAAGACAGATAGAAGAGTACAGTCACATAGCTTCGGTTACATATCCGAATTTTGTAACAATAAGAACTTATGATATAGGCGGTGACAAGCTTCTTCCGAGATCTGAAAAAGAAGATAATCCGTTTCTGGGCTGGCGTGGAATAAGAATATGTCTCGACAGAATTGAAATATTTAAGGAGCAGCTTTCGGCATTGCTGATCTCATCATCTAAAAAAAATGTAAAGATCATGTTTCCGATGATATCTTCAGTAAGCGAAGTAATAAAAGCAAAGAAAATACTTGAGGAAGTAAAATGTGATCTTGACAGGAAAGGAATTATCTATGATAAGAATATTGAAACCGGAATTATGATTGAAGTGCCGTCGGCGTATTTTCTGGCGGATGAACTCGCAAAGGAAGTTAATTTTTTCAGCATTGGCACTAATGATCTGATTCAGTACATACTTGCCGTTGACAGAGGAAATGAGTACATATCAGGATTATATCAGACATTCCATCCGGCTGTCTTAAGAGCTATTAAAAGTATTACTGAAGCTGCTCACAGGAATAATATTAAAATCAGCGTCTGCGGTGAAATGGCTTCTGATCCGCTTGCAACAGCAGTGCTTGTAGGTCTGGGCATTGATGAGCTTAGTGTCGTCCCCTCCGTCTTTCCAAAGATAAAACAGATCATCAGAAAAATTGACTATAGAGACGCATCAGAATTTTGCAAAAGGATATTAAATTTATGTCATGAAGAGGATATAAAAGCTGAGATTGAAAATTATTATAAAGAAAAACTATAGTGAACAATCTGCCTC
>DAIPYG010000048.1:2404-9345 GCA_036782875.1 Bacteroidota bacterium | reverse complement strand
CTCACACCGTTTTTATCTTTTCAGAATTAAAAAGCAGTAAGCGAAACAAACCTGTCCAGTCCGATCTTTGCAAGTCCGATATGACTTTTATAAGCTCCTCCGTCTGCAGGAGGAGGAGGTGTTGACATATGCTTGTAATTATATCCGTTATAGTAAATGTAAAATTCATTCTCCACCGGCACAGGTACACCGAGTGTATAGATCATCTGATCATCCCAGCTTCCGAGCTCACCTACATTCAGAAAAGGCTGCCTGTTGCCGCATTTTACAAAATTTATTCCATCACGTGAAAAAAGGAGCTGAATAAAATCTGTGTTATCCGTTCTTGACGGATTAGCCGGATTTTCATCCCCCGCTTCATTTAACTGTATAATACCAAGAAATCCCCAGTACACACTGTCTTTGAATAATACCTGCATATTATAGTATCCTGTAGTTTTTATATCATATGCATCAGGAATCAGTATTGTACCTGTATAATCCCAGTTGATCCAGTCATTACTTACATACCTTCCGATCTTTCTTATGGCAAGTGAATCCCTGAAGTACCCGATATATTTACCAATCACAGGATTCCAGCCTGAAGTTGAAAGATCTTCGCCAATATGTCTGACTGGATTTCCGCTGTAAGGCACCCAGTCCAGTCCGTCACTTGAAAATGAAACATTTAGCTTACTGTTTTCCCTGCCCTGATGTTTATTGTAAACAGATTTATATCTTTTCGAAGGATCCGAAATGCTTCGCGCGGAATCATCAATAACAGTATATAATCCTCCGGGATAAACCGGGTTATCGTTGATAATGTTGTTATTAGTGCTTCCGTTGTATTTATATGATTCCAGATCAGGTCTCATCCAGTTTAATCCGTCTACAGATTCAAAATATACAGGAACTCTTCCGATGGAGCTCTGCGCTCTTATCCACATTTTATAAACCATCTGATCCATAAACAGGCTTTTTGAATATGCTATGTTACTATAAGTAGTTATCAGCATGTCACCTTCCCACGGCATTTCAGGGGAAATCAGAGGTTCCGGATTCTTTACCGGAGTATGCATTTTTCTGACAGCAGGTATGTTGTTTCCAAACATCAGTGTATCTGCAAAAAACTGTTTGTATGTTCCGGCTTTGAAACCGTTTTGGGAAATGTCAACAGGTGCTGTCTGATCTTTGAACTGAAGAGAAAAAATATCCGCATCTGACATTCTGATTTTCAAATAAACAGGAGTATTAACAAAAAATGAAACATCACTTCCGGAGTTCCAGCTCACTTCTCTTGAAAATTCATTTCCCGAGATCTGAGGACAGTCTTCAAGTGTGAAATTTGGAAAAGCATTTCCATTTTCATCCTGCAGCTCAAACTGTATAAATCCCTGAGGTCTTGTTTCGTAGTTGATAAATAATTTACTTCCCGTAAATGTAAAGAGTTTTGACCTGAATTCAGAAGCAGAAGAATTTATCTGATCTCTGCCAAGACGGTTCATTAATCTTTTCACGGCATTGTAATGTATTAGCTGTTGTGCCTGTGACATACTCTTCCCTAAAGAATAACCGCCCAGACGCATAGACATAAATCCGCTGATTGAACCGTTATTATTGAATGCTCCTATAGCTATTACCGCATCAGGCTTATTGGTTGAATTATTCTGAACAGTATTAACAAGATAATTATTGTAATACGCATTTATTGTCTGGGAATTATTTCTCTGTACCATTATATATCCGTTAGCTGCGGGAGTTGTGACAAATGATTCAACCGATCCGTTGAGATTGATATAAGAGTTGCCGTTGAGATACTTCGGATAAAAATAAAGACCTTCACCTGTTCCTCCCCTGCAGCCAAGCCTTCCTGCGTCCGGGGAAGCGGTCATGCTGTATATCATAAAGTGAATATTGCCTGCTGTGAGTTCGCTGATCTGTCCCGGATTAAATCCTGTTTCAAGATATCTGTCAGCACCGTTGCCTTTAAGACCGCTGCCTGAACCGTATTCTTCGTATTCATTCTGAGAATAATTGTGATTGATGTCCCGAAAGGATCCTATTATTTCCGATGAAGTTCCGGAATTCCTGAATACAGGTACGAAAGAAGAATTGAAATCACCGCAAAACCAGTTTTCTCTCATCAGAAGATTTCTGATGCTTACGGACTGATACTTCAGCCCTTTTATTTCTTTGATATAATCGTCAACTGCTTCTATAAGACTGTCTGATACAGATCCTCCTGCAGAGTCAACTCTCGAAAGCCAGTCAGCTGTTTCGGGATCTAAAGCAGATAAATCAGGTCTGTAATAATTTTCTTGGGGGTTAAATGATTTAAATGAAGATGAGATGATTACTAATAGTATTACCGGAAGAATGTATTTTAATTTCCCCATAGATTCTGTTTTAGTTAATAAATATTATCTTTGGGGTTTTGTCCATTATCTACAAGTTACATCAATTTTTCAAGTCATTATTTCTAATAAAATAAATTTTTTCCGCAGACGTCCAAAACGTTTTATCGACTTCATGTTTTGCTGAAAATATTTTCATATTCGAAATGTATATTTTCATTTCAAAACCAAACTCTCCCCTGCCACCGATGCTGTTAAGTAAAGCTTAATTTCATATTCTCATTAGTCATTCGAAAATTTTCTTGATATACACTTTATAGTTGGTTTTCGGTTTTCAGCCGGGTGTAATTCTATTTTTTGAGACACTGTATCTATTAAAGGATACATTTTTTCACTGTCAGACTATTTTCATTTCGCTTCTGACAAATTCAATTTTCGTCAGACAATATTTTTTCTACTTTATACTTTATATGACACCCGATTACCGCCTGACGATTTTTATTTTGTTTCTGACGGTTTACGTTTTACTTCTGACGGTTTTTGATTTGCATCTGACAATTTTCAGTTTGTTTCCGGAAAGTTTCACACTGAATTTTAAGGCTTTCAATCATCATTCTGTGCGATTCATTTTTTATCTAAAGTGCCCGATTGTTGATAAATAATCAGGTACACATATTTAAAGTTAAGATGGCAGAGTTCACATATAATAACCGCGTTCCCGAAATTGTCTTGTGCAGATGGAATTACCTTATAAAAATTAATTTCATAGAATCTGAAAGATATAAAGATTAAATTATATTCAATAGATATGATCAAAAACAAATCAGAATATTTCTTAAACCGCGAATTAAGCTGGATAGAATTCAACAAAAGAGTTCTCGAGGAAGCAAAAGACAATACGCAGCCGCTGCTCGAGAGAGTGAAGTTTCTTTCTATTTTCAGTACAAATCTGGATGAGTTTTTCATGATCCGCGTAGCCGGTTTAAAAAGACAGGTAAAAAGTAAGGTCAATGAGCTGACTACTGACGGAATGTCCGCTCCGGAGCAAAGAGAAATGATCTATGAAACGCTTACACCTCTGGTAGAAGAAGAACACAGGATATTCAACGATGAGATCATACCTGAGCTTGCAGAAAACGGGATACGTATTTTTAATTATGACGAACTCACGGAAGAAGACAGAAAAAAAGCCGATGCATATTTTGAAGATGAGATATTTCCCGTCCTTACTCCTCTGGCTATTGACAACGTTCACCCGTTCCCTAATTTAATTAACCGCAGCCTTGCTCTGGCAATTCTACTCGATGATCCCGATACTAAAGAAGTTGAAGAGAAAGTCTGCGTAATACAGATACCAAATAACATATCCAGATTCTACTCACTTGAATCCGAAAATCAGAACAATTATCTGCTTCTTGAAGATATTATAAAAGCAAATGCAGAAAAGCTTTTTATCGGAATGCGTGCTATAGATTGTTTTTCTTTCAGGATCACACGCAATGCTGATCTGGAGCTGGAAGAAGAAGAAGCCGGTGACCTTCTTACACTTATTGAAGAAGAAGTGAAAAAAAGAAGACTTGGAATTCTTGTAAGACTTGAGGTCGATAAAAAAATGCCGGACAAGCTGCTTAATTTCTTAAAAAATATTCTCGGCGCTGAAAATAATGAGATCTATAAAGTTGACGGAATGCTGAATCTCGGAGATCTTATGATGCTGTATAAATCCGACAAAAGAGATCTTAAGTATGAGGGCTTTACTCCCAGAATTTCTTCGTATTTCCGTGAAGAAGAAGATTTTTTCAAAACAATCAGTGAGCGTGATGTCTTTCTTCATCACCCGTTTTATTCCTTTTCATCTGTGAGCGAATTCATTGCTCAGTCTGCTGAAGATCCTAACGTATATGCGATCAAACTTACGCTTTACAGAACCAGCGGAGATTCGCCGATCATTCAGTCTCTCATTGAAGCAGCTGAAAACGGCAAACAGGTTACTGCCGTGGTCGAGCTGAAGGCAAGGTTCGATGAAGAAAATAATATTATCTGGGCTAAGTCTCTTGAAAATGCAGGTGTTCACGTGGTATACGGTGTTTCAGGACTTAAGACTCACTGCAAGATGGCGCTTGTCGTGCGAAAAGAAGAAAAAGGAATGAAAAGATATCTTCATCTGAGCACCGGAAATTATAATTCCGTCACTTCAAGAATCTATACTGATTTCGGATTGTTCACTGCCAATCAGGATTACTGTAAGGATGCTTCTCACCTGTTCAATTATCTTACAGGATATTCCAAGCAGAGAAGCTACAGGAAACTTCTTGTTGCGCCTTTGAATCTCCGGAGAAAGCTTCTTAAGATGATTGATGATGAAATAAGATCGCATAAGGAAAATAATAACGGATATATTTTATTCAAGATAAATTCCATAGTTGATGAAGAAGTAATAATGAGATTGTACCAGGCATCAAAAGCCGGCGTCAAGGTAGATCTAATATGCAGAGGAATGTGCAGACTCAGACCTAAGGTGAAAGATCTCAGCGAAAACATAAATGTTTACAGCATTGTAGGAAGATTCCTTGAGCACAGCAGGGCGTATTATTTTCATAATAACGGAGATCCCCGGCTTTATCTCGGAAGCGCAGATGTGATGCAGAGAAATTTTGACAGACGGGTAGAAGTTCTGTTCCCTATCGATGACAACAGAATAAAAGAAGATATAACCGAGATACTTAAACTGTATCTCACTGATACTTCCAAGACCTGGGTAATGAGCAGCAACGGAAACTATACAAGAAAAGAAGATCTGATGAAGATATCTGACGAACCTTTTGAAAAGATTAACATTCAGGAGAATTTTGTGAAGAAAGTAATTAAGAAACACGAGAAAGAGTTGAAGGAAGATATGAGAAAAAAAGTCTCTTCCAAAAAGATAACCGCAAATAGTAACGGGGTTCATAAAAAAATATCAACTGATTGATTTGTTTCTTTACAAGATAAATAGCAACTTGATTAGAAACATTGATTTTTTATTTGCAGTAATAATTACAATTCTGATTTTAGTCATCAATTAAACCTTATATCATAGTTACATCTTAATGCCGAAACGAGCAGATTTAAAAACCATACTTATAATCGGAAGCGGACCGATAGTTATCGGACAGGCGTGTGAATTTGACTATTCAGGGACACAGGCGGTGAAAGCATTAAAAGAAGAAGGTTACAGAGTAGTACTGATAAATTCCAACCCTGCAACTATAATGACCGATCCGGAAATCGCCGATGCTACTTACATAGAACCTATCACAAGCAATTACATTGAAAAAATTATTATTAAAGAAAGACCGGATGCAATCCTTCCGACTATGGGAGGGCAAACTGCCCTGAATGCAGCAATGGATCTTTATGAAAAAGGCATTCTTGAAAAATACAATGTCGAGCTGATCGGCGCAAAAGTAGAGTCGATAAGAAAAGCCGAATCACGGGAGCTTTTTCATAACGCTATGCGGAAGATAGGACTCGATGTGGCAAAAGGAAGATTTATAAAAAATTTTTCCGAGGCAAAGGATTTCTCTGATGAGATAGGTTTTCCCATCATAATCCGTCCGTCATTTACACTTGGAGGAACAGGGGGAGGGATCGCATATAATAAGGAGGAGTTTGAGACAATTGTTAACCGTGGTCTTGACGCTTCCCCGACGAATGAGGTGCTTATTGAAGAATCGCTCATCGGCTGGAAGGAATTTGAACTTGAAGTGATGAGAGATGTAAATGACAATTTTGTAGTGATATGCACTATAGAAAATTTCGATCCGATGGGAGTCCATACCGGTGACTCAATAACAGTCGCCCCTTCTCAGACGCTGAGTGACAGGCAATATCAGGAGCTTCGGGATGCAGCCAAGAAAATAATTTCAGAAATAGGCGTTGAGACAGGCGGATCGAATATACAGTTTGCAGTGAATCCCGAAACCGGCAGAGTGATAGTAATTGAAATGAATCCGAGAGTTTCGAGAAGCTCTGCCCTCGCATCTAAAGCCACCGGATTTCCTATTGCAAAGATAGCAGCCAAACTTGCCGTCGGATATACTCTTGACGAGATACCCAACGATATTACAAAGACAACTCCTTCATGTTTCGAGCCTGTAATAGATTATGCTGTGGTAAAGATACCGAGATGGGATTTTGATAAATTCAGATCTTCAAATCCTGACAATGATGTGCTTGGTGTTCAGATGAAGTCTGTCGGAGAGGTTATGTCTTTCGGCAGGAATTTCAAGGAAGCATTTCAGAAAGCAATTCGATCTCTGGAGCTGGGACGTTCGGGATTCGGAGCTGACGGTAAGGATATTTATTCGTTTGAGTATCTGACGAAGCTGAAGGATGATGATAGAAAAATTCTGAAGCAAAAAATTCTTACAAAGCTTCAGACACCCCGCAGCGATAATATTTTTTTCATACGCTATGCGATGCTGCTTGATGCTTCAATTGATGAAATTTATAATTCGACTAAAATAGATAAGTGGTTTTTGAATCAGCTGAAAGAGATAGTTGAGATGGAAAAAGAACTTCATGAATATGAGGTTTAAATTACGAGTTACAAGTTACGGGTTACGA
>DAIPYG010000048.1:0-2304 GCA_036782875.1 Bacteroidota bacterium | reverse complement strand
TATTTGACGGAGAATCAGATTTCATTTGTTGGAATACCGTATAATTTATTTGAAAAGGTATAATATGTCAATTTAGGTTATAAAGATACTACAAAGGTCACAATTTGTGACCTTAGAACATTATAAACTAATAGTTACGATTAGCATTTATTACTATTTCTGAAAAATTAAAATCAGGAGATTATGAACAGGATAGCGGGTTTAACAGAAGAAACAGTTGTTTCTAAGATTTACATTACACGCGGTATGAAAGTTATATTTGACAGCGATTTGGCATTGCTTTATGGAATTGAGACGAAAGCTTTAAAACGAGCTGTGAGAAGGAATCCGGAAAGATTTCCTGAGGATTTCATGTTTCAGCTGAGTCGTGAAGAGTATAATTTTCTAAGGAGCCAATTTGGCACCTTAGAAAAAGGAAGAGGAGGATATAGTAAATATCTGCCCTTCGTATTCACAGAACAGGGAGTGGCAATGCTTTCGAGTATTTTGAACTCTAAAAGAGCAATCGAAGTAAATGTTTCAATAATGAGGACATTTGTCAAAATGAGATCGCTTGTTTATTCAAATATGGAATTGAGAGAAAAAATAAAAGAGCTGGAAAAAATTACAAACGAAAGATTTAAAGAGAATGATAAGAAGATAAAATTAATCTTCGATGCTATAAAAAGTTTGATTATAAAAGAATCAAAGCCAAAATTAAAAATCGGATTTCATTTGCCAGAGAAAAACAAATAGGATTTCGTGTTTGAAAATATCCATCGATGAACTGAATTATTTAAGGACGAAAAAAGCGACCTTAAAGAAAAACAGATGACAGATATGATTTCGACAGATTAGTAAAATCCACTTCTCTCTAAAAATATACTGAACTAATATAATTATTCTTGTGCAAGGAGAAAATTTAAAAGAAAGACTTTGAATCACTGAAGAGTCTTGCTTTGACATTGGAGCTTGCGGAGAAATTTAAGAAAGAGAATAAGAAGAAGAGATTAATAGTTTATGCGCCGGCTTGCTTTATTGATGAAGAGTATTTGACGGAGAATCAGATTTCAATTGTTGGAATACCGTATAATTTATTTGAGAAGGTATAAACTTTGAATTAATGAGTAAAGAATTAAACTTATTTCCATATAATCCCGATGAGCCGTATAACGGTCTGCCTGTATTACCGCCGAAAATAAACTTAGAGACCGAAACGATTTTAAGAAAGACTGCAAAAGCCAGAGCCGCTTTAGCAGAGTTAAAGGGCATTGCTTCGATAATTCCGAATCAAAATATTCTTATAAATACAATTTCTCTGAAAGAATCCAAAGACAGCTCGGAAATTGAAAACATTATTACCACTAATGACAAACTTTTCAAAGCAATCTCTTCAAGTTTAAAAAATCAGGATTCAGCTACGAAAGAAGTCATTTATTACCGTGAAGCATTATGGGAGGGATACAAGGAAGTCGAGAAAACAAAAATGATAACGGTCAATACGATTAATTTCATACAGGAAAAGATAATTAAGAATAATGCAGGAATAAGAAAGTTACCCGGGACAAAAATTGAAAATACAAAGACGGGAAAAGTGATTTATACTCCGCCGGAAGGAAAGCAGCTGCTGAACTCGATGCTGGGAAATCTGGAAACATATATAAATAAAAACGGAGACATAGACCCTTTGATAAAACTTGCGGTTATTCATTATCAATTCGAAGCGATACACCCTTTTTATGACGGCAATGGCAGAACAGGAAGGATCATTAATATCTTATATCTGATTCTTAAAAATCTTTTGGATATTCCTGTTTTGTATTTGAGTTCATACATAATCAGAAATAAGAAGAAATATTACGACTTACTGCGTTCGGTAACTGAAAACAGCAATTGGGAAGAATGGATTTTATTTATTCTTGAAGGTATAGAAGTTACTTCGATAGAGACAATTTCTAAAATAAAGGAAATAAAGAAATTATTAGATGAAACAATAGAAATTGTAAAAGAAAAATCACCGAAAATTTACAGGAAGGAATTAATCGAGTTAATTTTTGAACAGCCCTACACAAAAATCAGCAATATTGTAAATAGTAACATAGCAGCGAGAAGAACTGCGAGTAACTATTTAATAGAATTGGAAAGAATAGGGCTAATGAAAAAGTTCAAATTTGGGAAAGAATCCCTCTTTTTGAATACACGACTTTATAATCTCTTGAAAGAATAAGTTCATCAAAGAAACATGTTCCAAAAACGTGTGCCGAAAACGTCAAAACAAGCACACGTTTTTATAATGTGTGCATGTAAGAAACATTTGCGAAACGT
>DAIPYG010000047.1:0-25927 GCA_036782875.1 Bacteroidota bacterium | reverse complement strand
GCTACTGTCTTCAGAAACTCACACGCAGTGGGAAATATATTGCTAAAACGTTCAAGTGAAACTCTGTACTTTGGAGAAATCTTGCTTTTGTAATAATTTGAATTTCGGGTTAATCTGTTCGAATGAAAAGTAGATTCGGATTTTTCTAAGGAAACAGTATTTGGCATTACCGGTGCAGGCGAGTTTACTTCCTCTGTAATTTCGCCATGACGAAGTGCAATAATTCGGTATTCTGATTCATGTATCTCCGTATATTCGATGCCTATTCTGTCTAAGAATTCTCTCACTGATTGCGGGACTGCAGTTGCTACAAGCCACATAAGGATATTACTCTTTCCCTGTTGCTTAAAAACATCATAATATTTTGCAAGCTGTGAAGCATCCTCATACTTTGCAGGTCTAGCTTTTAATTCCATCAATATTGTTGTCTGATGTTCATCCTGAAACAAAAGATCAAAGCGACCTACACCTGAAAACGAACCCTGTCGTCCTGTTAAAGTGAGTGTCTTTCTTGGAAAGAATTCAGATGGATATTTTGCAATCAGATTTTCCATGAAACTTTCAAGCATAATTTTTTTCTGAATTTAAAATTAAGAATTTCAGATTTTATCAGAATAAAGAATTATCAAATTATTATCTAATGTGAAGAAACTTTGTGGAAATTTGGGGTAGAACATATGGGGATTTATTCTTTCCTGATAATTTATTTTTATTTAAGTAAATATAATTAAAAAATATTTATTCATTGATTCAAAAACAAAACCCTTAAATATAAACCCGCCTCATCCCCTCTCCATTGAAAAAGAAGAGAACAATGGCGGGGTTAATCATTCAGTCAAAACCCCTGATAATGGGTTGATCATTTCACAGCATTACCGGATTCATTACCCAGTCGCTGTTCAGGAGCTTCAGGTTCTTCTTCTTCATTGTGCCTGATTCCCAGATCCTTTATTACTCTTGCAGTTTTGTATCCCGCATAAAAGTCCTCATTGCTGTCTTTATAATTTTCCATGAGCTTGTCAATCGAATCTAACAGGCTGTCTGCATCTTTGAAAAGAGTTGAAAGGGATTTGTACGCCCCTTTCTTTACAGCTCCTCCGGTATCCTGCGCGCCAAGAGCTTTTGAATATGTCTCAATGTTTGTTGTATAAGACTCAAGCTTTTCAGCAGGGATTCCGTACTTTCTTATATCAGCGCTCTTTTCAATTGCTTTTTCCTTAATTGAGTTCAGCTCGGTGATCAGTTCAGAATCCCTGAGTTTATCAAGTTTGGACTTGGTCAGGTTCATCGAAGCAATAAGCGACTGATTTCCCGATTTCTTTGCATACGCGTACAAAGCGCCTGCAACAGCAAGCGCCTGAGAGGATACGGATGTTCTGGTGACTTCCTTATTTTTCGACTTTCCCTTAGTGGCTTTTTTTCCTGTGTCATCTTTCAGACGTATTTCAGCAAGATTCTGCTTCAGGGAAATTCTGTGCAGATTGAATTCTTCATTATCTGCATATACTGCAGATTTATCTTCCAGAAATGTATGAACAGTTCCATACATTGCGAATTTATTTTTCTGTCTTTTTTGCATAATGTTTCCTTTCTCCGTTCAGAGACGGATTTTTTAATTTTTCATTAGTTTTCATTACTGTGTTAATTCATTTACCTGCCAAACCCGGGCGCCCGGGTCCGGCGAGCAGACAATCACTAGTATAATGCCCGCAGGTAAATGTTCTTCCTGCATTTGCCTGATCAGGGCAAATACAGAAACTCTTTGAGATCAGTATTTAAATAATTCAATATTCCGAAAATCCGGGGAAATCGAACTTTTACTGAAAAATATTTCAATATCTGTAAAACCAGTCTGCATTTCGCTCGTGTCAGTCACCGATTCAATGATGCCAGTCTTCATTTCTCTGATGTAAGTCCATATTTCTTTGATGTCAATCCTTATTTCTCTGATGTCAGTTTTCATTTCACCGATGTCAGTCCTCATTTCGCTAATGTCAGTCCTCATTTCGCTAATGTCAGTCCTCATTTCGCTAATGTCAGTCCCCATTTCGCTAATGTCAGTCCCCATTTCGCTAATGTAAATCTGTATTTCGCCGATGTCAATCCGTATTTCGCTGATGTCAGTTTCCATTTCGCTCGTGTAAGTGAAATATATTTCAGTGTCAGTTTCCATTTCTCTGATGTCAGTTTTCATTTCTCCGGTGTTACGATACATTTCGTTAATGTCCGGTATATGATCTTTAATGCCAGGCTTAATCTTTATTGTAACAGACTTCTCCGCTTTAGTGAAAATTCAATTATCAAAGATAAACCGTGTCATCTCTTCGGAAATATTATGGCAAAATTGTTTGCAGTTTAATAAAAATTCAGATAAAAGTCAAACATTTTTTTGGCAATTTGTGAAAGTGATAAGTACATTATATATTGTAACGCGGTGGAAGCGGATTTAGCTGATGGAAAAAGGATTTTTTATTATAACAGTTAAGAGTATTCTGAAAACAACTATAGTACTATTTAATTAGAATGTCTTAATCATCTTTATATACCGATATACCACAAAGCCTAAAAGAACTTTAGAATAATGTTTAGTAAATAATTCACTTAACGTCTTTTAATCTTTGTAGTTTAAAAATTTTATTATAATAGTGAAAAGGTTTTATAAAGAACTGCATTTAATCTTAAGTCAGAGCTGATGAATATAAATAAAGTAGAACACGGAAAAATAATCTGAAGTAAAATTAGACAATAAAAAAAGCAGAGCTAACATTTAACTCTGCTTTTATATTAATAAAACTAATGATACTCAACAAACTTAACCAAACTCAACAAACTCTATGAACTCAACAAGCTCTCAAAACGAATATCCCATGCTTATAAAATATCTGTAATCATTATCCGCCTGTTCGCCGATGAAGCTCTGGCTGATAGGCAGCTGATAATCGAAATCAAGAGACAGCATTTTATAAGTCAGGTCAATTCCCATTGTGCCCATAATTACAGTTCCACCCGAACCTTCGGCATTTGCTCCCTGATACTGATCTGCGTTGGCAGTCTCGAGATACACTCCGGCTTTCGGAAGAATGTTAACAGAGCTGGTGGGAATATCATAAGAGAAAGTCGAAGCCCAGTTGAATCTGTTAGCAAATTTATAATCATTCTTGTTGGTGGTATTCAGAGTAAAGACAACATCATTTCTCCATCCGAGACCGACCTTATCAAGTTTAGCAATCCACAGCCCGGTAAAAAGAAAATCCAGACTGCCGGTGCCAGGCTGAAAGTGAGGCTCGGTTACTCCGTACACAAGCTGTTTATTGTAAGCGCCTGTCGGAAGCTTCAAACCTCCGCCGAGGAAAATTCTCTGCCAGAAATTTGTCCTGCCTGTGATGTCAGTATTGTAAACATTATACTGCGCCAGAACTCTCATATCCCCGACACCGTTCAGTTTTTTGCTGTCAATTTCATTCATAGAGAACGGTATGCCGAAAATAATTCTGGTCTTCGGGCTCAGATAAATTCTTCCATACAATTCAACATTATTATAATATTCTGTCGAGGAAGCAGAACCGTGACCGGCATGATCAACTTCATTGAGCGAATTACCGTTGCGGTTAGCCGTTCTTCCCGCAGTAGTTTCAGGATGACCTTCAGTAAAAAACTTGAATGTATAATACCGCAGACCGATCTGATTCTCATTAAAATTAGGCTCAAGTCCCATATAACATCCGCAGAGATCGCATTCTGTTTCGGACTTGTCCTGAATATCGGAAAGTTTAAGCGGCTTACTCAAATGCTGAAGTTTCGGATCCCCTTTGGAAATATGGGGTATCGAAAGTAAAAATATTAATGCAGACAACAAAAGCTTTTTCATAATTGAAAATTTATTTTTTAATATGTTACATCAAAATATGTATCATACTCATGTTCGTTTTTCATGATTTTCAGATTAACTCTCCACGCTCCGCTTTGATCAAAATTAACTCTTCCGTTATAATGTCCGTCAGATGCTCCGGCAGGATTTACATTATTTGAAGTTGTATGACCGTTAGGAAGAAATACAGGATTCATTTGTACAGTATAAGAGCCGTCTGCCGGAAAAAGATCGGGCTCGTTTTTATTTATTAGAAATTCAAAATCATTCATTCCGGTTACGGGCTTGTCCGGATTTATAAAAGAGAGAAACAGTTTTGTGCTGTCAGGCATTGTAATGGATTTGAAGCCGTCAGGATTTTCTTTAACAAGGAAATCACCGAACTCCGCTTCGCCTTCTGGTTCACCCGGAGCCTGATGATTGTGAACGTGAATATGATAGTGCCAGTGCAGCGCGTTGTCTCCGGCCTGAGCTGCAGTCAGGATCCATGCTCCCTTGAATTTTCCGTCAACTGCTAATTTGTCAGGATTTTCAACTGGTGTACCAACACCGTGATTTAAAAGATCAAACTCAACATGCGCATCAGTAATCGTCGCTCCCGTGACTGAATCTTTCAAAACAATATAAACATTATTATAACCTACTTTTAAAGTTTCCTCAACATAAATGGAAACCAAAGCTCTTCCTCCGATGGCATAAGCGGTATCCAGAAATATCAGATCCTGAGTTACTGCCGGCGGCGGAGCTGTAGTGACTGTATCGTCACTGCATGAATTAAATAAAACTGAACTGCACAGAACAGCAATAAAAATAATTTGTAAATGAAATCTTCTTAATATCATTTTTTTATTTGATTTAATTTTAAAATAGTATGAAATCAGCTTATGAAAGAAGCTGAAAGATTATTAAATGAAAAATAAATATTTAGAAGAATTACAGCTGAGGCGGATGCTCGATCTCTGAGAAGATGTCTTTATTTGGGATTAAATAATTATCTGAATAAAACAGATCTGTCCGGGAGGAAATTAGTTCGGGTGAATTTTCAGTTACAACGTATTCAGTAAGCTTAAGCTTTATGTCCGAAGAAGTGCCGTTATTGTTTTTATTATCCTCGTCGTTCATTTTTTTATCAAGGTAGCAGTGCGCGTTACAGTTAGCTACTTTTTTTTCACAGCAGATTGCTATCAGTTGTTCGGTGTTAATTTCATAAAGTGAATAATACACTGCAAGATAATTAATGTGAAGAAGCAATATCATCACAAGGCTCAAGCAGAATATTTTCTGAATTGTTTTCAAGCTATTATGAAAAACCGGGTTAATATAGATTTTGTAAATTTATTTGGACTAATATAATAAAATATTTTAAATAATAGCGTCAAGAAATATTTCCGAACATCCGGATCCCCACATCCTTCCAAAACATATTAAATAATTGTTGTAAAATTTTTTATTGAATAATAATTAACTTTAAAAATATTTCCGAATTTTAAATAACCCCAACTTGCGCGGGAAGGGACAGGGGAGGGGCTGTAATGATATTCGATAGGATTTCAAAGATAATTAAATTTTACAATAGCTTTTTCAACATTTATTCAAATCGTTTTGGACAGCGCTGATTTTAATTTTGATAATTCAATTTGTTACAATTGAATTATTCTGATCAGTTAATTAATTTGAGGTTACAAAATTTATATATGATGAAAAAATATTTTATAACTTTTACTTTTCTGTTAATATTAAATATGAATGCCAGATCACAGACCTTTTATTCTGATCCGTTTGCACACACATTCTCAATAGTAGCCCGGGATTCTGTTACTGGGGAAATGGGAGTAGCTGTTCAGTCACACTGGTTTTCCGTCGGCTCGATCGTAAGCTGGGGAGAATCGGGAGTAGGAGTTGTAGCAACACAGTCTTTTGTAAATCCGTCATTCGGCATACGGGGGCTCGAACTTCTCAAAGCCGGCAGGTCTCCTCAGGAAGCTGTTGATGAACTTATATCTTCAGACGAAGGCAAGGATGTGAGGCAGCTTGCTATTCTTGATTCAAAAGGCAGGAGCGCTTCTTATACCGGTAAGAACTGCATTCAGTTTGCGGGAAATATTGCGGCGGATAATTATTCCGTTCAGGCGAATATGATGCTGACTGATAAAGTCTGGCCTGCTATGTCTGAGGCTTTTCAGAATTCAACCGGACCTCTTCCGGAAAGACTTTTAAATGCTCTCGAAGCCGGACAGAATGCAGGAGGAGATATAAGAGGAAAACAGTCAGCCTGTTTATTAATGGTAAAAGGTGAGCCGACAAAAAATATCTGGGAAGACAAAATGTTTGATCTGCGTGTAGACGACAATCCTGAACCTATTGCCGAGCTTAAGAGGCTTCTTAATGTGTACAGGGCTTATGAGCATATGAACAAAGGAGATCTGGCTGTTGAAAAAAATGACATGCAGCTGGCAATGAAGGAATATTCCCGGGCCGAAGATATGTTTCCGGAAAATCTTGAGATGAAATTCTGGCACGCTGTTACCCTTGTAAATAATAACAGTCTTGATGAATCACTTCCTGTCTTCAGGGAAGTCTTCAGTAAAGATGAGAACTGGAAAACATTATTTGAAAGACTGCCTGCAGCAGGATTAGTAAAATTAAATGAAAATGAAATGAAGAAGATAATGGATCTGAAATAAATTTCTAGAGATCATTTTAAAATATTTAATCTGCATATGAAAAGCAAAATATCAGTTTTAAAAATAATTTTTCCACTCTGTATTTTCATCATTAATGTAATGTCTGTTCCGTATCCGGGCTTTTGTACAGACGGAATATCCGGAAGATATGTTAACCGGACCTTTCTCGAGCAGCTTCCCGGCAGGATCCCGGGAACAATTCCTGTTTACTGTCTTGAGATAAATTTTTCGGGTAATGACAGCGCAGAGATATTTAACGGGTTCGAGGAATATAAATTAGCTTACAGGACAGTAAATAAAAATAATGTTTTTGAAAAAGCAATGCAGGGAAATGATCTTCATTTTACTGTGACTGAAACAGGGGATATTCTGCTTTTTGACAGTGCCTGGACAGGTATAAAAGGAAGTTCAGCTTTCAGAAAAATAAATGAAGATCAATACAACAGCGGAGATAAATGGGTTATTGAGAAATATCTTAATGAAAAAATGCTTGCGGGAAATTATATATTATCTGATAAGAGTAAATCAAGCGGAGATAAGATCATTCTGTCTTCAGACGGAAAGGTAAATGGACTAAGGGATTATACCGCATATAAAATATGCTACAGCGGAGACTGCACCGAAGAAACAAAGCCTGTTTCAAATACTGTCAATTTTATTAATGACAGAGGTACTTTGACAACTTATTCATTTGAATATGATAATGAAAAAAATTCGGTCATCTTCCGTAAGATCGCTGATCCCGATCCGGGTATAAAAGGTGAAAGGGAAATTGGGGAAATTGTTTTCGAACTGGTCAAAGAATGAATTCTGTAGTTTGCTGATATAGTTTTATCCCGCAAATTATTCTGAAATACTTTAAACAATATTTCTTAAAAAATAAAACATAAATCATTATGCAGTCTAAAGCTAAAAACGTAACTGAGTATTTAAAGGAATTACCTGCAGACAGAGTTGAACCTATGAAAAAGCTGAGAGATGTGATTTTACAAAACATACCCGAAGGCTTTAAGGAAGAAATGAATTACGGCATGATAGGATATGTCGTGCCGCACAGTCTATATCCGGACGGATACCACTGTGATCCGAAGCAGCCGCTTCCGTTTGTCTGCATTGCCTCTCAAAAGAATTTTATTGCTTTGTACCACATGGCAGTTTACGCCGATCAGAAACTGCATGACTGGTTTGTAAAGGAATATCCCGCACACTGCAAGCAGAAATTAGATATGGGAAAGAGCTGTGTACGTTTCAAAAAAATGGATCAGATTCCTTACGAACTTGTAGGAGAGCTTATGAGAAAGTTATCTGTAAAAGATTACATCAAAAAATACGAGTCACTTTTGAACGATTCCCGGAAAAAGAAGTAAGAAATCAATAATACAAAACGGAAGAGTACCGGATTTATAAATTCAACTAAACAGATGCGTTTATGAAGTGGAGTAAACTGAAGAAATCCATAGAGGAGAAATTTGCCGAGTGCACAGACGGCAGGGTAAGTCTTTATGTAACAAGATATACATCCGGAAGTTATTATATGGTAAGAGGCTGGATCACAATAGACGGAGAGGAGATCGCAAACTTTTCAACACCTGACAATAATAATAAATACGGATGGAACACCCCTGAAATAAATGAAAGAATACCTGAAGATGAAAGAACAAAAGGGGCTGCATCAGAAAAAGGTGAATTCGCAAGATGGGAATTTATAGATGCATGCCTGCAGTATCTGAACCTAAGTATTGATGAAGCGGTCAAAAGCGAAAATCCAATCATAAGATCATTGGCTGTTCTCGACAGGAGATTAGGAAAACGAAGACTAAAGCTGATGAATAAAGAAGGATTACATCCGCTTACTTTAAGGTTACTGGAGCTTAGACTTGAATGTGAAAATTTAAAAAAAACCGGCATCTGATGTTTACATATACATACTACTGAAGTTATCTCCGGTTATACACACATACACAGCTTTATCATATTATTTTTACAATTCCGGTTCACATCCGTCCAAAACGTTTTGTTCTTAAACAGCTGTCTTTAATTCTAAGTAATTCCGCTTTTCTTTTGAAAGAGCAAAAGAAAAGCCTGACAAAAGAAAACTCTCCCGCTGGTGAAAAATTGCCTAAAATTCTTTCGCAATGGCACCAAAAATTTCAACTCCTCGTTCGGCAGAAGTGCGCTGCCAAACTCGTCAGACAGGAAATTTTTGCTTTAGCCATTGTTCAGAATTTTTTAAAGTCAATTTTTCAAAGGCGGGTCTGTTTTTTAAACCTGTACGTTTTAATCCATTTTAGAAATATTTCAAATGATTTAATAATTTTGAAAAATGTTTTGGACGGAGTTGCTTTGTTCATTGTCTTTTCACTGTTTATGCCTCTAATTTAGAATTTTAAAAAGTTATATTTGTTCACTAACACATAAATGAATTCTCTCAAAGCCTTAATCCCATATTTAAAAAAATTCAAGAAGAAACTTTCCTTAGGATTTGTATTTATTATTTTATCTAACTCTTCAGATGCAGTTTATCCGCTGATTATAGGCGCGGCGATAGATGATCTTACCAAAGGAACTCTGAGGCATAATCTGCTTAGTTATGCGTTAGCAGGAATAGGCATAGTGATAGTGAGAGGATTTTTTCTTTTTATGACACGGCAGTCACTGATCATTACTTCACGTGAAATAGAAAATGACCTTCGATATGATTTCTTCGCGCACCTTCAGAAGCTTTCACGCGCATTTTACAACACGCGTTCGACCGGTGATATAATGGCTCACGCAACAAATGATATCAGCAATGTCCGCAATTTCGTCGGACCGGGGATCATGTATTCCATACAGACATTTACAAGGATTGTCATTACACTATTCGTATTATTTTCATTAAGCCCGTCTGTTACTTTGCTGGCTTTAGCGCCTCTGCCATTGATCACTTACATTGTTTACAAGGTCGGCAGGCTGACATTCAGCAGATCACTCCGCGTGTACGAAATATTTTCAGACATGACAACCAAGGCACAGGAAGTACTGTCCGGAATAAGAGTTGTAAAATCATATGTCAGGGAAAAAAATGAATCTCTGGAATTTGACAGGATATCTTTTGATTATCAGAAAAAGAATCTTATGCTTGCTAAAGTTCAGTCATTCTCATTTCCTATGATGTTTCTTCTTACCAGTCTTTCGGTAATCATTGTGATATACTTCGGAGGAATCCAGGTAATTGAGGGTAAAATGTCCATAGGCAACATTTCTTCTTTTCTTATTTATCTAGGACAGCTGACGTGGCCAATGATAGCATTTGGCTGGATAATAAACCTCGTTCAGAGAGCAGCGCCTTCAATGCAGAGACTGATGAACATTATTAATACAAAACCCGATATCGAAGATAATAAAGAAACCGATGAGAACATTACAGCAAAGGATCTTCACGGAGAAATCGAATTTAAGAATGTCTCATTCAGATATCCGCTTGCCGGAAGTTATACTCTGAAGAATATAAATTTAAAAATAAGAAAAGGATCTACACTGGGAATCATCGGGCACACGGGTTCAGGTAAAAGCACATTGATCAATCTTATTCCGAGGATATGGGATGCGACAGAAGGGGAAATATTTATTGACGGATATCAAATTAAAAAAATCCCGGTTGAAATTCTTCGCGGTGCCATCGGCATCGTACCGCAGGAATCTTTTTTATTCTCAGATACAATTGAAAGAAACATTTCTTATTCTAGTGATACGGTCAATGAAAATGAAGTAATTGAATATTCAAAAATAGCCGGACTATATAAAGACGTAAACCAGTTTCCTGAAAAGTTCAAAACAATACTCGGTGAAAGAGGAATTACGCTTTCCGGAGGTCAGAAGCAGAGAACATCATTAGCGAGGGCGATTTATAAAAAACCGGAGATTCTAATACTGGATGATTCTTTGTCGGCTGTAGATACAAAGACAGAAGAAGAGATACTGCTGGAGCTGAAAAATGTAATGAAAAACAGAACAAGCATTATTATCTCTCACAGGATCTCTACAATAAAAAACGCCAACAATATAATAGTTCTTGATCAGGGAGAAATAAAAGAAGAAGGCACTCATAATGAACTCATAGCGCTGGGAGGAATTTATAATGATATCTACAGCAAGCAGTTGTTGGAAGAAGAGATAACGGATTTTTGATTTTAGATTTTTAACTTTCAACATTTAACTTTTAACCAAATTTTTTGTCAGATCAGATAATAAATAAATCAGAAGACGATGTCCTGACCAAGAAAGTCGATCCGCAGATAATGAAGCGGCTGTTGTCTTTCTTTAAGCCATATACCAGATACATTGTAATTGCAACCATTCTGACAATTATGATCTCGGCACTTGCTGCACTTCGACCGCGGCTCACGCCTATTGCTATTGATGACAAAATAATGAACAGGGATTTTCCCGGACTTCAGTACATAATACTGATAATGCTTGCAACGCTTGTCGTACAGGGTTTGATTCAATATATAACGGCATATCTGACAAGCTGGATAGGACAGAAAATAATATATGATCTGCGGAAAAAAATATTTGATCATATTATGTCCCTTGACCTGAAGTTTTTTGACAAGAATCCAATCGGCAGAATAGTGACAAGAGTTACAGGGGATGTAGAAGTTCTGTTTGAAGTTTTTTCATCCGGACTCGTGACAGCATTCGGCGATATATTTCTGATAATATGGATATTTTATTTTATGTTCACGATGGATTACAAGCTGGCTTTCATGACTCTTTCAATTCTTCCTGTTCTTATAATTGCGACAGGCATATTCAGAAAAAAAGTCCGGGAGTCATACAGAAGAATAAGGATACTAATTGCAAAATTAAATTCATACATACAGGAACACATAACCGGTATTACTATAGTTCAGTATTTTTCAAAAGAGAAAAGGACAACGGATGAATTTGAGGAAATCAACCGCGACCACACTGAGCAGAATAAAAAGAGTGTTTTCTATTATGCTGTATTCTTTCCCGTAGTCGAGCTTATCGGTGCAATTTCCGTGGGAATGATAATATGGTACGGCGGCGGTCAGGTCGTGCAGAGTGCGGTATCAATCGGAGTGCTGGTTTCTTTCATACAGTTTACGGAAATGTTCTTCCGTCCGATAAGAGACCTTTCGGAAAAATATAACATACTCCAGACCGCGATGGCATCGAGCGAAAGAATATTCGCTCTCCTTGATGAGAAGCCTTCAATTACAGATCCTGAAAATGCCGTACAGCTTAATGATGTCAAAGGAAGAATTGAATTTAAGAATGTATGGTTCGCTTACAACAATGAAGATTATGTTCTCAGAAATGTTTCGTTCACAATAGAAGCCGGTGAGAAAGTAGCGTTTGTCGGCGCAACAGGAGCAGGTAAGACGACTATAATCAGTCTTCTGTCAAGATTTTATGAAATTAATAAAGGACAGATAACAATTGACGGAATTGATATAAAAGATATAAAGCAGAGTGAGCTGAGAAGAAACATCGGAATAGTACTTCAGGATGTTTTTTTATTTTCAGGAAATATCAGATCAAATATTACGCTGAATAACGGTGAAATAAATAATGATGCAATTGAAAAAGCTGTTGTAAATGTCGGTCTGAATAATTTTATAAATTCACTTCCGGGAAGGCTTGATCATACTGTAAAGGAAAGAGGTTCAACTTTATCAGTCGGGCAGAAACAGCTCATCTCATTTGCAAGGGCGCTGGCATATGATCCGAAGATACTGATTCTTGATGAAGCAACCTCAAGTGTCGATACAAATACAGAAATACTAATACAAAAAGCGATTCAGATACTGATAGAAGGAAGGACTTCAATAATTATTGCTCACAGACTTTCTACCATACAGAACTGTGATAAGATCATAGTAATGCATAAAGGTGAAGTAAAGGAAATGGGCACTCATCAGGAACTGCTGGAAAAAGCAGGTCTGTACTATAAGCTTTATCAGCTTCAGTATAAAGAGGAGAAAGTCTGATGAATTTGGAAATGGGAATTTTGGATTTGAAATTAACTTAACTAAAGCGGATTGCTTTTATTTTTGATATAAATTCTGCCATAAATACAAAATTAACACGAATTAATGTAATCAGGAAAAAATAAAAGTATGCCTGCTCGTAGTAATATTTAGTAACAAAAGGAGTCAATTAAATTAATCAATATATATTTACAAAATGAATTTAATTTACTGATTTCCAAATTCCAAATCCGAAGTTCCAATTTCCAAATTTAAGGTCTTTAATAACAAATATAAGTTAAGTATTTTAAAATTCAAAAAAAAAATCCTATTTAAACATGCTTAGATTCAAAATATTATTTTTAGTTTTATTTATAATTACAGGTTCAGGCTTTGCCCAGAAAAAGAAAATAGCTTATTGTTCCAATCAGTCCGGTTCAGGTTATTTGCAGATCTTTACAATGAATGAAGATGGCACGGACAAGAAACAGCTTACAAACCTCAGTGAGAACTGCAAGAAACCCCAATGGTCTCCGGACGGAAAACAGATCGTATTTTATACTGATGCAGGTTCAAATTATCTTATTAAGAATGCAGATTCTGCAGATTCAAAAAAGGATCCTGTCTATCTGTGTGCAGGCTATAATCCTTCATTCATGGCAGACGGAAGCCAGATAATGTTCAATGATGAATATGAGCAGGTATTATCTATTTTTGTGATAGATACTGCGGCAGGCAGTGAGCCGGATATAATTTCTGACGGAAGGTATTCCAATATGCAGGTGATATCAAGCGGGGGAAACAGGATATACTATTCCGGATTTGTAAACGGATATAAAAGCATTATGGTAGCGGATCTTGATGATACGACTGCAGGATATATCTCAAAAGTAAGTAAGAACAGCGAGGCAAATCTAGAACCTGATGTATCATCAGATGATTCAAAAATCACGTATGCAAGTTTCGATGACAATCTGAAGGGAACAATAAGGCTTTTTGAAGACGGAAAAGAATCTGCATTAAGCAAGGGTCTGCCGAGCTCTAATGTACCGAGATTCTCACCTGACGGGAGCAAGATTGCTTTCGTAGTAATAGACGGCAGTGATGTTTCTTTATATCTGATGAATTCTAATGGCACATTACGAAACAACCTGAATGTAAAAGGCGGTAATGTAGGAACATTCCAGTGGATGGACAATGACAGGATAGTCTATGATGCAGGTTCTGATACAAAAACTGTAATTGGCATAGTAAACATTTCAACAGGTGACAATAAAATACTTGCCGAAGGCGGATTCAATCTCCAGCCCGGTGTACAGAAATAAAATTAAGCGGAAAATTTTTTAATATATGAAAGTTACAGAGCATTTAGAAAAAGCAAGGAAACCACTGATAAGTTTTGAAATACTTCCTCTTACAAGAGGCGGGGATATCAAGCTTATCTATAACGTAATTGATGATATAATAAAGTATGATCCGCCTTTCATTGATGTAACTTCACATCCGGCGCAGGTCCAGTACGAAGAGACTCCGGGTGGAATCAGAAAGAAAGTCAAGCGCAAACGTCCGGGCACGATAGGCATAAGCGTTGCAATAAAAAATAAATATAATATTGATACCGTTCCTCATCTGCTGTGCAACGGATTTACAAGAGAGGAAACCGAGGATGCATTGATCGAGCTGAATTATCTCGGTATAGAAAATATTCTTGCCGTAAGAGGTGATGAACCCGGATATAAGAAACCGATTCCCGAAGGCAGGACATCCAACATATATGCGCTTGATCTTGTAAAGCAGGTAATGGATATGAACTGCGGGAAATATCTTGAAGAAGATCTGCTTGACGCTTCACCAACGAATTTCTGCATCGGTGTCGGAGGCTATCCGGAAAAGCATTTTGAAGCTCCGAATTTAAATACAGACGTAAAATATGTCAAAGAAAAAATAAATGCCGGCGCTGAATATGTAGTCACTCAGATGTTTTTTAATAACAAATATTATTTTGATTTTGTAAAGAAGTGCAGGGATGCAGATATCAAAGCTCCGATAATACCCGGGCTGAAAATATTATCATATAAGAAGCAGCTGACAAATATTCCGAAGAATTTTTATGTTGAGATTCCGGATGAATTTGCTTCTGAGATTCAGGCTGCAAAACCTGAACATGTAACGGACATAAGCGTCGAATGGACGGCAAAACAATGCGAAGAGCTGCTGAACAACGGCGCACCTTCTCTGCATTTTTATATTATGCTGGATTCAAAGCCAATCGATAAGCTTTTTAAAAGACTGAAGATTTAGTACTCACATTTTTCTGAATTTTATATTCGGCTGTACTTTACAATGTGATGCCGGTGTTCAGAAAAGTTATCTTCAGCATTTTTAAATGGATACAACGTGTAAAATTATCTCCGCTCTTTTTGAAATACTTAATTTAAAACCGCTAAGTATCTTGTTTTTGTAAACCATCGTTTATATTTTAAGTCAAATGAAATTCAAGAGTTATCTAATCTATAATAAGTATTTACATCAGAAGAAAATTTTTCAAAAACGAAAAAGATCTTTTGAGAATACGGACAAGAGAGTAACAAGTCGAAAGTGTATCTAAATCAGGATACACTTTTTTTTTATGCATATACGGGTGATAAACAGCATATTCAGAAAATTATTTAAGGCTGAAGAAATTTTATCTGCGGAAAAATTTTTCAGATATGTTAACAGGAAAAAAATAGTCGTATTCGTACCTGATGAGCACGTTGAGAAAGTTGCAGAAGGAATGTCACATTCCGGAGCGGGAATTATAGGGAATTACAAAATGTGCTCTTTCAGAACTTCCGGAACCGGTACATTCAAACCCGGTAAAAATGCCAGACCATTTTCAGGAAAGAAAACAACCCTGAATAATGTCAGCGAAATAAAACTCGAAATGGAATGTGATCCCGCTGATCTTAATAACGTGATAGACGCATTATTAAAATATCATCCATATGAGGAAAAGGCATATGAAGTATATGATTTTAAAAAAAGAGTGAGTAAAGATGAAGGAGTTATAATTAATTTAATATCCGGAATGGGAATAAAGGTGCTGTTTAAAAGAATGAATTCGAAACCGGAACCGGAAAAAGTTGACACGGAAAGCAGACTCTTCAGAATAGCAGTTACAGACTCAGAGGCAGTTGATATTATTGATGAAACGATATTGGATTCGGCAAAATTTACAGGGTGTGACGGCCTGATTTCTTTAAATCATAAATCAAATAAGAAATATAGATTTTTTAAAATACATTAAAATATAATAAAATATAAATGAGTGAAAATATTAGTGAGAAGCCTGAAAATGAAAATCCGGATATTAAAGAGGAAGTAATTATTAATGAGATTTCTGAACCGGATAATTCTTTAGGCGCTGTGAACAAAAATGAAATTAAGGAAGAAGTAAATGATTCCGGTGCTGTATCAGAATCACAAACAAATGAACCGGATAATGAAGCTCCTGAAGAAGAACCGGTATCGAGGTTTCAGGAATATTTTAATGAAGAAGTAGAGAAGAATAATCCTAAAATGACAACCACTCTTCTTACTCTGCACGAATTAAGAAGCATAGATGAGGAGCTGACTGAGATAGAAGATGAGAAAGGCGACCTGCCTGATAAGATTGAATCAATCAGAAAAGAAATTAAGACTCTCAGCAAAGAGCTTAAAGAAAAGAAACAATCACTTGAAAAACTTGATGAAGAAAAATCCAGACTCACTGCCGACAATAGTTCCTATGAAGAGAGAATAAATAAATACGATGAACAGAAATTTAATGTCAGGTCAAATAAAGAATATGATGAAATTGTAAAGACAATAGAATCATTATTTGAAGAAGTAGGGAAGAATGAAAAAAGAATAAAGGATATTGTGGAAATTCATACAATGCTCGGGAATGATGTCACTGCACTTGAAGGAAAAACCGGTGAAATGAATGCTGAGTTATCAGAGAAGCAGGCATTGCTGGATGAACTTGATGAGCAGTACAGGCAGGATGAATCCGGTCTGCGAGAAAAGCGAAACGAACTTCTGGCAAAGATCGATCAGGCAAGCAGGGTTTTATATGAGAGAATAAATAAATCGTTTAAAGGTGAAGCTACTGCAATCGTAAGAAAGGGAAACTGTTCCGGTTGCTATAATTCAATTCCGCCTCAAACGGTAATTGAAATAAAGTCTGCCGAGAAGTTATATACCTGTCAGTCCTGCGGAAGAATACTCATAGCAGAAGAACTTCTTGCAAACAAAGAATAATATTCTTAAATGAAAGTAAAAGTTTATACTGACGGAGCATCAAGAGGTAATCCCGGATCAGCAGCTGTAGGAATTCTGATTCAGGATGAAAGCGGGTATGAAATTAAAACATTCAAAAAATTCATCGGCGAATGCACTAATAATGTTGCAGAATATACTGCATTGATCGAAAGCGTTAAGCTTTTAAAAGAGCTTGAAGAACCAACAGAGGAAATAATTTTCTTTTGCGACAGTGAGCTGATAGTTAAGCAGATCCGGGGTGAATACAAAATAAAGCATAAAGATCTTATTAATCTTTCACTTGAATTCTGGAAGGAGATAAAGTCGCTCGGCAAGAAATTTTCCATCAGACATATTCCCCGCGAAGAAAACAAGACCGCTGACAGGCTTGCTAATGAAGCTCTGGATGAAAATAAAAAGAATATTGATTCTGAAAATAAAAGTTTACTGATAGATTAAATTCAAAATTGTTCTTTAATAAAAGATCTCTATTCCGTTACAGACAATCGCGCTGTCCCGGCTTGCCGGGATGTGAGGAAAGTCCGGACTCCGCAAAGAGCAGGGATGCCGGGAGAAATTCCCGGTTCCATTGAATGTAAATTCACTGGAAAGAAAGTGTCACAGAGAATATACCGCCCTTGAAAAAGGGTAAGGGTGAAAAGGCAGGGTAAGAGCCTACCATCCGGAAAGTGATTTCCGGGATCGATAAACCTCATCCGGAGTAAGACCATGTAGAGGGAATGAAGAACTGTTCACTTCAGTATTCCCGGGGTAGGTTGCAAGAATCCTTACAGCAATGCAAGGATAAGATAAATGATTGTCATCCGCTTCGGCGGAAACAGAATCCGGCTTATTTAACGGAATAGATATTTTTTATTAACTCATTTCCAGCATTCTCTCCAAAGGCTTTAATGCTTTTTCCAAGATCTCCCTGTCCATAACAATCTCAGGTTTTCTGTCACGCATACAAAGGTATAATTTTTCAAGAGTGTTAAGTTTCATGTACGGGCATTCATTGCAGTTGCAGTTGGATTCGGGAGGAGCCGGAATGAATTTCTTCTCGGGATTTTTCAGAAGCATTTGATGAATGATGCCCGGTTCGGTTGCAACTATGAATTCATTTTCCGCTGAGTCCGTAACGAATTTCAAAAGACCGCTTGTAGATCCTATATAGTCGGCATTATTCAGAACAGCTTCCTCGCATTCGGGATGCGCGATAAGGAGCGCATCCGGATTTTCAAATTTAAGCCGCAGTATTTTTTTTTCACTGAATGTTTCATGAACGATACAGGCTCCCTGCCATAAAACCATGTCACGTCCGGACTGCTTAATCACATATCTTCCGAGATTTCTGTCAGGTGCAAAAATAATTTTCTGATCAGCCGGTATCTGCTTTACGATCTTTACAGCGTTAGAAGAAGTGCAGATAATATCTGATAAAGCTTTTACTTCCGCTGAACAGTTAATATAACTTATAAGAATATGATCCGGGTGCTTTTGTTTAAATTTTTCCAGTCTCGGCGCGGGACAGCCTTCCGCCAGTGAACAACCCGCATCCAGATCGGGAAGCAGAACAAGCTTATCGGGATTCAGTATCTTAGCTGTTTCCGCCATAAAGTGAACACCTGCAAATACGATTATATCTGCATCTGTTTTAGCTGCCTGCTGTGAAAGCTGCAGACTGTCTCCTATAAAATCAGCAAGATCCTGTATCTCGGATTCCTGATAGTAATGTGCGAGAATAACCGCATTCATTTCCTTCTTAAGTTTCCTGATCTCGGATTCCAGATCCAGCGAGAGATCTATTTGTCTGATTCCATCAGTCTTTAATTTATATACAGTATTTCCGCCAATATCAGTATTTGAATTCATTTTATGTTTTTATAAAAATAATGATTTATATCAGAAAATAATAAATCAAAAAAAGTGCTCTTCTGATTTGGCTCTGTACACGATGATTTTCCGGAATGCGATAACGCTGAAGCTGCGGAAATCCGCTGATTTTGATAAAGAGAATTAAAGAACTTAAAATAAACATAAATCAAGCAAAGAAGATGGTTTGAATTATCACATTCTCATATCGTCCAGCTCTTATGAGACCATACTTAATGAAATCATTAAGATACAGATTTTAAGAAGTATCAGAATTGCTTTTAAAACAAAAATAATCCGTTATTTTTCAGCTCAATCAGCGTTATCCGCGTTCTGTTATTCTCCTGTACAATGCCGATTTGGTAATCAAAATAAAATTAATATTTAAATCTATCTTGTATAAATTATTCTCAATGCTGAATTTTATTTAAATTAAAATAAGATGTTGAACAGGAAAATATTCACTCCTGCGATACTTATCGTTTCCTTCGTAAGTTTTCTTACAGACATTTCCAGTGAGATGCTATATCCTGTCATGCCCATATATCTGAAGAGCATCGGCTTTTCCGTAATGCTGATCGGAGTGCTGGAAGGTCTGGCAGAGGCGACAGCAGGTTTAAGCAAGGGCTATTTCGGAAAGATGTCTGATCTCTCCGGAAAGAGAGTACCGTTTGTAAGAGCGGGTTATATGCTGAGCGCGGTTTCCAAGCCTATGATGGGGTTATTCATCTATCCTGTCTGGATATTTTTCGCAAGGACAATTGACAGGCTTGGCAAAGGCATCAGAACTTCCGCCCGTGATGCAATATTATCCGGGGAAACAACTCCGGAAAACAAAGGAAAAGTTTTCGGATTTCACAGGGCAATGGATACATTCGGAGCGGTATTAGGTCCTGTATTTGCTTTGATATACTTAAGCTTTTATCCTGAAAAATACAGAACACTTTTCTTTATAGCATTCATTCCGGCTGCCGCCGGAGTTCTGTTTACATTTATTTTAAAGGATGAAAACAAAACCTCTCACAAAATTAAAGGAGAAAGAAAGAAATTCTTTTCATTTCTTTCATACTGGAAAACCGCAGAGACTGAGTATAAAAAACTTGTAACGGGATTGTTCTTTTTTACTTTGCTTAACAGCTCTGATATTTTTTTATTATTGATGGTTAAAAATTTAGGATTTCCGGATGACAAAGTTATTTTCGTTTATATCTTCTACAATCTGGTTTATGCATTAACATCATTTCCTATCGGAATCCTTGCGGATAAAATAGGATTTAAAAATAGTTTCATTATAGGACTGGTATTTTTTGTGATAGTTTACGGCGGCATGGCTATGGATCCCGGGACAGGATTTTTGTTTTTTATATTTTTCTGCTACGGAATATATGCTTCATCTACCGAAGGAGTTTCAAAAGCCTGGATCACAAATATTTCAGAAAAAAAAGATACTGCTACTGCACTGGGTTTTTACTCGGGACTTAACAGCATTTTCTCACTTGCAGCAAGCTCATTTGCGGGATTTTTGTGGTTTACTTTCGGACCGAAAGTCATGTTCATTTTTTCTGCTGCCGGAACTTCGGGGGTGATAATGTATCTGATAATTAATTTAAGAAAGACAGATCAATCTTCCATATAATCATATTTTGAAACAAAAGCTCTCCAGTCATCATCCGAAGCAAGCTTAAGATCGGATTTTATCCGGGAGATGAAATAATGAAAATAAGCTCTCTGCAGTCTCCACTGGTCTTTAAAAGTAATTCTGTCAGAAACAGATTTAAAATAATATCTGATCATATCGGGTATATGAGAAAATAAAATCAATTTTAAGAGGACTTTTTTTGAATTTTCATTTCTTCTGAAGATAGTAAAACTGTCACAGTTTCCCTGATTGCTGAATCTGTAATTAATATATTTCTGAGTCATCCTCGACCTTGGGATAATGTGGTATGATACAGCATCTCCGACATAAGCGAAATTATATCCTGCTTCCAGTATTTTAATATTGAGACCTGTTTCACCGTTGCCGATGAGTTTTTCTTTAACAATGTCCGGATTAAATCCTCCGCATTCAAAGAGAACTTTTTTCAGCATAGCCTGATGGCAGCTGTATATACCGATATCATATGCTGCGATTATCAGTTTCTCGGATTTCTCTATCAGACTCAGTGAACCGTTCTTGAAATATTTAAGAAGCCATTCGGGCGGATCAAATTCCCATTTAGGAAGTACTTTTCCTCCTGCAACTCCGACATTGAAATTCATATCAAAGACCTTTACAATATTCATCAGCAGATCTTTATCGGCAATCATATCATCATCTGTAAAATATAATATCTCTCCGGTAGATTCTTTTGCAGCTTTATTTCTTGCAATGTGTGCACCCTGCTCCTTTTCGAATATATATCTGATTTTAACCGGGGACTTTTGAATCCACTCTTCGACAACCTGTTTTGTATTATCTGATGAGTTATTGTCTGCTACGATAATTTCGAATTGTTCTTTCGGATAAGACTGATTTACGCAGCTTTCTAAAGTGATTCCCAGGATTTTTGCCCTGTTATAAGTCGGTATGATAATTGAAACAGTTCTAAGACCGTTATCCATAAATACTTCTTCTTTTTATATTCTTTCTGTTCACAATTTACTAATTATTTAAATAGATTTAAATTGGATTTAAAATCTCTGATGCAGTCTTATATAATAGTTCACCCGTTATTTAAATTGATTTCCAGACATGCTTCTTTCACCATTTTTTCATTTAATATCACATCCTTTCCTTTTAAAATACTGTCACAGATCGCATCAATGATCATATCATTTCCCGGAAGCAGGTGATTCAGTTTGCTGAGATCAATATTACCGAAGTGTCCTTCGGATTTATTCACAATGTTGATCGGAATCTGCCTCTGAATAAAATAAGAGTAAGCATATTGTCTGGCAATATCTATCTGATCTTTTTTCAGAAAACCTACGTCTGCTATATTTTTCAGAAGGTCAAAATATTCCTCTTTTGTCTTAGCGTCAATAGTGAACCCTTTATTTGAGAAATGCGCTTCGCCTCCTGATATTACGGGCTTTCCCATTATTGGAAGCTCCGCTCCCATGGTACCGAACAGCGTAATACCTGCATCAAGCAGTTTATAAAGTCCAAGAGAATTGATCTCAGAATCTGACCATAGGATCTTTACGTGATCCGGGATTTCTTTGAATTTTTCTTTAATGAAATCATCGTTAGTGTACAGACTGCCTGATACTTTTTCACCCGGATGAACCCTGATTATCCAGTTGACGTTTTTAATTTCAAAGATAGCTTTCATCGATTCGCTTAGCCACTGGTTTGCATTATCAAAGATCATTTTTGAAAGATCAAATGAGAGATCCCAGCTGACGTGACAGAACAGGCAGACAACCTTTTTACCATTATCAAATCCGAATTTTTTTCTCAGATCTTCAGGATCTTCCGGAAGTGTGACATTCAGAAAATCTCTTTTATTTCCTTTATTGAAACGGTGATGAATATAATCATCGAGTGTTTTATTTTCCTCTTCGCTCAGAGGAGTGTTTTTTCTTTTATTCCACTCAGGCTCTGTGATGCCCCTGAATTCAAGTTTGTTCGGCTTCTTTGGAATTGTAAAGTAATGAAGAAAATCTTTGAAGCCGCTGGACCATATAAGTGTCTTTATGCCTTTGAGATACGCAAGAAGAATAGCAGGGGAATAATCAACGTACACTCCGTGAGATCCGAACAGGCTTACGGGCTTGAATTTATTAATCACTTCATTTGCAGCATGAGTATTTACAAGACCGGCAAAGAAATATTTCCTGAGCAGGATCTCGTCTTCTTTTTTAAGATCCCTGTGTTCGATTATGAAGCCTTTCATATATCTGATTACAGAACTCCAGGCAAGCATTCCTACATCCACATCAAGATATTTATAAGAATAAATATTTCCGATATCTATGCTGACGGAGAGATCTTCAAATTCTTTCAATTTCTTTTCCGAAATGTAATCGCCGACTAAAGAATAATCCACACTGTACTGATTTGCATTATACTTCATACCGTGAAGACATTTCACGCATTTAAGTTTCCAGTCACCAATGTCCTCATTCTTTTCCAGCCCGCGCTGAATGCAGGCAAGCGGGGTTCCGTCGCAGATAATAAAATGAGTTCTGTATCCTCTGATATTCAGCGCAGCTGAGATGATAGCATTTTTTTTCAGAATATCACCGAATCCTCCGAGTTCCCACACTATGATTATAGAAGAGTCGTCAGTGACTTTAGAATGTTTTTCCAGAAATTTGTATAGTCTGTATTTTAAAGTATCTCTGTGTTTGAGATAATCTTTTATACGGTTCACAATCTTCATTATGACACAATAAAAATATTTATTTTAACATCAATAATATTTATTATAACTTTAAATTTAAATCTAATTGTAAATAAAAATTACATCCTGAAGAAATCACATTTTAAATTATATAAAGAATGCTCAGAGGTATATTAAGTTTGCAGTTAAATTTAGTAAGAGTTTTAAATACATTTTTAAATCACAGTAAAATTAATTTATGAAGCATTCATGAAAGCAATGATACTTTCGGCAGGATTCGGCACGAGATTAGAGCACTACACCGATAAAATTCCTAAAGCGCTGGTGCCTTACAGAAATATTCCTATGATCAATCATCAGATTGAAAGACTTAAAAAGATCGGCGCAGAGGAAATAGTCGTTAATGCTCACCATCACTCTAATGTCATATTGGATTACTTTGCTAAGAATAATTTCGGCGAAAACATAACTGTGATCATAGAAGAAGAAATTCTCGGAACAGGAGGAGGAATACTGAATGCTGAAGATTATTTCAGGGATGAGGAATACTTTCTTGTAATGAATGTAGATATAGAAACAGATATGGACCTGAATCAAATGATTTTATATCATCAGTCTAAAAAGCCATTTGCTACAATTGCTGTTCAGAAAAGGAAAACCAGGAGATATCTTGAATTTGATAATGAAATGAAATTAACCGGAAGAGCAAATGAGAACAGCGATGTAAGCAACGAGTATGCATTCAACGGAATTCATATAATTTCAAAAAGAATATTTAATCAGGGATACGGGGTAAAGTTTGAAGACATTCTGGAAATTTACTTTAATGTAATAAAGGGCAAAAAAGAATTTGTTTCAGGTTATGATTGCGGTGAGAGTACATTTAAAGATCTTGGTAAAATTGAAAATCTTCTTTCATAAACGAGCCAAAGGTTTTCAATCAACAGCTTCAATTCTTTTTATTGAAGGAATCTCCTGCATTAATGTTCTTTCTATACCGGCTCTCAGTGTCATCATGCTCAGAGGACAGTCCTTGCAGGAGCCGAGCAGTCTCACTTTAATAATTCCGCCTTCATTAATTCCGGTAACTTCTACGTCACCTCCGTCAATGTGTAAATAAGGTCTTACTTTTTTCAGCACCTCTTCTACATTTTCAATCGTCAGATCCAGCATATCAGAACATTATCAGTTTAAATTTTATAAAAATCATTATTCTACCTTTTTCATACTTTCCTCTATTGTTCTGGCATAATCGAGTTTCCAGGCGCCGTCTTCCTTTACAGAATAAAGCTCCGATGTATTCTGATCCTTTGTTTTGATAGTAATTGTTGCTTTATCTCCGTCCTTTTTTTCATCGACTACTTCAAAATCCATACCCATCATTCCGAGCGAGCCGGCATTAGAAACGCTTTTTTCGAAGTATTCTTTGCCGCTTTGATTCCTGTTCTTAGCTATATCATTATACATTTTCTGAGAATTTGAGGAAAGATAGTTCCAGGCTTTTCCGGGATTCTGCTCTTTAAGAGCAGCAACAAAATCTTTTAAGGAATTGGCAGGAGAATCTGAACCGCCCGAATTTCCGCACCCGCTGTAAACAAAAATACTAATTATTATTATTATAACGGAAAGTTTCATATACCTTTTTTAAAATTAAAAATATTTTAATAATTTAAATTTCGATAACTAATTCCGATGAATCGGATGCATTTACATTCAACAGATTAATTTCTTTGATCAGCTCACCGGCTATATGAAGAAAAATTTCAGCTTCTTCCGGAACAGCTTCTCCAGTCACAACCGGCTTACCATCATCTCCGCCCTTTCGAATATTTGTGTTTATGGGAATTTCACCAAGAAGTTTCACTTTGAATTCCTCACACATCTTTTCACCTCCGCCTTTTCCGAAAATATATTCCCGGCTTCCGTCGGGATTGAGATAATAGCTCATATTTTCGACGATTCCGATTGTAGGTACATTTACTTTCTGAAACATTATGTATCCTTTTCTGGCATCGGCAAGCGAAATTTCCTGAGGAGTCGTTACTATTACTGCACCCGTAAGCGGTATAGTCTGGCTAAGCGTTAGCTGAATATCACCTGTTCCTGGAGGCATGTCAAATAATAAATAATCCAGTTCTCCCCAGACTACATCGGACATGAACTGCTTAAGCGCGCTTGATGCCATAGGTCCTCTCCATACCACTGCAGTGCTTTCTTCCATTAAAAAACCAATAGACATAATTTTGACACCGAATTTTTCAATCGGAACAAGCTTGTTTTTATCACCGACCTGCATAACCTTGGGTTTTTCCTTTACACCGAACATCAGCGGAATTGAAGGTCCGTAAATATCGGCGTCTATCAATCCGACCTTTGCACCTGTCTTTGCAAGTGCAACCGCGAGATTTACAGCCACAGTTGATTTGCCGACACCGCCTTTGCCTGATGCAACAGCTACAGTATTCTTAACTCCGGGCAGGACAGATGATTTTTTCTCATTGATCTGTTCAGTAACCCCGGTGACAAAATTTACTTCTACATTACTTATTTCAGGAATGGATCTGTGAAACTCCGCTTTAATTTTTTTAATTAATTCTTCTGTAATTTTTTCATTCCGGTCAGATATCCCGAGAATAAGTTTAAGATTTTTTCCGTTAAGAGAAATTTCTTTTACAAAACCCAGCTTCACAAAATCCCGGTTCAGTACCGGTTCATTAATTCCGGATAAAACGTTTTTAATTTTTTCTTCTGTCATAATGAATTTAGGAATGTAAATTACTAAATATAATAGATTCGTGAAATGATATTAAAATTAAATTTTAAGACAATAAATCACATCCGTCCAAAATGTGATTCAAAGACTTTACAATAAATTTAATCCGCTGGGGCTGTCCAATAAGTATTTGA
>DAIPYG010000046.1:0-26646 GCA_036782875.1 Bacteroidota bacterium | reverse complement strand
ATAAATGGCTGAGGGATCTTTCAATACATGCTCCGGATATTAAAAAAAATATTGATGAAATGAAGAATGAACAGGTAAATAAAGTTTTTACTAAATTGCTGGAGCAGGGAAAGAAAGACAAACTGATAGAAAATTATCCCACTCCTATAATTATTGCCAGTTTTAATTCTTCACTTAAGACAGTACTGAATCACGATTTTCTTATCAACAATAAATTTTCCCTTCAAAATGCTTTTAAAATTACATATGAAATGATTTTAAATGGTATACTTACAGATGCAGGCAAAAGCAAATTTAAAAAAGCAAAAGTTTTATTAGCAAAAGAAATCAAACTATAATTATAATGGCAATAAAATCTCCTTTGATAAAATTATTTCAGGCATTTTTTATAATAATCGCGCTCCTTCTTCTATCTTCTTTTTCGGAAGCGCAGCAGGTTCCTACGATCAATAATTTAAATGAGGCTATTTCAATAGCGCTTAAGAACAATTCCGGTATCATAACTGCAAAGCTGGACATGCTCAAGGCAAATGAAAAGGTTTCAGAAGTTTACAGTGAAAATCTATTACCGACAGTGACGCTGAATTCCCGGTTTCAGAGGGCAATCAGGAAACAGGTATTCGATATATTCGGGCAGAAGTATGAAGTCGGCTCGGATAACTCTTTTTCAAATTTAATAGATGTCACAGAATCACTTCCAATACTTGGTACTCCCGTATTTTCAGCCATAAGGATTGCTGATTATTATTCGAAAACACAGCAGCAGAATGTAACAGCGGCTGAAAATGATGTAAAGAAAAATGTGAAATCAGCTTACTATAGTGTCCTGCTTTCCAAATCAATTGTCGAAGTTAATAATCTCACAAAACAGAACGCGGAAGAGAATTACATTGCCGTGGAAAAAAAATACAGACTGGGTGTTGCTACAGAATTTGATTATCTGCGGTCAAAAGTCAGACTGGACAATTCAATCCCCGAGCTTTCAAAATCAGAAAGGAATTATGAGATCAGCAGGAAGATCCTACTGAACGAATTAGGGCTGAAGCAGCAGCAGGATATTAATGTGCTGGGTGAATTAACATATGACAGTACTGAAGTAATGCAGAATACTGACTATTTAATTGGCAAGATAGCCGAGAATTACATTGAAGTAAAGCAGCTTGAAGTATTAAGAAGCATTAATCAGGAATTGGTAAAAGTAGATAAGGCTAACTATCTTCCGAAGCTGTTTTTATTCGGGCAATATACTCTGTTCGCATCAGAGAACGACGGTCAGCCGATATTGGATTACAGATTCAATAACACTTTGTTTGTGGGAATGGGACTTAACTGGAATCTGAATCTGTTCCGTAATTCCTATAAAGTGAAGCAATCAGAACTCGAAGTCAGGAAAAATGATGAACAGCTGGCGCAGCTGAAACAGGGTCTAAAGCTGAGGTCGGAAAGCGCTTTGATTGCAATTGAAGATGCCAAGGAAAGAATTATATCCAGGAAGAAAACTGTCGAACTTGCTGAAAGAGCGCTTCAGCTTGCTAATACAAGCTATCAGGCAGGAGTCATAAATCTTATTGATGTGCAGGCAGCGGAGCTGAGTCTTTCGGAATCAAGACTTGCATACCTCCAGGCGATCTATGACTATCAGGTTGCAAAAGCTGAAATTGAAAAATTACTTGAACAATAAACCCAAAAATAATTATTTATTAAAATATATCATGAAAAAATTTTTTTATATGTTTTTTCTTTTGATTGCCGGAAGTATTATCTTCCAGTCCTGCGGAAAAAAAGAAGAAGCTAAAACAGATACAGAGAAAAAGCTTCAGCCTGTAAAGATCAGGGAAGTTGTCGGTGAATCCTTTCAGGAAAGCTATAGGGTAGTAGGAATTGTAAAGCCGTTTGAAAGCGCAAAGATCTCTTCCGAAGAAGGCGGACTTATTACCTATCAGCCGTTTGACAAGGGAAGCAGGATCGGCAGAGGTCAGACAGCCGTGAGATTGAGAAAGGATCAGGACAGGGCAGCTTATGATCAGGCGGCAACCCAGTTCGACCTGGCAACAAGCAATTTTAACAGGATGGAAAAACTTTACAATGAGAATGTTGCTACCGAACAGGATTATACAAATGCTAAATTTCAGCTTGAGCTTGCAGAGAAATCACTCGATGTTCTTGAAACCAGGCTGGAAAAATCTTACATCACTTCTCCAATAAGCGGAATTGTAGATCAAAAATATTTGGGAAAAGGAGAAGTCTGCGGACCGGGAACACCAATACTTAGTGTAGTAAATGTATCAAGAGTAAAAATATCTGCAGGAATTCCTGAAAGTTATATTGGAGAGATCAGGAAAGGGTCGCCCGTGAAAATTACTTTTGATGTGTATCCGGGAGAGGAATTTACGGGAAATGTAAGCTATATTGCGCCTACACTCAGTCCGACCAACAGAACTTTTGAAGTGGAAGTTGTGCTAAATAACAGCGACGGAAGACTTAAACCGGAGATGAGTGCGAATTTTGAAATAGAGAAATCAAGAATTGATAATGCTGTGATTCTGCCTCAGGATCTTATTGTGGATTTCGGTAATGAAAAATATGTCTTTGTTCTTGAAAATGATGCTGTAAAGAAAAAAGTAATTATCCTCGGCGGAAGAAAAGACAATAACGTTTTGATAACATCCGGATTGAATGCAGGTGAAAAGCTTGTAATAGAAGGATTCCAGGCACTGACAGACGGCGATAAAGTAATTGTAATTAATTAAAATTTTTAAATTCATATAAATGAATATTTCAAAGATTGCTGTAAATAATAGTGTAACGATCTATATACTGGTTGTAATAATAGTATTGTTCGGAGCATTCTCATACTCATCGATCCCAAAGGAATCAGCGCCATCGATTACTATCCCTAATATATTCGTGTCAACACTGTATTTTGGAGTTTCTCCGAAAGACATGGAAAATCTCGTCACGCAGGAAATTGAAAAAGAAGTAAAAGGTATAAAAGATGTCAAGAAAGTTACTTCAGTATCACAGGAAAGCTTTTCTCTTGTAAATATCGAATTCAATCCTGATGTAAAAATAGATGAAGCACTGCAGAAAGTTAGAGATAAGGTTGCAATTGCAAAGACTAAAATGCCATCGGATATTGAAGAGCCGACTGTCACTGAAATAAATCTTTCGGAACAGCCTATGCTGTATCTGAATCTTTCCGGAAATCTCGGACTTGCAGCTCTGAAGGATATTGCAGATAAACTGAGCGATGAGATCGAAACCGTACCGGGAATATTAAGCGCAGATGTAAAGGGAGGACTTGAAAGGGAAGTAAAAATAAATGTAGATGCAAACAGGCTCAAATATTATAATCTTACATTCAATGATATTATAAGCAAGATTGGTTTTGAAAATCAGAGCATACCAGGAGGAAGTGTCGATGTCGGAAAGCAGAATTATCTGGTGAGAGTACCCGGACAATATGAAGATCCTGAAAAAATACGGGATATAGTTGTGAAAGCTGAGTCAGATAAACCGATTTTTATCAGAGATGTAGCCCAGGTAATTTACGGATATAAGGAGAAGACAACATTATCCAGGGAAAACGGAAAGGAATCTGTAACAATTGTCATTAAAAAAAGAAGCGGTGAAAACATTATCAGAATTGCTGATGACATTAAAGAAATGGTTAAGAAAAAAGAATCAGGTTTTCCTCCCGGGGTAAAAATCAGTTTCACTGGTGATCAGTCCAAAAGCATAAAAAATACTGTACATGAATTAGAGAACGGGATCATAACAGGATTTATCCTTGTCTGTTTAATATTACTTGCGGCAATGGGTCTGAAGAATGCACTGCTTGTTGCAACATCAATTCCATTCTCATTTCTTATTTCATTTATCGTGCTGGGAATATTCGGAGTTACTATGAATATTGTAGTGCTGTTCGGTCTGATACTGGTACTTGGCATAATCGTAGATGATGCGATCGTAGTAACGGAAAATATTTACAGACTTCAGGAAACAGAAGGCTATAACCCGCATGATGCAGCCATAGAAGGACCGCGTGAAGTTCAGTTTCCTGTGACGATTGCAACACTGACCATCATATCTTCGTTTGCGCCTTTACTTTTCTTCCCGGGAATAGTAGGACAGTTTATGAGATATCTACCGATTACTTTAATAGTATGTTTATTCTCTTCATTGTTTGTGGCTCTTGTAATTAATCCGGTTTTGTCAGCTCATTTCATAAATTTTAAGGAAGACAGGAAAAAATTAGAGCAGAAAGCGAAGTGGTATAATTTTATAACAAAATTCCACCTGTGGTTTGACAGATTATTCGCTAACATTGTAAAAAAATATGAGAAATCCTTAAGATTCGCTTTAAGGCATAAAACTTTCACCATCGGAGGTACATTTGCATTGCTGATTCTTGTATTTGTAGTCTACGGGAAATTTAATAATGGTATAGAATTTTTTCCTCAGGTAGAACCCCAGCAGGCATATATTTATATCAATATGCCGGTCGGAACAAATCTGGACAAATCAAATGAAGTCACCACTACTGTCGAGGAAAAGCTTCCTGCATTTAAAGATATAGAATATTATCTGACAAGTATCGGTTCAGAAATTGGAAGCGGGTTCGGAGGAGATGTTTCAAACAAGAATACAATAACATTAAGTTTTTATGATAAGGAAGACAGGTCACAGAGTTCATTTAAGACCATAGAAGAAATCAGGGATGCAATTGAAAACATTACAACTGCGGATGTTCGTATCCAGAAACAGTCAGGCGGACCTCCGACAGGACCACCGGTGAATATAGAAATATCCGGAGATGATTTTGAAAAACTGGGAAAGATATCGGACGATATCAAAAGGCAGATAGTGGATATTCCGGGAATGAAGGATCTTAAAGATGATTTTGACGAAGCAAGACCTGAAATAAAAATAACTGTTGACAGAGAGAAAGCAGCATTATACGGACTGAATACAACGACTGTAGCTTCCACTATAAGGACAGCCATTAATGGAACTTCTGCCAGCAAGTACAGAGTGGCTGATAAGGAATATGATATAACCGTCAGGCTTGATTCGGCACAGAGAGAAGACATTACGGCAATTAAAAGTATTTATCTGCCCGGAAAAGACGGAGCAAAAGTACCTCTAACATCAGTTGCTAAAATTGAATTTTCAGGGGGCTTAGGCGCAATAAACAGAAAAGATCTTAAGAGAGTTGTTACTGTTTCTGCAAATGCGGAAGGAAGGTTAGGCAATGATGTGCTTATAGATGTAAAGGCAAAGCTAAAAGATTATAAGCTTCCTACGGGATATAACATAGTTTATACCGGTGAACAGGAAAGTCAGCAGGAATCGTCATCATTTCTTTCGGTGGCATTTCTGGTCTCACTGCTTCTGGTATTCTTTTTTCTCGTAGTGGAATTTAATTCTGTTACGTCTCCGATCATCATAATGATCACTGTGCTCCTTTCACTCATAGGAGTATTGCTGGGTCTGCTGATTACACAAACGCCCTTTGGAATTATAATGACAGGTATTGGAGTAATTGCATTAGCGGGTATCGTTGTAAGAAATGCAATCATACTACTGGATTTTCAGGTAGAGCTGGAGAAGAGGGGACTGAGCAAGGAAGAATCTGTAGTGCAGTCAGGAATGATAAGATTAAGACCTGTATTTTTAACTGCCGCGGCTACTATACTCGGACTCGTACCACTGACTACAGGAGTTGATTTTGACTGGAGAACTTTCTCCTGGGTAATAGGCGGACAGAACACTGCATTCTGGAGACCAATGGGTGTTGCAATAATTTTCGGACTCAGCGTTGCAACATTTCTGACACTTGTGGTCGTACCGGTAATATTTATTTCTGTTACCAATTTTTTTGAAAGATTTAAAAAGAAGTCAAAAGTAGTTGAGGGAGAGATCCTGATACAGGGTGAATAAATTATTTCAAATATATTTTTTTAGAAAGAAGGTCTCTGATTTAAATCAGAGACCTTTTTTTTATACATATCGAGATTATAAGTCTTGTAGTAATGTAATATTCAGATATGCTATTAAAGAAATTAAATTATAATTTACAACAACCATTCAAAATGTTCTGGACGGATGCGGATAAAATTATCTTTTTTACTTTTTATAATACTTGTAAATTACGATTGAAATCAAAAATTCAATTTAAACAATTTTTATTATTTAACAGATATTATTAAATGAAAAAGCTAATGTCGTTCACTTCAATTCTGGAAGCAATATTAGGTGTACTATTGATTTTCGATCCGGATGTTGTTTTAAAAATGCTGCTGGGTATCGAAGCAAGCTCAGGAATAGAAACTATCGGACGGTTAGCAGGGATCGTATATCTGTGTTTTGGAGCAGCATGCTTTCCGCTATCAGAAGAGTCGGGAAAGTATATCAAAGATCCTGTAGTTCGGGCTATGACAATGTACAATTTTCTGGCTGCTGTTTATCTGGGATATCTTAAGTTTGCCGCAGGCTACGTGTCTGAATTATTGTTTCCCGCAGTAATTCTGCATACAGTGATTTTTATCTGTTTCATTTATTTATTTTTGAATGAAGGAAAAGCCAAAGCTCAGGTTTGATGAACAGAAATTGATTCCGGGAAATTATATATCATATATAAAATCTCATTAAAGTATTTATCCCCGCATATTTTATTTCAGTGATGACCAGGATAAAAATCTGAATTAAAATAGAAATCATATATTTCAGTTAATAAAATTATCAATATGAAACTTAAAACACTTTTATATTCACTTATAATAATTTTCGCATTATCCTTAATTTCCTGCGGTCTTTTGAAGAAGAATGTTATGGAAGATATTGCAGATGACGTGAAGGATGTAGTTATTTCAGAGACCGGCGGAGAGTATTATGTTGTGTCTAAAGAAGAGATATTTCAGGCAACCTCTAAATCAGATAACGGAGGAATCAGACAAATCACCGGCTATGATGAATACAGGATTTCAAGTTACGATCTTAATTCGGGCAGATTGTCGGCAAGAATTGATCTAGGCGACAGAAGGGAAAGCGAATGTACATTTCTCGGAGAGACAAACGGAAAGCTCTGGTACAAAAGCATAGATAAGAGTCTAGGCTTTCATGCAAGAGATCCTAAGAATCTAAGTGTTGTTATCACTCAGGAAAAAATTATTGAAGTAAATCCTTTTTTGAAAGACAATCTGAGCAAGCCGGAATGGAACAGTACCGGAACCTACTATGGATTTGATGCGGAGAAAAATATGCCTATGGTTACTGATAATTCCGGATTTGTATATTATATAAATCCGGTAACTTTAATTGCAGAGAAAACCTCAGAATCTATAGAAAGATTTAAATCTGATAACAACTGCCTGTCCACTTCTATGTATATTGATGCAGAAAATTCTATATATCTGCAGGGCAACCCAAGAAACTATTTGAATATATATAATAAGGAGAATAAAGATATTTCTTTTCTTAATGGTCAGTTTATGCTTAGCTCGAATATTATCGGTCCTTCGGAATCAAACCGGAAATTTATTGCTCCATATTTAAATGAAATCGATAAATACAGAAAAGAAATTGATTCCTTAAATAAAATTATCGGCAGCACAGATTCTAATACCGGTGAAAATAATACTAAACCGGGTTACAGGGACATTAAGAAGTATGCAGGGAGAAATATTCAGAATCTAGAAAACAAGATAAAGTACGCCGAAGATAATATTAAAAGATATTCAAGAAATGAAAATTATTCCATAATATCAGAAGATAACGGAGTATTCATACTGAGTCAGACAGATGTAACGGATCAGGCAAAGGTTCTAATTTCAAAAGTAATAATCAATCCAGACAGCACGTCAAGGCAGGTATGGCAGACAGAACTGAAGAATATATACAAGGATCCTGACAAAGGAATGGACAGGTCTTCTTTCGAAGTCGTTTTCTCAAAAGGAAATCCCGATCTCAGAACAATTAGAGTTATCAGCAAAGCGGGAAAGCTCGTATTGTTCTCGATGCTTCATGCAGTATGCCTGGATGAAAAAAACGGAAACATACTTTGGGATATAGAATTGAAATAAGATTTCACTTCAAAAAATTGTTTATTTCTTCAAGTTTTGACAGTATCCATTTTATATCCTGATTTGCTGAATCAGCGTCAAGTTCCTTCATAAATTTAATTACATCATAATCATTGTATTTACCGGTATTCATTTTTAATCTGTAAAGTCTGAGATATAATTTACATATTTTCAGAAAATATTTTTTCTTGTCAAGATTCAGAATTTTATTGCCGTCCAGATAGTGTCTGTAGGTGTCAATTACAGACAGTCCTTCGTCATAATATCCCAGCTCATAATACAATCTCATATAAAGGTGTTTTATATGAATGAAATATACTTTGTTCGGAGGTTTTACATAGGATAATTTTTCCAGTGAACCTTCATAATCCTTCTTTGCAAAAAGAATAAAAGCATATGCATATCCGTAAATATCTTTCCTGATCTCTTTCCGGAGCTGACCGGAATATTTATTTATAAATTTCTCAGCATATATAAGGTCATTACCTGATACTGCTTCAAAAAATATTCCTATGAAGATAATTCCGAGTATAGATTCCATTTTATCCTTTTTGAAATCAATTGAATCAAGCATTTCAAGATTAATTAATCTCTGTTCGGCTTTAAGTCTTTCTTCACCTGCTGCAGATTGAAATAACACATAATTTCTGAGGACATTCAGAAGTGAATATTTTTCCTTATTGGAAAATTTATTTATGTTTCTGATGATAAGGTTTCTTACTTCATAGTAATTTTTCAGGTTTGCGGGATCTAATATTAGCAGAACCAGCTTGAAATATATTTCAATAATCAAGGACTCGGATGTTCTCAGCCTGTTCATTTCTTTCAGAAATCGATTTATATCTATGCATTTCAGAAAAATGAAAAAGTAACTGTCATCTGCTTTGACATTATTATCAATCGAAATAAAATGAATACTGTTTGCATTCCTGTATAAAGTGTTAGCCATATAGCAGAGCTCGAAAATAGCTTTCCTAAAAAAAATATCCTTAAGATTATTTTTAAATGTTACTTTATTATATTCGTCGTCAAGAATAATATTGATCAGCTGAACATTGTTTCTGTAATGAGCGGAGTCAAATTTCTCTTTAGAAATAATTTTTTCAGCATTCTTAAGTCTCAGTCTGAAGTGATTGCTTATGTCCCTGCTCTGCAGCTCATCCAGAAGTTCAATTATGTTAGCAGGGTTCTTCAGAATATCCTTATTAAGCCTGTTGTTAAGTAAAAAACTTTCACTTAAAAAAAGCAGCTCTGACATAAGATTTCTCATCAGACTATAACTGAATTTATTATTATGGTATACTCTTTTGTAAAGACTCTCTTCCGTAAGATCTTCTGAATCATATTCAGGATGAAAATTTTCAAGTTCATTCACTAATCTTATTATACTGCTGTTTGTATTAAAGTAAGGTGATTCAACAAATTTCCTAAACCTGCTGAACTCCGGTCCGGAAAAGGTTTTTATGATGTCAATAGCTTTGCTTTTTAACATAGCAGATTCACTTGTTTATTTGTCACGAAAGATAATTATTAAGATTATTTTGATAATACAGTTTTTGTATTATTTAATAAATTCAATCTTATCTGAAAAATTCCGCAGATCTCACAACTCCAAACAGAGTATCCGTATAGTATAAAGAGTATAAAATTTCCTCCTTCCTGGAGGATGTGTCAAAACATTCATGTAAAACCACTTCGACACAAAGACACTAAAAAAGAAGTTATAAAACAGAATATTTATTGTCCTGATGGCTTAAATATTTTTCAGATGCGCAAGTGTGAGGTTTTCATATAATATTGATTAAACAATCCATTGACTTATCGGCATTGGGAAGTTGTGGTGGAGTTATCTAACAATTCGATTATTTTTTAAAAGTAATTTAAGATGAAAAAAATTTACAACATATAGAAAACGTAATAAACTGATGTGAGAGAGCCTCCGCCATAGTTTTATATAATTCACAAACTATTTTGAATAGTAACCGGAATATATCTGCGAGCATTATTTTAAAGTAGTTTAATATCTGTATTAAATTAATTATTTTATGAAAAATTAAAATTAATGGATATTAAAGACAAAACAATTACAGAATCAGCTTCTGATTTTGTATATGATCTTCTTAAGGAAAAGCTTCCCGGTATTTACGTCTACCATAATTATAAGCATACAACGGATGTAGTGGATGCAATCAAAAAGATCAGCAGTAAATCCGATCTGTCGCCTGAAGATACGGAAATAGTTCTGCTGGCAGGTTGGTTTCATGATACAGGTTTTATACAGCGCAACGAAAATCACGAGGATGTCAGTATTGAGATAGCCCAAAAATTTCTTAGAGAAAAAAATTACCCGGCTGAGAAAATAGAAAAGGTAGTCAGCTGCATTAATGCAACCCGCTATCCACAGAATCCCGGAAACCTGCTGGAGGAAATCATATGCGATGCCGATCTCTTTCATCTGGGAACAAAGGATTATGACGCAAAGTCAGATCTGCTCAGAGTAGAATGGGAGAAAACCATAAATAAAGAGTATACCCAGCTTGAATGGATAAAGATCAATACTGATTTTCTTCTAAGCCATAAATATTACACCAAGTACGCAAAAAAGAATCTTGATGAGAATAAAACTGATATACTGGTAAAGCTTCAGAAGAAGTACAGGAAGAAACTTGAAGAAGACGATAACAATGCCAAGCAAAAAGAAAAGCTTGATATAGAAAAGCAGAAAATAGAATCCAAAAAGGAAGCGAGTACAAAATCTGAAAGAGGTATAGAAACAATGTTCAGAAATACTCTCAGAACTCACGTTGAGTTCAGCAGTATGGCAGATAATAAAGCAAACATCATGATCAGCATTAATACCCTTATAATAGGCGCTATTGTAACGGTGCTTATGAGAAAGCTTGATGCAAATCCGCAGCTTGTAATACCGACATTTATGCTGATGACAATAAGTCTGATCTGTATTATATATGCAGTGCTGGTAACCAGACCCAATATTACTCAGGGAAAATTCACCAGGGAAGATATTCACCAGAAAAAAACAAATCTCCTTTTCTTCGGTAATTTTTATAATATGCAGCTTAAAGACTTTGAATGGGGAATGAATGAAATGATGAATGACAAAGATTTTTTGTACGGCAATATGATCAAGGATTTTTATTTCCTCGGGTTAGTGCTCGGAAGAAAATATAAATATCTGAGAATTTGTTATACAATCTTCATGTATGGACTTATCGCTTCTGTAATAGGATTTATTATAGCTTTTATTCTGACTCCGGTTCAGCCGATTAATTTACTGGACTGATTAGCATTAAGAAAGTTGAAAGTTGAAATTAAGGTAATCAAACATTTCAAAAACATTAACAGCTGAGTTCATATTTGAAAAAAACACTTTATCTCATCCGGCATGCCAAATCTAGTTGGGATGATACTTCATTAAGAGATCATGACAGACCTCTGAATAAAAGAGGGAAGCGTGATGCGCCATTTATGGCGAAGGTATTAAGAAAGAACGGAGTAAAACCTGATCTGATCATATCAAGTACAGCAGTCAGGGCGCTGGATTTTGCAAAAATGATTGCCGAAGAACTCAACTACAGCAAAAAAGAGATCAACGCAACAAAAGAATTATACATGGCTGACGAAAAGCAAATGCTTGAAATACTAAGGTCCGCAGATGATTCCTTCAAAACTGTTTTTATAGTAGGACATAACCCATACATTACTGAGTTTGCAAATTCACTGTGCAATCATAATCTGGATAATATCCCTACATCCGGAATATTTTGTGTGGAATTTGATGCGAAGAAATGGAAAGAAATAGATTTTGGTAAAGGAAAGTTTGTATCGTTTGATTATCCTAAGAAATATTATTAGAAATTTGTCAAACACCTATGTAAAGGATAAAAATGGAACGCGGTTGACGCAGATTGAGCGGAAAAATATCGTATTTATTTTTTGCTTTCAAATATAAACTAATATCCATCACATATTTAATTTTTGAATCAGTATAAAATGTTTATATGAATTGGATGTTGAAAGAAAATGATATTCAAACTTCCTTCTGCGGCTTTACAATAGTTTAAATTGAATTTTAGTTTTCCTTATTTCTATCAGTGTAGCTCAGCAATTTCAGCAATATCCGCTTTCCGGAAAATCATCTTGTACAGAGGCATGTCACATAGGACCATATTTTTGATTGCTGTTAACTATAGTCAACAAAAGCCACCAGACTTCATCCAAAAAAAGCTTGTATAAGTCTGTTTTCTACCCCGCAATATTCACAGTCAATTGGTTTTGAAGGATTGTCCGGAACTGAATTCTGCGCTCCGCAGGAAGAACAATTAAATGTTTTGAGAATTTTGGATGTGCGGTGGCAAGTTTCACAGTATACTTTATAAGAACCTTCGGGAATGTATATTTCTGCTTTGCAATGTTCACAGTTACCCGTCCTGCCTACCGTTTTTTCCAGTTCAGTATACTGCAATGATAATCCTGCATCACTTAAAAATTTGTCCGCATCTTCGCTTGTCAGATAAGGAAGCCATACCTGTACGAACATAGATAATTTCATTTTTAAATGAATCTGAGCCGGAAGAAGTTCATTCATGATCTGATAATCCGGATCACCATAAAATTTTTTAAACGAATCCTTTGTGAAGCTGATATAAAATTCAGCCATTTTAAAAAATGAATCACTTGTTACTTTTGTCCCTTCAGGAGTCTGATAATATTTCAAAGACTGCTGTAAGCTGTTAAGCATTCTTTCTTTCTCTTTATTAGAATCGTCGAACGCATATTCTGAACTTGAATTTGCGCACACATCAAGATACAGCTTATATTTATCACCTGTATCTATGGATGGCGGAAGATATGCAGGATAAGTTCTGTAGTAGTAATCCCAGTAAAAGCGCTGCAGTTTTATATATTGAGATCTGTCTCTATTCTGAAGTGCAGTTTGAAGTTTCCCGGCAAAAGCGATCTTGTTGAACTGGTATTCCAAAGTCACGGCAGGTGCTGAATTCCAGTAATCCATGCCTAATGCAAAGTCAATATCAGTAAATGAACCGCAGTAATCACAGACAATATATGGCGAATTGTATTCATTGACCTTCGGTGCCCCGCAGCTAATGCAAGTGAATTTTTTGATTCTCACAGTATAAATTTAAATTGGTATAAAGTTTATATTATAAACAAAAAAATAAATACAGAAGTCAGGTCATTGAATTACTGATTTATCAATTTAAAAAAATAGACGAACAATAATCATCTTAAATATAATTTTATTACCGATGTAATATATATTTAAGTAAAGTATGAATCCTTCAATTGAATGTTTTTTAAAATCTGTCTTTTCAAAAATTATATAATTCAAAGTTTTCACAAATTTCTGTGATAAAAATCCTTTTCTAAATCACTCATAAGAAAACTAAATTATAACAGATAATATTAAAGATTCAGAATTATTCAAACAGGGATACGGAGTTTACTGTATCCCTGTTTTTTTTCACACTTCCATATCCAGTAAAGCGCGTTCAATTCTTTTATCCGGAATAAGCCAGATCAGTGCAACAGAAGCATATAAAATGCCTGACAGCCATACACTGAAAAATGCAGCCGGGATAGCAATTACATAACACAAAATAGAGATTTTCCCTTTTTTATCTTTACCAATCGCATTTGATAATAAAGAATCTTTCCCGTTGGTTTTAATTATTGAAAATTGCAAAATTGTGTAAGCTATTGCTGCCATTAAAAGTATTACTCCGTAGAGGGAAAGTGTAGTGGGGGCAAAGTGATTTTCTCCCATCCAGCCTGTAACGAAAGGTATAAGTGAAAGCCAGAAAAGTAAATGTAAATTTGCCCATAAAATATTACCGTTGACTTTTTTTGTACTGTGAAGCAGATGATGATGATTATTCCAGTAAATTCCGATATATATGAAACTCAAAACATAACTCATTATAACCGGCAAAAGAGGATAAAGAGAGCTGATTTCACTTCCGTGAGGTACTTTTATTTCAAGCACCATTATCGTAATGATTATTGCTAAGACTCCGTCGCTGAATGCTTCCATTCTTCCTTTGGTCATGATATTTTTTAGTATGTTTAGTTTTTAGGTAAAATTAAATTAAGTAATTTATTATGAATTAAAAATAATTATTAAATTTAAATAATTGCATTCAATTAAAATCCGGTATTCAATAATTGTTTTAGCAAAATATACACTTATAATTAGTTATCATTTTTGAATATAAAAAATCATCTTTGCATAATTCAAAAAATAACCTGCTTAAATGAAAACTATTTCACCAATAAATAAGAGCAATATTTGCCTGGCTATTTTATCAATAATTTTACTTTCGTGTAATTTATATTCTCAGGATCAGAATTATCTGAAAGTTAAAAAAGCTTTAGATGATGTAAGATCGGAATATGAAAAAAATATCAGCAGAAAAATCCCTTCACTTAATGTTCTTATACAGACTCCGGCAGATTATATTTTTGTATCAAGTGTCCCGGCAGGAAATGAGCCGATTACAAAAGATACTTATTTCCGCTTTGCAAGCAACACGAAGAATTTCACTTCTACATCGATATTAAAGATGCAGCAGGACGGATGGCTCGACATAAAATCAAAGATCACTGATGTAATTCCTGGGAGCATTACTCCTTATATTCCGGACACTCCGGAGTTTGATATTCCATACAAAAATGAGATCACTATCGAGCAGCTTCTGCAGCACTCTGCAGGTGTATATGATGTTGATAATGATTCCGTACCGGGATATAACGGACTTAGCTATGTGGATTATATGATGTACAAAGATCCGGCTCACCAGTATGAACTCTCCGAACTCGTTAATCAGGATGCTGTACATAAGCTATATTTTTTTCCTCCCGGAAAAGGTTATCACTACAGCAATACCGGATTTACAATGCTGAGTGAAATTATAGAAAGAGTTTATTCCTTTAAAAGCGGTGCGAAGAAATATTATGCTGATTATGTCAGAGACCACATTACCGGAAGCACTGCACCTGTCCCGCTGGATATTACATTTCCGTATTTAGCTTCGGATGTTAAACTTCCCGTTCCTTATGCAACAGGTCTGATGCTTTCAAAAGATACGAATGTTATTTTCACAGATGTAAATATGTCCGCACATGTAGGAGAAGGGAATGGTATCGCAACAATGTCCGAACTCAATAAATACATTCGCACTCTTATGAAAGGAGAGAACGCGCTTAATAAACAAAACATTGAGCTTATGCAGCATTCTGTCTCTGATTCAAATAAAACTTACGGACTGGGATGCTTTTATATTAAGGACCTTGGTTACGGACATAACGGATGCATTAAAGGTTATCTTTCCCTTATGCTCTATGATCCTGAAACAGACGTTTCTGTCATTGTAATGCTCCCGGAAAATGATTATACAATTCCAAATGATGAAGAAAGTATAATTAAAGGTCTGAAGGCAATTGTCAACGCGGGATTTGCAGCAAGGATTGCACTTGGATTTTCAGGGAAGCTGATAGATTATTGAAATTTCGAATTTGGAAATTGGCAAACATTCATAAATAAATATATACAGCTTTGCTGAATATTATACTTTTAACTTTTAACTTTTATTTTTAGCAAAAATTTTTCCGACATAGGTAAGATCCGGCGGAACTAATAATTTTTTATATATTTATTGAATTCCTCGAAGTAATATTCCCTGTCTTCTTTATCAATTATTTCATTCCCGGATTTTTCAGCAAGTTCCCTGTATTTTAAGAATTCACTTCTGTTCCCGTTAAGATTCTGAGCCACAGCCATCACTTCATATGCAAATGCAAAATCAAAATCTTTCATTTCTCCTGAATGCTTCTCCGTCAGATCAATGCAATTTTGTGCATGTGCAAGTGCCTCATTCTTATATCCGCCTAGAGCGTAAGCTTTTGCTATGGTGTATTCGCCTCTCTGTACATTTACTATTGTTCCACCGGAATATAGTTTCCAGTGAAGATGCGAGCTGTGCGCATATCCTATCATTTCATCAATATCTTCTTTTGTTTTATTTTTCTTATCAAAATATTTATGCGCAGTATTATGAAATTCAATACCGAAGTATCTGTGTATGCTGTTGACAAGAATATGTTTCTCTTTTTCCATTAATTATATAATAAATTTATAATTTTAAAATTATACTGAAACGATAATTATTATTATTCCCAAAGAACTTAAAATATATTTGAAAACTTAATTCAATACCGGTTTCTAATAATCAATCTCAAATAAAGTTGCAGGTTCAGAGTCTCCTATAGTATGAATTAATTTCAGCTTTTCCGGATATTTCTGAGAAACGGGGTACATTAATCTCTGCATTGTGTTGATAATAGATCCGTCATTTTTCTTATTGTTGCTTCGAAGTGATGCTATCATTATATGCGTTACATTATTTTTCTTCAGTACAGAAAGCACAGTGTCAGGATCTGAAGAAAACACATTGTAAACAGGATAAAATCTTTTACCTTTAGCATAAATAAAGCTCATAGGAGCTTTTCTTACGGCAACAAAGGAGTTTGGAGGAAGATTGTCTGCACACCATTCGCTAAGCTTGAGATAATTAATCCAATCAGGATTGTATCCGGAATATTTGTCACCTGCAAGATTCTCTTTAAGAACGGGCAGATTATTTTTCGCTTTTTCAACCGAAGTAACTGCGCTTCCGGCAAAAACTGTAATCAGAATTACAATGAAAGCTGCCTGAAATATCCGTGGTCTGCTCTCAAGTAAATAATAAAAGCCTGACAAAAGTATAAGTAATATCAGCGGAACGTAAACAAGAATCAGTCTCGGCTGGTCCCACTGTGTCTGAAGTATAAAAAAAGTTTCTGTAATTAATGCTCCCGTATAAACAGCCGTCAGCTGCAGATATTTATTCTTCTTTCTGATAATAAATATTAATGAGATTACAGACAATATTAAAAATAAATAAACAATCATTCTTTCAACTTCTGTTGAATCCGGAGATTTAAATCCCAGAATCTGAATGAGTCTTTTTGAAATATAAAGATCAGCATTCTGATAAAAGCGTGTCAGAAATCCTATCAGATCCTCTTTACCCATTAAAGGATTATAAGGATCTTTTAGCAATAAAATATCCAGCTGACCGCTGTACTGATCCTTAGCACTCCAGAATATATTTCTGAAAAACTCATAAGGAAGCTTATAAATTAAAAATGTTAACAGTGAAAGTACCGCGGCTGCATATTTTTTGTTTAAAAGAAAAAATAGTATCAATGAAGGAACAGCTAATATAGCAGCATTGCGAGTCAAAGCAAAAAGAAACATTATAAGACCGAGAAGAAGCCAGTCTCCTGTCGATTTCTTAAACGGAATATTTAAATTTACTTTATCATAAACATTAAAAGCTGACAAAAGAAATAAACTTTGAAGTGCAAGAGCCATGGCTTCACTGAAAGTCTGGCTTGCGAAATATAAAAAGTAACTGTTCAATGCTGTAGTGATCAATACAATGAACAATACAGTTTCCGGAACACGATTTCGAAATGCTAAAAACAAAAATAGTATATTCAGAAATATGAATATTACATTAATGCATTTGAGCAAGATAATGTTCAGACCGAAGATCATTATTGGAATACTCAGAAATATCGGGTAAAGCGGAGCATTTACAGCAGGAAAATTTTGGAAATCTTCAGCAAAATTGTATGCGCTTTCAATGTACATGCTGTCATCATTAGAAGTGCTCATTTTTACATCAAATAGTAATAGTGAAAAAAGCGCGGCAAGCAGCAAAGAAAAAATCAGAATAGCAGTTCTGTGCTCTGATAAGAAACTTTCCGGCTTTTTAAATAAAGAAGCTTTCCCATTTTCCGGAAAATCTCTTTTGTCATTAATATCGCCTGACACTTCTGAAATATCAGTATGATCCGGTTCAGAATTCATATTTATGAAAATGATTTATAATAAAATAAAAGCTGATCCTATGTAAATTAAATGGATGAAAAGTAAGTCCCGGCTCTACATTCAACAAAACTATTCTATTCAAATTTGAAATAAATAATTTGTTTAAGAGAATCTGTAAATGCTTCTGCTAAGCAATGTTTCTTATTTTCCCGGCTAATCGAAAATGCAATACTAAAAAGGAATCAAAATAAAAAATATCTTCAGCATAATGTTTTTATTTTTTCAATATGCTGTTCATCAGTTTCATGAAGTCTTCATCCCACTGACCGTTTGTAAGTTCCCACGCTTTACGGAAGTTTTCCTGTTCTGCAAAATCCCTGATATAATTCACCCAACCGTTCCATCTTTTCCTTTTAATGTTATCTGACTGATCCTCATAATAAAGAAATGTACTTTCAAGATATGTAAATAAAATTTCAAAAATAATTAGTTCTTTTTTTTCCTCAGCGGTAAGTTTATTTTCATTATAAGCGGTATTGTAAATTTTGAGACCGGGATTTTCGAGGCAGATCTTCAGATAATCAACATATAAAGAATGGCTGGTGAAGAGAGCTTCCTTCTCTTTGAGCTTGCGCTCTTTGATCTTATCATTGTAATAAATCAATATTGCCAGCGGAATGCCTATGATAGTTGCCGCGTAAGAAAGAAGTTCAAACCATTCCTTTACTGTGCTGAATTCCATTAATATTAATTAATAAATTTATTTAATAATGAAACTATTCAGCTGCAAAGATAAGCAATCCTTCAGTTTGATTCTATGTATTGTAAGTGCAGATTTATTTATTAGTTCACATCCGTCCAAAACGTTTTGAATAAATGTTGAAAAAGTTATATTAAAATTTAATTATCTTTGAAAACATATCGAATATCATTTTTCATCATAGAGTGTATATTTAAAACTGAGAAACAGCAATAAATAAACTTTGAATGAAATACCTGGTTTATAAATTGCTGATTCAGTATTGACTTAATTAATTCAGAATGATACTGCTTAGTAATTTCTTAAATATCAAAAGCTATTTATTTTGTCAGGATCATTTTTCTTGTAAAAGTATATCCATCAGAATTTATTTTATAAAAATAAATACCGCTGGATAAATTACTTCCGTCAAATTTAATTTCATATCTGCCTGCCGGTTTGTTTTCATTTACTAGTGTTCTGATTTCTATCCCTCTAAGGTCATAAACTGTCAACTTCACCAATCCCGGCTTTGATATTTCGAATGCAATATTGGTTGACGGATTGAACGGATTCGGATAGTTCTGAGATAAATTATATTTATCCGGAGCACCTATCGTGACTTCATCTGTCAGACTGTAATATTCATAATTGCCGTTATAGTCTATCTGCTTTAATCTGTAATTGTATTTTCCCGGATTTAAACGCCTGTCAGTGAAATCATAATTGTTGAGAGTGGAAGCAGTCCCGTTACCTTTTACGAAACCGATTTTTTTCCAGTCCTGGGAAGAATTGATACTTAAACTTGTTCTCTCTATATCAAATCCGGAGTTATTAATTTCAGACGATGTGGACCAGATCAAATTCACAGTATTACTATTTACTGTGTGTGTGAAAGCTGATAATTCAACAGGCAGAAGGGTTTCGTTTGCGTGCAGCACAATTATTTTATTTCCTGCTACTCCTGCAGACACGGTATCATTCAGAATCAAAGTTGAACTTACTCTTTCAGTATTGACAGAACTTATGAAGAAATCCGAGAACCATTCGTTTCCACCGTTTGTAGTGTATCGTATAACCCCGTTTTCTCCGCCTACATAACCTGAAGATGCGTTCTTAAATTTTATTTCATAAAGATCTTCACTTGTTCCTGTGGGTATAGAATCCCAGAACAGAAAATTAGTTGTTCTGTATAATGTGCCATTATCTCCCACCATTCCGAGTATAGTTCCAAAAAACCATGTCCCCATTGTTCCTATCTTGTTCAGATTCGATGCAGTATCAGGAAGACTTCTGTTGTTCCAGGTCATTCCTCCGTTTGATGATTGTAAAAGAGTACCCTTATCCCCGGCAATAAAAGTGTTGAAAGAATTCAGTGAATAGACCGAATTAAGATTATTTGTAACTCCTGCATTAATTACAGTCCAGTTAACTCCGCAGTTAGTTGATAATATTATCAGTCCCGAATCACCGGCTGCGATGACATTATTAATATCTGAACCTACAAACTCAATACTGTTTAGTTTTCCTGTAACATTTGAATTTATTACTGTCCAGGTCATTCCCTGATCAAGAGATCTTACGATTGTACCTAAATCTCCTGCGCCAAATGTAACAGCAGTATCTGATCTTCCGCTGTTCTTAAGGCAGTTAATATTATTTGCCGTCCCGCTGTTTTTTTCAATCCATGGATCTGTAAGCGGATCAGTGCTTCTGTAAATTTTCCCGTCAGCACCGGCAGCCAGATAATAATTATCTACAAAGCCGGCATCTGAATTGTTATACCGGAATCCGTAGATAAGAGAATAAAGAGCATCATCAAAATCTGTCGGTACATAGAAACAGGTTCCTTTGAATCCTGCCGCAAATAAGCAAACGATAAATAACTGAATAATAAATTTCTTCAAAGTACAATCTCCTTTTAAATTTAATTTATATAATATTTTATTTGATGTTTTATATCTACAAAAATCTGATAATGAAATTAATTAACCAAAGAAAGAAATTTAATATTGTGGCATGAAATGAATTCTATTAAATAGTAAAAAGGCATAATGAGTTGAAAAAGTCGTAATATTATCAGAAATTGTACATAATTTGTGGCACATAAGATATGAAAAATACTCAACTCAAAGAGCTTCTGATGTCTCTGGACAAATCTGAATTTAAGGAATTCGGAAAATACATCCGTTCACCTTATTTCAACAACCGATCTGAAGTAATCAGATTTTATGAAGCAATAAAAAAGTATCATCCGAAGTTTGATTCTCCGGGATTGAATGAAAACAATATCTTTAAGTCTGTATATCCGGGAAAGAATTACAGTGATGTATTAATGAGAAAACTATATTCTCTTTCTGTAAATCTGCTTCTGGATTTTATATCGGTCAATGGTTTCAGGGAAAGCAAACTTGAATATAACATCAAGCTGCTTGATAAGCTTCGGGAGAGAAAATTGCCGGCACTGTTTGAAAAGAGATCCGGATATATGGAAAAACTCCTGGCAGGATCAAGACATGATATTTCATATTACGAGAATAAACTGAAGCATACTTCTGTATTACACGGATTCTTTCTAAATGCAAATGAAAAATCCATGGTCAGCAGTTTACAGAATGAACTGGATGATTTAGTTGAATATTTTATAATAGTCGCCTTAGTGCAGTATATACGGCTGGGAGAATGGTCAAAGGCACTGGACAGGAAATATGATCTTAAATTCCAGGATGAAATTATTAAATATATCTCAAAGCGTAAAGATGGAAAATTAACGCTAGCAAACCTGTACTATAATATGATGATGCTGCTGAATACAGAAGAAGAAAAGTACTACACCGAACTCGAAAAATGCCGGAAAAATTTTGAGCGCAGATTAAGCGAAATGGATGAATACAATATCTCAATAGTATTAATGCAGTATTGTTATAAAAGAGTCATGAAAGGAAATACAGAGTACAGAAGAAATCAGTTTGACATCACAAAAAAAATGCTTGATAAGAATCTTATCCCCGCAGGTTACATTGAGCCGTATTTTTTTACAAATGCCATCCGCAATGCCGCTATTATTAATGAATTCAGCTGGTCGGAAGAATTTATTGCAGCTTACAGGAAAAGGCTGAATCCTGAATTCGAAGAAGAGATCACAGAATATTCATTTGCAATGATAGAATTCAGTAAAGGAAATTTTGAAAAATCACTGCAGCATCTTGCAAAAATCAATATTGAAAGAGCGAACATGAAAATTGCTGTCAAGAATCTGATGATTGTGATTTACTATGAACTGAATTATAAAGAAGAGTTGATATCATTAATCGACACATATAAACATTTTCTGAAAAGAGATAACACCGTTACAAAGCAGTCAATTCAAATTAGCAGTCAATTCATAAAATTCGTTTCGGATCTGGTCAGAATATATTATAATGGAAACTATGAATCTGCCTATCTGCTGAAAAAAAAAATTGAAAGCACACCATACTTTGATTTAAAAAGCTGGCTCATTAAGAAGGCTGATGAATTAATTAATTAATGAAAGTAAGAACTGATTTTTAGATATAAATTTTTCAGGACACAACTTTTAACTGATGTCAGTTTCTTCTTTCAATTTAAGAAAATTATTTACTTCCTAATCTGCTTGAATTAATTCTGTTTCTGTTTATTAAATGTCACAGTACACCTAATAAAATGCCTTCCAATTTTAAAGTTTATATCCTCAAAGCAATGAAGATAATCTGAATTATGGTTAAATTGAGCATATAATTGCGTAATTTAACAAAATTTTTTGAGCGGAAACATTAAATGGTAAATACAAAACTGATCACATTGCTTAAAACATTTACAAAATCCGAAGTCGGTAAATTCAGGGATTTTGTAAGTTCACCGTTTTACAATAAAAATCAGACGGTAATAAATTTATGTGAAGAGGTAATAAAATTTTATCCTTACTTCGAACCGGAGCAGTGCAAGGAAGAATATATTTTCAAAAAAATGTTCGGGAAAGAGAAATATAATTATTTCAAATTAAAGAATATTATTTCAGATTTGTATCAGCTGTCTGTCAGCTTTTTGAAATTAATTGCTGTTGAAAAAAGAGGAATTAAAAATGAAATAGATCTTCTCAATGAACTTCACGAAAGGAAGCTTGATTCACTTTATATTCAGAAAGAGAAACAGATCAAAAAATCACTGGAAAGCATTAAAGTAAGGGATGAATTTTATTATCAGAAGCTTTATCAGATGGCGAGGGTAAATACTTCTCATTACAAATTTATAAAATCAGGTTACACATTCAACCTTATACAGAATGAATTTGATATCTACCTTCAATACACACTTATAGTCCTGCTTAGAAATTATTCTAAAATGCTTACTCATAAAAATCACGGCAACGTGGAGTTCAAAATGGAGATGTTTGAAAATATACTCGATTATGTAAAAGATAAAGATTTTGAAAATAATCCTTCGAGCCGTATTTATAAACAGATCATTGCAGTTGAGCTATTCAAGCAGGAAAAGGATTATCACAAGCTTATTGAATTAAAAGACACATACAGTGTAAATCTATCTACCGAAGATATTTATTATGTCCTTCTTGTTGCAAATTCATATGCGGCTTACCGGCTACGGCTGGGGGATGAATCGTTCTATAAGGACAGATTCAGCTTTCTCAAAGAGCTTGTTGACAGAAAGATACAGCTGAGGAATTATATACTTTTTGTGAATTTTATTAATACTTATACTGCTGCCTGCCTGGTCGGCGAATATCAATGGGCGGAGGAATTTCTTAAAGATTTCCAGAACGGGATCTCACCTGCCGAGGAGGTTTCAAATACAATAAATTATTGCAAGGGATTCTTAGCTTACAGACTGAAAGAGTATGACAAATCTCTTGAATATTTTTCCAAAACAAATTTTAAGCTTTTTCTGATGAAGGTAATGGTAAAAAGCTACACGGTCAGAATTTATTATGAAAAGAATTTATATGAGCAGACATACTCAGCGGTAGATGCATTCAGACATTATCTCAAAAGTGAAAAGCTGATTGCAGAAGAACAGAAAATCGCTCATTATGAATTTCTTAAATTAATATCGGAATTGATCAAGCTGAAAGGGGAGGGGATTAATAATAAAAAGGACATCAGACTATCTTTGCTGAGAAAACAAATCAATGAAATGAGCAGTAATCCTTTAGGTGCCAAAAACTGGCTGATTGAAAAATCCGGAAATATTTTCAAATGAATTGACTTATTTTTATCAGAGTAATATTGAAAAATAAAACGAAAGATCATATTCTGATTAATCATAAGGAAGTTAAGCAAATAAAAATTTATAATTCAATATTCAATAAATTAAAATAAAATAAAATGAGTGAAAAGAAAAAAATTCTTGTAACCGGTGCAACCGGTGCCCAGGGGGGAAGCGTGGCAGATTTCCTGCTCAAATCAGGAAAGTATTCCGTAAGGGCATTTACCAGAAATGCAGGCAGTGATAAGGCAAAGTCTTTAACAGCTGAAGGCATTGAAGTAGTTGAGGGATCTATGGACGATGTCAGTAGTATGAGCAATGCTATGAAAGATTGTTACGGAGTTTTCGGAGTAACAAGCTTCTGGGAACATTTCAATAAGGAATATGAGCAGGGTAAAAATCTTGTAGATGCAGTGAGCAAAAGCAACGTACAGCATTTTATTTTCAGCACACTTCCCGGCGCAAAGAAAATAAGCAATGGAAAATATATTGCTCCGCACCTTGATCTGAAAAGTGAACTTGAAGATTATGCAAAAAGCCTGAACTTAAAGGCGACTTATATTCACGCTGCTTTTTATTATGAGAATTTTCTGTCGTTCTTTCCGCCGCAGAAAGGTGAAGACGGAAGTTATTCATTCGGATTTCCACAGAGCAATAATCTCCGGGCTATATCAGTGGAAGATCTCGGAGGCATAGTGCTTCAGATATTTGAACATCCGGAAGAATATATCGGCAGGACCGTATTTGCAGCAGGTGACTCACTGACTCCGGCAGAATATGCAGCAATAATGTCTGATGTTATAAGTAAGAAGGTCAATTTTAATTTTATTCCACAGGAAGTCTTTGCAGGTTTTGGATTTCCGGGAGCAGATGATCTTGCGGCAATGTTTGCCTTTCAGCAGGAATTTTTACCGCCGCCTCATACCGATGCGGATGAATGCAGAAAAATATATCCCGGGTTAAAAACTTTCAGAGAATGGATGGAAGTGAATAAGGATAAATTTGCCTTTATGTCTTAAGATCAATCGTAAATAGAGATACTGCAGTTGATCGTAATGAACAACTGTAGTATTTTATGTTTTAGAATTAAATTGATTGTGAAAAATTATTCGGATGAGAATAATCATTCTGCATTAAGTCTGTATGTTAATACGGTTTTCCCTGTCTGATCAATCACTTCCAGCATGGCATATTCTTCAACCCCGAAGTAAAACCTGATTCTTCCATATGCGTGACCGTCTTCGTTATAACTACCCTGATTCCATATATTATATCCAGCAAGTTGTGTGAGCATACCGAGCTTGGAATTCTTTGTATCCAGATTAGAGCTGCTTATCTCAGGAATTACGGAATTAGTTCCGTCATCAATATAGGAAGAATGCGAATCACCGCTTACCATTATTACATTTTTGATATCATTGTTCTTTATAATGTTTATGAGGAAATCTATGTCTTCAGGAAATCCTGCCCATTTATCTGAAATTCCTTTCTGAACTTTCGGAAACATTTTACTTATCTTCTCATCTTTCAAAGCATCCAAATATCTTGGATTAAAAATCACAGTTGAAACGATGACCTTCCATTTTGCATCCGAATTCTTCAGGGATTTCTCAAGCCATGTTTTCTGATCTTCTCCGTTAACTGTAAAACCGTTTAATATTGAATGACCTGCAGGAGGATTAAATATTCCGGATGAATCCAGAGCATTACTGTTTGCGCTCCTCTGTGTTCTCAGATCAAGAAGAAAAAATTCAACATCACCGAAGCGGAATTTCTGCCAGATACCGTTTTCCTGATTGTCCAGTTTGTAATGCGGAAAAAACATTGAATATGCCTTCAGAGAATTTTGTTTATAAGGATTTGTCCCGTCTGCATCATTACCTGCAAAATCATGATCATCATATATATATGCCACAGGCATTCTGCTCAATACGCTGTTGTTAAACGGATAACTGTAGTCATACCTTATCCTGTAAGTTTCCTCAAGTTTGTCAAGGCTTTCATTATATCCTTTGCCGGGTCTGCCGAAATCAGGATATGTCCAGTCACCGATCTGCAGGAAAAATCTTAATGAATCTTCAGCTATAACAGGAAATATATCCGGAGTCGTTGCGCCGTATCCCTGCTGACAGGATCCAAATCCAAACGAAAAATTATAATTCTTCTCAGCAGAAAAAGTTCTGAATGATTGAACCCTGTTTGTTACAGCTCCGTCTATTACAGCTCTGTAAAAGTATTTAACTCCCGGTGATAAATTACTTACGGGAATTTTTGTGAAGTTGTAATTATTCTGATCAGAATTTATTTCATCAGAATAAAATGAATCACTGAATGAAGAATCTTCAGATAATTGAATTTTTAATGAAGAGGACTTGACTGGTTTCAAAAGGAACACTGCTGAATTCTCTGTGACAGCGCCAACAACAGGTCCGGATTCCGTTAAATTATCCTGAAGGTCATTTTCCGGAGAATTATAATTTGAATGATGTGCTTCTTTTGAAATATTGCCGGTGAACAAAACTGAGGAAATAAATAATATGGAGTTTAGTATTAAAATCGGGATCATATTTTTTTTTTATAATCTGCAACACAAAGTTTTTCTATTTTTATCCCGGATTTCATTAATTCAGTGCTGTCCAAAACAAATATGAATAGCTTAT
>DAIPYG010000045.1:0-27558 GCA_036782875.1 Bacteroidota bacterium | reverse complement strand
TGAACTGGGACGGGACTGGCTTTTCGAGCGGTGTCTATTACTATAAGCTTGAGACCGGTTCTTTTTCCGAGACAAGAAAAATGTTTCTGCTGAAATGAGAACCCATATTATCTTCAGTAATAATTCTTTAAAGAGCTGAATTTTAATGTAACAAATGACTGAGTATTGTCAGAAATACTCTAAAGTTAGTTTCTGTATTCAATTAGTCTTTCAAGCAGAATTTACTTTTACAGACTCAAAACAAAATTCTTTCAAAGAACAAAAAAAATTATACTTGTCAGATAATCATTAAATCGAAATTAAAAATTTAAAATATAATATACCAATGAAAATATTTTTTCAAATTCTTATTTGTACAGTTTTATTTTTTACAGGCAATATTTTAGAAGCAGCAGATGATCCTTATACAGTCGAGCTTGAACAGATCAATATTCCCGGTTCACCTCTTATACATTCGTTTGCCTTTGCACAGTCAGGCGGTAAGTGGCTATTTATCGGCGGAAGAATAAACGGGCTTCACGGATTCACCGCATTGAATTCATTTCCGAAGCAGTATTCAAATATCAATGTATATGTTGTTGATCCTTCAACCAATCAGACGTGGTCAAGAAATATTTTCCTTGATCTCCCGTTAAGCATTGCCGATCAGATGCGATCTGCGAATATGCAGTCAGCACAAATCGGGAATAAACTTTATTTCTCCGGTGGTTACGGGTATGACAGTACTACAAACGGTCTTATTACTTTTCCTTTACTGAAAGTTATTGATGTCAGTGAAATTATAAATGCTGTCACAAACGGAACATCTGTTGCTCCGTTTATAAGACAAGTTACAGATTCAAGGCTTCAGATTGCAGGGGGTGAGCTCCATAAACTCGGTGATTATTTCTATTTGATAGGCGGACACAAATTCACCGGGACATACAGAAGAAATGTTAACAATCAGGTCTATTCAAACCAGATAAAAAAATTCAAAGTCATTGATAACGGAGTGAGTGTAAGCATTGCTGATTACAGTGCATTTACAGATACAGTCGAGTATCACAGAAGAGATATGAATGTTGTCTCCGCTGTTAAGCCTGACGGTGTAACTCCTTACATGATCTTGTATGGCGGAGTTTTTAAAAATAATATTGATCTTCCTTATCTGAATCCAATTTATGTAGATGAAAACGGAGTTACAGTAGATTACAGTTTTGAACAGAAGATGAGTCAATACACCTGTTCTAATATGACTCTTTTTAATGCGGGGACACAGAAAATGCACACTACTTTTTTCGGGGGAACAAGTCTTTATTATTATAATGAAAATACTAATTCATTAGTGTATGATTCACTGGTTCCATTCATTAAAGACATAACTACGCTAACAAGATTACCGAACGGTTTGTCTGAAGAGAAAGTTTTAAACCTGAAATTTCCGGCACTCTTAGGCACAAATGCAAAGTTTATTCTTAATGAATCAGTGCCTCATTATGAAAATGAGGTGATTAAGCTGGATCAGCTCACAGGAAGAACTTTTGCAGGTTATATCTTCGGCGGAATAAAAGCACAGCTGCCGAACAACGGTGAGAGTTCTCCGAGTGAATATATTTTTAAAGTATATGTAACTCCTGATGTTCCTCTTCCTGTCGAACTCGCATCGTTTACATCTTCAGTAAATAATAGAACTGTTTTTCTTAACTGGAGCACATCATCTGAAATTAATAATTCAGGTTTTGAAATAGAAAGATTTGCTTTGAATGACCAGGGTATTATTGATTGGACCATAGCGGGTTCTGTCCGTGGATCCGGAAATTCAAATACGACACAAAATTATTTTTTTGAAGACAGAAATCTCTCATCAGGTAAATATAAATACAGACTGAAGCAGATCGATTTTAACGGAAATTTTAAATATTATGATTTATCCGGTGAAGCTGTCATCGGAGTTCCCGGTAAATACTATCTATCACAGAATTATCCTAATCCTTTTAATCCGGTAACTCATCTTGAATTTGGAATTTCAAATATGGGATTTGTTTCTTTAAAAGTATATGATGCTCTCGGAAACGAAGTAGCTGATCTTGTTAATGAAAATAAACCTGCCGGATATTATTCGGTTGATTTTTCCGGAGATAAATTTGCAAGCGGAATTTACTACTACAGGCTAAAGACAAACGGGTATGTTGAGACAAGGAAGATGCTTCTTATTAAATAAATAAAATTAAATTATAATGATTTAATAATAATATTAAAAAAATTAAATAGTTCTATATACTGATAAATGTAATTATAAAACACAAAAATATAAATAAATGTAATAACTACATTTTATAACTGGCAGAGATTTTTTATATTTAACGAAATTAAAATCAATTAAATAAGTTTATGAAAACAAAAAAAGATTATCTTAAGGAAACCATACAGCACATAGATATTAAGAAACATAATGTCATATCACTTGTGGAAGATATGCAGGATATGGCTTTTTCATCCAGAGATCTGGCGACTGCCGCAAAATATTATGATATGATGCTTGCAGATAAAAACTGTTCCGTAATGCTGTGTCTTGCAGGATCACTGTTCTCCGCTGGATTAAAGAATGTAGTAGTAGATATGGTAAGAAATAATATGGTGGATGCGATAGTCTCTACAGGCGCGATTATGGTGGATCAGGATTTCTTTGAAGGTCTCGGTTATAAACATTATAAAGGCTCACAGTTTGTAGATGATAATGAAATGAGAGAGCTTATGATTGACAGGATATATGATACATACATAGACGAAGAAGATCTGAGGGAATGTGATATGATAATCGGAAAGATATGTGATTCGCTTGAGCACAGACCATACTCTTCACGAGAGTTCATCTGGCATATGGGTGAATATCTTTCAAAGAACGGAAAGAACAAAGATTCCGTAGTTCTGGCAGCATATGAAAATAATGTTCCGATCTTTGTGCCGGCTTTCTCTGACTGCTCTGCGGGATTCGGATTTGTTCATCATCAGTTTCATAATCCGGGCTCTCACGTTTCTTTGGACTCAGCAAAGGATTTTCTTGAACTTACAAAAATAAAGCTTGAAGCAAATGAAACAGGGCTCTTTATGGTAGGTGGCGGAGTACCGAAAAATTTTGCACAGGATACTGTAGTAGCTGCGGAAATTCTTAACAAGGAAGTGCCTATGCACAAGTATGCTATTCAGATTACCGTAGCAGATGACAGAGACGGAGCGTTATCAGGATCTACATTGAAAGAAGCAAGCTCATGGGGAAAAGTAGATATGACATACGAACAAATGGTTTACTGTGAAGCGACCATTGCTATGCCGCTTATTGCAGGCTATGCTTATCACAAAGGAAGCTGGAAGAGCAGGAAAAAGAGAGAGTTTCAGAAGATGTTTCAGAAGGAAAGTGTAGAAATATAATTTAGATTTTAACTTGATATTAATTAATTATAAGAAGCGGTAATAATTGCCGCTTCTTTTTTTAAATTATAAAAATTTTACGATCCCTGTTTCCACATCATACATCCCGCCGATTATTTTTATTTTTTTTTGGGTTTCCATTTCAGAAAGTATCGGGCTTCTGCGTCTGATACCTTCTACAGTAAGTTTTACATTATTGACAGAAACATTCTCAACGAACTTTATATTCTTTCCATTCCTTTCTGACTTTGTCTGATTTTCTATTTCGATAGATGGTTTTATTTTGTTAACAAGAGTGGTAAGATGCCCGAGCTTAATATCATCACATGCACCGATGATTGCACCGCAGTTGGTATGCCCTAAGACAACAATAAGCTTGCTGCCCGCGATCTTACATGCAAATTCCATACTGCCGAGAATATCATCATTCAAAATATTACCGGCTATCCTGATGCTGAAAATATCACCGAGTCCCTGATCAAAAATAAGTTCTGCCGATGTTCTGGAATCTATGCAGCTTAATATTGCTGCAAAAGGAAACTGACCGGTTGAGGTTTCGTTAACCTGTTCGAGAAGATTCCGGTGAGCTTTGATGTTATTTACAAACCGCTGATTTCCTTTTTTAAGAATTTCAATGATAAGATCAGGTGTAAGTATTTCCTGAGTTTCTTTAGTGTGAGTTCTCAAAAGATATAAAATTTAAAAATTAGTTTTTTCTTACTAAATACCATTCATTACTTCTTCAGTGCTCTTAGCACCTTTATAAAATGAAACAATTTTCTGAAGAACTTCATCTACTATAGAATCGGGACAGGATGCTCCGCTTGTCAAAATTATCTTTACAGGTTCCTTTTCCGGCAGAAAATTATTCGAAGATAATTCTATCTGATTGTGAATATTAAAATGACTTATAAGCTCTTTTGAAATGATCTTATCTGCGGATGAAATGAAGTAAGTAGGAAGTCTTTCTTCACAAAGTTCGACAATATGAGAAGTGTTTGAACTGTTATATCCGCCCACTACGATCGCAAGGTCAGCATCTCTTTCAAGAAGTCCGTAAGTTGCTTTCTGATTGTCATGAGTTGCGTAACATAAAGTATCACGTGTATCTGCAAAATGATCCTGTATATTTTCAGCGCCGAATTTACTTTTTATTATTTCTTTTAGATAATCTGCAATTGCCTGCGTCTCGGTAGCAAGCATTGTTGTTTGATTTACAACTCCAATTCTTTCCAGATGTATGTCCGGATTGAAATCAACAGAGAATCTTCCTTCAAAAATATTAAAAAATTCTTTCTTTGTGATTTCTTCTTTCATAAATTGACCGAGAACTTTTGCTTCTTCGATATCGCGTATTATCAATGTGTGTGCGGATTCTTTGCTGTGTGAAAATGTTGCGCGTGTCTCTTCGTGTTTGTATTTTCCGTGAACGATAATAGTGAAATTCTCTTTCCCCAGCGAATCAGCTCTGTTCCATACTTTCTCCACGAAAGGGCAGGTCGTATTGTATTTCAACGGATCAATTCCTACAGCCGAAAGCTTGTGCTCGATCTCAAGGGTTGTTCCGAATGCGGGAATTATTACAATGTCATCACTCTTTAGTTCGCTCCAGTTTATTATGTGTCTTCCTGAAGTATCCATTATGAATTTTACGCCCCTGTTCATCAGATCATTGTTGACATCGGAATTATGTATCATTTCGCTTAACAGAAAAATTCTTTTGTCAGGGTTCTCTTCAATTGCTCTGTATGATATTTCAATCGCATTTTCAACACCGTAACAGAATCCAAAGTGCCTCGCTATATAAAATATGACCGGTCCGAAGTTAAGCTCCGTCGGAGAATAATCTTTCTTTCGCGGATCATTAATTTTCCGTGAATTCTTAATTTTGGAAATAACCGGACTTCTGTAATATACAGGTATGTCAAATGTTTTCATTTTTGCTTACTTATTTCTTCCAGACCATTTATATTTTTTTCCTTCCTGATGCTTTCATGTTTTACTTTAGATATTCAATGCAGATGAAGTAGATTTATTATCTTCCGCTTCTTTTTATCCATTTCTTTTTACTCAAAAGCAGCAATACCGGTTACATCTTCACCAAGTATGAGAGTATGCATTTCGTGTGTACCTTCATAAGTCTTTACGGATTCAATATTATTCTGGTGTCGCATAATAGGATATTCATCAAGAATTCCATTTGCCCCGAGCATCTCTCTTGCCATGCCGGCTATGATCTTTGCAATCTCGCAGTTGTTTCTTTTTGCCATTGAAACCTGCTGCGGACGCATCTTCCCGGAATCTTTCAATTTTGCAAGCTGATAATTCAGCAGCTGCGCTTTTGTTATTTCAGTTACCATGTATGCTAATTTTTCCTGTGTAAGCTGGAATCCGGCAATTGGCTTTCCGAACTGAACTCTTGACAGAGAATAATTCAAAGCAGTGTTATAGCATTCCATAGCTAATCCGACAACTCCCCAAGCAATACCGTATCTAGCCTGTGTAAGACACATCAGAGGTGATTTAAGACCGGTACTGTTTGGTAAAATGCTGTCCTCTGGAATAAAGCAGTCTTCAAACACGAGCTCTGATGTAACTGACGCTCTGAGCGAAAGCTTATGTTTAGTTTCAGGTGCTGAAAATCCTTTTGTTCCTTTATCAACTAAGAATCCCCTTACTTTTCCATCAAGCTTAGCCCATACTACTGCTACGTCTGCAACTGTTCCGTTAGTGATCCACATCTTTGCTCCGTTTAAAATATATCCGCCGTCTTTTTTTTCAGCTTTGGTTATCATTCCGCCCGGATTACTGCCGAAGTCCGGTTCTGTCAATCCGAAACATCCTATAAGCTCTCCTGCAGCGAGCTTCGGTAAATATTTTTTTCTCTGTTCTTCACTCCCGAAAGTATAGATCGGATACATTACAAGTCCAGACTGAACCGATGCAAAGCTTCTCACTCCGCTGTCACCTCTTTCAAGCTCCTGCATGATAAGTCCGTATGCAATATTGTTAATTCCCATTCCTCCGTATTCAACAGGAAGGGTGGGTCCGAAAATGCCGAGCGCTGCCATTTTTGGAATAAGCTGAGCCGGGAACTGCATTTCCTGATTATATTCTTCAATGATAGGTATTACTTCTTCACTTACAAAATCCCGGACTGTATCTCTTATGGATCTTTCTTCATCTGTCAGCATTTCATCAATGCCGTAATAATCAACACCTTTGTATGTTCCTACTGTTTGCATGATATTTTTCCTTTTTGGTTTAATTTAATAGTTTAGTTTCTAATTGTTCAATTAATCTTCCTGCAATGTCTTCAGTTTAGAATAATTCTTGTCATTCGTTTTAAATGTAACTTTTATTCCGCTTTTAAGATACTTGATCTTGCTGACTTCAGCCAGCTTATAGATCATGCTGACTTTTTTATGCTCGTCAGGTTTTAATTTAATAGTTCGCTCTGTATTATCCTTATTCAGCTCGGACTTTATTTTTTCCATCAATGTATTTATGTTCAACCCTTTTCCGGCTGAAATGAAAACCGAATCCCTGAATTCAGATTTAAGATTTGAAATCAGATCATGATCTTCTATCATATCAACTTTATTGAATACATTTAAAATTGTTTTATTGTCAGCACCTATCTCTGTGAGTGTTTCTTTTACGACTTCCATCTGTTCAGCAAAGTTTTCATTTGAAACATCAATCACATGAAGAAGAAGATCAGATTCTATTACTTCAGCAAGAGTTGACTTAAATGATTCTATCAGATTATGCGGCAGGTTCTTTATAAATCCTACTGTATCCGATACGAGAATCTTCTTTGGAAACTTTGTAACAGTTCCGTCTTCGGAAACAAGCAATTCCAGTACTTTAGTTGATGTATCGAGTGTAGCAAAAAGTTTATTTTCAACATATACGTTTGCATTGGTAAGAGTATTAAGCAGTGTTGATTTACCGACGTTTGTATATCCTACCAGAGATATCCTGAAAAAATTTTTTCTTTCACCGGACTGTGTTTTTCTCTGTTCGGCAACTTTCTTTAATTTTTCCTTCAGAACGGATATCCGTGTGTTGACAAGTCTTCTGTCAGTTTCAATTTGTGTTTCACCGGGACCTTTTGTACCTATGCCGCCGAATTGCTTTGATAAGTGTGTCCAGGCTCTTGTAAGTCTTGGGAGAGTATATTCCAACTGCGCAAGTTCAACCTGAAGCTTTGACTGAGCGCTGCGTGCATTTGATGCGAAGATGTCTAGTATGAGATTTGATTTATCAATGATCTTGCATTTGATCTTATTTTCAAGATTTCTTAACTGAGTATAAACAAGTTCATTCTCGAAGATCACAAGCTGAATATTATTTTTCTCCACATATTCAGCGATCTCTTCTGCTTTTCCTTTTCCGATCATGAATCTGGAATCGTACAGATCATTTTCCTGAAAAAAAGTATTCACTACTTCTGCTCCTGCGGTCTCTGCTAAAAATTTAAGTTCATCAAGAGAATCCTCAGTATGATAATTCTTTTTATCTCTTCGGTTTGAATAACAGACAAGTACAGTTCTTTCTGATTGTTTTCGGGTCTCTTGTAATTTCAAGTTCTATATTATTTATGTAAAAATACCTAAACCGAGAGTGATATTAAAGTCAAAGATAAGACAGTTTCTTCCGAATATATATTTGATTTCAAATGGATTATATTTATATAATTAAAAATTAAATTTGATATGATAACAAAACTTTTCTATTCAGTAATATTTTTATTATTGATTAATTTTCAGTTCGGTTGTTCCGGTGTAAACAATACAATTGATAATGCAAAACGACTTCAGTTCAAATTGGGATCTGTGGATAATTTCAATCTTGCCGGTGTAAAACTCAATAACGTTAATTCTATTAAGGATCTGAATATTCTTGACGGAGCTGCATTACTTGCCGCATTTACCGGAGGAAAATTGGATGCTGCGTTTACTGTGAACCTTATCGCAAAAAATCCTGATACATATCCGGGAGGATCAAAAGAGTCTTCAAGTCTTATAAAATCACTGGACTGGAGATTGCTGATTGACGGGACAGAAATGTTAACCGGAGAGATAGATAAGCCTATTACGGTTCCCGGGGTCGGACAGTCAACAACAATACCGATTCCGGTAAAGATAGATATGGCTAAGCTTATAGGAAACGGAGGATATGAAAAGCTGATAAACCTTGCATTATCCATAGGCGGAAAATCAGGCAACAGTTCTAAGCTAACACTGAAAATTCAGCCGACCATTGATACATTTTTGGGAGGTATTTCTTATCCGGGAGAGATTGATGTTATTAATAAAGAGTTCAGATAAATATTCCGTTGAAAAAGCAGTAAAATAATAAATAACAGTAAGCATTTAAGATGTATTAAATGTTACTTTACTTTTATTGATCATCATCACATTCAGGATTAATGAAAGCTGAATCACAAATTTCCTGTGTTCATTTTTGTTAATAAAATCTGAAGTATTACTGTCCAGATCTTTATTCATAATATAAACTATTACTTCTCGTTCCTTTGCATAAGATGTTACAGGCTGAAAGGAAAAGCTGAGTGAAAAAATAATAAAAAAAGCCAGTAAGAATTTTTTGATCTGCATTTGCCGTGAAATTAACTCTACCTTTTATAAAAAACAATATTAAAGTCCGTTGCTTACTTCTTATCAATTATAATATATCCTTTCAAATCTAAATTTAATAATTTAAGCATCTTAAATTAAAACTACACATTTGGAGTTTAGCGGACTTACAGCCGAAGAGGTCAGGGATAGAATTTCCAGGGGACTTCAGAACAGATCTTCCAAGCCAAAGACAAAAACACTCAGAGAGATTTTTATTGAAAATCTATTTTCGGTTTTTAATCTGGTGATCTTATCTATTATTATTTTTCTGGTGTATTTCTATTTCACTACATCAGATAAACGATTACTTCTTGACAGCATTGGAATTCTCTCCATTGCTTTTTTAAATACTTTCCTTGCAATTTATCAGGAGATCAAAGCAAAGCACGCGCTTGATAAAGTCAATCTGCTGCTAAAGAATGAGGTTATTGTAATGCGTGACGGTAAGGAAGTTTCTTTGGAACCGACAGAAATAGTTCTTGATGATATTATTAAACTTCAACGGGGAGATCAGGTAATTGTCGACGGCAGCGTAGCTTATTCAAATCATCTGGAAATTGATGAATCACTACTTACAGGTGAATCTAATCCAATCCATAAAAAAGATAATGATGAGATCCTTTCGGGAAGTTTTTGTCTTTCGGGTAACGGATTTTATAAAGCTGAGAAAATAGGTAATGACAGCTATGCAGCTCAGATCACCGAACAGGCGAAAAAATATAAATTCGATCTGACTCCCTTGCAGAGAAAAATAAACGCGATCGTCAAGATCCTCTTTGCCGTTGCAGTAATTCTTGTAATTCTTGAGATTACTTTTAATAAGGAAGGATTCAGCATAGATTTCATAAGGAAGATATCAACGATACTTATATCTCTTGTTCCGCAGGGTCTTGTCCTTATGTCAACTGTCACTTTTGCTGTAGGTGTATCGAGGATCAGCAAGCTGGGAGCTATTGTTCAGAAGCTGAATGCCATTGAATCTTTTTCAAATGTTCAGGTAGTATGCATGGATAAAACCGGAACACTTACGCAGAATAAATTAAGCGTTCACAGTTTGCATAAATTAAGTATTGACAGATCCGAAGATGTAGTGAAATCTTTGTTAGGCACTTATGCATACCTTACAAGCGATAAGAATGCAACAATAAATGCGATTGACGTTTTTGAACCGGATAAAAGTTATGTGTTTACGGATGAATACCCGTTCAGCTCAGAAAGGAAAATGAGTATGATTCAGGCAAAGAAGGGAAATGAGACTGTAACCTTTATACTTGGTGCATATGATATTCTATCAGCAAAGCTTGAACAGAAATATAAGGATGAAACAGGAAAATTATTTGATGATTATAAATTAAGCATATACAGAAATGTTTTGTTCGGCATAATAAATACCAGTGAAACACTTGAAAACCTCAGAGACAGTCCGGATTCTCTGAAGATAGAACCGCTTTGCATTGTATCGATATCAGATAAGATCAGAGATGATGTGCTCGAAGCAATAAAATTATTCGAAGAAAATGGAATTAAAATTAAAATATTGTCAGGAGATTCTGCCAGGGCAATACAGGAAGTTACAAATGAGATAGGCTGGAATGTAAAAGATTCGGATATGATATCGGGAAGTGATCTTGAAAATATCAGTGATGAGGATTTTAAGAAAGTTGTTCTTAATAATGTGATATTTGCCCGCCTGAAACCTGAACACAAGCTTAGAATAATTAAAACCCTGAAAAAAGAAAAGATCTATACGGCGATGATCGGAGACGGCGTAAATGATCTGCCGGCAATAAAGGAATCCGATATGGGTATTGCAATGGAAGAGGGAAGCAGCATTACAAAAGAGATCGCTGATATTGTATTGCTGAAAAACAAATTCTCACTGCTTCCTCAGATATTTGACGAAGGGAATAAGATCGTCAACACTGTGAAATCCGTGGGGAAACTTTTCATCACAAAGAATTTTTTCGTGATATATATAACCCTGCTTTCGTTGTTATTTCTGCTCGATTTTCCGCTGACTCCCCGGAGAGTATCCCTGATAAATATATTTGGGATTGGTCTGCCGGCATTTATGATTACTTTAAAAAACACCAACACTGAAAGAACAAAGAACTTCATGAAAGACCTGATTTCATTTGTACTGCTGTCGGCTCTGGTCATTGTTGCGGCCGGATATACCGGCGTTTACATTGTGGAAAAATATCATCAGGTATCTGAAAAGGATATCCAGATGGTAATGCTGACAATTATGATCATTACTAACATTACAAATTATTTTTCAATTGTTCTTCCTAAAGCTGAAGAGAACAAACTTACATATCTTCTTTATGGATTTTTGCTTCTGGTGGTTTATATTTTCTTTGCAGCTACAAACATTAATTCCGGTTTTATATATCTTGTAAAACAGTTCTATGAAATAGATTTTGTAAGATCGGATCTGTGGCCTTCAATTATGGTCATCAGCCTGATAAGTTCATTCGTTTTATATCTGTCCCAGAAATTCAGGGATAAAATAATAAATAATAATTAATAATAATTAGATCGATATGAAAATAAAATTACATACCCGGATAGCAATAGCATTGATACTGGGAGCACTATTCGGCTCGATATTTCATATTGATCAGCATAAGCTTGAACTTAAAACATCAGGTGATCCTGTAATAATAAATGACTGGACAGAAATCACATTTCTGAAAAAAGATTCGCTTCTGAAATCTTTTGATTCAAACTCGCAGCTGTCTGTTATCAAATACTTTAATTCTGTAAAAGACAGGAAGCTTAAAGATAATTTAATCTTAGAGGTTAAATATTCAGATAAAGATAAACAGACATTTGAAAATATAAAAGAAATAGGAAAGGTAAGGACAATAGGAGTAATGCTCAAGCCGGTGGGGGATATATTCATCCGCCTTCTGACAATGATAGCTGTTCCTCTTGTACTTGCATCGCTAATAGTAGGAGCGGCGTCATTATCTGACCTGAAGCACATTGCAAAAATTGGCGGCAAAACACTTGGCTTTTATGCTCTGACAGCATTGATTGCAATTACAATCGGGCTTGTCTGTGCAAATATTATTCAGCCCGGCAAGTTCATGCCGGAAGAAACCAAAGCAAGATTACTTGAAACATTTCAGGATGATGCCCAAAGTAAAATTGATCAGAATGTATCAATGAACATAGTTGATTTTATTGTTAATATAGTCCCAAGGAATCCATTTAAAGCAATAGCAGACGGAGATTTTTTACAGATAGTTTTTTTTGCAATACTTACCGGAATATTTCTGTCACAGATTAAAACAGATAAATCGAAAACAGTAATAGATTTCTTTGACGGAATATCAAATGCGATGATAATGCTTGTGGAAAAAATAATGTATGTTGCTCCGATTGCAGTATTTACGCTTATCTCAGCGACTGTAGCCGAATTCGGATTCAATATTCTTCAGACACTTCTGTTATATTCCCTGACTGTAATAATAGGTCTGACAATCCTAACATTTGTAGAGTATCCGGTTTTGTTGAAAATATTTACGAAGGTAAATGTGTTCAACTTTTTCAAAGTGCAGAGACCTGTTATTGCTGTAGCATTTTCAACAAGTTCTTCGGCAGCAACTTTGCCGGTAACAATGGATATATGTGAAAAAAAATTAGGCGTTCCTAACAGGATTGCCAGTTTTGTTCTTCCGCTGGGGACAACTGTCAACATGGACGGAACTGCTCTGTATCAGGCAGTTGCTGCAATGTTTATTGCACAGGTATACGGATTCGATCTTAACCTTACACAGCAGCTTACAATTGTTTTTACAGCCGCACTTGCAGCTATAGGAACAGCTCCGGTCCCCGGAATAGGACTGATAATGCTAATAATAGTTCTGAAGTCCGTTGGTATTCCTGAAGAAGGAATAGCTTTGATAATCGGGGTCGACAGAATACTTGATATGTGCAGGACAGTGCCGAATGTAATTGCAGATTCCCTTGCATGTGTTGTCATTGCCAGCAGTGAAGGAGAATTAGGAACTATGAGTGTTGAAAATTGATATAATGAATTTTTTAATTACTAAAGAAGTTATGAAATCTGTAAATTGATTTAACTAAAAAATAAAAATGCTAAAAAAATCTATACTCGTAATTTTGTTGTCAGTAATACAAATTACAATTATCAGCTGCTCAAGGTCAACAAGTCAGAACTCAAATGACAAATCAGGAATAAATTCAAATCAAATAAAATCAGAAGGGAATAAAAGTTTGAACAAAAATATTTACGATCTTTCCGTAATTACAATGAACGGCGAAAATAAGAGCCTGTCAGACTACAAAGGAAAGGTCCTGCTGATAGTGAATGTTGCTTCAAAATGCGGGTACACTTCTCAATATGAAGGACTCGAAGCGATCTATGAAAAATACAAAGACAAAGGTTTTGAAATACTTGCTTTCCCGTGTAATGATTTTGGTGAACAGGAACCGGGAACAAATGATGAGATCAGAACATTTTGTGAATCTAAATATAATGTGACTTTTACGTTATTCGATAAAGTTAAGGCTCTCGGAGATGACAAAAGTCCTTTGTATGAAAGACTTACAATAAATTCTGAACCTGCCGGAGATATAGGATGGAATTTTGAAAAATTCATAATCAGTAAAAATGGAGATATTACAGCAAGATACAAAAGCAAAGTTAAACCTGAATCCGATGAACTGACTTCGGTGATCGAATCGGAGCTTGCAAAATAAATCTCAGTGAGATCAATAAAAAAGAGGCATAGATTATTATTCTATGCCTCTTTTATTTTTGGTCTTTAAATATTTTATCTTAGTATTACAAGTTTTTGAGTTTGTGTGATCGTCTTGGAATCATCTTCTGTAACCAGCTTATAAAGATAAGTGCCATTTGATATGAAATCACCGTCATCATCTCTTCCATCCCAGGGTATTTTGTTGTTTCCAATATTTACAGAAGCCTGGATCTGCTTAATCAGTTTACCCGATACAGTATAAATCTTTATTTTAAAATTATCAGGCACGAAAGAACCGGCCAGATTGAAAATGAAACTCGTTTCGTCTTTCATAGGATTTGGATAATTGTATAGATCCTTAACTGCAAGTTCATCACTTACAAATACATCATAAGAAATTGTGTCAGAGTTGTCACCGTCTGATCCGTAAGATACTGTAAGATTATTCTGACCGGTGGAAAGCTCAGGATAAAAGATCAAAGTATTGCTTTCTCCTGATCTTGTTTTCTCCTTATCAATTACTTTGAATTCCGTATTTATTTTTCCGCTGACAAAATAAGGAACATACCTGTTATTAAGTTTCAAAGAAAGCTTTGTCGTATCTGAGATCAAAGAAGCTGAAAACTCAGGATCAGAAACTGAGATCTTTATCTCCGGTTTACGGGTTACAAAATCACCGTTGTTCAGTAACTGATTATCACTGTAGAGCTGAATGTTAACCGGTCTGTATAAACGGACAGTGCTCATTGTATAAGTAACATTATTATTATATGAATAAAACTCACTGAACTGGCCTTTCGGCTTCAGCTCTACAATCATGCTCAAACTGTCTCTGAAGTAAGGAATCGTGAATTTACTGCTGAAAGATTTTAAGCTGTCAGGTTTTAATGTATATGTAATAGTATCCGTAGAAATAAGATTAGGAGCATAAATATTCTTCTTGAATACATTTATAATAACACCAGGAATATTCGTGTATCCTGCATTATAATAATCAAAGCCCATCTTCATACTTTCTCCCACTTTGTAATTGGATGAAACTTTAAGAGAATTAACATCCCAGGTTATTTCAGATGGAGGCGTAAAATTCACCTTTATGGAATTCAGAACGGAAGATAACCTGCCAACAGATGTATCAATATTTATTTTTGCAACTAAATTCAGTTTAGGATACTGATAAGCATTAATAGAACTAAGGTCATTGAAAGCTGCACTCTGCAGATTTGATATAAGAAGTGTCTGCTGGTTATTTGTATTTATTCCGTACACATCAAACAAAATATTGCTGTTTGGATTCAAAGTCTGTGTCCACGAAAAATCAGTCCAGGACTGAGCAGGACCTACAATATTGGAAACAGCTCCCGAAGATCTTTTAAGTGTAACATTCATTGAGCTAATCGCTTCCAGCCAATGATCGCAGGATACACATCCCGGAGCAGGTCGGCAGCATGGATCGAACATCTCTGATACCTGACTTTGATTTGCACCTAAATATCCGATTAGACTCCAGGAATGGAAATAACTGATAAGACCAATCGAGTCACAATAAATACTACCAAACTGTTTCAGTTTATTCTTGGCAGCAGCATTAAGAGTCACTCCGCCCGGTACATAAGCTGCATTTAAAAGCATGATGTAATGAGTTGTATCAAAGGTATTTAAAAAACTGACAAGCGAATCATTGGAAGTACCGGAGTTCATTTTGATATTCTTAAAATTTACTATGCTCCCGTTGACTTTTTTAACTTTAAGAATATTCAATCCTGTATTCATACCTCCGTCAATATATATATTCTTATTATCGACACTGAAATATGACGACTCTTCAGCATTGCTGCCATAAGATCTGACATATAGATTAGCAGTATATTCGGAAAGCTCAATTCCGTTTGTCTTGTAAGCTGTATTCGAATAATCTGACTGTGAATACTGATTCGGATTATTTTTTAATACTGTAATGTTTGTGCCGGAAGAATTTTCATCGGTGGATTTTACTGCAGAAGAAGTTATTGTGTTGTTATAAATAAATGTCTGAAGTGAAGACCATCCGGAGCTGTCGTTATTAATGACACAGTTAGTTCTCCAGAAATATAATTTATTGTTTACAAGCAAAGATACCGGAGACTTGAATTTTGTAGTCACTCCCGAAATACCGGTTTTAGCAAATGTCTTCAGAAGCGGTGAATTGAAAGATGAACTTGTATCCATCTGAAGAATTACTTTTATAGTATTTGAAATTGTATTCAGCCTTGGGTTCAAAGCGCTGAATTCCACACTGTCAGTATTTATTACTGAATTGTTTACAGGCTTTAAAGGTACAAATGCCGTGTTTTTGACCGGTATATTTATAGTAGTAACATTGTTGCTTTTGTTCTCAAGAGGTATCCAGTTATTTAAATCAAGAGTTATGGTAGCAGTATATAATCCGACTGAATCTATATTTATGTTGTAATTTAATGATGTTTCGAGACCTAAATATCTTATAGTTGTATCTTTTACGTAATAATTCTGGTTGTCTTTTTTTAACTGCATCCGGACTTTCGCCGAATCACAGTTCGTTCCGAAATTTCTGGGAGTAACCGTAAGAGTAATATTATCACCTACATTCGGAAAATTGTTTGACAATTTACAATCTGAATTAGTAATGGACAATTCGGGTCTTACGGGAAAGTTCAGCTTTACAGCCGGATCACCTATCAAAGTATAGCAATTCAGAGTATGTCTGATGCTGAAAGAAAGTGAGTCCTGAGACATTTTTGTTTGAGCATATTTTGTAAGCTTTCCTATTCTTCTTGCAGTATCGGTTTTCATTGTCTGAAGAATATGTGTTCCGAAATCGTTTCCATATTGTGAATAGCTCCAGCCGGTAGTCCCGACAAAACCAATTGCGCCTTTGCCGAACAGGTAAATAAATCTTTCTCCAAAACCCCGGTAATCTGCTTTTGAATTCTCTCCGGTAAAACATGTAAGACTTAAAACAAGCGGAAGTTTATTTCCGTTGGAAAGAGTATTCGGGTCATCCATTGCAACTTCCCAGTCGTGGCTCCCGGCATGTCCCCGGAAATTCACATACAGACTGCCTCTGCTCATATCATTTTTTATTGAGTCCTTGAGATTAAAAGTAGGAACTCCTGAAGTATCTGATCTGTAGATCTTATGAGCTCTCCCCGAGATTGATGCAGGATTTATATAAGAACTGATTTCAAAATTTGACTTTGATTGGTGTGAAAGCTGCTCTGATGAAGTTCCGCCGCCTGTAATAAATATAAAGTCCTTTGACCAGGTGTCCGGACTTTGACTTTCATAAGAAATGATCTTATCAACCATGGTCTGTGCTTCAGATGGAGTATAAGCCGGCAATCTTCCTATTGCAATCATATCATAATAGCAGAAAGTACCGATATTGAAATTTGCAAAATATCCGTCTGAAGGCGGGTAACCGTATGTAGGTACTAAATTCTGATAATATGACGAAGTTGAATTAATCTTTTTGGGATCCAGCGAAGCTCTTCCCAGCAGACAGATGTAACTTAGCTTAGGTAATGTCCAGTTATTATAAATATAATTTGTAAAATTTCTGACAGCAACAGGATCTTCAAGTCCATAATTAAAAACATCATAAAGGTCTTCTATATCGGCTTTGAATGATCTGAATCCGTCCTGCGTCTGTCTGTAAGCTCTAAGCTGTTCTGCCTGAGTAAGCAATGATTTGTGATAAATGATAAGATAATCTGCTCCGTTTGAATTTGTCAGGAAATCAGGGACTGTTTTTTGTTTGATCCTGAGCGGTTTCTTTGTTATGTCACTGTTGACCACTTCGAATTTAGCATTGCTTCTGGCTGTAAATTTCAGTGTATCGAGAGTCGATGTAAAAGTATTTATCCTTACATTGTTATTAACGTCATATATATTTACAGGGCTTCCGGAGTTGTAATTTCTGATCCTGAATAATTTTGATGTAGTATCAGAACCGCCAAGACTGGCGGATATTTTTCCACTGTTAATCCTGAAAATTCTCGGATACTGAACCTCAAACATATCAACGTACATTGATCCTGAATATCCGGCAGCCGGAACGTATTTTATTGAAACATTATTGACTGTTGAATTTGAAAGCAATGAACTTGAGAATGTAACCGTTGTATCTATTTTATTTACATCATTTGAATACAAAGTTGTAATAAGATTTCCATTTACAGAAATTTGAAGAGTGTGCTCATTTAATATAGACGTACTTCTGTTTGACGGATAGGCAAACACTTTAACGGATGCTGTCTGAGGCGAAGTATACAGATTAGGAATTGAGAAAGTATCGCTCAAAGTCTGATTGTCATAAAGAGTTGACCAGTACCAGCCTTCACCTCTGAATTTATCTGTGCTTAGAAATCTAAGGTCATTGGAATTTAAAGCTTCGCCTTGAGAATAAAAATAATCCTTTTCGAAATGAAGCAGGTCATAAAAGTAAAGGTTGGAAAAACTGTTTATAGTTGAGTAGCTAGAAACTGTAAATCTTATACCGTTTGCACCGCCCCAGTCAGCCCAGTAAATATTGGTATCAGAATATTGATTATAATATTCATTTGTTTCATATGCAGGAATATTATTATGATCATAAGTAGTCGTAAGTCCGCCGTAGTTTCGTGTGCCGTAAAAATCAAAATAATCAGGTGCATCAAATGTACCATCCTGTTCACCGCTGAAGTACACGGGGATCTGATTTCCTCTTGTGTAAATTTTTATAGTCCTCGGGTCTATGGAATTAACATTTATACCTGCATTGGTAAAATCTGTCTTGTTAATTCTGTACATCCCGTCTTCCGCAACATACATTTTCAGATATGTTTTATTCGGGGTTATCCAGTTATAATTCTGTGAATATGAATTGCAAGCGAACAACATAAAAAAAATAAATATTAATACTGAATTTTTCATAAATAATTTAAATATAATTGATGTTTGGGGATTTAATTTCTGCTAATATTTTTTAAAAAAACTATACTTCTGAAGTTATAAAATTACTTAAGCATAACTAATTTCTGAACTTTTACTTCTGACTTTGATTCATCTCCTGAAACTAATTTATAAAAGTAAGTGCCGTTTGCAACAAAGTCTCCGTCATTATCTTTTCCGTTCCATGGAATAACATTGTTACCAATTCTTGCCGTGTATTCAATTTCCTTTATCAGTCTGCCGCTTGTCGTATATATCCTGAGTTTAAATAATTCTTCCGGCAAATAACCTGCAAGATCAAATATAAAGTTAGTTTCACTTCTCATAGGATTCGGGTAATTGTACAGATCATTTACAAGGAGCCTGTCACTTACGTTCACATCTAGTGATAATGTATCTGAGAAATCTTCACCCTTCCTGTATATAAATGATAACTTGTTTACACCATTATTCAGAGAAGGGAAATAATTTAATGATATATTACTGCCTGTAACACTGTTATCTGAATTTATGGTTTTCAAAACCGGATTCATACTTCCGCTAATCAGATAGGGAACATAGTTGCCATTAAGCCTGATCTTAAGAATTGTTGTGTCTGATAAATAATCTTCACTTCCGGTATTTGCCATAGTGATTTTAATCTCAGGATTTTTGCTGACATAATCACCGCTTTTAATTTCCTTCCCGTCGCTTAATACCTTTACTGCCGGCTCGGATGCTGATTTTGTAAAGTTCAGTCTGAAGTCTGCCGTATTATTGAATAAATAAAATTCATTTGAGAGATCCTTTGGTTTTATGCTGACAAATATCTTTGCACTGTCTCTTACCGGAGGAAAGTTAAAACTGTTAGAATATCTTAATGTGCTGTCAGTCTTTAAAAGTGTGGAAACCGTATCTGTTAAAATCAGATTGACATCTGATACAGATCCGTTATAAAGATTTATAATTGTACCGTAATTAAATCCAAATCCTGAATTGTGATAGTCAAAAGAAAAATTATATAAATTAATATTGTCTTTGCTTCCTGAATTTACCTGCAGTGAGTTTTTGTCAAGTATAAGTTCAGAAGCCGGTGTATAATTTACATTTAAAGAATTCAGAACAGGAGATTCCTTTCCCGCGATTGTATCGATATTAAGTTTTGCAAGAAGATTCAGTGTGGGATACTGCCGTGCATCAACTGAGCTTAATTCCACAAATTTATTTGTCTGAATATTTGAAAATAAAAGTGTCTGTATTCCTGCTGTATTTATCCCGATAACGTCAAATGTCAGACTGCTGTTGGAAGGAATACTCGAAAAGCTCCAGTAAAATTCATTCCATTCTTTTGCAGGTCCGACTATATTAGAAACTGTGCCGTCTGTTTTTTTGAATACGACAATCATTGAGCTTACCGCCTGTGACCAGTGATCACAGCTTACACACATAGGTGCCGGCCTGCAGCACGGATCAAACATTTCCGAAACCTGTGTGGAACCGGCACCTATAGATCCGATAAAGCTCCAGGAATGAAAATATCCCGTCAAACCTATTGAATCGCAATAAATACTTCCGAATTCTCTCAGCTTGTTTTTTGCACCGGTTGAAAGATTTGTACCTCCCGGTACATACGCAGCATTAAGCAGCATCAGATAAGATGTAGAGTCAAACGTGTTTAAAAAACCAAGCAGCGAATCCGAAGAGTTTGCAGCATTCATTCTGAAATTCCTGAATTCAAGAATGCTTCCGTTTAGCTTTTTAACCTTGATCAGATTTAGTCCGGTATTCGCACCTCCGTCAATATAAATATTTCTGTTTCCTACGCTGAAATATGATGCTTCCTCTGCATTACTTCCGTAGGATCTGACGAAAAGATTTGAAGTATATTCGTTTAATCTTATGCCGCCATTATAATAACCTGTATTATAAAAATCAGATTCGGAAAACTGGGAAGAGCTGTACTTCATTAAATTCACTATTTTATTTGCACCTACCAGTCTGTCTTTAATGTTATCATTATCTTCCGCCGAAGCATATCCGTTATTGTAAATAAAAACTCTGGTCTTTGTCCAGCCTGTTGTATCTCCGTTGATCACTGAATTCGTTCTCCAGTAGTATAATGTATTATTTATAACAACCGGCAATGAAGTTCTGAATTTTGTGTCTGCACCGCTTATTATGGTTTTTGCAAAAGTCTGTAAAACGGGAGAGTTGAAAAATTTATTTGTATCAAGCTGCATTAGTACTTTCACAGAATTCTGAGTGTAATTTAATGAAGGATTTAATCCGGATAATTCAACACTGTCTTTAAATATAATTGAGTTATCTACAGGTCCTATGGGTAAAAATGAGTAATCGCTGTAAGGTATATTAAATGAAATTGTATTATTTGATTCATCTTCAAAAGGGTATCTGTTATTCTGATCCAGTAATACAGTCATACTATAAACTCCCGGAGAATCTATTTTAAACTTGTATAAAACTGTATCCATAAATCTGAAAGCCCGATAAGAAGTATCTTTAATTAAATAGTTTATATTATTCTTTTTCAACTGAAATCTTATTTTACAGGTATCAGCATATAGTCCGTAATTTTTAGGTGTTACTTTCAATGTTATAGGTTCGTTTAAGACAACTGATTGGGTTGACAGACTATAATCACTATTTTTGATAACAAATTCCGGATATTTCGGTAATTTTAATTTTACGGCAGGATCACCTAAAAGATTGTAACAGTTAACCGTGTGCCTTACAGAGAAAGAAAAAGAATCCGCGCTCATACTTTTCCCCGCCGATTTAAGCAAATCACCCATTCTCCTAGTGCTGTCAAGTTTCATGGTCTGAATGATATATGTCCCAAAATCATTTCCGGCAGCAACAAAGCTCCAACCTGTAGTACCCACAAATCCTATAGAACCTTTTCCGCCAAGATACATGAATTTTTCCCCGAATCCTCTGAATTCTGATTTGGAGTTTTCTCCTGTGAAACAGGTAAGACTTAGAATAATCGGAAGCTTATTCCCGTTATTTAAAGTATTCGGATCCTGCATTCCTACTTCCCAGTCATGACTTCCTGCGTGTCCTCTGAAGTTAACATAAAGTGTTCCGCGGTTAATCGTATTTTTAATTGAATCAGCATAATTAAAAGTGACATTTCCTGATGTATCATTTCTGTATATTTTTACTGACTCACCAGATATCGGAGGTCCGTTAATGTACTGAACGGTTTCAAAATTTGATCTCAGCTGATAAGACTGCTGTTCAGAATAATCAGAGCCACCTGTGATAAATGTGAATGTTTTCCACCATCTGTCCGGTGATTCATTTTCGTAGGCTATAATTTTATCTACCATTGTCTGTGCTTCAGATGTAAAGTAAGCAGGAATTCTTCCCACGGAAACCATGTCATAATAAAAAAATGTTCCCGTATTGAAATTTGCAAAATATCCGTCCGAATTCGGATTACCGTAAACAGGTATATAATTTTTCCCGTATACACTGGCTGAAGAATTCATTTTTGGATCCAGTGAACCTCTGCCGAACAAACATACATATTTATTTCGCGGCAGCTGCCAGTTGTCATTTACATATTTTACAAAATATTTCACTGCTATAGGGTCTTCAATGCCATAGTTGAAAATATCATAAATATCTTCTATCTCTGCTTTCACGCTTCTGAAATTATCATGTGATTGCCTGTAAGCCCGCAGCTGCTCTGCCTGAGACTGGAAAAGGGAATTGTAAATTATAAGGTAGTCTGCTCCGTTAGAGCCCGATACTAAATTTGGAACCTGTTTCTGTTTAATTCTGATTGGTTTGTTCCGAATTGTGTCATTTATAATCTGAAGTAAAGCATCGCTTTTAGCTGTAAATTTTAAAGTGTCCGCTGTATTTGTAAAATTAGTAATTCTTAAATTATTTTTTACGTCATACATGTTTAAAGAATTGCCTGAAGTAAATCCGGATATTTTAAACAATTTAGAAACCGTATCGGAAGAGTTTAAATTTGCAGTAAGATTTTTATTGATAAACCTGAAAGATTTCGGATACTTAAGTTCAAACATGTCAAAATACATATAACCGTCAAAGCCCGGAGCCGCAACATATTTGACATTAACGTTATTGATTGAGGAACCTGATAATACAGAAGATGAAAAATCAACAATTGTGTCAATCCTGTCAAAATCATTGGAATATAATGTACTGATCAGAGTACCATTGACCCTTACTTCAATTGAGTGTTCATTTACTATTGAGCCGGAGTAATTCTTAGGATAAGCAAATATTCTAAGTGATGAGTTAGCCGGTGAAGATGATAAGCCCGGGAGTGAAAACGTATCACTGACTGTCATATTGTTAGAAAGTAAATTCCAGTACCATCCTTCCCCGAGGAATTTTTCAGTATTAAGATATCTGTAATCGGATCCTGAGACATTCTCTCCCTGATAATAGATCTTATCTTTTTCGAAATGAATCGTATTAAAATAATAATCCGGTGTATAAGATAATGATGAAGAATAATTTGAATTTGAAAATCTCAAACCGTTTGCTCCGCCCCATTCAGCCCAGTATATACTCGTATCGGAATAAAGATTGTAATATTCATTTGTTGAATAAGAAGAATCATTGTTAGTGTTATAAGTAGTTGTTTGTCCTCCGTAATTCCTTTTACCAAAAAAATCAAAATAATCTCCGTCATTAAATACTCCGTCGGATTCTCCCTGAAAATATACAGGGATCTGGCTGCCTTTATAGAAAACCTTTACTGTCCTTGGATCTACAAGTGATGTATTGATGCCGGCATTTGCAAAATCAGTTTTGTTAATACGTGTCATTCCTTCATTTATTACATACATTTTCAGATATACTTTGTCAGGAGTGATCCAGTTGAAATTCTGCGCATTAGAAAAATCACCAGATAAAAGTAAAATTAAAGCCGTAATGAAAATATATTTTTTAAGCATAAAAAAAATACGAATAATATTTTGAATAATTAAAATTATTATTTGAATTATATGAAATCCACGAGCTGCATTGCAGTCAAGACAAGAAAGTATATCTGCCTTATCTTTCTGAATATTTTTGAATTAAATTTCGAAGGTGCTACAAAGGTAAAAGCATTTACTACATTAAGATTTTTTCCTTTCCACAAATAGTATTCTTTAAAAAGATCTGATATCATTTTTTTGCTGGATTTGTTATCGGATAAAGTAGCGCAGGAAGTTAGCAGATAGTAAGTTATCCTTTTCCGAATACCTGTTTCATGAAAAAATTCAGACTTCCTTAAATGTCTGGCTATATTTAATATGGAATTCGCTTTATCCATTATCATCTTCTTTGTGTTTTTTACAAGGGATATCTTCTCCTTGGAATCCATATTGACATAAAAAAGAATTTCGGGTATATGTGCGATCTTATTATTTATTATAGCAGCTCTTACGTCATATTCATAATCTTCCCATATCCTTGAATCAGACCATGGTCCTATCTTGTTTACAATGTCTCTTTTCCAGACACATGCACCGGTTGCCCAAGGTCTGCCGTGTACATCAAATAAAACCGGCACTATTGAATCGAAAGATTTATCATTTTTATTTCTCAGAAAATTTCCTGCAGTTCTTATAAGCATTGTCTTGCTGTATGCCATTCCGACTTCCTTATGTTCCTCGAGATAATTAACAAGCTTTTCAAGAAATTCAGGATGCCAGAAATCATCTGAATCCAGATATGCAAAATAATCTCCTTTTGCAAGAAGCCTTCCTGTTTCCCTTGCTAATCCCGGACCGATATTTTTTTCATTTCTTACGGATTTTACCTTGAAATCACTTCCTGTATACTCTTTTAAAAATTTATCATCAAACTTTTCTGTAGAATGATCGTCTATTAGTATCAGTTCGATCGGTTTATATGTCTGATTTATGACGGACATCACCGATTCTTTTAACAGCCCGACTCTGTTGAAATATGGAATTATAACAGAAACTAAACTTTTTTCCATGCTGTTTTTTACTGTTTCGTCTGACAAGACTTTAATAAAAAATAATACTCCATAAAGATTTATTCATTATTTGCAGATGTATATGTAAATTTTGATTAAGAATTTAACAAATATAATTGAGCTAAAAAAGATTAAAGTAAATTCTTTTCAGCAATATTCTATAGTTACATTTCCTGATTGAACGTCGATAACGCTAATTTTCCGGTTATCTCTGAAATTACTAAAATCTTTACAATCTGTTATGTCTTTTTCAACAGGTTACAAAAACAAAATAAAATATTCGTTATATTTCCATAAAGTTCAGAAATGAACGAGCGCAATTTATCAAGTGCTGTGCCTAAATTGCTGTCGAATATTAAAATTTCTACATAACAACAGATAATTATACAGTCATTTGTTCTAAAAAAAACTTTGTAAAAAGCCTGAAGTTGAAAGTGCAAAAATACTTATATCCTGATTCTGTATAAGATTTTCTATATGGTTTTCTTTTGTGAAATGATAATGCCGGTAATTATAGTTTTCCGGGAGTTTGTTGTTTCAAGTTAGCTTGTTTGAAATAATAATTCAAGATTGAAATTTGCAGTCGGGTAAACTGAGGGTTTAGCAACAGGTTCTTTTTTCCAGGCCATTTTAACATTCTCATTAGCATCTTAAGTACTTCTGCATTTCTTATGTTATCGTTCCTTTTCTGAAAAGATTTAATTGCGTTAAATAACAGCTTCATGTCTTTGTACAGATGCTTCTCGGATAAACCTTTGGATGATATCAGCTTTCTGATCCTGATGGCATCTTCCGTATTAATTTCGATGCCTAAATCCCTGAAATTATCCTTTACTACTTTTGCGCTGTCTTCGCTGATTATTTTTATGTTTCTGTTGCTGCTGTTGACGTGATGATCCCTGTATAATATAAGTTTGTTTTTTAAATTATGTACTTTCCCATGGTGGATAATGTGTGTGAATATTCTGAAATCTTCCGCATATGAAAAATCCTGTTCATATCTTATGTGATTCAGATCAATGATCTCTTTTCTGAACATCACACTTGGATTGGCTAGTGTGCATTTGAACAGCAGGCTGAATTTTATTTCTTCATCATTTACCGGTCTCTCCGGACTGGATGTAAGATTTCCCCGGTGATCAATTACGGAAATGTCAGATCCAAGCAGAACATACTCTGGATTATCCATAAAAAAAGATAACTGTATCTGAAATCTCTCGGGTAATGAAATATCATCGGCATCCTGAATTGCTAAAAATTTACCTTTAGCTCTGTCTATAGCTGAATTAAGTGATCGGACTCTTCCTGTATTTTTTCCGTTTTCAATTAAAATTATCCTTTTGTCTTTATCCGCTAGTTTTTTCAGAACATCATATGTCCTGTCTGTTGATCCGTCATCAATAATTATGTGTTCAAAATTTCTGAAGGTCTGTCGGCTAATACTGTTTATGGATTCTGCAATATAGTCTTCGCAATTGTAAACAGTCGTAATTACAGATATTTCAGGATTCATAGAACCATTTTAATTATGATTTAACATTTAAACTTTTCTCCATGGAGCTTTATTTACAGAAAGAATTCTTTTGTTGTATTCTCCGCGGACTTTCAGGATTTCGCTCAGTCTTCCTATTGTTTTTTCGATCCTCAGAGTTTCATCATCTCCTTCGTTCAGTTCATTGAATTTCATTAATTTCTTTAAGCCATATCCCCTTAATTTTCTAATCAGACTGAATGCCTGAAACTGCCATTTATTTTCCTTATTAAGTTTGCCATTTGCTATTATATTATCAGACGCTTTCAGATATGGATCAAGGCTGACCTTCTGAGCGCCGAATCCTCTGCTTAATTTCCTCAGATAATTCCAGTTTAGTCTTTGCTGTGGTATAAAGTGTTGAAGCTTTAATGAAGGCTCATACCAGATTTTCCATCCTGCCAGTCTTAATGCATAGCACAATTCAATATCTCCGCCGGATGTGAGTGATTCTTTTTTTCTGTCGGATAGAAAAGGTGTGAATCCTTTTGAATACAAATCAACAAGAGCTTTTTTTCTGACTGCCATTCCGGCTCCCCATACGGCTCCTGCTGTCCGTGTAATATCTCCCTTAATTTCTGACTGGCTGCCTGAAGAATAACTGTTCTGAAATTTCTGAAACCAATCTGGAAATTTTACATCCGAAACCGCTGTACTTTCGCCTCCGACTGCACCGATCTTTTCATTATTTCCAAGTGTGTCTGTTAATATTAAAATATAGTCTTCACTAAGCAGGTTGTCATCATCACAAAATAAAATGTATTCATTTACTGAATTCTCAAATCCCATTTTTCTGGCTGCTGATAATCCCTGTATGGGCTGGAACAGAATTTTATATGTGAAATTTGAAGTAATGTATTTATTAAGTAATTCTCTGGATGTATCTGAGGTATTGTCGTCTGAATTATTATCTACAATAACTATCTCGCACGAAGTGCCGGGAGGTATTTTTAAATTTGAAATGTGTCTTATGGTTTCCGGTAACAGCTTTGCACTGTTGTAACAGCATATCACAATGGAAACTCCTTTTTTCATTATCAGCTTTTACTTTAGACAAATAATATTTCCTGCCATAAAATATTTATTTTATTTCTTTTTACTTGTCTTCTTAGTTTTATTCCTTGAGCTTCCGAGAATGGAATTTTTCATCAGACTCAGTTTATTTCTGTTAAATATTGATACCGGATATAAAAGATAAGAGGGGATCAGAACTTTTACTGTTTCCATTCTTTTTCCGCTGTTATAATTTTCTATCGCCTGCGCATAAAGTATTTTCGATTTTGCCTTGAACTTTCTGTATCTGAAATAATA
>DAIPYG010000044.1:17868-28064 GCA_036782875.1 Bacteroidota bacterium | reverse complement strand
AATTATTCAAAGCTCTTCAACAAACTTTTTGGAACACCAACAACGGCGCAAAAATTATTATCTCATTAATACCATTTTATTTGTTTTAACTAATTTTCCATCTGAGTATAATGAATAAAAATAAACTCCGCTGGAATAATCGTTGCTTTTAAAATTTATATTATACTTTCCTTTCTCCTTATATTCACTTAATAGTATTTCAATTTCTTTTCCGGAAATATCATATACAACTAATTTAATAAAACTGTTAATTGGAATTTGAAAATTTACTTGTGTGACAGGATTAAAGGGATTTGGAAAATTGTTTAAATCATAACCATTTTTATCTTTAATTCCTTCAGGAAATATTTCTGTTATTTCTGAATATTTAACTGAAACAATTCCGGTATTTCCCCCATCTGTTTCCCCTTCACCTGAAACAAAAACATTACCGGAACTATCAAAAGCGGCGGGGAAAGTTTAAAGTTTAAAGTTAAAAGTTTAAACAACAAGATGATTACAACACTACTAACTATTAACTACTAACTACTAACTGATTTCAGAAATATTTTCCAATGATCTCATCTGCCAGAGCAAATCCCTTTTCAGTAAGCCGAAATTTCTCAGAATCTTTCTGAGCTAATTCATTTTTAATCAGTTCATTTGTTGGGCCAGAAAATTTCTGTTCAAAGTCATCTTCAAACAGCTCCTGATATTTTTTAAAATAAATCCCGCCGCTTCTCAAAGAAAGCATTATAAACTCCAGGTGCTTCTGATCATGTGTAACTTTATATTTATCTTCAGCAGGAAGTATTCCTTTCTCAAGAGAGGAATTATATTTTACTATATCCCTGAAATTATTCCATCGCGTAAAATTAAAAAAAGAATGCGCCGAAGGACCGAAACCCAGGTAATTATCATAATTCCAGTATTTGAGATTGTGCCGGCTTTGATATCCATTCCTTGCAAAGTTGGATACTTCGTAATGCTCGTATCCGTTTGACATAAGTTTTTCTGAAACAAATGCATAAAGCTTAGCTTCAACGCCGTCCGGATTTTTCTTCACAAGATCTCTCTGAAGCGATTTATATAGAACAGTTCTCTCTTCATAAGTAAGTGTATATGCTGAAATATGATTTACTCCAAGTTCAATGGATCTGGATAAGGAATGATCAATATCAGAAATGCTCTGAGAAGGGAGTGAATAAATTATATCAAGACTTACGTTGTCAAAAACATTTACCGCATCTTTTACAATGCGCTTTGCTTCTTCCGCTTTATGCTGCCTTGTAAGGAACTTCAGTTCGGAATCTCTGAAAGACTGAACGCCAAGGCTTAATCTGTTAATACCTGCTGAATAATAATCTCTTATATCCTTTTTTAAAAAATCTTCAGGATTTGATTCTAAAGTAATTTCCGGATTTTCGGAAATGGTAAAATTTTCATAAATATGATTTAATATATCTTCGATCTGATTGTGTGAAAGTACGGAAGGTGTCCCGCCTCCGAAGAATATTGTATCGAACTGAAATTGCCTATATGAATCAGAAGACAGGGAAATTTCTTTTTTAAGATTATCAAGAAATTTATCTAGTAGATTGAGATTAGTAATTAAATAAAAGTCGCAGTATGTGCAGCGCTTGCTGCAGAAAGGTATATGTATGTAAATTCCGGACAAATTAGTTAGTAGTTAGTAGTTAATAGTTAGTAGTTAATAATTAGTAGTCACGTCAGTAACTGAACCATAGCTTCGCTTCATTTGATGTATGTCAAAACAAAACCCTTTCATATTACTTTATAATATAAAAGGGTTTCTAAAATTACTAAATTCAAAAATATTTAATTACCTAAATCCTAAATCCTAAATCCTAAATCCTAAATCCTAAATCCTAAATCCTAAATCCGAAATTCGAATTTCCAAATTACTTAATCATCGTTCCGATCCTCTCCCATCTTGTCGTTGCGATCAGGTCGAAGAAGTTAAGGAATGAAATGCTCGGATCCCATGACCAGTAGATCATCAATGCTTCGCCGACAATATTATCAACCGGCATGAAGCCCCAGAATCTGCTGTCGAGCGAGTTGTTCCTGTTGTCTCCCATCATGAATAAATAATCTCTTTCAACTGTATATTCCCCGTTTGGAAGTTCCTTGTCGTCGACCAATACTTTCCTGTCGGAAGTCATCTTTATCGAATGACCTTCCTTCATCACGAACATTTTCCAGCCTTCATAATTAGATGAATCTAATTTCATCTTATCACCTTTCTTAGGAACACGTATAGGACCGTACCAGTCTTCATTCCAGCTTGAGCCTTTCGGGAACATCCTCGGATTTACAAAATTCTGTGGTCGTTTTACATTATCGAACTGTGAATTCGGCGGATTCGGAAATATCTGACCGTTAACATATAATTTTTTATCAATTATCTGCAGAGTATCGCCGGGAGTTGCTACGCATCTTTTTATATAATTAACAACTTCCTTTGACTCGAGATCGTCCCTGTCTCCCGGAAAATCGAAAACAATTATATCGCCTTTTTTTGGATCTTTAAAGCCCGGTAGCTGAAAATATGGAAGTCTTATGTCTGTAAAAGGAATGTTTCTTGGAGATGTTGCTCCGTAAGTAAATTTTGTGACAAGCAGAAAATCGCCAACCATCAGAGTCTTTTCCATTGAACCTGTAGGTATCCTGAATGCTTCAAAAAAGAGTATCTTGATTATGAACGCAACAACGCCGGCATAGATAAGAGCATCTACAAACTCCCGTGACTTTGATTTCTTTACTTCCTCATCCTTACTTTTTACATCTGATTTTATATTCTTTTGTTTTGAATCCGGATCGGATTTCTGATTTCGATATTTATCCACAACTATGATTGAATGAATGAATGATTATTATGATTGATTTCTGAACTTTGGGCAGAACAACTATGATTGAATGATTGAATGATGACTATGATTTTGATTTAATTCTAATTTAAAATGGTTACGGTTTAACTATTTAACATGAAACTCAAACTTTACAAACTCAACAAACTCAACAAACTCAACAAACTTAACAAACTTAAAGAACTTAAAGAACTTAACGAACTTAACGAACTTAAAGAACTTAATCCAGCGACAGCACCGCATGGAACGCTTCCTGCGGGATCTCAACTGAACCTACCTGCTTCATACGTCTCTTACCTTCCTTTTGTTTTTCAAGAAGCTTTCTTTTACGTGAGATATCACCGCCATAACATTTAGCGATAACATTTTTTCTCATCGCGCTGATGGTTTCTCTTGCAACTATCTTTGCACCGATTGCTGCCTGTATTGCAACTTCAAACATCTGTTTTGGTATTATCTGTCTCAGCTTAGTGCAGAGTCTTTTTCCCCATTCAAATGCTTTATCTTTATGAACAATTACTGACAGAGCATCTACTGAATCGCCATTGAGAAGTATATCAAGTTTTACAAGATCTGATTTTTTATAATCCTTGAATTCATAATCGAATGAAGCGTATCCTCTAGAATAGGATTTAAGCTTATCATAAAAATCAAACACAATTTCGCTCAGGGGAAATTCGAAATGCAGGTCAACTCTTTTTGCATCAACATAATTCGTCGCTACAAAAATTCCGCGTCTGTCATTTGCCAGCTTCATTAAATTGCCGATGAACTCCGTCGGTGTAATAATATTAGCTGTAATGTATGGCTCTTCTACATAATCTATCTTAACTGATTCAGGCATTAGTGAAGGATTATCAACCAAAACAACTTCACCGTTTGTTTTATATACTTTATATTCAACACTCGGAACAGTTGTGATTATATTCAGATTGTATTCCCGGTCAAGTCTTTCCTGAACGATCTCCATATGAAGCATTCCAAGAAAGCCGCATCTGAAACCAAAGCCAAGTGCAACGGAAGATTCCGGCTGAAATGTCAGAGCAGCATCATTTAATTTTAATTTTGCAAGAGAGTCCCGTAAAGTTTCAAAATCATCGGTCGCAGTAGGATAGATCCCGCTGAACACCATTGATTTAACTTCTTTGTAACCCGGCAACGGATCTGAGACAGGTTCTGAAACTTTAAATATAGTATCTCCGACTTTTGATTCGTTTACATCTTTTATTCCGGCAATTAAATATCCGACATCACCTGAATTCAGAATGTCTGTTTTTACTCTACCCATTCTTAAATGTCCAACCTCTTCAGCCACAAATGTTTTTCCGGAAAAGAAGAATTTTATTTCATCACCTTCCTTAATGCTTCCGTCAAAAACTCTTATATATACTACCACACCTCTGTATATGTCAAATTTAGAATCAAAAATCAAAGCACGAAGAGGTTTTGAAGAATCGGTTTTAGCAGGAGGTATTCTGTTAACGATGGCATCTAAAATATCCTGAGTTCCAATATTTGCCTTTGCACTTGCTAAAATTATATCTTCTTTTTTGCAGCCGATAAGCTCAATGATCTGATCAGTCACTTCATCAACCATTGCATTCTGAAGATCTATCTTGTTAATTACAGGTATGATTTCAAGCCCGTTGTCAATAGCGAGGTAAAGATTGCTTATTGTTTGTGCTTCAACACCTTGTGTAGCATCAACGACAAGCAATGCACCTTCGCAGGCAGCAAGCGATCTTGAAACTTCATAAGAAAAATCAACATGACCCGGAGTATCGATCAGATTAAAAATATAGTTTTCGCCGTTCAGGTCCCTGTATTTCATCTGAATCGCATGAAGTTTTATTGTTATGCCTCTTTCCTGTTCGAGGTCCATGTCATCCAGAACCTGCTTGATCATATTCCTTTTTTCGATCGTACCGGTTGTTTCAAGAAGTCTGTCAGCAAGTGTGGATTTTCCGTGATCAATGTGCGCAATTATGCAGAAATTCCGAATGTTACTTTTATTTTTATTGCTCAATGAATTTATTTATTAAATAAAATAAAAAGTGGATTCTAAAAGAAAAGTTATGCTGTATATGGAATAACTCTTTTTAGATTCCACTTTAAAGAAAAAAAAACTAATCTTACTTTCCTTCTGCTTTTCTTTTGGTTCTTTCGTCCTGAATTTCTTTTCTGATCTCTGCAGCTTTTTTTCTGAGGTCATTCAAAGATTTTCTTAATCTTGTTCCTGCAGCATTTTGTCCTTTTTCGTAAAATTTCTCAGCATCTGTTTTCATACCTTCTAAAATTTCTTGCAGATGGTTTAAGTTGTTCATTTTCCGTTCTCCTTTTTTAAGTTTAATTTAAGAATTTGCATTTAATTTATTAAAAAAAATTGATTTTTGTAAGTTATTTTAGATTTTCTTATATTTTTTTAAAATATGAATTTTAATTTGCTCCTGCTACTGTATTTACATAAGGGATTGAAAAAATAATACTGTAACCCCATGCAGTAAATGCTATTCCTAATAAGATAAGTGCGGAAATTATTGACAGCTTAGCCCATTGTTTCAATTTATAATCCCTGAAAATATTCCAGATCCCGTTAAGTCCGTGATACATTCCAAGAGTAATAAAGGTAATATCAATGATCCTGTACCATGAATGCTGCATTCTGTTTAGAACAGCTCCATAAGTATGTCCGCTTTCCGGCTGATAATGCATTAATATATAATGTCCAATCATTAACACAACTAAAGCCAGCCCTGTGATCCTTTGTAATACCCAGCTGCTTGATCCCGAATTTTTTGACGCTTTATATTTATATTTTAACATTTTTATTGAAAAGTTTTATTTGAACAGATTTCTGATCTCGTGCGAAAACATAATAGCACCCATTGCAAGAAATAATATAACTCCCAGAATCCAGGATAGTCTGTATAATTGCTTGTGATATCTCGCACCGTCAGCCCAGTCTACAATTACTATTCTGATTCCATTAAGTGAATGGAACAATACAAAAGCAAAAAGCAGCCATTCAACCACCATAAAGAAAGGTGATGAATAAGTCTGCATTTTTAAATTAAACGCAGCTTCACCGTTTGTAAGAGGACTTAATGAATAAACATGAAGGAATAAATAAGCGATTAACGCAACTCCTGTGATCCTGTGCAAAATCCATGCTTTATTTCCTGAATCTTTTTTATAATTCAGGTTTTCTTTAATCCAGTTTTTCTGATCGAATGTTTTAATTTTGTAATCCGGTACTTCGTTCGGTAAGCTTAGCGGGGATTTAGTATCATTTTCCAATTTATAAGTTAACTCCTTAGTTTTAAATTCGTGTCAAATTAAAGATTTTAGTTATTATTTACAATTTAAATTAAATTATAGTTCAGGATTGATAGGTTTTACTTCTAAATGTTCTTCAGGTAATTCTCGTAAAAAATAACCGAATAGTGTTTCTGAAAAAAACCAGAGACACTATTCGGCTATGATTACAATACAAGTTATGGCTTAACCGAATTCACAAATTTATTTGAATTATTATAAGCTAAAAGCATATCTGTAAGATCAGTAATATTATCTCCGCTGACATCTGAGCTTTTATAACCTGTTGCAAAAGATGATGCATCATTGTAGGCAAGTATTACATCAGTCAGATCTATAAATCCATCCTGATTAATATCACCGCTGAAAACAGCAAATCTTACCGGTGAAGCATCTGCCTGTGTCAAATTGCTTCCGAAAGCTTTTGATAACGCATCTGTAAAATCATAATCGGATGATGTTCCTGAAACAATGGATTCACCTCCCGCTTTACTCCAGGTTTCAATTGAGTTTCTGTGTTTAATAACTATGAAATAATAACCTGTTAAAGTATTGAGAAATTTAAATGTGCCTGTGAAACTAACTGAATCAATAACAGAAACAGCTGAATCTGTTACATTATAAGGAGAAACAACAGAATGTAAATATGCTTTGACTGTATCCTTCATATTCAGCTTTTTACCTGAATTATAAAATCCCTGAGGAATAATTTTAAGCGAGATATCAGTAGTGATAATAGTGACTGAAGCAGTATTTGACAATCCGCTTATATTGCCGTGTATATCTTCTGCTGCAATTGTGTATGTGTAAGCAGAATCAGGTGAGATGGAATTATCTGTAAAGTTAATCACCGCAGATGTGCCTGTCTGAATTCCGTTTCTGTAAATTATATATTGCCTGAGATCGCTTTCCGGATTCTGATTCCATGATAAACTGACCGAACTTCCTGCCTGAGCAGCAGCAAGATTCAGAGGAGCAAGGGGAGCGAGGTTGTCTATGCTTGATCCGCTTAATATATTCGACCTCCATTTTACCGTAACGTTGTTAGTCAAAGCTGTGACTCTGAAAAAGAAGATACTGTTATCTGAGGAGGTCCTTGCTTCATAATTATATTGTGTATTTTGAACTGCAGGAATAGTACCAAGGGAAACCCAGTTATAGCCGCTTATTCCGGGAGGAATGCTTCGTTCTATAAGATAATTTGTCACAAGTCCGCTGACAGTGACATCATAACTGCTTCTTGTCCATTTTATATTAGCATAACTTCCCTGATCATCAGGAACATCTGTGACTGTCAATATTCCCGGATGTACATTAGGAGAAGATGTGAAATATACAAAGCATCTTCCCGCGTAAGAATTCAAACCTATATTACCTATCAAAAGATCGTTAGATCCGTCACCGTTCAGGTCTCCGGCAGAAGCAACTGAATTTCCGAAGCTTGTATTAATAACCTCTCCAGTAAAAATGACATCGGAAGCATTATTCATAACTGCGCCTCCGTAAAATATATAAGCTTTTCCCATAACTGCAGTACCACCGATTGCACTTATGATGACATCTGAAAACCCGTCACCGTTTATATCACCTGCTGAAGCTGTCGAAGCTCCAAAATAACTTAATAATGTTTCTCCCGACAATATTACTCCCGGTGAGGAGCTCATGCTTGTTCCTCCGAAATAAATACCAGCTCTGCCGGTAAAAACATTATATCCGTATGATGCCACAATTACATCCGAAAAACCATCATTATTTATATCACCGGCAGATGAAACTGAATTGCCAAAATAATCATTAGCCGCAGTACCGTTTAAGATTAGATCTGCTGAATTGTTTACTGAAGCTCCTCCATAATAAATATAAGCTCTTCCTGTATACGAATTATATCGCTGGGCTCCGATAATCATATCATCGTAACCATCAGCGTTCAGATCTCCTGCGGAGGCTACAGATTGGCCGAAATTATTATTTGTAGTCTCACCTGTCATTATTACATCTGCTGTATTATTCATAACAGACCCGCCTAAATATACATATACTCTTCCAGTTTCAGTATTATATCTGCCTGCTCCAACTATTACATCTGCATAGCCGTCTCCGTTCACATCTCCTGCACCGGAAACAGAAATACCAAAATCATTATTCACTGCTTCTCCCGTCATTATGACATCTGCAACATTATTCATAGCAGCTCCTCCGTAATAAACGTAAGCCCTACCTCTGAATGTACCATATCCGTATGCTCCTGCTATTACATCTGCATATCCGTCTCCATTGACATCGCCGGCTGCTGAAACAGATTGCCCCAGACGGTTATCAGAAGCTTCGCCTGTAAATGTGACATCAGCAATATTATCCATATTTATTCCGCCAAAAAAAATATAGGCATTACCTACAGGCGGTCCAAAGGATGGTGCTCCTACTATTATATCCGGGAATCCGTCTCCATTGACATCGCCTGCAGATGATACAGATTGTCCAAACTGTACCAGTGTACCGCTGCCGGACATGTTTAAAGTTGAGAGAAATGTACCGTTCATTCCATACATATTCAGATATGCCTTTCCTGCTATACTGTTATAACCATAAGCCCCCGTAATCACATCCGAATAACCGTCTCCGTTCACATCACCAGCATTTGAAACTGAGTAACCGAAATATGTAACGGTAGCTTCACCTGTAATTGTAAGATCAGATGTATTGTTCAACAAAACTCCGCCAAAAAAAATATAAGCCCGGCCCCTGAACGAATCGTAACCCGGAGCACCGGCTATAATATCATCAAACCCGTCTCCGTTCACATCACCTGCAGAAGAGACAGAAGTTCCGAATTCATCATTTGAATTCTCACCGTTTAAAATAACATCTGCTAGATCATCCATTGAGGATCCTCCATAATATGCATATGCTCGTCCTGCATATCCTTCAGCTCCGGGAGCACCAATGAAAGATCAGAATAGCCATCCATGTTAAGATCTCCGGCTGAAGCAGCAGAGGTTCCGAAATAGTTATCGATATTCTCACCTGTCATTGACAGATCATTTATATTATCCATTGAAGATCCGCCGAAATAAATATAAACTTTCCCTGTGTTGCTGTCATAATCCGGAGCTCCCATAAGCACATCAGAGTAACCGTCACCGTTTACATCACCGGCCGTTGATACTGAAGCGCCGTAATTATCATCCGGAAATTCACCATAGAAAATCAGATCATAGATATTATCCATAGAAGTACCACCATAAAAAATATAAGCAGATCCTGTAGAAGAATTGTTTCCGTTCGCTCCTATTAAAAGGTCTCTGTATCCGTCACCGTTTACATCACCTGCTTCAGATACTGAGTATCCGAATTGATCATTTGCATTTTCACCTGTCATAATAACATCCGGGGAATTGTTCATTACTGCACCCCCGTAGTAAATATAAGAGCGTCCGGTGTAAGAACTGTATCCGTATGCACCGACCAGTACATCAGAGTATCCGTCACTGTTTACATCTCCTGCAGCTGCAACAGAATAGCCAAAAAAATTATTAGCTGCCTCGCCCGTAAGTATTACATCTGCAACGGAATTAACATTGATGCCTCCGTAATAAATATAAGCTCTTCCTGCATAAGTTCCGGCAAAACCATTCTGCGGAGCTCCGATAATAATATCATCATATCCGTCTCCGTTCACATCTCCTGCTGATGATACACTCCATCCGTATATGTCACCGGAAGCAAATCCATTGAAAGATCTCTGCAAAAAGGCGTCACCTTCATCATCCGGAATAATTCTATTTCCGTCTTCATCACGCAGGTCTTTCATTACATCTTCAGTAAAACCTGCAGGCAGTGAATCATTCTTTGTTTGAGCTGTAGATTTTTCACCCAAAGAATTAAACGTGCCTGCATAAGAAGTAATGTTGAATAGTAAAAAAATGCTAAGAATAAACAGGATAAAATAATAAATCTTCATTATTTTGATTTAGTTGGTTTAGTTGATTTAGTTGATTTAGTTGTTTGTGT
>DAIPYG010000044.1:0-17768 GCA_036782875.1 Bacteroidota bacterium | reverse complement strand
TAATTGTGTTGATTGTGTTAATTGTGTTGATTGTGTTAATTGTGTTGATTGTGTTAATTGTGTTGATTGTGTTTAAGCTTTTACAAGCCTGAGTTTGTTAAAGAGAAAATTTAACAAACTCTACAAACTCTGCAAACTCAACGAATTCAAGGTCTTATTAGACTCACAAAATTATTCGAATTGTTATAAGCAATTAATATATCCGCAAGATCTGTCAGATAGTCTCCGTTAAGATCAGTAATAATATATCCGATGGGAAAGCCATTTGCATCATTGTTTATCTCAATCACATCAGTAAGGTCAACTGCTCTGTCATTATTTACATCACCGCTGTAAAATGCATACAGAGGATCAGTATCAACCTGTGTAACGTTACTGCCATAGGACATAGAAGGATCATTCGCAAAATTATATTCAGCAAAAACGGGATTAAAATTTATTACACCTGAGCTCCAGGTCTCAAGAGAATTTCTTTGTTTTGCGACTACATAATAGTTTGTCAGGTTCAATGCATTAGTAAACCAGAAATCCCCGTAACCGTCATTTGTAAGATAAGCTTTTGCCGAATCAACAATTACATAAGGCGCAAAATCTTTTCTTAAATATATTGTCATGGTATCTGACTTCATTGTATCGGCAGGAGCATCCCATAAACCTTCTACTACTCCCCGGAAAAATAAATGTCTCCAGGCATTAGCCGGTCCCAGACAGCCAACTGAAGCCCAAACATTTGTGCTTCCGCTGTATTCTGACCAAAGAGTGAAGCAGCTTTCATTATCTGGTCCGTATCTGACACCTGCTCTCGGCTGAGCAGTGAATGGATTTGTATTAATATGATTAACAGGAGTTATGATACTTCCCCAGACATTATTAACAGCTGAATAATAAACTGCCGGAACGAAACCGACAGTGTTTTCAGATGATGCACAGGAATAAAATCCGGGAGCGCTTCTGAATCCTGTAATATCCGCCCGCGTGGAATTATTACTTCTGTAATCAACATATCCGCTCGACCAACCCGCGCTGCCGTTTGTTGATTTGAAATATTCTATGTCCCAGTCAGTAGGTCCGTATTTTCTCATATTTACGATCATCATGTTATTGTATCCCCCGGCTGATGCTATGTAAGCCTGATATCTTTTTGATCCTGCTGATCCTATGTTTCCTGTATAAGTTGCAAATGAGCCCGATACAAAATTACCTATTGAAGTCTTTGCTAATATAATACTTGAAGAATCCACTAAACTTGACTCGACTACCATGATAGAATCAGATCCGCCGTTCCTGAAAAAAGCAATGTCACAATAATAATCGACAGGATATCTGAAAAGTAAACTCAGGAATGATAAAGGTTTATATGTAAAAGTCGGTACAACAGTAAAAGGTGAATAGCAGATTGCAACTTTCTCACCCGACCTGTATCCGCCTGCTACAGCACTGTCAAAGCAGGTTGTTATATATATCCATGGATTTGAATGATAAGCTTCGTTGTCCGATGCGACTCTCGGCTTCCAGTAATAATTTGAACTCACAGTGCCGGGCCAGTTTAAAGTATATCCTGCAAAGTTAAGATCTCCGGTTATCCTCACAATTGTAACTCCGACTCTGTAAACACCTGCATAATTATTTGTTGCATATCCGAAAACAACCCATATGAATTTATCACCGGTTGTATTCTCAATCAGTTCTATGTCAATCTGATCCTGCCACATTCTGTTGGCTGAAGAAAATGATATGGTAGCCTTTTCAGTCCAGGTTCTTCCCCCGTCATCAGAATAACAGAGCCTGAGCATATCATTTGTCGCTCCGCTGTTAGGTCCGAAAACAAATGCAGTCCAAATCCTTGATGCCGTTGATCCTATTTGTTCCGTACAGGTATTAATTCCTTTTACACCAGTTGCAGTGGAAACAAGACCGGCATTTATATTATCGATTTCAAATGGAATCTTTCCCGGCTCGATAAGTTTCATATCAAGTTTCTCTCCCTGCATGGAAACTGTACCGGATATTTTGTCCCTCTCGTTTTGTAACTGTATGACCCTGTCTATGTTGCCGTTTTTCTTTGCATCAAGCATCTGCTGTTCAATCTCGGATATACTTGATGTTGTCTTAAGGTCAAACTCATTTCCGCCAATATTTCTGTCTGAATCCTTAACCACTTCAACTGCAGATTCACGGGGCTGTATTTTTTTCTCCTGTGAAAATGAATTCAAAGCATAAAAGAGAATTAATGACAAGCTTAAAATACTTACTAAGAACTTTGTTTTCATTTGATTATGCTGTTTAAATTTCAATTAATGAATAAAATTTTTTTAGAAATTAAATTTCCCGGATTACAAATAATAACTGCAGGTTTTTGAAAACCAATCTCAGGATTGTCTTTTCCGAATTATACTTAAGGTGGTACCTGCAGATCTAACATTCAACAATATGTAATAATTGTTAAAAGTCATTGTGACCGGATCCCTGCAAAAACATGCGGGGATGACAAAATGTGTTTTTCAGAAGTCTATAACCGTAAACTGCATAACTGCTTAACTGTCTAACTGCTAACTGTTAAGGAGGTGTTATTTTAGCCACAAAGTTACTTGAATTATTAAATCCTATCAGAAGATCAGTAAGATCAGTAAAATAATCTCCGTTAAGATCTGAAACCGTAATATTACCTACAACAAACTCTGCCGCATCGTTATATATTTTGACAACATCAGTCAGATCAATTGCACCATCCTGATCTACATCTCCGCTGTAAATGCACCACCTTGATCCTTTTAGCATCATATTATTTCCGAAAGCCTGAGCGTCAGATGTTGTGAAATCATAAAAGTCTGTACTGTTCGGATCTATATGTACCGGAACGGCACTCCATGTTTCAAGACAATTATAATGTTTTAAGATAAGATAGTAGTTACCTGTCAATGCGCGCGGGAAAGCAAAAACATTTGACAATCTCTGATAATCGAGGAGCGCATAACCGGTATCTGCTATATTATATGGCGGGTTGGCATCAGCAAGTAAGACACTCATTGAAGCATAGTTAATATGTGAATCTGTTCCCTCATCATAGTAACCTTCAATTCCAGCTTTGACATATAAATCAGAAACTGAACATCCTCCGGTTGAAGATACTGAATAATAGTAGGACCATATATTTAAGCAGCTGTCATTGTTAAGATATCTGAATAGAGGCTTTGGTGATGCAAATGAATTTGCAAAATCATTATTCAGAGACAGCATTGAGCTTGTCATGCCTGAGCTGTTAAAACTATACATTGAAACATTTTCCAGATTACCATATATATTTTTGAAAGATATTGCAAAGCTTCCTTCTGCATCTCTTCTTCCAATAATATCCCCGTACCTGGAATTATTGTAACTTGTAAAATCAAGAATTGCTGCATTCCAGTTCGAAACACCATCCGAATAAAGAGACCATTGATCAAAATCTCCGCTGTTCAGATAGTCATCAGAATAAGTTATCGCTATAGACTTTTGATTCGTACCTCCGTTTGCAGCGACACGTGCATACTGAAGATTATCACCGGTTGGAGTTACAGAACCGCTAACTGCAGGATAGACTGTACTGTTGCTGAAAGCTTTATAGAAATAAATACTTTGTTCATATCCGGGATATGCGCTCAATACGAATATTAAAGAGTCAGATCCATTGTGAAAATTTGCTACATCTGTATATACATCGTAATTATGTCCCGGTGCTACGGAATATATGCACTTAGGAAGATAGGTTACTGATGGTGATGTTGTATAAGGAGCAAGTACCCTGCATACTTTAGACATAAAATAATGGTTACCGCCGGAAAGGGAATCCTGGGTTATAGCAATTGTAATATAAGGATTACTTCCGTATCGTGTATTATCGGAAGTGATCCTTGCTTTTGTATAAAAGCTGGATGCATTGTATCCTGGAGGAAAAAGAGTCTGACCTGCATAACCTAAAGTTGGAACAGATACAATCGTATAACCGATCAAATGCTGTCCGTAACCTCCGTTGGTCGTATATCCGAAAACAATATGAAGATATTTTGAGCCTGTTGTATTTTCAATTAATTCCATATCCATATTATCAAACTCAATTTTATTATGCGCGCTGAAAGCGATCTTTGCATAAGGAGTATATGTCACTCCGTTGTTTGAAGAATAATAAATTCCAATTGAATCCGGAGTGGCAAGGACACCTGTATCACCGTTTGCCAGACCAACTGCCAGCCAGATCTTTCCGGCAGTAGCTCCTCTTTGTTCCACCTGCGCTGCAATACCCGCAACGTAATTATTTGCATACTTAAGAACATAAGAATAAGAAAGATTGTCAGTTTCGGGCTGATGGATTGCAGGAATAAATGTTCCAAAATTATTAGATTCCTGTTTTGTCACAGTTGCTCCTGTTAGTTTTTCCATCTCCTTCTGCAGAGCAATTATTTTTTCCCCGTTGTTCGGAATATTATTTCCAGCCTGTTTAAGCTGAAGTATCTGCTCATTCAATGACTGCGCTTCCGGTGTGAAGATATTCTCCTGTCCTGAAGTAAGAGGGTTTCTGATATTGTTAATCTTCACAGGATATTTTATTTCAGAGTGATTATTTTTAATTTTTGCATTCTTTGAGGGAAGTTTTATATCCTGAGCTGACAGATGAGAGCTCAAAAAAGCCGCAAATAAAATTACTGCAGCAGACAATAGCATAATTTTTTTGAATGGTTTATTATTTTTCATTTTAAATTTTCTCCTTTCTCTTATTTATTAAAATAGAAAAATAATAACCCGGCATACCGGTATGCCATTGTGGAAAGAGACACGCGCGCCTCTTATCCAGGCTATTATTTTTTTTATTAATGAACTGTTACAAAAATAGAGCAGTTGTTCTGATTAAGCAAAGAAAAGATTTTGATGTTTTCATATCGAAAAGGAAAAACTTAAAGAGCATTAAAGGTAAAAAAAGCTATATTATCGCTTGAATTTGCTTAAAATCGTAATCTATCCGAAAGATTATTGTGTCCGGATTTTCATGTCAGACCACAGGTAAATTTTTCAGAAAAAGATCAGATTTAGGAAATTATAATTTGAGTCTCAGAGATGAACTTTACTAAATTCTCTTTAACTCTGAGACTAATATTCTAAAGATATTTTCAGACACAGAAGCTGATCATTATGTGAACACTTGCTAATATTGTTCTTCTTTGAATTTACCAGGCAAAATTTATTTTTCTATTGAAATATTATATCAATTAATTTTTAGTTAATTTCAAAGCAGAGAAGAAATCCCAAATATTTCAGGCGAATCAGTCTGAAGTCATATTACACTCTCTCAAATAAATATATTAATTTTTTCGCCTGTTAAAAAAAAAGTAAAGGAGAAGTTATGAAATCAAAATTATTACTTTTTATAATTCTTAATTCCTCATTCTTAATACTTAATTCAGAAGCGCAGATGACCTGGAACCAGGCTTGTTCATTTGCCGGCACTTCTTCAAGCTATGCAGCAGTTCCTCATAACAGCGCACTTAACATAACAGGGAATTTCACCATTGCGATGTGGGTGAATCCTGACAGCGCTGCCTCAGGCGCGCAGATACTTCTTCAGAAAAGAGCACCCGGGAATAATGTCGGATATACATTATATCTCAGCAGCGGGAGAGTATCCATCAGAACAAATTCATCAACAAGACTAATCGGCAAAACAGTAATTCCAAATCATCAGTGGACACACATTGCCGGTTCTTATTCTTCGTCAAGCGGAACATTCAGAGTATTTGTGAACGGGGTACTTGATACAACTTCTGTCGTAGCTGCGGCAGACCCGATTTCAAATACTGACTCTTTATTTATAGGAGTTGGAAGCAATAATCCTTTTAACGGTTTGATGGATGAGATCCAGATCTGGAGCTTAACATTTGTTGCTTCAGATGTATCACTGATCATGAGAATATCGCTTGGAACAAATACAGGATTTTATACAGGACTTGTTGCATCTTATACTTTTCAGAATGCCAATCCTGCCGGAACTTTGTTTTCTCTCAATGACTGGAGCGGAAACAATCTGAATGCAACCAACAAAGGCGTGACAGGTGTTTCATTTGCAAATCAACCGTGCAATACAATTTCATTAAACGAATTCATAACATTGGACGGAACCGGAGATTATCTTTCCGGACCTGATAACTCAATTGTAAGTCCTGTATCAGGAATAACGGTCGAAGCATGGGTTTACCCGGAATCTTTCAATGCCAATACGAATATTTTCAGTACGATAGTTCATAAAGGCAGTTCATCCGGGGCAGTTACAGATTACAGAATGGAGATCAATCTCAGAAAGTTTAGTTTCATTGTAAATGAAACTGTAGTATTTCAATTAAGCACTTCCGGAGAATTTTTTCCGCTGAATAAATGGTCACATGTTGCCTTCACTTATTCCGGAACTGACGGATTCATGCAATTCATTTTAAACGGCGAGATAAGATGGGATGACACTAACTTTGTCGGGAATATTCATGATAATACAGACTCCTTATATATTGGAGGAACTCCTTCTCTGACAGGCTTTGACGGCTATATAGATGAAATGAGGATCACAAGTACTTTAGTACCTTACGGTACGATCTCCAATCAGGTCTTTACTTCAGTCAATGAATCAAATGATCCTTCATCGGCAAATGCTGTTTATAATTTTGACGGCGGCTTGTTTTCTAATTCAGATAACGGACCAAGATTAAATTTCAGAGGTGATTCAAGATTCTCCCATAATGCATTTCTTAGCAATGTACAGGTCTCACCAATGTCTAATTCTGCTTCATTAAATTTTTCCAGAAGTTTTTATCTGAGCAATCCGAATTCAAGAATACCCGCAACAGGAACAAGCGGATTCATGGTATCGGATACAATTGATGTACCTGTAAGTGAAACAATATCTGACCTGAATGTTTTTGTTGCATTAAATCATACGGATGAAGACAATCTGATCCTGTCTTTGATATCTCCTTCCGGAACAGCGCTTACAATGTACAGCACAAGCTCATTAATTAACAACAGCGATAATATAGTCACGATATTTGACGACCAGGCAGATTCTTCGTTGTTGTCTAACAGATATGTAATGTATTCTCCCATTATTAAACCTCTGAATAATTTAAATATTGCATTCTCAGGAACTAATACATCAGGAAAATGGAAACTTAGAATTCAGGATGCAGCAGCAGGTGATACTGGAATACTTATCGGATGGGGGATTCAGTTCAATAATCAAACAAAAAGAAAGAATATTCTATCGCTTGCTTCCCTGATACAGGGATTTTATGATTCTACAGCAAACAAAATGAAAAAAGATACTATGAGAGCAATTGTAAGAAATTCTTTTGCACCCTTTTCAATTCTTGATTCTTCTAAAGCTGTTCTTGATTCGGCAGGACATGCAGATCTTGTCTTTAATAATCTTACTGATGGTGTCCCCGTATATATTCAGCTTAAGCACAGAAATTCACTTGAGACGTGGAGCAAAAAACCTTCTTCCGGTATATTTGCAATTTTATTCGCTGCTCAATTTTCAACATTTACTTCATTTCTCGAATATGACTTTACAAATTCCAGCACTAAAGCTTTTGGGAATAATATGATTCAGGCTGATACAGGACCGAATAAATTCGCCATATATAGCGGTGATGTTGACCAGAATGGGTTCATAAATCTCACGGATGTTTTAAACATTTACAATGATGCCGGAATATTTGTGACCGGATATAAGATCACCGATATCAATGGTGATAATGTTTCCGATCTGAATGATATAATATTAGCAAATAATAATTCCAATAATTTTGTGTCTTCGGTAAGACCGTGATAATTGATAATTGATAATTGATAATTGATAATTGATAATTGATAATTGAAATTTGATGGAGATAATTGAAAAAGATTTTTTAATATTTTCTGATTTGTTTTTCTGATATTCAATACTTTAGTCTCAAAATAAAATATTTTACTCTTTCAAAAATTATTAAATGAAATATATAATTCTTCAGTTCTTATTTTAATTTTTTCTTCTAACTGCTAACTACTAACTGCAAACTGCCAGCTTTCTCTAACCATATCTTATATACTTTTCCATCATCATCCTCCATCCATCCTTCCTTTTCTATCTTTAATTTTCTCAGCGCATTGATAGTCTTTTCATTTTCTAAATTTATAGTTGCGATCAATTGTTTGCCGAGACCCGATGCATACTTATTCACTTCAATCAGTATTTCCTGCATAAGACCTTGACTCCAGCAGGATTTGTCAAGAAGATAGACGACTTCCAGTTCGTCACCTATAGTATTGTTTGTCTGCTTCATTTCAAAATGTCCGATCATTTTTCCTCCGAGTTCTATTGCCCATATGTCAAAATGCCTGTCCGGGAAAAGTCCGTTGTAAATTTCAAAGCCTTTTTCAAAAAGTCTGTAAGCAACCTCTTTTGTTTCGCAGTGCTGACCTCCCATGAATTTTATGACGTCTGTGTCCGTGAATAATTCAGCAAACTTTTCTTTGTCTCGCACTTCATATTTGCGGAGCATAGTTCTTTCATTGAACTGAGTACTTCTATCAGTAATGATTTTGATGATTTGACGGTGCTTGATGATTCGGCATACAATTATCAGATAGCTGCAGTTGACATTCACGGAAATATCAGTCCTCTTTCTAATACTGTAATTGTAAATTATAATAATGCAGGTACACTGAACCTTACAGTTATAATGGAAGGATTTTATGATCAGTCTCTGAACAATATGAGAATGAGTGATACAGCAAAAATTTATTTAAGAAGTTCGGCTTTTCCGTATTCAATAGTTGATTCTTCATCCGGAGTAATTAATTTTTCTACTCTCACGGGTTCATTCCGGATCTCAAATGCTCCGACGGGAAATTACTATATAACAGTTAAACACAGAAACACAATTGAAACCTGGAGCAGTTCGCCTGTAAGCCATACTTCTCTTTCTACATTTAGTTATAATTACACAAATGCTCTGTCTCAGGCATATGGAAATAATCAGATACAGGCTGATGCCTCACCAGTAAGATATGCAATATACAGCGGTGATGTGAATCAGGACGGATTCATTGATCTTACTGATGTGATAATGGTTTATAATGACGCATCAATTTTTATTACCGGGTATAAAAACTCTGATGTAAACGGTGACAGTATTACAGATCTAACGGATGTGATCATTACTTATAATAATTCAAATAAATTTGTAAGTGTAGTTCATCCGTGAGTTTATTATTTAGTTCATAGAGTTCATTGAGTTCGTAGAGTTCATAGAGTTCAGAGAGTTCGTAGAGTTTAGAAAGTTTATAGAGTTCGTAGTGTTCGTAGAGAGTTCATAGAGTTCATAAAGTCTGTAGAGTTCTTAGAGTCTGTAGAGTTCTTAGAGTCTGTAGAGCTTGTAGAGTTTGTAGAGTCTGTAGAGTTTATAAATTTAAAAGCAAAAATTTATTGCTCAAATAAGCAATTAACAAATCCACCTATTTCATGAGGATCATCTTTTTTTTGTCAGTATAGTTACCGGCTGTGAAAGTATAAAAATATATCCCGCTTGCCAGACTGCTTCCATCAAATTTTACTAAATATCTTCCTGACAAAATATATTCATTTATTAAAACTGCAATTTCATTGCCAAGCAGATCATAAACTTTCAATGAAACAAAGCCCGATCTCGAAATTCCAAATTCCAGATTAGTAGAGGGGTTGAAAGGGTTCGGAAAATTCTGATTCAGAAAAAAGTCTTCAGGTATGCTATTTGATGTTCTAATATCTGTTGTTTGTGAATATTTTATAGTAGCAAAGTCATATGCCGAATTGATTCCTGAGCTGATACCTGTTACATAAATATTTTGTCCCTGATCGAGCTTCACATCATAAATGAAATCTTCAGAAAGATCAGAAACATAATAATCTTCAGTCCATTTCAGATTCCCTGCAGAATCATATTTGATAAGTAAATAAATCATATCATTGCTTTCCCTGTCTGTTCCTCCTCCGACATAAACATTACCGTCAGTCCCTGCAGTAATTGTAATTCCCTGATCAGTTCCGTTTCCGGCTCCGTCATAAAATCTTTTCCAGATTAAATTACCGGAAGGAGAAATTTTCAATGTAAGAACATCTTCGCTCCCCGTTGCACTGCTGATCTTACTGTAACCCGTTAAATAAATATTTCCTGTGCCATCTAGAGTAATTGCATACGGGATGTCAATATTATTTCCGGAACCGTTATAGTTTCCATGCAGGATGATATTTCCGCCGGTGTCCAGTTTAGCGTAATAGTAATCAGATGAACTCAAAGTATTCCTCATATTACCGCAAATGTAAATATTGTTTTCATTATCCTGAATCATGCCGGTAATCTCATCATCTTCATTTGAGCTTCCATTTATATCAACTGACCGGGTAATTTTGGGAAAATCATTTATCAGAGTGACATTCATATTTTTATCATCGGTTGAATATTCAGATGAACCGGCAACTGCGATATTACCGGATGCTCCGATCATTATCTTAACTGGAAGTGTTTCGGTAATACCCGTTGAATCATATATCAGACTTCCGGACAGATTTCCTTCATTGGAGTATTTTAAAATTACTGTAGAATATTTTCCGGAAATGATATGTCTGACCGCACCGCAAACAAGAATATTCCCCGATTGGTCAAGCGCAATGTCCACTCCGTAGCCATTTGAAAAAAGAGAATTTCTGTATTCTTTTATCCATATAAGATTACCTGAAGAGTCGTACTTTGCAGTTGTAAGGCTGCTGATAAAAGAAAGGTCAGTTGTAAACCCTGTTACATAAGAATTGTTCTGAATATCCGTACAGGCTGAATTGATCTGATCTGTGCTGTTTCCCGGTCCGTTATAATATTGTATCCATTTAGTATTCCCATCCCTGTCATAGTTTATTATTGTAAAATCATAAAGCGAACCTTTTCCCGAACCGCTGCCATAAACAAAAACATTATTGTTGTTTCCAAGGATAAGATCAGAAACAACATCAAAACTATTCCCGGGTCCGTTATATCTTCTCACCCATTCTTCAGTTGGCTGAGAATACAGATTTGCAGAATACAGAATTATGAAAAATAAAATGGATTTGATTTTCAACTGAAAGAATAGCCGTATTAAAATTAGGTATTAATATTTTTTAAAGAAGACTTCAGAGAAACCCCGGATCATACAAGTTTAAAATGAATAAATTGAAAAGTATTGTCATGATTTTAGCTTTCTAAACAGTTAATGTTTTCAGAAATCTTTTAAACAACATAATGATCCTGTCATATAATTTTAATGTGAAAATCTTTCAGTTCACTTTAAAAGTAACATCTTCTTTTTGTCACTGAAATTTCCTGCTGTCAGCGAATAAATATACATCCCGCTTGATAAATTATCAGCATTAAATTTCACTTCGTAGATTCCTGCATTTTGTTTCTTACTGACAAGACCTGCAACTTCTTTACCTGTCATATCATATACTTTCAGTTCAACGAAACGATTTTCGCTCAAAGAATAACGGATAACTGTTGAAGGATTAAACGGATTAGGATAGTTCTGAGAGAGTAAGAATGATCCTGAAACATCATTACTGTTACCGGTGATGCCAACAGTTGTCACATCTTCTTCTATCGCCTGTTCAATCATTGACAAAGAAAAATTTGATTCGGCTTTGTTTACAAACGCAATGATCTTACAATTAGACGGTACCCAGGAAGGGTCCAGTACAGCAGAAATATTTTTTGTGAAAGTCTGATTTGCATTCCAGGAATTTCCTGAATTCAGAATCTCACCCTGCGCTCCGTTGACAATTGTTCTTGTAACGTGATTGTGCACATAATCCGGTACAATTCCCGGAATACCGCAGTTTGAATAAAAATTCTGTTCATATATGAGATTGTTTTCAGTAATGACAAAAGTGATTTTATACTGACCGGCAAGTTCCTGAAGAGCTGTTGCATTAACAGTTAAATTAAGTTCGCGGGTTGACTTATTAAAAAATTTAGAAACAACATCTATATTTACACGTGATTCCGGTGATGAAGCATATCTGTTCTGAGCCCCGCTTATCCAGGAAGAATAATTTCCGTTTCCGACAGTATTATTTCTGTCAATCGAAGCAGTTGGTGTCGAGCTGAATCCCATTAAACCGACTATTTCATTTCCGGTAAAGTTTTTCCACGGGTCGCTGTTGAATGCGTGATAAGCGATTATGATTGTTCGCGGATACTGAGAGGAAATTGTATTCAGTGTCTGATGTCCGCACGGGCAGTTTCCGCACCATGTGCCGGTGACATATTCTATAAGCACATTTCGGGGAGAGGAGAATGATCTCTCCGGTGAAAAAACAAACATAAACATTGCTGTGAGGACTATTGATTTTATTCCGGTCATAATGATTGTAATTTTAGTTTATAGCAAAAAAAAATTCAGATTCAGATTAATCAATTTATTATCAGGAATATTTAAAACGGAACAGAAACTTATTCAACAGCATCAGATATAGGATTAACGCAATTTTTATCTGCACGGTTTCCGATATAAATGAAATAAAAAGGAAAAACTTCCCGGTTATATCTTAGAGACTGTAAAGTGAACATTTAAGATTAAAATAAAAATATATTTTTCTAAATTGAACGGTTAAAATATTAAAGTTAATTTTACTCATGAATAATTCAGAATACAAATACAGAGTTCTCCTCTATTACAAATATACCTGTATAGAAGATCACGAACTTTATGCAAAGCTTCATTTGAAATTCTGCAGGTCATTAGGAGTTCTTGGACGCATTCTTATTGCAGAAGAAGGAATTAACGGGACAATATCAGGGACTCCTGAACAGACAGATGCATATATGTTCGCAATGAAAATGGATCCGAGATTTAAAGAAATGGATTTTAAGATCGATTATGTGAAGGAGCATGCTTTTAAGAAATTATATGTCCGGCCGAAAAAAGAAATAGTAACTCTGAATCTCGAACAGGATATTGATCCGAATGTTCTTACAGGCAAGCATCTCAAGCCGAAAGAATTTTATGAAGCGATGAAAGAAGATAATGTAGTGATCATCGATGCAAGAAATGACTATGAATATGATCTCGGACATTTTAAAAACGCAATCAGACCTGATGTAAGAAACTTCAAGGAATTTCCGGACTGGATCAGAAACAACAAGGAAAAATTCAAAGATAAAAAAATTCTTGCTTATTGCACCGGCGGGATAAGATGTGAAAAATTTTCCGGTCTGCTTCTCAGAGAAGGACTCGGAGATGTGAATCAGCTGAAAGGAGGGATCATTAATTACTCTAAAAGCAGGGAAACAAGAGGAAGCATGTTCGAGGGAAAGTGTTATGTCTTTGATGAAAGAATTTCCGTTGATGTCAATTTTGCCGAAGGGTATACGATGGTAGGAAAGTGCTATCACTGCGGGAAGCCGCACGACAGATATGTTAATTGTGCTCATCTTTCCTGTCACTTTCAGTTCATCTGCTGTGAGGAATGTGAAATAGTACATAAAAGATCCTGTTCAGTTGAATGCATGGAAGCTGAAGATCACGAGTACAACTAATTTGGAAATTGAGATTTCGGATTTGGGATTTATACAGTTAATCAAGCCGGTAATGGAAAAAATAATTGAGCTGCTTTCATACAAGGAAATCACGGATGAGTGGGAAAAGAGCGCTAGAGACAATGACTCCGCAAAATTTCTTACGCTTAGTCAGGTAGAGAGATTTGAGAGCATTGTAAAAGATGATGAAAGCTGGGATAAGTTACTGGAGATATTTAATAACGGAAGAGACATTGATGCCTGGCTTGCTATGGATTGGCCTGACGGTTTTGATGAACTTGTATTATGTGTTCCCTTGTGTAAGTTAGTTGATTTCGAATGCGGCAGTTGTATTGTCGGTATGAAGCAGGAAAATAATTCCTGCGCTAATGATTTCTCTTTGTTCGGATATATTGCTGAACTACTAAAAGTACCGGACAGAGACGGATTAATTATTCACATTGATGTTATAAAAAAAATTCTGCTGCTTGATAATTTCAAATGGAATATCTCAGCTAAGATATCGGAGCAAATCTAAAATCAGATATCAATGATCCAAAATCATTTAAATCCCAATTCCGAAATCCAGATCCCAGATTTTATACAAATTGTCCCGCTGCAAATCCTGAAGACCAAGCCCACTGAAAATTATATCCTCCGAGCCAGCCAGTTACGTCAACCACTTCACCGATGAAATACAATCCTTTAACATTTTTCGATTCCATTGTTTTGGAAGAAAGTTCATTAGTATCAATACCTCCAAGAGTAACCTCAGCTTTATCAAACCCTTCAGTACCTGAAGGAAGAATTTTCCAGTAATGAATCATTTCTGCAATGTTACAGAGCTCCTTTTTTGAATACTGATTTAATGGTTTGGATATGAAATACTTTGCGCAGAATATTTCTGCAAATCTTTTAGGGAAAAAATTTGAAATGAAATTAATAAGTTCGATTCTGCTCTTTGAATTTTCCAGTAATAATTCCTGAAGATTATTTTCAGGCAAAAGGTTTATTCTAATATATTCACCACTGTTCCAATATGATGATATCTGAAGAATTGCCGGACCGCTCAGTCCCTTATGAGTAAATAAAATATTTTCCCGGAAGCTGATTCCGCTGCAGGAAACTTCAGCATCCACTGAAATACCGCTAAGGGCGCCGAAAGTACGGCAGTCTTCTTTATTCAAAGTCAGAGGAACGAGAGCGGGTTTAATATCAGTGAGCTTTAGTCCGTATTGTTCAGCGATCCTGTATCCAAGGTCAGTTGCCCCCATTTGCGGAATTGAAATTCCGCCTGTTGCAGTCACAACCGACACAGCATTGAACGAGCCGGCTGATGTTTCGATTTTAAACGGACCTGTTCCGGAAATATTATTTACATTACATCCGGTGAAAATTTCGGTATTTGTTTTTGAGCATTCACTTTTAAGCAATGAAAGAATTTCTCTTGAGCTTGTATTACAGAAAAGCTGTCCCAGCTTTTTTTCGTGAAACGGAATTTTATATTTTTCAACCAAAGAAATAAAATCATCCGGAGTATAGCCGGCAAGCGCAGATTTGCTGAAGTGAGGGTTGCCCGAGATGAAATTATCAGAAGATACATTTCTGTTTGTAAAATTGCACCTGCCTCCGCCTGAGATAAGGATCTTTTTACCTGCTTTATCCGAATGTTCCAGTACAAGCACAGACCTTCCTCTTTTACCTGCTTCAGCAGCGCACATTAATCCTGCTGCTCCGGCACCGATCACAATAACATCTTTTTCTGTCATGATACAATTTATAAATTTCTTTCGTATAAATTAAACATTATAAAAATTATATTGACTTATGAGTTTATATAATTCAAAAATGCAGGAACAGGAAAAATTTATTTCCTGCTTAAAGAAAAAAATTGACACTCTCAGCGGGAAAAGCAATAAATTCTCTTCGTACCGGCTGATGGTTTTTATTGCCGGAGTCGCTTTATCCATTGCCGCATATTTCGTTTCCATAGTAACCGGATGGATAGTTACATTCATATCATTAGCTGCTTTCAGCATCGTCGTACATTTTCATAACAAGCTGCTTGAAGGAATAAGAAAATTTCATTTTTACTTAAGTATAAAAGAAGAGAATCTGGCAAGAATGAAAGTTGACTGGAGTAACATCCCTGATCCTATCGTGAATACTCCTGCACCGGAAATGACAATTGAAAAAGATCTCGACCTGGTGGGAAAAAACTCACTTCATAATCTGATGGATATTGCAGTGTCTGCCGAAGGAAGTCTTCTTCTGAGAAAATGGATTTCCGGATATATTCCGGTTGAAAAAGAAATCACTTACAGACAAAACATTGTAAAAGAACTTTCGGGTTTTGAGAAATTCAGAGACAGATTTATTCTTAAAGCAAGGCTCATTTCCAAAAAACATTTAGACTGTAACAGGATATTATTATGGATCAGAAATTCAGAGATAATAGAACTGCCGAAATGGCTTCTACCGGTATCTTCAGTTCTTATAATTTCCTATATTATTTTATTTATACTTAGCACTGCAGATATAATTTATTCTTACTGGATACTGATCTTCGCAGTTTATTTTTTAATTTATTCTGCAAATCAGAAAAAGATAGGTAAGATAATCGAAGAATCGTCAGAGCTGGAGAATCAGCTGAAGAAACTGACCTCACTTATAGTCTATGTTGAAAAATACTCTTTTGAAAAATGTAAACATCTCGATGACTTCTTAAAAATTTATTCCGGCCGGGAAGACAGCGCTGCAGAGCAGCTAAAGCATCTACAGAAAATAATATCAGCGCTTCTGATCAGAGAAAATCCGGTATTAAGAATTATTCTGAACATTGTATTTCCTTTTGATATTTTTTACAGCCTGAAACTGATAAAAGTAAAAAGCTCTATCAGCAGCAACATTGAGCACTGGCTTGATAAACTTAATCAGCTTGAATGTTATATCTCAATTTCAAATTTTGCTCATTTAAATCCTGACTATGCCTTTCCGGAATTTATCACAGAAAAGGAAAGCAGGTTTGAGGCAGTTTCCTTAGGGCATCCACTTATAAAAAGAGATGTTCGTGTTTGCAATGATTTTTCATTTGAAAAGGAAAATGAGATCGTCATCATTACAGGTTCAAATATGTCAGGTAAAAGCACGTTTCTCAGATCTGCCGGTATTAATCTCTGTCTTGCTTATGCAGGAGCGCCGGTAAATGCGATGAGCTTTAAAACTCCACTTTATGAATTGTTTACCTGTATAAAAGTATCAGATTCGGTAATAGACGGCATCTCATATTTCTATGCAGAAGTAACAAGACTTAAACAGCTTCTTGAAGAGTTCAATAACGGCAATTCTCTTCAGAAGTTTTTTTTAATTGATGAGATCTTTAAAGGAACAAATAATAAAGAGCGTCTTGCAGGAAGCCGGGCATTTATTAAAAAGCTTTCGGAATTAAAAGGAACAGGATTCATAACCACACACGATCTTGAGCTTGTAAATCTTGCGAAAGAAAACAGCTCTATTGTAAATTATCATTTCCGTGAGGAGATTGTGAACAGCAAAATGGAATTTGATTATAAGATACATACCGGACCTTGTCCCACAACAAATGCACTGAAGATAATGGAGCTTTCAGGTTTGCCTGTTTAGTGAATTATGGTCAATCCAAAATCAGATGTAATACTGAATATATTCACATCCGTCCAAAACGTTTTATTTTGAAAATGAATCCAGTTATATCATCCGCTTTCTTTTCTATTTTAAATATGATGAAAAAAAAGCCTGGCAAAAGAAAAATCTCCCGCTTGTGAAAAATTGCCGGAAATTCTTTCGCAATGGCTGCAAAAATCACAACTCCTTTTATGTTAAAATGCAAGAGACTCGCTTTTGCATCTATGCAAAGACAAAATGCGGAGTAGCTTTGCTTTTTCCAAAAAATGTTTTTCTTTTTGGAAAAAGCAAAGCGGATTATAACTCAAGCATTTTGTCTTTGTATTTTTCCCTTATTAAAGTTCATATTCTATTTGTGTAACTCCTAAAGTCAACTATAAGAACTGCCTTTTATGTGCAGACATCCATTCTTGGAGCTGCTTTTCCTCTTTTTTGTTTATTTATAGTGCAGGCACGCTGTCTCACGGGTCCTATCATCTAACTTTGACTCCGATCCTATGTAAATACTATGAAGCTCACCAC
>DAIPYG010000043.1:17634-28369 GCA_036782875.1 Bacteroidota bacterium | reverse complement strand
TTCTTTTGATCTGTTAAAAGAAAAGCGGATTAAATTTATTGTAAAGTCTTTGAATCACGTTTTGGACGGATGTGGATTGATGATCCGGTTTTAAAAAATAAATCCCTTTTAAAAAATAATTGTATCGCTTACATTACAATTAATTTTCTAATTAAATTCAAAATAATAATGAAAAAAAATATTTTAATTCTTCTTGTTTTATTAATAAATGTTACACTGACTTTTGCTTCGGATCCGGATAATAAATTAAAATTAAATTTAAAAGATAATTCTGAAGTTTCTAAAACACCTTCCAACAGAGTATTTGTAGGAGGTGAATTAGGAGCAACATTCGGAGACTATACACAGATAAATATAAGTCCGATGATCGGATACAGAATTTCAAATGAAGTATCCACAGGTCTTCAGTTTATTTATAATCATTCCTGGCAGTACATAAATAAGGATCAGGTCAATCAGACAACTCTTCAGTCTAATACTTACGGAGGAAATGTTTTTCTTCAGTATGCTCCTATCAGCAGTTTTTATCTTAAAGGCGAATTTGAATATGATTCTTACAGTAACTATACTACCACTCAGGGAACAAAAGTAACTCAGGCAGTTCCATTTATATTTCTCGGAGCCGGATACAGTACACCGATTTCAAAAATCGCATCTTTTAATGCCGGTATAAAAGTTGATGTTCTGAATAATGAAAATTCACCTTACGAAGATTTCACTCCTTTCTTTTATATTGGTGCCGGAGTAGGCATTTAAATAGCATACTTTATTTTAAATAAATAATCAAAGAATGATCGTGTTCTTTGATTATTTGTTTTTACATCCGTCCGGAACGAAATATCTACTTCATATTTTACCGGAAATATGTCCAAATTCTATGAATAATTTTCATTACAGGGTTAATAACGTCACTTTCCATAATTAAAGATTTTATCAGTTGTCAAAGCGTTTAATTTTATTCTACAATTTACTTCCCTGCATTTCCTCTATAACAAGCCTGTTTCTCAAATAAGAAGCATTAAATAAACAAAATTAATAAATAGATGATAAATATTTATTCTGCAAACGGAAAAAACTTTCTTTGATTTTAAAATACTGCTAATGTAATTTTGAATTAAATTTATTTATGAAAAGCAATTTGACTCGATGAAAGTAAATGGGATCCGGACCCGTTCCTGAATCATTAGATATACAGCCTGCAGCTGTAAGTTGAGTTGCTTTTCTAATTTATAATTCCAAAAAGGAGAAATTCAAAATGAACTTGCTTAAAAATTTATCATTAATAATCATTGCATTAATTGCAATTTATAAAACAGACATTCATTCACAGTCACAATGGATTTTAAAATCAACAGGATGCAATTTAAATTCAGTTTTCTTCATTGATGAAATGACCGGATATGCTGCCGGTGACTCCGGGACTGTTCTGGCAACAGTCGATGCAGGAGCTGACTGGCAATGCCTGTTCAGCGGTACTTCCCAAAGTCTGAAGAGTATTTACTTTAATAATTCGCTGACCGGGTATGCAGCAGGCAATGGAGGTGTAATTATAAAAACAACCAACGGAGGAGTTAACTGGACTTCATTGACAACAGGGACTGCAACAAATTTAACGGGGATACATTTTCCGACAACGGATACCGGATATGCAGTTGGTGCATCATTAACATTAAAAACAACTAATGGCGGAACAAGCTGGACTTCGATCCCGGCTAATACAGGAAGTTCGATATTCTTTTCTACAGGATTGAAAGGTCTAAGCACTAACAATTCCCATTATTTATCTAAAACATCTGACGGAGGGAGTTTTTGGTCTATAAATACTGCTCCCGGAAATCCCATAAATCAATATGCAAATATTTTTATTAATGAAAATACAGGCTGGACTACCGGCGCAGGTAATAAAGCTTATAAAACAACTAACGCCGGAAATAACTGGGTTACTCAGTCTAATTCTGCAACTGCATTTGCCGTCTTTTATGGAATAGATTTCACAGATGAATTAAACGGCTGTATAGCAGGATACAGCGGATTCTTTTACGGAGACAGCAGTTTGATATATAGAACAAGCAATGGCGGTACAAACTGGACCTCTATGCCTACGGGTTTAAAGAAAATACTGAGAGATGTTGATTTTGCAGACGAAATGAACGGCTGGATTGTCGGTGACGGAGGTTTAATATTAAATACAACAGACGGCGGAACAACCTGGAAGAATCAGCTTATTCAATACTCTTCTCCATTCACGCAAAATATGTTGCTGTTTGATGTTGTTTTCAGAAATGAAATGACAGGATGGATGTGCGGAATGGATGGATATGTAAATAAGACAACTGACGGAGGAATTTCATGGAATGCAATTACGACTGCTTCATTCAATTATTTATATTCGGTCTGCTTTCCTGATTATAATGATACAGGCTGGGTCTGCGGAAGATCAGGAACAATTCAGAAAACTGTTAATGCAGGTGTTAACTGGGTTTTACAGACTACCGGAACATCGCAGCATCTGAATTCTATTGTTGTTGATAACTTCGGATTACCGGCAACAAATATCGGCTGGTGTGTTGGGAATAACGGTACAATTCTTGGATACGGACTGGTATGGGTTGCACTGCCTTCTCCGACTACTAATGATCTTTATTCGGTTTTCCCCCTTAATGCTAATAATGGTTTTATAGCCGGTAATGCAGGAACAATTTTAAAAACTACTGATTCCGGACTGAATTGGTCAATAAAAACTTCAGGAACTACGGAAGATCTGAAATCTATTTATTTTATCAACAGCAGTACCGGATATGTTTGCGGAACAAACGGAAAAATTAAAATCACAACAGACGGAGGTAGTGTATGGACAGATCAGATAAGCGGGACTTTCAGTACACTATATTCAATAGATTTTGAAGAAACAATTCCGGAAAATGGTTATGCTGTAGGTGATAACGGAACAATTGTTTCAACAACCAACGGCGGCGTAACCTGGCTGAAAGAATCAAGCGGAAGTACAACACCGTTATATTCTGTTTTTGTAAAAGAAATTCCTGCATTAAGCAGTACAATGACCACAGCAATAAAAACCGTTGGGAAGTTTATAAAATATGCTGTTAAAAAACCTGTCGAAGCTTTATCGGTTGAACTTACATCTCTTAACTATTTAATAAATGATAATACTGTAACTCTTATTTGGCAGACATCAGGTGAAATTAATAACCGCGGATTTGAGGTTGAGAGAAAACCAACAGAAGGCATTAAATGGACAAAGATCGGTTTTACTGAAGGTCACGGTACTCAAAACAATCTAAATGATTATTCTTTTTCAGACAGGAATCTGAACAGCGGAAAATATAATTACAGATTAAAACAGACAGATTTAAACGGCAATTTCGAATATTTCAATCTAATCTCTGAAGTCATTATTTCTGCTCCGGATAAATTTGAATTGAAGCAGAATTATCCGAATCCTTTCAACCCTGTTACTCATTTGGAATTTGGGATTTCGAATATGGGACTTGTTTCTTTAATAGTGTATGATATTTCAGGTAAAGAGGTTAGGACTTTAGTTAATGAAATTAAAGAAGCAGGCTATTATTCTGTAAAATTTAATGGCTCGGATTTATCAAGCGGTATATATTTTTATAAGTTACAGTATGCTGGAAAAGAAGTAACAAAGAAGATGCTTTTGCTAAAGTAGAATTTCGGAATATTGTATTAGTTTAGTCAATTATGTAATTTATAAACAGCATCCCGGCAAAGCTAATTTAACCGGCTGTTTAAATCAGCTAAAATTTAAAATAATCCGTACTGTCCAAAATAAATATGAATAGCTTATAATATGCATAATTTGGTTCAGAATAAAACTTAATTTTCTCTTTTAAAAATAAAAACCCGCATGAGAAAAATTGCCGTTAAGAAATTCTGAGAAATGGCGAAATCAAAAATCACCTGTCTGACGAACGAGCGAAGCGAGTGAGAAGTTGTGATTTTTGCAGCCATTGCGAAAGAATTTCCGGCAATTTTTCACCAGCGGGAGATTTTTCTTTTGCCAGGTATTTCTTTGGATCTATCAAAAGAAAAGCGGATTAAATTTATTGTAAAGTCTTTAAATCACGTTTTGGACGAATGTGTAAAATAATCTCTATCAGGTCAAATGATTTCCTTGTAATTGTTAGCTAACATTGGTATTTTTACGGAATTCAATATAAAATTTAGAAATGAAAAGAACATATCAACCAAGCAACAGAAAAAGAAAAAACAAGCACGGTTTCAGAGAGAGGATGGCTACTAAAAACGGACGAAAAGTATTAGCCCGAAGAAGAGCCAAAGGCAGAAAAAAACTGACCGTGAGCGATGAATTTGTAAGACATCCATAGAAACCCGGTTTTCTGAATGGATAAAAGTGAGGGTCAATCTTATGATGATTTTAGTTTAAGAAAAGATGAAATTATAAGAGGACATGATTCATATTTTAGAATTTTACAAGATTCAAAAACAGTTACTTCAGATTTTCTTAAAGCTTTTGTAAATAAACAAAGCTCTGAAATAAAAAATATTGATTTCACTAAAAGCCCGCTTTTTACTCATAATGTAAAAGTGGGCTTTATTATTGCAAAGAAAAAGATTAGAAAATCTTATTTCAGAAACAGAATAAGAAGGCTTCTTAAAGAAGCATACAGATTGAACAGGAATATTTACGCTGTAAAAGCTTTAAATTTAAATATACTTTTTTCACTTACTGATAAAGGTTATTTATATTTTAAAGAACATTCTCAGACAAAATTTGATTTTGTTGACATTGAAATGAAAATACTTCTGAAAAAAATTATAAATAAATTTACGGATAAATGAGTTTTGCTGCAATATTTTTAATAAAAATATATCAAAGAATCTTGTCTCCCCTGCTGCAGGGATCATGCAGACACTATCCGACCTGTTCAAATTACAGTATCGAAGCATTTCAGACACACGGATTCTTCAGAGGTTTTTATTTATCAGCTCGTCGAATATTAAAATGTAACCCTTTCTTCGAAGGCGGATTTGATCCTGTTCCGGAAAAGAAAGCTTGTTCACATAATTTAAAACCCATAACTAAATTTTAAGCTCAGAAAAATAATAAATGGATAAAAGATCAATACTTGGTTTTATATTAATCGGAATTGTACTGATGATGTGGCTTTACTGGAATTCATCTAATCAGCAGAAATTAGCTCAGACCAACAAACCTAAAACCGATTCGGGAAAAATAATTGAACAGAATAAAATACCCGAAAAAGAAACTGAATCAGAAAAACAGTTATCAGGAAACATTCCCGCGGATTCACTGAAAAATGATTCTCTTGTCTTAAAATTAGGGAAAACTTTTGCACCTAAAGGAATCGGGAATACGCAAAGTCAGCCGGAGAAAATCATAACACTTGAGAATGAAAAAGTTCAGATGGAATTCAGCAATTACGGCGGAGGATTAAAAAAATACACGATAAAGAATTATGATACCTGGGATAAAAAACCCCTTCAGCTTGTTGACTGGAAAACAGGCAAAGAGCTTCATTTGTTATTCACTTCAAGGGATGGAAAGCTTATAAACACAAAAGATCTTATATTTGAATCTTCATATCCTGAGTGGAAAAAAATTGATCTTAAAACAGACAGCAGCTTTAAGCTTGTATATACTTTGTATATTTCTGCTGACAGTTCTGAAAAAATATCCAAGATATATAATTTCTACAATGAGCTGTTTGAATTTGATGTGACATATGAATTCAGCAATCCGGTTAAATTTATAGCTGATAATAAATATCAGGTTGTTTGGGAGTCATCTCTTAATCTGACTGAATACAGAAGTGATCAGGAAGCAACATTTGCAGAAGCCTTTGCCTATATGGGAGGAGAGCTCGAGACTCTGGATGCAACGAGCATAGGAGAGCAGTACAAAGGTGATTTCAACGGAAATACTGATTATGTAAGTCTGCGGACAAAGTATTTCGGGTTATTTATAATTCCCAAGGACAGAAAAGGTGACGGCGCGTTTATGAGCGGTTACAGAGAGACTCTGAAAGATAACGGAGCAAGAGAGCATTATTCAGTAGCTATTAAGATGGATATAAAGAATGACAAGACAGAGAAATCAACTTTCATGATATTGCTCACTCCTTTGGATTATAAAATACTGAAGAGTTATGAAATGGAGCTCGAAAAAACAATGAGATTCTCGCTTGATTTTATTGTAAGACCGATTGCCCAATATGTAATTTTACCTGTATTTTTATTTCTGCACAGCATGATACCAAGCTGGGGAATTGTCATAATTATATTTGCATTCCTGATGAAAGTCGTATTGAATCCGCTTACAAAGACACAAATGAAATCGATGAAGAAAATGTCACAGCTTAATCCAAAGATCACATCTATCAGGGAAAAATATAAGGACGATCCGGTAAAAGCTAATCAGCAGATAATGAAGCTGTATAAAGAAGAAAAGATCAACCCGGCAGGAGGTTGTCTTCCTATGCTTCTTCAGCTTCCTATACTTTATGCTTTGTTCGGTGTATTTAACTCTACAATTGAATTAAGAAACGAGAGCTTTCTCTGGATAAAAGATCTTTCTTCACCGGATGTAATACTGAACCTGCCGTTTAAAATACCGATATTCGGAATTAGTCAGATTTCCGGACTTGCACTCGCGATGGGTGTTACTATGTTTATACAGCAGAAGATGACTGTTACTGACCCTAAGCAGAAAGCTATGGTTTATATTATGCCTGTAATGCTGACTTTACTGTTCTTCAGTTTTCCGGCCGGACTGAATTTGTATTATTTCATGTTTAACCTGTTTTCCATTACTCAGCAATGGTGGACAAATAAGAAAAATCCTGCAAATGAGACAGAGGTTGTTACAGCAAATTCAAACGGAAAAAGTAATTCGGTAAAAAAGAATCTTCCCGTAAAAGCAAAAAAATAATTTCAGATTGGAATTAAAGGATCCGAAATCAATTGTAATAGTTCAGATCGGAAAGATCGGGGATATGATTCTTACTACTCCCCTTTTTTCCGGTATCAAAAGGATTTATCCTGAAGCAAAGCTCACAGTACTTTCCAGTAAAATAAACAAAGATATTCCTTTAAATCACCCTTCGGTGGATGAAGTTATTGTCTACAAGAAAAATATATTTAAAAATTTTTCTCTTCTGTTTTCCACAGTAAAGAATCCGGATCTCTGGATAGATATCAAAGACAATTATTCCAGAACTTCAGAGCTGCTGCTTAAAATATTTAAGCCAAAAATTTCTATTGGGTATAATTTCGGGAATAAGATATTTGACATTTCTCTGAAAGAATATCAGAAAGGAAACCATGCAGTTGATATAAATACGAGTCCTGTTTACTATCTTACCGGAAAAAAAGATATTCCTGAAAGAATCCCTTCGTTTGAAATTCCGGAAAACATTCAGAACAAAATTTCTGCAGCAATAAATAAAAATCCTTACCAAATAAATATTCTTATAAATATATCTGCAGGCAGCAAAAGCCGATATATAAAAAAGGAGCAATGGGTTAAAGTTATAAATATGATTCATCAGACTGGACTATTTTATTTTTATCTGACAGGACTGGAAAAGGATATGGAAGATATAGAATATATTTTAAAGAATACTGTAAGAGACAATGTAAAATTTATCAGGACGGAAAATATTATAGAAACAGCGGAGTTATTAAGGAAATGTTCGGCTGTAATCACGGCGGATACATCCATTGTTCATTTATGTTCAGCATTCGATAAACCTGTAGTCGCAATGTATCCTGATGTAAAATGGAATCTGGATAAATTTGCTCCGTTATCTCAGAGTCATGAAGTTATTATTTCCAAAAGCGCAGAAAATATTGAAGATATAGATTCAGAAAGGATAGTAAAAAGTTTTTCAAAACTTATAATTAGTGGAAATGCCGAGAGTCGAACTCGGGTCCGAAAAGAAGACCATTAAAACGTCTACATATTTATTCTGCACTTTGAGATTTTACAGTTTACCTGTCGGCAGACTAACTTAGCAAACTGCTATTCTGATATAGTTTCATTCAAAGAACTCAGACAATTCCTTAAACTATCTTATCTAATATGACGCCTTGACAATTCCGATAAGCGGGATCTGTCTAAGCGAGGTTGCTTATTTTATTAAGCAGCCATAGCGTAGTTATTTTCTACGTTGTTGTTTTTTATTGTTTTCTACCTTTTTAAAGTGGTGGCAGGAACACTATATGCAGTTCTAACCATCTTTCTTCCCGTCGAAACCGTTGCATTCCCGGGATATATTTTAAAGAACAAAAATTTTTCTAAGCTGTTTTTATATTCGAAGTTTTTGCTGAGGCACTTGTTTTTATTTCAGTCTTATCTTCTTTTAATTCTTCAGTGACATCCTGTTTAACTCCTTTGTCATTATATAAAATTCCTAAAGGTACTACAACACAGTAACCGAAAATAAGTAGTATAGGAGCCACGACTGTAGGCAGAAATCCATCCACGGAATTTGCAGACATAAAAAAATAACCCAGTATTATTAATGCAATACCTATTCCTATTATACTGTAATTTTTGGATGTCATAGCAAAGTGAAGATGACTCGCTTCCTTTTTATGTTTCTTTGTCTTAATTGACTGAATGTTTTGCTGTTTTGTTTTTGCCATTTGGAATTACTTTTTGATTTTAGATAATTCGTTATAATAATGTGAAATACTCAAAATGCCTCTGTAGAAATTATTCAGATTAAAATGTTCATCGGGAGAATGTATATTCTCATCAGGCAATCCGAAACCCAGTAATATTGCCGGAGCATTGAGTATGGATTGAAATGTACTTACCACAGGAATTGATCCGCCTTCTCTTGTAAATAATGGAACTTTACCGAAACCTTTTGTCATTGCTTCTACTGCTGCATCCATAGCCGGAGAATCAATAGGTGTAATAGCACCTTTACCTCCATGTAATGATTTTATCTCCACCGTTACGGATTTTGGAGATATTTTTTTCACAAAATCAGTAAATAATTTTTCTATCTTTTCAGGCACCTGATCCGGTACAAGTCTCATGGAAATTTTTGCTCCTGCTTTCGAAGGTAAGACCGTTTTTGCGCCTTCCCCCTGAAATCCACCCCATATACCATTACAGTCCAGTGTTGGTCTCGCTGAAGCTCTCTCAAGTGTAGTATAACCTTCTTCACCGAATGTTTCTTCAATATCCAGGTCATCTTTATATCTTTTTTCATCGAAAGGTAATTTTGTATATTCAAGTCTTTCTTTTTCGGTTAAATTCCTTACGTCATCATAAAATCCGTCAATAAGGATTTTACCTTTGTCATCTTTTAGTTTACTGATAATATGAGCAAGAGCGTTGATCGGATTGTCCACTGCTCCACCGAATGAACCTGAATGAAGATCCCGGTTAGGTCCGGTTACTTCAACCTGCATATATGCAAGTCCTCTTAATCCGTAACAAATGGAAGGTACGTCTTTATCAAACATACCGGTATCTGAAATTACAACATAATCACATTTGAGAAGATCTTTATTTTTCTCAATAAATGCATCAAGATTTACACTTCCTATTTCTTCTTCACCTTCTATGATCACCTTTACATTTACCGGCAGTGAATTATTGATCTTCAGATGGGATTGAAGGCTTTTCATGTGAATAAATACCTGACCTTTATCATCAGCAGCTCCCCTTGCATAAATACTTTCCCCTTTTACAACAGGCGAAAAAGGAGGGTCTGTCCAAAGGTCAACAGGGTCAACAGGCTGAACGTCATAATGACCATATATTAATACAGTCGGCTTTTCTTTGTCTGCATGCAGCCAGTCTCCATAAACAATCGGATGTCCCGGAGTTTCGTATAATCTGACATTTTCAAGCCCGATGTTTTCCATTTCCTTCTTCAAATATTCCGCGCAATTTCTTACATCACTTTTATTCTCCGGATTCGTGCTGATAGAAGGTATTTTAAGAAATTCCTTTAATTCAGATACAAAATTATCACGGTTACTTTCTATAAAATTTAAAATATTTTCCATATTCTATATATAAAAATAAAAATGCGATTTTTTATTAAATCGCATTTAATTTAATAATTTCTGAGTTAACATTAAATTTACTATTGTTTCTGTTCAAGCCTGTTAAGATCATCCTGAGCGCTTTTGTTTCCCGGATCTATTTCAAGTGCTCTCTTATAGCTTGCCTTAGCATCATCGATTTTATTTAAAGCTTCTTCAGATCTTGCTTTCCATAACCATGACTGAAAATATGAATTATCAATACCATTGACTGTATTGAAAACATTAATTGCGTCTTCATAAGCCTGAAGAGAGTAAAAGCATAAACCTTTATAAACATAGGCAGCAATTTGTCTGCTTCCCATTGCAATTGATTTGTCAAAATTTACAATTGCTTTTTCGTAATTTTTCTGATTGAACTGGGCAACCCCGATTTGATAAAATATTTCATCATTTGTACTGTCTGAACGTATGGCATCATTTAAACTTTTAAATGCATTATCATTATCTTTCAGATTCAAATAAATCTGAGCAAGCTTTATATAGTCTTCCGTATCAAATAAATTATCCGGTACTTTACTGAAATTATCCAGAGCTTTTTGATATTCCAGTTTATCATTATAAACATACGCCAGATACTTATATGCTGAAGAAAGATCAGCATCCGGGTGATTTGCAACCACTTCATCAAGAATCTTTA
>DAIPYG010000043.1:0-17624 GCA_036782875.1 Bacteroidota bacterium | reverse complement strand
ATTTCTTCTGACCGTATAGTACTTTCGCTCTGTATGTATCGCCTTCTACCGAACCGGGCTGAAGTTTTCCGAATTTATCAAATGCATTGAGCGCTTCATCGTAATTTTCATTGAAATACAATAACCGTCCCATTTCAAGATATCCGTCTGCAAAATTCGGATTGGACTGAACTGATTTTTTATATTCTTCTAATGCATCATTATACTTTTTTTCTTTGAAAAAAACCTGTCCTAATCCAAAGTGAGCTTCAGAATTCGAAGGCTGCAGTTTTAAGGCGGCATTGAAATTTTCAACTGCGGGCTTGAATGCTCTCCTGAAATAATATGCGGTTCCCAGTCCGACATAGACTTTAGGATCTTCCTTTGTAATTGTCTTTGCAAATGTAAGAACTGTAATGGCTTCATCAATTTTTCCTGCCACTGTATAATTTTTAGCTTCAGCAAGCAGAACATCAACATTTTCAGGTTCAACTTTCAACGCTTTCTTAAAATAAGTATCAGCTTTATCATACTCCTTCTTTTTACTGTAAAGATTTCCCATAGTAGTTAAAGCACCGACACCTTCATCATCTTTTGCAAGCGCTTTGGAAAGATTTGTTTCGGCTTCTTTAATTGAACCGGTATTCAGTAAAGCCAGTCCGTAATAATAATAACCGTCATAGCTGTCATCGGCTTTGACGAGATTCTTCAAAATTCCAACTGCTTTTACATAGTCACCATTCTTAGCTGCATTTATTCCTGCATCTATGTTCTGTGAATAAATATTAGTTATAAAAAAAACAGAAAATATAAGAGCAAAAATGTTACCAAATGTTTTATTCATTTTGAAGGATTAATATTTATTTATTATATAATTTAATTTAATTGAATTGTTCTGACCGGTTGAGTTACCGGGACAAGACTGTTTTTTAATACAACTTTCTGACCGTCTGTTTTAATTAAAAATGTTATAAATCCGGTGGAGAGTTTAATGTCTGTTTCAGTTGATAATATGTAAATTGTTCTTCTGTAAGGATACTTTCCGTTAAAAATCAATCCCTGATGGAATTCTGCGTAATCTTCCTGAACTCCATTATCTCTGATTTTTGAAACTCTGAGAGTGCTTACTGTTGTGTCAATAGTATCCTGATTACCTTTTGATAACCAGTTCATTGAAATTATTCCAATCGCATTTTCATTATTCCTTATAGATTCCAGCATTTGAACTGATGTAGAACAAACAGCAGCCGAAGCTGAATATTGAAAATCCTTTAACACGCTGTCTTGAAAATACTTGTTTGTTGACGAATTCTTTCTCTGAATGAATAGCTTTATACTATTTGAAGGTCCTTTGAAAGTTTTTTTCACTTCAGCATCTTGTTCAGCATTTTGTGACTTAATGTCAGTCCAGTATTTATACTGCCCTGAAAAAATGTTCTTCAAATCTTCAGAGCTTACACGCTGAACAGGATTATTTACATTTACTATGAAACCGATTCCATCCACTGCCAAAGGATATTCCTTTAACTCAAGTTTGTTTTTTTGTAAAGAAGCCTTTTCCTCACTTGTTAAATTTCTTGTTAACACTATTAATTTTGTATCTCCGTTGATAAGATCGGCTACGGCATTGGCAGTTGGTACGCTTTTCATTTTAACCTTTGCTTCAGGATTCAATCTTTCAAATTCAATTATTTCAGCATTCATCAAAGGTTCAACATTTTCATCAACAACTATAGATAGTTCTCCGGTAGTAGATACGGACTTTATTTCATCAAACTTGCATCCAGGATAAAATGCAGAAAATATAAATACAGATAAGATTATTATTGTTTTTTTCATAACCTGTTCAATAACTTTTCTTTTTCCTCGTTCAGCTTGCGTCGATTCTCTTCTAATTTTGCCTGTTTGATCTTTGAAACTGAATTTATGAATCTATAAACTCCATAAATCATTAAGACTATGGCGAACATCAGCTTTGCGGAATCCATTTTTCCGGGATATATAATTCCGGTTAAAAGTAATAGTCCAAATATAAAGGTTAAGGCTGCAGTTCCGAAATTTATAATTAAAGACACATTCATAATCGTATTTTTCCAGAGATTGAAATAGTTACAAAACTAAAAATCATTTTTGGATTTAAATAATGCTAACTCAGAAATAAAGTGAGTATTCAGTTATTTAAATATCTAATGTACTTTATTAAAGATATAATGAAACACTTTTGAAAGATACAGAAAACAGATTATCTTTTTAAAAAGCTAATACTAATGGTTATTCATCCTTTTTTTCTTCAGAATCTTCTGATTTCTTTTTATCTTTTGCATTCAAAGTAAAGCTGAACGGAACACTAACCCAGCACTTAACAGGCTGTCCGCCCTGTAAAGCAGGTGTAAACTGAAGATTCATTACCTTATCCGATACTTCGTCTCGAAAAACTTCCGGTCCGCTTATTCCACCGACTTTTATCACTGAACCGTCAGTGCCAACTAATACTTTTGCAACTACTCTTCCTTCCATTCCTGATTGTCTTGCAATTTCGGGATATCTCATCGAACCTTTGACAGAACCAAGATTTACTGCAACAGGAGCTTTTTCAACTTCAAATTGTTGAAATACATCTTTCTTTTTTTCTTCCTTTTTTTCTATTTTCTCTTCAACTTTCTTTTCTTCAACTTTTCCGGAAAATTCAGTAGCAGTAACTTTTGAAGGATCATCTGTTCCTGTAGAGGCAACAGGAAGTTTCACATCTTCAAGTTCTTTTTGGTTTTTCAATTTTACTTCCTCAGTGACCAGTTTTTTTGCTACCGGTTCCGGAGCAAGTGCTGAAAGATCCTTTAACGCTACATCCTTAGGTAGCTCCGGAGGTACTTCATCAATTGGCGGCGGAACATCAAGATCCGCTAATGTAATTTCCCTGTTCTGTGCTTCTTTATCTCGGGCTTCTTTTTCTTTTGCCCAAAGTATATAAGCAAGACTTGAAACCGAAAGAATCACGGCTAAAATAGTAGCCATAATTAAACCTCTGGTTACAAACTTTTGATAAAGCTTTTTTAACTCGGGTGCTCCATATTTCATCTTCTTATTGATCTGGTCGAAGACTTCATTGCTGTTGTCTATTGTGTTTGACATTTCAACCTCCGGTTTTAAGGATTTTTTAAAATTGTTTTATTTCTTACTATAGTAAAGAAAAAAAGTTCCGTTAAATTTTTACGTAACTTAAAATAAATTATTCAGAAATTAAAGTTATTTAATATCAAAAAAACTCTGAAATCAATTATTTCTTAGGTCCAAAATAAGGTAATACTCCAATAGGATTATTAAAATATTTTTTTACTAAATCATCTGTAGATGTAACTTCTTTCTTTTTACCAAGCTGATCTTCAGAATTAGATTCATCCCCTATCAGTCTTATATACTCTTCAGAGTTTTCCTGCAATAATATTTCTTTATCACTTTTTACATTCAATTTGTCGCTTCTGTCAAAAAATGCAATATAGCTTCTTGGTATCTCCTGCTTGTCAGGAATTTGAAAGTCATAACTTGTATAAACCCCGGATACCGGAATGATCTTCGGATCAATGACAAATCTTTCTTTCTCTTCCATATAATATCTTCCATTTACCAGATTATACAATCCGGATGCAAGCATTATTTTATATTCTTCCTTAGTATATTCTTTAGAATTTTTAAATCCAGCCGGTGCAAAAGCTACTGTTCTTCCGGAATAACCCTTTGTAGCCAGAACCAGCGTTCCTAAAGGACAATCCCCGAATAATTTTCTTGCATCATCGTGTTTCATTCTGATACACCCGTGAGAAGACGGTCTCACGCCGAGATGACCGTAATATCCGGTTCCATCAATTGAATGAAAACCAATTCCCTGATTAAAGGGCATAAAATGATACATATTAGCTGAGTTAAACTGAGATGACTGGTGATGCTCTTCTTTTACAAAAATTGCAAAAAGTCCCGGTCTTGATTCCAGTGCTTCTGGATCTCCTCCCTTGTTGTTTCCTGATGAAATGGGATATCTTTCAATTTTTCCGTCTCTCCAGTGCTGATAAAGCATCTGCTCATTTATTTTAAGTTCGAGCCAACAGTCTTTATCTGTGTAAATTGTGTCCTTGATTTTCCCTGAAAGATCTTCGGATGAAAGAATATTATATTTACCTGCATTCTTGATTTCAGTACCTTTTATTTCTGAATGTGACAGATTTACTTTAACAGATTTTTGAAAGAATTTTCCGCCAATAAATCCAAAAAGGGATAATGAAATAACAATAAGTGGTAATATCAACGAGTATACCCTTATATTATTTCTAGTGTTAAATTCAGACTGATTGTCAATATTCAGATTTTCTCCGGTAGTATCCATATTTAAAAAATATCAAATTTTTAGTTAATTTAAAACGTATTAATGAGTTTATCTTTTGAAATCTTATAAATCGTGAAATTGATTGAAGTATGTAAACAATTAATAATAACGATTTAAAAAACCCATAATTACGGTATTATTATTTTCTTTGACATTGTAAATCTTTTCATCCTGACAAACGATTTGACTTAAAATTAATTTTAAGCATGGTAATATTAATTGATTTTAATAACATATCTAAATTTAAACAAGTATAATTTTTTATTATAAATGAATTTGAAATATAAGTTAACTGATTTCTTATCTAAAATTTATTTTATGCTCAAACCAATATTTTGAATAATTGATTCATTAAAATTTAATAAAAATTGCTTCTGATTCAAAATAAAAATATAAACATTGAAATTTCATTATTCTATATTTAGCTTGCAATCTGAAATTTAAAAAATAGATTCCTCATTTTTTTAATTTTATTAAAAATTATATTATTCATACTATTAATTTGCCAGAAATTAGTCTTATCCAATATGTCATTTATACCTAAAAAGGTTTATTGCATTCCGATTGTAATGATTTTTTGTTTTATAATCTTTCAGGGCTGCAGTAAAAAAGAAGTTATTACCGAAACACCACCCGTAAATGTAGAATATTTTCAGGTTATTACAAAAGACATTCCGGTTAAGCAAAACTGGATTGGTCAGACTCGCGGTTCGGAAGATGTTGAAATCAGAGCCAGGGTGGAGGGCTATATTGACGGAGAATTTTTTACCGAGGGTTCAGTAGTTTCAAAAGGTGATCTGATCTATACTATAGATGCCAAAGAGCTTGAACAAAGATTGCTTGAAGCAAAGGCTAGACTTTCTGCCGCAAATACCCTGATGGTGCAGGCGGAAAATGATGTTAACAGATATAAGCCTCTTGCTGAAGCCGGTGCTATAAGTCAGCAGCTTTATGAAAACGCAATTGCAATTTTTGAAGCGAGGATTTCTGAAGTTGAAGCTGAAAAGGCAAATGTCAGACTTGCTGAGATCAACTTTAATTATTCACGCGTAACTGCTCCAATATCAGGAATTATCGGCATATCACAATATAACCTCGGAGACTATGTTAGCAAAACCACTGGGTCTGTCCTTAATACAATATCAAATGTAAATCCCATAAAAGTTAGATTTTCTATCAGTGAGCAGGAATATCTGGAATTCAGAAGAAAAGCTGAATTGAAAAATAAAAGATCAATAAATGCTGATGTAAATATGATACTTTCAGACGGTACAATGTATGATCAGACAGGAACTGTTAATGTTGCAAACCGACAGGTTGATCCTTCCACCGGTACACTCATGCTTGAAGCATCTTTCTCTAATCCGAATAACCTCTTAAGACCTGGACAGTATTCAAAAATAGTAGGAGTAACTGAAATAGTCATTAAAGCACTGGTAATCCCCACCCGTGCAATCATGGAATTGCAGGGACAATATCAGGTCTTTGTTATTGGTGCAGATAATAAAGCAGAACTGAAAACAATAAAAAAAGGAAATCAGATGGGACAGCTGACAGAAGTTGTTTCAGGACTAAATGAAGGCGAAAAAGTTATCACTGAAGGATTCTTAAAAATAAAACCTGGGATGAAAGTAAATCCGGTAGAAATGCAGATATCATCCGATTCAATTAAAAGAGGCGGAAATTAAAAATGGGTAAATTTTTTGTCAACAGACCGATTGTAGCAATGGTGATTTCCATAGTCCTGGTAATTGTCGGCACCATTGTAATGAAAAGTCTTCCAATTTCACAATTCCCTGATATTGTACCTCCCGTCATAAATGTTTCAACCACTTATTATGGTGCGTCTGCTCTTGATGTAGAGCAAACTGTTGCAACACCTCTTGAACAGAATATTAATGGAGTTGAAAACATGATCTACATGAAGTCCATAAATGCAAATGACGGAACGATGAATCTTCAGGTATCTTTTGAAGTCGGTTCGGATCTTGACATCTCAAATGTGCTTACTCAGAACAGGGTTTCACAGGCAACACCAAACCTTCCTCCAAGTGTTAAAAATGAGGGTGTAAAGATCAAAAAATCTCTTGTATTTCCTTTGCTTATTGTAAATCTCAAAGCTAAAGGCAATGCTTCTTATGACAATAACTTCCTTTCAAATTATGCTTTCATAAATATAAATGATCAGCTAAGCAGGATAAGCGGTGTTGGAGATGTAAAGATCATGGGCGGCAGTGATTATTCAATGCGTGTTTGGCTTAAACCCGATATGCTGGGAAAGCTCGGACTGACCGTAAGTGATATTTCAAAAGCAATTGGCGATCAGAATCTGATAAGTCCTGCCGGACAGATCGGCGCTCCGCCTTCACCTCCTGGAACTGATTTTACTTATTCTGTAAGAACAAGAGGAAGACTGCTTAATGAAGAAGAGTTCAACGGGATAATTATAAGGACAAATCCTGACGGTTCACAGCTGAAGCTCGGAGAAGTCGCCCGCATCGAACTTGGATCATTACTCTATAATATAAAAGGAAGTAATAACGGTGATCCTTCTGCTGTAATTCTTATTTATCAGCAACCCGGATCTAATGCCCTAGCTGTAGCTGATAAGATAAAGGAAACGCTGAATGAACTTTCGCGGACTTTTCCCGACGGAGTTTCTTATGAAGTTTCGCTTGACACTACACTCCCGGTGGAAGAAGGAATCAGTGAGATCGTACATACTCTGATAGAAGCCGTTTTGCTGGTTATTCTTGTTGTGTTTGTATTCCTTCAAAACTGGCGTGCTACACTTATCCCACTTATTACTGTACCTGTATCTCTCTTAGCTACTTTCATGGTTTTCCCACTGCTTGGTTTTTCAATTAATACATTATCACTGCTCGGGATGGTTCTTGCAATTGGTATAGTTGTAGATGATGCGATTGTTGTTGTCGAAGCCGTAATGCACCACATAGAGCACGGCATGCAGCCGAAGGAAGCGACACTCAAAGCGATGGAAGAAGTTTCAGGTCCTGTAATTGCTATTGCTCTTGTATTAAGTGCAGTCTTCATTCCTGTGGCTTTTCTGGGCGGGATTACAGGCAGCCTGTTTCAGCAGTTTGCAGTTACAATTGCAGTGTCAGTTTTATTCTCAGCATTTAATGCTTTAACATTAAGTCCTGCGCTTGCCGCTAAACTTTTAAAACCAAAGGGAGGAAAGAAATCACCTCTCGAAAAATTTTATGTTTGGTTTAACAGACATTTCGATAAGTTCACAAACAGTTATGTTTCATTCACAGCAATGTTTGTAAGGAAATCATTAAGAAGCATATTATTCGTTGCAGTAATTATTGCATTAGTTGTGATTCTGTTTAAAACTGTTCCAGGAGGTTTTGTACCGGAAGAGGACAATGGATATTTTATGGCTCATATTCAGCTGCCCGATGCATCATCTCTTCAGAGAACTGAAGAAGTTTGCAAAAAAGTAGACAGGATATTATCGGAGAACGAATCAATCGACAATTATACAACTATTGCCGGTTACAATTTAGTATCCGGTGTATCAGTATCTAATGCAGGAGCAATATTCATTTCTCTAAAACCATGGGATGAAAGAAAGAATAAAGATCAAGGCTCATTTGAATTAATAAAAGAACTGAATAAGAAACTTGGTTCAGCCATACCGGAAGGAATAGTTTATGTATTCGGTCCGCCTGCTATACAGGGACTTGGAACAGGTTCAGGATTTACAATGATGTTTCAGGACAAAAGCGGAAACACTCCGGGTGCGCTTGCAAATCAGGTGCAGGCATTCATGACTGAAGCCCGCAAGAGACCTGAAATCGGAAGCATTAGTACTTTCTACAGGGCTAATGTGCCTCAGATATTTGCTGATATTGATTACGACAAAGTCCTCAAACAGGGCATAGATATAAATGAAGTTAACAAAGCCATTGGAACAATGCTTGGTTCGAGTTATGTAAATGACTTCAACAGATTCGGAAGGACTTATAAGGTCTTTATGTCTGCTGAAGGAGAATACAGGGATGACGAAAGTGATGTGAATCTTTTTTTTGTAAGAAACAGCAAAGGTGAAATGGTTCCTTTAAGTACTGTTGTGAAGCTTACAAGATCATCGGGTCCGGATTTTACCAACAGGTTTAATTTATACAGAACTGCTGAGCTTACAGGAATTCCTGCTGAAGGTTACAGTTCAGCTGAAGCTCTGACAGCGCTGAAAGAAGTTGCAGCGCAGGTCATACCTGCCGGCTGGGGTTATGACTGGGCTAATATGTCTTATCAGGAAGAAAAAGCTTCCGGTCAGGGAGCGATTGTTTTTGTGTTTGCACTTGTGCTTGTGTTTCTTATTCTTGCAGCTCAATACGAAAGCTGGTCTCTGCCTTTAAGCGTGCTTCTCGGAGTGCCTTTTGCAATATTCGGCGCAATGCTTGGTATATGGGTAGCAAGATTTGACAGTACAAATTATGTAGTTAATATATATGCGCAGATCGGATTTGTAACTTTAATAGGACTTGCTGCGAAGAATGCAATTCTGATCGTTGAGTTTGCCAAGGAGAATAAAGAGAAAGGCATGCCATTATATGAATCAGCTTTGAACGCTGCCAAACTAAGGCTTCGTCCGATTCTAATGACTTCCTTTGCATTCATACTTGGAGTAATTCCTCTTGTGACTGCTGCAGGTGCAGGAGCTGAAGCGAGAAAAATCATGGGTGTATCAGTATTTTCAGGACTCTTAGTTGCTACAATTTTAGGCGTTGTTCTTGTTCCCTCTTTATTTGTAATGGTGGAAAAATATATTTCGGGAGAAAAAAAAGATTCTGAAAATAATCCCGCTCTCGATGAGATTCCGGATATGAATAATAATAAAGAGGGCGGGCATTAATGAGAATTTACATTGTATTGATATTTATGATTCTGATAAGCGGATGTGTAGTAGGTCCTGACTATGAACGTCCGGATATAAGCACTCCCAAAAACTGGATAAATAAAGACAGCCTGAACATTAAAGACAGCACTGCCCTTGCAATCGCAGACACTTCATGGTGGAGATTATTCGGTGACACAGTTCTTACAGATTTAATAAATACCGGTCTAAAAGAAAACACTGACATTAAGATCGCGGCTGCAAGAGTTGAGGAATATCTGGCTTACTACGGTATTTCAAGATCATACTATTATCCTGAATTAAATCTTGACGGTTCTGTAAAAGCCGGGAAAAACTCTTCAAAGAATACCGGAACAGAAAACAATCCTTTCAGAGCTCAATATGACCTTAACCTTTCGGCAGGATGGGAGGTCGATCTTTGGGGCAGGATAAAACGTTTAAATGAATCTGCAAGAGCTGATCTTTTTGCTTCTGAAGAATCTCGTCAGGGTCTTGTGCTGCTGATCACAGCACAGATATCGAGTTCGTACATTGATCTTTTAACAGTAAAAAAGCAGCTTGAAATTACAAAGCAGACGGTCGCTTCGCGTGATGAAGCCTTAAGACTTTTCAGACTGCGATTCGAAAAAGGCGAGATATCGATGCTGGAAGTTAGTCAGCTTGAATCGGATTACTGGAATGTAATGTCCTTTATACCCTTATATGAAAAGCAGATCGTTCAGATACAAAATAATATTAATGTACTAATAGGTAAAAATCCGGGTTTCATTCCAGAAGGACTTAATATTGACAGTTTAACTCTCCCTGAAGTTCCTGATTATTTGCCTTCAACTATTCTGGAACAGCGACCTGATATAAGATTTGCTGAAGATCTTCTAATTTCTGCAAATGCAAATATCGGAGCAGTAAAAGCTCTATATTATCCGAGACTTTCATTAAGCGGAACTCTTGGTCTTGCAAGCAATGACCTGAGCGAAATTCTCAATCCGGCTTCACAGATATGGAATCTTGCTGCGAATATATTTGCTCCATTATTTAATGCGGGTAGAACTAAAAGCAAGGTTGAAGTTGCCGAAGCTCAGAAAAAGCAGGCATTGTTCGCTTATGTAAATTCCGTTAGGAGCGCGTTCAGAGATGCAGAGAATGCACTTATAGACAGAAGCAGGACACAGCAGCAGCTTGAATTGCTCGGCAATAATGTTGAAGCTTTATCTTTGTACAAGAGTCTTGCTCAGATGAATTTCGATCAGGGAGTGAAAAGTTATCTGGAGGTCCTTGATGCTGAGAGAACACTTTTCGATGCTGAAATTTATTATATAGCAACGAAAGGAAATCTGTTGAAGAGTATAGTAAATATATACAGTGCCTTTGGAGGAAGCTGGGTAAGTAAGGCTTCAATGAATGCATATCAGCCTTACAATATGAATGAAGTAAATAAAGTTAACAAATATAAATAACAGTGTCTTGACGGTATTTAACAATTTATTATTCTGATCCGTAATTTTTAATCCCTGTCAAATAAAAAATCGTATCCTTATTTAAAACTTACTTAAAATTTTATTTTTTCATGCTTCCTGTCAGCTTTTCTTTTACGGAATCAGGAATGTTCTGAAGTATTGTCTTAACTGCTTCATCCGGGAGTATTTACTCTTCTTGAAAACCAATTTCATCAGCTCCTACAGCTCCTTCGTTGAGCTCATGCCTTGTAAGTTTAATTAAGTTCTTCCAGAACTTCCTGTTCATTAGCAGCACGGGAAATGGTCCTATCTTTTTTGCACTGAATAAGGGTAGCCGCTTCATACATTTCGTCGAGTGTCCCCAGTCCTCCGGCATAATAATAAAAGCGCAGGAATATTTTACAAGCATTACTTTTCGTATAAAAAAATATCTGAATTCAATGCTGTCATTCACAAAAGGACTTTTCAATCTCTTTGATAAATATATGTAAGCAGTTATAATATTCCTCGCCAGGTCCTTTACTATGAAGTGGTTTTCTCAATTCTTAAGGACTATATTATGAAAACCGGGTGGCAGGAGGAGTTACACTAAGTTAAACTTAAAATATTGAAAAACTTTCAAATATTTATTATTGCGCTAAAAATATTTAAGATTTGAAATTAGACTTTGGAATATTCTTTTTTTACATTAATATTTCATAAAGGGTTCTGGAGGGTTTTGTTAATAATATAATCTGAAATAGATTATATGTTAACTTGTTAACTTGTTAACTCTAAAAAATAATAAACAAGGAATCAGCCGGAAGCGAATATTATATATTATTCATTGTTATCCGAACTTACCTGTCACATATTCTTCGGTGAGAATTTCCTTTGGATTGGTAAACATCCGGCGGGTCTTTGAAGATTCTATTAATTTGCCAAGATAAAAAAACGCAGTCATATCACTAGACCTTGCAGCCTGCTGCATATTATGAGTTACAATGACAATTGAATAATTATTCTTTAAATTAAAAATGAGTTCCTCGATCTTTGATGTGGAAATAGGGTCCAATGCGCTGGTTGGTTCATCCATTAAAATGATTTCGGGATCTACTGCAATAGTTCTTGCAATACACAGTCTCTGCTGCTGGCCTCCGGATAAGCTCACAGCGGGACTTTTAAGTCTGTCTTTTACTTCATCCCACAATCCCGCATTTATCAGATTTTTTTCTACAATATCGTTATACTCACTTTTTTTATCTGATCCGTTAAGTTTCAGTCCTGATATTACATTGTCATAAATTGACATAGTCGGAAAAGGATTCGGCTTTTGAAAAACCATGCCTACTTTTTTTCTGATATCTACCGAATTAAAATCAGTAATATTTTCTCCGTTAATAAATATTTCTCCGAAAACCCTTGCAGACGGAGTCATGTCATGCATCTGATTTAATGATCTTAAGAAAGTTGATTTACCGCAGCCTGAGGGTCCTATAATTGCAGTAACTTTGTTCTTCCTGATTTTAATATTTATGTTTTCTATTCCGGGTCTTTCCTTAAAGTAAACAGAAAGGTCAATAGTCTGTATGGCAATTTTAGATTCTTTTTCAGATTCTTCAGCAATGTCTGTTTCAATGTCTTCTGTTTCTAAATTCATTTCTGAAAATTATAAGTTACCGGAAAATTTATTTCGTGTTACAAATCTTACGAGTAAATTAACAATGAATACAAGAAATATTAATACAAATGCTCCGGCCCATGCCTGCCTGTGCCAGTCGTCATAAGGGGAAATTGCATAAGCAAATATCTGTAGAGGCAATGCAGCCATTGGTTCATCTATGTTTGTCTGCCAGAAGGAATTTCCGAACGCCGTGAAAAGCAAAGGCGCAGTCTCTCCTGCCGCTCTTGCAATGGCTAACAAAATTCCGGTTATGATTCCTGATGATGCGGTAGTCAGAACAATTCGTAATGTCGTCTTCCACCTTGAAACTCCCAGAGCGAGTGATGCTTCACGAAGTGACTGCGGCACCAGTCTGAGCATTTCTTCAGTGATCTTTGTAACGGTTGGTATCATTAATATTCCAAGTGCGAATCCTCCTGCAAGCGCTGAAAATCTCTGCATCGGAATTACAATTACTCCGTATGCAAAAATTCCTATAATGATCGATGGCACTCCGCTGAGAATGTCCGTAATGAATTTTACAAATGTAGATAAAAAACTTTTCGAATATTCAGTTATGTAAATACCTGAAAGTATGCCTACCGGAATTCCAATGATTGCACCGATGCTTATCAGAATGAGGCTTCCGACAATTGCATTTGCCATTCCCCCTCCTTCCTCTCCGACAGGCTTTGGAAGCTGTGTGAAAAAGTCCAGATTAAGAGAGGAGATTCCGGATTGTGTAGTATAAAAGAAAATATAAAGCAAAGGAAGTATTGTAATAATTCCTGCAAGTATGCATAATGAAATCATTAAAGAATTTACAAGCTTTCTTCTTTTCAGATTCTTCGGACTTTTTAATATTTCAGATGAAGTCATTATGCTTTTCTTGTAACACTGTAAATTAATAATCTTGCCATGGAATTAATTATAAATGTAACTCCGAATAAAATCAAACCTATTTCTATAAGTGAACTTATATGTAATGTGCCGGATGCTTCCGAAAATTCATTAGCTATTACTGAAGCCATTGAATAAGCAGGTTCGAATAAGGACGCCATTATCTGTGCTTTGTTTCCAATTACCATTGTAACTGCCATTGTCTCACCTATTGCTCTTCCAAGTCCCAGTACCGCGCCTCCGAGTATTCCGCTCCGGGCATTGAGCAGAGCCATTTTGATAGCTTCCCACTTTGTTGCACCAAGGGCATATGCAGCTTCACGCTGTGATACAGGTATAGCTTTTAATACATCTCTTGTGATGGCTGAAATTATAGGAGTGATCATTATTGCAAGTATTATCGAGGCTGTAAGCAATCCGGTCCCGTACATAGTGCCCTTGAAAAAAGGAAGGAACCCCAGAGTTGACTGAAGGAAAGGCTGAACCGTACTCCGCATAAAAGGAGCAAATACAAATATTCCCCAGAAGCCGTAAATGATACTCGGTATTGCTGCAAGTATTTCTATTAAAAAACTAATCGGTGTTCTTACAGATTTATGCACGATCTCTGAAAGAAAAACTGCAACCCCTATGCTGACAGGCAATGAAATAAGCAATGCCAGCAATGAAGAAACAATCGTTCCGTATATAAAAGGCAGTGCACCGAATTCTTCTTTCACAGGGTCCCAGTTAGATGAGAATATAAATCCGAATCCGAATTTATCCCTGCTGTCGGCAGAATCTATATACATCTCGTAAGTTATATATATAACCAAAGCTACGATGATAAGTGCAAAAATAAGCGTAAGATTCTCAAACAGAATATCTCCCAGTTTTTTTTTACTCTTTATTTCTATTTTTTTAGCTTCCGTAAATTCTTTTTTTAAAAACAGTTAATAGTTAGTAGTTAGTAATTTGCTGCAATTGAAAATCTTAAATGCATTCTAATTCTTATAAATCTTATAAATCTTATAAATCTTACAAATCTTAGGAATCGTTTGAATCCTAGAAACTTATCTTTTTCACTTTCTCCAGCGACTTAGCTATTACAGATGGAGGCAATGGAGCATAGCCCAGATCCTTTGCAAATTTCTCTCCGTCAGTCATTGCCCAGACTAAAAATTCTTTTAAGGTCTTTCCTTTGCCTGCATCTTTTTGTTTTTCATAAATAAGAAGATAAGTATAACTTGAAATCGGATAGGATTCTTTTCCTTTGGCATTTGTGATTGATTGTCTGAGATCATCGGGAATTTCTGTTACTGATTGCTCTGCTGCTTTGGTCAGTGTTTCAAGACTTGGCGCAATAAACTGTCCTTCCTGATTTTTAATGTTTCCGTATTTAAGATTGTTCTGCAGTGCATAAATAAGTTCAACATAGCCAATAGAATATTCAAGCTGTTTTACAAGTCCTGTCACTCCTTCATTTCCTTTACCTCCCTGTCCGACAGGAAATCTGACATCTTTTGCTACTCCAACTTTCGTTTTCCATTCTTCACTTACTTTTCCGAGATAGTCAGTAAAAACAAATGTCGTTCCGCTTCCGTCGGTTCTGTAACAAACTATTATTTCTTTATCCGGTAGCTTTACTTCTGGATTCTCTTTCTGTATTACCGGATCATTCCACTTTTTTATTTTTCCAAGATAAATTCCTGAAACAGCTTCCGAAGATAAATTTAAATTTTTATCTATACCGGGAATATTATAAGTCAGAACAACAGAACCTATAACAGTCGGAATATGTATTATGCTGTTGTTATTTTTTGTATTTGCTTTTTCAATTTCCTCATTGCTCATAGGGCTGTCAGATGCGCCGAAATCAACGGTTCCCTCGGTAATCTGCTTCACTCCGCCGCCGCTTCCGATCGACTGATAATTAATCTTTGCATCTTTGTTTATCTTGGCATATTCATTGAACCATTTTGAATAAATTGGATAAGGGAAAGTAGCTCCTGCCCCGTTGATCTGTCCGCCTGATCCTCCCGGTTTGTTTACTGTTACATCTTTTTTACCGCCGCAGGAAATTAATGCTAAGGAAAGTATTATTACATATATGATTCTATACATTTTTAATATTTAAGTTGTTCAAAAATACTGATTATAATTTTTATGTAATGTTAAGAAATTGTAAAGAAGAATCATTTATATAAAAATTAATTTTAAACCTGTAATTCCCGTTGGGTATTATTATCTATTTCAGGAATTCAACCTTTCCTGTGCTGACATCATAGATCCCTCCAATAACTTTTATCTTACCTTCTTTTTCAAGATCTGAAAGTATTTCACTTTCGGCTAATACTTTTTTCATTGTAAGCTGTACGTTTTTCTTAGTGACTTCTTTTACGAATTCCTTATTCTTTGAAGTTCTGTCTTCTGTAATTCCTTTCACTGAATCTACAGCCGGCTTGATCTCATCCATGACATATGTAATATTTCCAAGCTTCACATTATCACAGGCGCTCTTTACCGCTCCGCAGTCTGTGTGACCCAATACAATTATTACTTTAGCTCCGGCGACTTTACAGGCATATTCCATCCCTCCTATGACACCTTCATCAGCATAATTACCGGCAACTCTTGTTCCGAAAATATCACCTATCCCTTTATCAAACAGAACTTCAATCGGACCCCGGCTGTCTATACAGCTTAAGACAATTGCTTTTGGAAATTGTCCCTGACTTCCGGTCTGCTCAACCTGCTTAAGAAAGTTATTCTGAATCGTAGTACCTTTGAGAAATCTTTCATTGCCGTCCTTGAACTGCTGAATGATCTCATCAATTGTAAGATTGCTTTGTTTTTCCTGTGTTAAGGCGCTGTCATTTTTCCTTATATCCTTGCTTACATCCTTGCTTACAGGTTCAGTTACTTTTTGCTGATCCTTGGAGCATCCGTTTAAAAGTATTGAAAGACAGAAAAGAACGGAGATTAATTTTGTTTTCATGAGTCAGGTGGTTTTGGTTTAATTGGAAAATTAGTTTATGTGTATTTATTTTATCTTTTTTCAGTTAAGATTATTTTTTTAAAAAGTCTGTAATTATTTACTTCAAAACAGTTCATATTACTAAAGATATATTTCCTATGTGATTATCCTACCTTCATTTACTTTTATTTCAGATCCCTCTGCAAGTAATACAGATACCGGCTTTTCATTATTCAAAAAATTAAAATCATTTCCGTATATTTCTCCGAAATCAACATCTGTTTCGTGGTCAATGATTTCATATCTGTTCCATACTGGATGCTGAACTTCATATTCGGATGTTTTTCTCTCACCGAGTTTTGTATATCCCCAGTAATGCTCCGTAATGAATTCTTCTTCACTTTCTTTACTTATCAATTTTTTTTCTAAAGCGGCAGTCACTTTTAAATGATTCCAGGATTCTTTTTTCCAGCTGTATCTGATCTGCACGTTACTTTCATTTATTTTCCATTCATGTTCCATTTTCATCGATTCGTAGTTTTCTTTATAAATTGTATTTGCAACAAATACTATGGCAGGTTTAGGAACTATTTCTTTTATAAAAACAACTCCTCTTTTCCATTCATTGGTACTTTGGTCTTTATGTATGACATAAAATCTAAGGTTTACTTCTTCGAAATTTGTGTGAAAAGGAATCCTGAATCCTTTTACCTTTACATTTAAAAACATAAATCCGACAAGACTTACATAGCATACATCTTTCCACAGATCTATTTCTGTTTTAAAAGGAAGATAATTTTTCAGCACTTCAGGCGGAACTTTGTAGTTTACCATTACAAGATTACGCCATTCTGCCGAAAGAAAAGTTTTGCTCAATGTGATTAGAATTTAAGTATCCTTCATTTGTTAATGTGACTCGGGTAATAAAATCATTTGAATATCCACCAAACGAATTAAGTTTTTCCGGGGATCTTTTCCAGAAATTCTATTCTGTTGCCAAAAGGGTCGAAGAATGAGTAACGGTTGACTCCGGGGATTTTCATTTCATCCTGTACTGATACGCCCTTTTCTTCAAGATATTTTCTGGTGTCATTTAAATTCTCAATTTCAAATGCGGGATGTCTTTTTGATCTGCTTGTCCAGTTCTCTGTTCCTATATGAAGCTGTATATCAGCTGCTTCATACCAAAGTCCGCCGTTAGGGATCAGATCAGCGGGTTTTTGTATTTCATTTAATCCAAGTATATTTGTATAAAATTTTCTCGCATCATCTTCCTTTCCTTTCGGAATGCAAATCTGAATATGGTCCAGTTTTTTGAAATTAATTTTATACATAATATTCTGTGCAAATATATATAATTTAAATATTATCATTAATTCACTTCAAAATTAATTTGAGTGTTAAATCCCAGTACTGTCCAAAATAAA
>DAIPYG010000042.1:0-28486 GCA_036782875.1 Bacteroidota bacterium | reverse complement strand
AATACTTATTGGACAGCCCCAGCGGATTAAATTTATTGTAAAGTCTTTGAATCACGTTTTGGACGGATGTGCATTTCAGCAGACAAAATGTGATTACATTGCCTTGTTTTAAAGAATGAATATTTTTAGTTTACAAAAAAGTAAAAAATAAAATCAAATATTATGAAAAAAATTCTCTTTCTTTCCTTTTCACTTTTAATGTTAACCTATTTTTCTTCCTGTTCATCTGTAACTGAAGTTTCGGGTACATGGAAAAAACCTGCCACAGTAGCTAAAAGATATAATAAGATCTGTGTTTTGGGTGCAAGCAAGGATATTGTAAAGCGATCAATGGTTGAAAAAGCAGTTGTAAGCCAGATGGCAGCTAACGGAATCAACGCAGTCGCAGGTGTGAATATACTTCCTGACAGTTTTATTGATTCAGATAATAACGGACAGGTTGATAATCAGGATAAAGAAGCTCTTGCAGCAAAATTAAAAGAAGCCGGAGTTGACGGTGTGTTTCTTATTACTCTCCAGGATGTCAAAAAATCCGAACAGTATGTCCCGGGGACAACAGTTTATGCTCCATATTCAGGATTCTATCCTTTTTATAACAACTACTGGGGTGCTTATAATATGGTAAATACTCCCGGATATTATGTTCAGAATACGAATTACTTTTTAAGCAGTAATTTTTATGATATGAGCACCGAACAACTGGTCTGGTCTGCACAGTCACAAACCTTCAATCCAAATTCACTCAGCGATTTTTCACAGTCTTATGCAAGCAGTGTCGTTCAGGAATTTGTACAGAGCGGGGTTATAAAGAAATAATTTTATTTAATAATTTTTTAGAAAAGGAAATCTGCTCCGGCAGGTTTCCTTTTTTTTATTTTAAAAGTCCGTTGTATATTCGTCTTAATATTTTTAATTTCATAAAAGATATCAGGAATTAGCCAAATATTTCCAGAATGATCAGTAAAATAAAATTTATTTTAAATAACGAACCTGTCGAAATTGAAATTAATCCGGCTGTTGTATTGCTGGATTATATAAGGAGTTTGAAATTAACAGGAACTAAAGAAGGCTGTAAAGAAGGTGACTGCGGTGCGTGTACGGTTCTTGCAGGTACGGTGTCCGGTAATGAAGTAAATTACAGATCATTAAACTCCTGCCTTGTACCCGTTCAGAATGTTTCAGGAAAACATATTGTGACTATCGAAGGATTAAACTCCGAAGATAAAAGTCTCAATCCAATCCAAAAGGCTTTTACCGAATACGGAGCTTCCCAGTGCGGATTCTGTACTCCGGGATTCATAGTATCTCTTACAGGATATTTCCTTAATAATGGAAAGCTGAGAAAGGATAATGTCATTAATTCTATAGATGGTAATATCTGCCGCTGCACAGGCCATAATTCCATAATCAGAGCAGCAGAAAAAATATCTTCTGAATTTGATTTTAGAACTGAGGACTTAAACGGATCTTATTTTAATTATCTTATTAAGAACAGAATAATTCCGGAATATTTTAATACTATAAAAGACAGGCTTAAAAATATTCAGACAGAATCTGCACCTGATTCTAAAAATACTTCCGTAAAGTATTTTATTGGAAACGGGACCGACCTGTTTGTTCAGAAGCCTGAAGAAATGCTTTTCTCCGAATTGAGATTTCTGGAACATAATAAAAGTTTAAAAGACATAGAGGTTATAGGCGGTAACTGCATAATAGGCGGCACCTCTACTGTAACGGATATTCTGGAATCTGAAATCATCAGAGAGATATTTCCTCAAATTGGAAATTTCGCTGAACTTTTTGGATCGACCCCTATTAGAAATTCAGCTACAATAGGCGGCAATATAAACAATGCCTCGCCTATCGGTGATATGACTGCTTTTTTTATGGCATTAAATGCTGATATAATTCTCTCTGACGGAATTAATAAAAGAAAATTATCGCTAAACAGATTCTACAAAAGTTATAAGATCACCGAAAAAAAAAATGATGAGTTTATGGAAGGCATTATGTTTAAAATTCCGGAAGGAAAATATTATTTTAATTTTGAAAAAGTTTCTAAACGGACATACCTCGATATAGCAAGCGTAAACTCAGCAGTATTTTTAAAGATGGAAAATGAATTTATAAATGAAATAAATATTTCCGCAGGCGGAGTATCTGCGGTTCCTTTATATTTGTTTGAAACCTCTGAATTTCTTACAGGTAAGGAAATCAATATGGAAAATATAACTGAAGCTGTTTCAATTTCAGAAAATGAGATCTCACCTATCAGCGACGCAAGGGGAAGCGCTGAATACAAAAGGCTTTTATTAACAAGACTGATCTATACACACTTTATCACATTATTTCCAGAAATTATTGACATTAATTTATCCGTATGAAAAATTACGACATTATACATCACGTAAAAGGTGAATCCAGGTTCATTGATGATATTAATGTTCCTGACGGGACATTATACGCATCTGTGTTTTATTCACCATATGCTCACGGAATAATAAAATCTTTGGATATCAGCTATGCAGCAGCAATAAAAGGTGTCAAAGGAATTCTTACTTATAAGGATATTCCGGGCATTAATCAAATTGGAAGCATTGTTCCGGATGAACCTCTGCTGGCTGAAGATGAAGTACACTTCATCGGAATGCCGGTTGCTATTGTTGTAGCGGAAACTAAGTTTCAGTCACGGGAAGCTGTAAAGAATATAAGAATAGAAATCGATCCACTTGAAATTATTACCGGTCCCCGTGAAGCATTCGCGAAAGGAAAACTGATCATCCCGCCAAGAGTTTTTTCCCGGGGAGATACAGACAAAGCGTGGAAGGACTGCGATGTAATAGTCGATGGTGACTGCGAAACCGGTGGGCAGGAGCATCTGTATTTAGAAACACAGGGATCTGTAGCTATTCCGATGGAAGGTGGCTCAGTAAAAATAATTTCCTCCACACAGGGACCAACGACTGTTCAGAAAACTGCAGCCGCTGTTCTCGGAATTCCAATGAATAAGATTGAAGTCGAAGTTCTCCGCCTCGGCGGTGGATTCGGCGGTAAGGAAGATCAGGCAACTGCCTGGGCTGTAATGGCGGCGTTTGCAGCTGTTAAGATGAACAAACCCGTTAAGCTTGTTCTTTCCAGACATGAAGACATTATAATGACAGGGAAAAGAAATCCTTATTCATCTGATTTTAAGATCGGTCTTACAAGTGAAGGTAAAATTATTGCTTTTGAAGCAACTTACTTTCAGAATTCAGGAGCTTCTGCTGATCTTTCACCTGCTATTCTTGACAGAACACTGTTTCACTGTACCAACAGCTATTACATTCCTCATGTAAAAGCAACAGGCTACTGCTGCAAAACCAACCTTCCTTCAAATACCGCATTCAGAGGTTTCGGAGGACCGCAGGGAAAATTCGTGATCGAATGTGCCATTTATAAAGCAGCATTGAGAATGGGAAAGGATGCATCTGAAATTCAAAAGAAAAATCTGCTCAAAGAAGGTGATGAGTTTCATTTCGGACAGAAGGCAGTGAACGTACACACTGAAAATACCTGGAAACTTGCTGAGGAGAAATTTCAACCGGAAAATATCAGAGAAAGGATCAGGGAATTTAATTCCGGAAACAAATATTTCAAAAAGGGTTTTGCTTTAATGCCGATCTGCTTTGGAATAGCTTTCACAAATACTCGTATGAATCAGGCAAATGCCCTTGTCAATATATATATCGACGGCAGCATAAGTTTCAGTACAGGAGCAGTCGAAATGGGACAAGGCGTTAACTCAAAAATAAAGAATGTAATTTCAAAAGTATTTAATGTCTCTCAGGATATTATAAGAAATGAGCCAACTAATACAACACGTTCGGCGAATACTTCTCCAACTGCTGCAAGTTCAGGAGCTGATCTTAACTGTAACGCTGTTTACAATGCCTGTAATATAATTTTAGACCGGCTGAAGAGATCCGCACTTGAGGAAATCGGACAAAGTGATATGAGTAAAATTGAAATCAAAGATGGTATCATTCATTTTGACAAAAAGATAACATGTCTGAGCTGGAATGAATTAATTGAAAGAACAAATTTCAAACGCATAAGTCTTTCTGCTCATGCACATTACGCAACTCCCGGACTTCACTTTGACCGGGAATCCAATAAAGGTAATCCGTTTGCTTATCATGTTTACGGAACAGGGATCATTGAAGCTACAGTTGATTGCCTGAGAGGAATTTATAAAATCGATTCGGTAAGAGTTGTTCATGATTTTGGAAATTCTCTTGATCCTGTGATTGACCTTGGTCAGGCTGAAGGAGCGATTATACAGGGCTTAGGATGGATGACCATTGAGGAAATAATTTACAACAAAGAAGGAAAACTTTTGACAGATCTTCTTTCTACATACAAAGTACCGGACATTCATTTTGCACCGGAAGAAATGGAAATCATTTTTCACGGTGAGCCGAATGCAGAAGGTATTTTTCAGTCAAAAGCAGTCGGCGAACCACCGCTAATGTATGGAATAGCTGCTTACTTTGCCATAAGAAACGCAGTAAGTGAATTTACCGGAAGAAATGATTTTCCATATTCATCTCCCATCACACCTGAAAAAGTTTTAATGTACCTCTACGGCAAATCTGTTTCCGGAAATCTTCCGACCGCAGATATAAAAACAGCGGTTACAAATTAATTTATTCCATATGAAAGAAATTTTTTTATGGAAATTTATTGAATCAAATCTTAAAGAAAATAATTCATTAATACTGACTGTTGTCGCTGATCACAAAAAAGGCTCCCCGGGCAAACAGGGATTCAAAATGGCAGTTTCTTCAAACGGAGATACTGCGGGATCCATTGGAGGCGGCATTATGGAATATAATATTATTAATGAATGTCAAAAGCTTCTAAAGAAAAACATTTCAATAAGCGAACTTAAAACTCTTTATCACAATAATAGAAGGAATACTGAAAGTTCAGGGCTGATCTGTTCAGGATCTCAGACCAATATTTCTTTAAGCATTAAAAAGAAAGATCTGAAAACCATAAAAGATATTCGTCATGCCTTCAGTGAAAACAGTAAAGGGATAATTTCTTTTAGTTTATCCGGAATTTCATTCATACCCGGTAAAAAAAAACTATCTCAGTTTAGTTTTGAATACAGCAGGGAAAGCGAATGGAAGTTCGAACAGGCAACGGGTGTGAAAAATATAGTATATATAATAGGAGGAGGACACGTCGGTGCCGCTGTCTGCAGGATCTTATATCTGCTTGATTTCTATATCATTGTTTATGACAATAGAAAAAAATTGTCAGCTTTCGGGGAAACCGCATGTGCTGATAAAGCAATAACCGGAGCTTATAATAATTTAGGTAAAGTCATAGAAGGTGATTCTTTTGTTGTAATTGTAACTTCAGGCTTTGAATCGGATAAAGATGCGCTTATACAGGTTATAAGAAAAAATGTAAAGTATATAGGACTGATGGGAACGAGAGCAAAGATAAAAAAAATATTCAGTGAAATCAGAAAAGAGGGAATAGCGAAAGAACTCTTGAAAAAAGTTCATGCACCGATAGGAATAGATATAAACAGCGGTACTCCAGAAGAGATCGCAGTAAGCATTGCAGCGGAAATAATAAAAGAAAAAAACAGAACCTGTTAATCTGCTTCTTTTAAAATATTAAGTTTATTCTTTTTTAAAAATTCACTAACAGGTTTTTTGTGATGTTTATTCAGAAACCTTAATGTAGAGATCATTGCTCTTTTTACGGTAAGATCGACATCGCCGGTAAAAAGCTTCAGAATTTTCAGTGCATCTTCAGGATAATTTTTCCCGAAACTGTTATTAAAAGACATAATTATATTCCATCGCACATTCCCGTCACGGTACTTACTCCATTTTTTCAGCTGACTTATCGTTTCTTTTGGAAATTTATTTCCGAAATAAGAACCCAAAATAAACGGACCCAGATTTTTCTTCACATATCTGGAATTGTCAAACATCAGCGGCTCAAACAGTGAGAATGCATTCTTAAGATTTTCCTTATCTCTTAATGCCATTGCAGAAAAAACCACTGCACGTCTGACATTTTCAGAAGCATGTTTCGTCAATATAATCAGATCCTTATAAAAATCACGGTTTTCATAAAGCGTATTGGCAAAAGCACCTGCAGCATATTCACGCACCTCCCAGTTCGGATGCCCGGCAGTCTTAATTAAAATTTCTTTTACACTTTTTTTATTATGCTTATATCCTCTCCAGACAAGCATTACTCCAATCTCTTTGGAAACATCTTCTTTCCTTCCGCAGAAATATGTGCCAGCATCGAAAAAATCTTTTTTATGGTTTCCAGGGCTTTCTATAATGAATTTGACTATTTCCCTTAATGCGAACATTTTATCTTTTGTCTTTGCTGTCCCCGCATGTCCGGTTTTGATCTTTTCGAGAATCGAAATGATTCCGGTATATTTTTTTTCACTGATAAGCTTAATGATTTCTCTTTTCTGCTTATCTGTAAGTAAAGAATCTTTCATGATTATTTTTTTATAAATTTAATAAATCTTATACTATGAATATACAATAAATTCTCATGGCTTTAATTTTACTTCATATAATTTTTCACCATTATCATTTGAGAATATTTCAGTACAGACAAGCTGATCATTCAGTGTCAGGATTTTTAATTTTTGAATAAAATGATCCGCCATTTCATCTGAGTCAGATTGAAAGATCAGTTTATCCGATGAACTGATCCTTTTCTTAAATTCTGCAATATCCGTAAAATAAAAATTATCCGCATATCTGTCAAAATAAAAATAATCCGGATGCAGCTTTTGAATTATTGAAATGTATGCTTGCTGCCGGCTCCCCGCCCAGTCAGTCCCGAAATATAAACTGTAAACCGGATTGTTTATAAGATTCGAATATACCAACGGCAGTTCACTGAAATTACTTTTTACATAACTGTTAATATTCTCTGATTCGTCTCTGCTGTGAGAATAATCAGAATAGCTGATAAATAATGTTATCAGTCTGAGAGCCGAGAACAGAACTATTATTACAGAAATAATTACACTAAACTTTTTTGATACAGACTCAGAGTAATAGTCTTTTGCAATAAAGCAGACTGTTGTCAGCCCGGTAACAGAAAGTAAATTGACAGTAATCATATACCTCGGATCAAAATGTTTTGCTACAAGTATGATCTGAATTGTCATTACACAAAAGAAAGCTCCTGTTAATTTGAAATAATAATAATTCCTGATCCTGTTTTTTGTTTTCAATATCAGCCCTCCTGCCAGAGTAAACAACATTACGGTATATGTAAAACAGAAAGAAAGGTCATCGGTAAAAATATTTCTCAGGTTTACAAAATAAGTGGATGTATCGATCACAGAATTCTGACCGGAGCCGTATTTACCGCTGTGAGTTGCTATTCCCGATATCCAGTTAACATATTTAGTAGCATTCTCTATTGAGAGAGCCGGATAAACAAAAACCAGAAAGAATAAAATGGTGAAAAAAAGGAAAATTATTTTATATCTAAGTTTCCTGACAAGTATAAGAGGAATCAGTATGAGTGGAAGAAAAATTATTTTCCCTGCCAGACCGAATCCGCAGACCAATCCAAGAATCAGAGAACTTTTGAATCTGCTTTTCGAATCCGTTTCATTATTGTTTGTATAATAAATTATTGCCGCAAGAAACAGAATTATAGCAACGATAAAAAGTGATTCGGAAGAGACATCAGCAAAGTGGTCATAAACAGTCGGAGGAAAAAGCGGTGTAAGCTGAATTAACAGTGCAGCATAAATATTATCAAATTTTCTGAATGCTGCAATTCCCAGTATATATAAGGCAGCTCCTGTCATTAGTATAAATGCAGAATTGATCCTGCTGAGATAATACTCAGGTCTGGAGATCACATCAGTGGCAATGTCATCTTTGATATTTCCGAACAAATAAAATATTTTTATGACAATAGCTCCTGCCGTCTGTACTGTCGTCCCGGGATGATCAAAATGTCCGACTCCGTAACCGCTTAATTGAGACAGGTTTAGTGAGTTCAGGAGGTAAGCATAAGCCGGATCATAAAATCCACCGAGATAATACTCCCCTACAGATATTTTACAGTAAATTGAAATGCCGGTTATAATAACCGGTATTATCAATAACAGAAGATTAGACCCTGATTTTTTCAACGTATAGAGTAGACAAATATGATTTTTTAAAATTTAGAGAAATTGATTTATCATAAAAAGTCAGATATTGTGAAAGCCTGCTTTGACATTTTACACGGGAATAATCGAACGCGGATAAACAGCAATTATTTAAAATGTTTTGGACGGATGTGATTATTTTTAGTTAAAATAATTCTGAAAATCCTTAAAATTTACATCTTTATGATTTCATTTACTGGTTAAGATTTGGATGATATGTGAAAGAGGTTATTAAAACTATTTTATTTTACTTGATAAATTTTAATTATCAGTTATAATTTTCCTGATTTAATTCTGCGGATTTCCGCAACTTCAGCATTATCTGCTTTACAAAAAATCTTCGTGTATAGAGATGATTTGAATAAGAAATGTAAAATCTTAAATTAAACAATTCTTAAGTAACAGAACTAAGTTCGAATCATAATTCTTCTTAAAGAAATTAATTCACTACCATTATTATTGGAAGCATAAATATACTGATGTGCAGAATTATCAGAAATAATAGAGAAGCAATAAATAATTCAGTTAATTCCATTATGTCTGAGTCATCCGTGTTCAATTTTTATCAGGTAAGTAATTTATAGGAAGATTGGAATTACAAATCTGATTTATAAATCTTATATTTACACACTTTCGAAATAATAAACAATATGAAATTCGATTTAGAAACTGTTCTGTTTTTTTCTCTTGCAATATTATCAGTAGGTTCAGCTATTATGATGATCACAAGAAGAAATCCTATTACAAGCGCTTTGTATCTGATACTTAATTTTTTCACTGTCTCAGGGCTTTACCTGCTTCTGAAAGCTCAGTTCATTGCCATCATTCAGGTGCTGGTTTATATGGGTGCTATTATGGTGCTGTTCTTATTTGTAATAATGCTTTTGAATCTTCAGGATGAAAAAAATCTTACAGAGAAGAAAACTTATAAAAAGATCACGGCTGTTCTGCTTTCCATCTTTTTATTCTGTCTTTTAGGATTTACTATTTATTTTGGGTTTGGCAATAAATTCAAAGTGATTTCGGATAAAGCCGAACAATACGGCAAAGCGGAATTTCTCGGAGCAGAATTGTTCACAAACTATTCATTTCCCTTTGAGCTGGCTTCATTCCTGCTGCTTGCTGCAATAGTCGGAGCTATAGTTCTGGCTAAGAAAAAATTTGATTAACGATTATATCTTTTCAAATCCCGTATAACTTTTCAATGCGTCCGGAATGATTATATTTCCATCTTCAGTCTGATTTGCCTCAAGCAATGCAACCATAAGTCTGGAAGTAGCAAGTCCGGATCCGTTCAATGCATGAACGAACTCAGTTCTTGTCTTATTATTCTCAAGGACTTTTTTATATCTTACCATAGCTCTTCGTGTCTGAAAATCTGTACAGTTACTCACTGATGAAGCTTCCAGCCATTTATCCTCAGCATATGACCAGACTTCTATATCATAACACTTGCTTGCGGCAAAGCCAATATCGGCAGTGCAAAGCTCAATTACTCTGAAATAGATATGAAGCTTTTCCAGAATTCCGCAGGCATCCTGTAGCATTTTTTCCATCTCCTCATAGGATCTTTCCGGCTGACAGAAATTAATCAGCTCTACTTTATTGAACTGATGCACGCGAAGAAAACCTTTAGTGTCTTTTCCATAACTTCCGGCTTCCCTTCTGAAACAATTTGTGAATCCGCAGTACTTTACCGGTAGTTCATCCTGCTTCAGTATTTCATCACGGTGAATATTCAGTATAGGAACTTCCGCAGTAGGAATCGCATACATATCATCCTTTTCCATATGATACATATCTTCCTCAAATTTTGGAATTTTCTCCGCAGCTTCCATAGAAGTTCTGTTCACCAGGACAGGAGTCAGCACTTCCCTGTACCCGTTTTTTCCCTGTTCATCCAGCATAAAATTGATAAGTGCGCGCTCAAGCTGTGCGCCTTTGCCTTTATATAACGGGAATCCGCTTCCGGAGATTTTTGTACCTCTTTCAAAATCAAGTATATCAAGAGATTTGCCAAGCTGAACGTGATCTTTCACCTTAAAGTCAAAGCTTTTCTTAATTCCGCTTTTTTTAATTTCTACATTATCTTTATCTGATCTGCCGTGGGGAACGGAATCATCCGGAAGATTCGGAATGTATCTCATCAGAATATCTATATCTGTATCATATTTTCTCAGTTCATCGTCAAGCAGTTTGATCTCTTCAGATACTTTTTTCATTTCTGATATTTTTCCGGAAGAATCTTCTTTGTTTTTTTTCATTACAGCTATTTCATCCGAAACTTTATTTCTTAGCTCTTTCAATGTATCCGATTTCAGTATCAGCTCAAGTCTGTTTTTATCAAGAACAAGTATTTTATCTATGATATCAGGCTCTTCATTTCTTAAGATAAGCTTTTCCTTAACTTGTACAGGATTTTCTCTTATTAATTTTATATCTAGCATTTAGTATTTTTTTAAATTCTATTTTAATAACCAAGCTGAACTTTCAGCAGCCTGAGGCTTTCCAGTGAATCCATTGTTCTGAATCCAAGTTCGGATTCCATCTTAAGTGTTATCAGTCCTGATTTCAATGGTCTTGGTGCAGGCTGATTAAGCATGGCAGTTGTAATAGGCATTACGAGGCTCTTGTTAAGCTTAAAGACTTCGCACATTTTCATCGCAAAATCATATCTTGACAGAATATCAGAACCAGCAATGTTGTATATTCCTGTACAATCTTTTTCAACGATCTTCAAAGTACCGAATGCAAGATCGTCTATCATAGTTACATTGCTTATCTGATCTGTTACGATATTCACCGGACGGTTATTCCGCAGCTCTTCAAGCATCCATAATGCAAAATTGGGCTTTACATTGTTTCCGATTCCGAATAATACCAGCGTTCTTATTATTGTAAATCTTATGTCACTCGTGATCAGTGAATTTTCACTCGCAAGCTTTTCCCTTCCGTAAAATGAAATGGGGTTTGGAACGGAACTCTCGATGTACGGACCGTTCTTTCCGTCAAATACATAGTCAGAAGAAAAGTGCACTATTTTCGATTGAGACCTTCTCGCGGCAATGATAAGATTTTTAACACCGTCAACATTTATTTTCCATGTCAGCTCCCGCTCTGTTTCACATTTGTCAACATTTGTGAATGCAGCACAGTTGATGATGACATCCGGTTCGTAAAATTCAACATTTTTTTTTACATCATCTTTTTGAGTTATATCCAGTGTCTTGTAAGTATATCCGTAATCCAGATATGACTTCTCTTCCGCAGATGTCTGTATCAGCTCTATATCACTTTCTCTTGAAAATATTGATGTGATCGCCTGTCCAAGTAATCCGTTCGAACCTGTTAGTAAAATCTTCATTTTTATATTTTCTTTATAAACTTAATGAACTCAATGAATTTTTAATTAAACTCAAAAAACTCACTAACCCAATGAACTCAACGAACAAAATGAACCCAACGAACTCTACGAACTCAGAACTCTACAAACTCTACGAACTCAGAACTCTACAAACTCTATGAACTCTACGAACTCTATAAACTCTATTTCAGCTTATACAGCTCATCAATCCCGGCCAGTGAAGAATTCAGTGAAGCCATTCTGTTAGCGTAATGAATACTTTTTTTAAAATCGTAATTCAGGGAATAATCAAGAGTAAATGAAGAAGCAAAGACATCACCGCAGCCGGTCGAGTCCACAAAATGTGGGTTCTCAATTGCCGCGATATCAGTATGATCAAGATCAAAAAATTTTTCATTTCCATATTGCTTTTCTTTTTTGGTAAATCCTGTTACTCCGTCAATTCCTCTTGTGACAATCAATCCTTTTACATCATAATTTTTATTAAACAGAATTCCTTCGGCTATTTTATATTCCGATAATTTTTCCCTGCTTAAAGTAGCTATTTCAAATTCATTCATCTGAACGGTATCAGAGTTCGTACACCACTCAAACCAGTTGTCCACATGAGTATGAATCCTGCTGCCGTCAGGCTTTGTAAGCATTACAACGTTATGAATGTCAATATGTAAAAAACCGGTGAAATTCTTTCTGATCTTTTTAAGAGTATCGATGGTGATATCCGTTCCTGAGATCATATTCACCAGTATTGCATCCGCCATTTTAAAAAGGTTCTCGCATTGAATATAATCCAGTGTATATGTAGGCTCAGATGATATTTCAACCCGTGCGCTTTTGTCCTGGTTATAAAGATTGTAATGCAAAAAAACTTTCCTCGTAGGATGCTTTACTTTATTTACACCGTAAGTTTTGATGTTCGGATATTTTTTCAGAATATTCATTATATTTTCAAACTCATCTTCACCAAGATTCATAACCGGAATAATATTATCAGTTGGTTTTGATAATACAGCCATACTGATAAGTGAATAAAGGATTCCTCCGTAGCTGTTAACTATTTCTCCGTTTGCTTTGTGAATTATATCCACACAGGGTTCGCCGATAACTAAATAATTCATTTTATTATTTTAAAGATTTGTTCTGTTTGTTTTAAAATATTTCCGGACAATTGAAGCTCTGATGCTTTTATATTCTCCTTTAACTGTGATTCTTTTGTTGAAGACGTAATTACACTTGAAACAATTTCATTTCTCAGACACCATGCTAATGCAACGTTAGAAGGAGTGGTTTTGAGCTCTTCTGCTAACTTAATTAATTTACCCACCTTTTTCAGATTTTCTTCTGATGCAAGTTTTTTAACAAACATATTATTGTTCTTATCCATCAGCCTTGAATCCTTATCAATCTTTTTCTTATTATACTTGCCGGTAAGCACACCCTGAGCGAGCGGAGACCAGACAACAAGACCGATTCCCTCTTTGCTGCAGTAATTCAATACACCGTTGGTTTCAATGTCCCTCGAAAGCAGGCTGTACTGCGGCTGATTGCTGACCGGCTTGTGAAGACCGTTGAGATCACAGAAATTCACTGCATTTTCTATTTCTTTCCTGGACCATTCACTTACACCCCAGTATAAGATCTTTCCCAATTCAATCAGTGTATTAAAAGCCCTGCAGGTTTCTTCAAGCGGTGTATCCGTATCATACCTGTGACACTGATAAATATCTATGTAATCTGTTTTCAGATTCGTGAGTGAATTGTTGACTGATTCAAATATATGTTTCCTTGACAGACCTTTGTCATTAGAATTCTGAGACATTGCACCGAAGCATTTGGTAGCTATTACGAGATCCTGGCGTTTAAAATTTCTCAGGGAATTTCCAAGAAATTTTTCGGCTTCACCTTTTGCATATACATCTGCAGTATCAAAAAAATTGATACCGTTGTCAAATGCTAACCGGATAATCTTATCACCGGACTTTTTTTCTACGGAACCTCCAAGAGTAAGCCAGCTGCCGATACCGATCACGCTGACCTTTGTCCCGCATTTCCCCAGTTTTCTGTATTTCAATATTAGTTTTTATTTAAATGCATTTTTCAATTGTTCTCTGGCAAGTTTTCTGGAACTGTTTCCTCCGAAATTTACAGTAACTGAACCCTGATTTGTAATTCCCAGATCCTGATGATTGTAAAAGGAATAATCTATCTGAAAAATATTATAATTAATGCTCGCACCGCAGGTAAACGAAACAGGCTCGGTTCCAATCCCTGCTCTTAGATCTATGAAGTCATTAATGAAATATTCCATACCTGCTCTGAAAGACAGAGGATACTTTACATCTTTTTCAATATCCATTACCAAATTAAGATCATTTCTCGGCTGGACGGTAAGTCCTGTTCTATATATCTGGGCAATTCTCTGTTCAGATGCACCGATCTTTGACCCGCTGATGTTTCCTGCATAGAATCCCCATTTCAAAAAATCTGTCAGATATGCAAGCCCTCCTACATCCACTCCAAAAGAAGAAGCTGAATTATAATTCTGAATATTTAAATTATAGAAATTAAAATTAAATCCGTAAAATATTTTATTACCGTAATTATTTCCGAAAGACAGAATCAGGTTTGTCTCTCTGTAAAGTTCGAATCCAAATGTTTTTAAACCCAGACCAACAGTACCGAAATTCAATGGTTCTGCATAAGTTAAAGCAGCAATTGATAACTCCTCCATACCTAAAAGAGACGGACCATAAAATGCGGACACTTCCCTGAACTTCATCTGACCTAATCCGGAGGGATTATAAAATACTGCAAGCGAGTTATCCGAAAGAGAAGTAAATGCTCCGTTCAGTCCTGTAGCCCTTGCTCCGATGTCAGTATATTCAAACTGAGCTAAGGAACTTTTTAAAGTAAAAATACCTATCACAAATGTTAACATAATCATCTTCATCATAACCTCTCATATTAAAATTTAAAATAAATGTATTGATTCTTAGATATAGGAATCTAAATTTTACGGAAATAAATTAATTGAAAGAGATAGAAAATGCAAAGTCAAATTAAATGGTTTTTAATTATTGTAATTATTTTATTAAGCACATCGGAATTTTCCTTTTCTCAAAAGCAGGATCTTCAGGTCGAAGTGATTGTAGACATGTCACTACTCCCGCCGGATGCTCAGGATAAATTATCAAATTTTAAAAGAAGAACAGAAGAATATTTAAATAAAAATAAATACTTCGACGAAACAGGTCCGAGTACTCCGGTTAAAGTTCAGATGCAGTTCAGTTTCACCGGATTAGACGCCGTTAATTATGATTATCAGGCTAAACTCTTTATAGCAAGCAAGCGTGAGATTTATAATCCGTTTGCAACAAGGGATATTAAATATGCAACTGCTTTCAGGTTTCTTGATGAAAGATGTAATTTTTATTACCAGGACAATATGGTCTTTTTGAAAAACGACTATCGCTTTGATTCTTTCTTAAGTCTTCTTGATTATTATGCCTACATTATTGCCGGCTATGATGAAGACTCCTTTTTTGTCAAGGGAGGCAACAAGTATTTTCAGAAGGCACTGGATATATGCAATAAAGTTACAGGTAGTCTAAAAGGCTGGAACGAAACAGGCGGAGGTTCCAAACCTTCAAGGCTTCAGCTTGTACAGGAAATTCTGGATGTGAGATCGGATGGCTTCAGAAAAGCTTATTTTGAATATATGTGGACAGGACTGGATTCACTTGCACTGAATAAAATACATGCTTATAAAAATATTCTGGATGCTATTTACGCCATAAGTGAAATTAAAAAGAAACAGGTTCAGACATACAATATTGATATTTTCTTTGACTCAAAAGCCACTGAAATAGCCGAAACATTCATTGAGTACGGAAGCAAATCAGTTTATGATAAGCTAATGAACTACGACAGAACTCATATTTCCGTTTATGAAGAGGCAAAAAAGCGGGCGCGGTGATGCAAAAAATCCATACTTCCCTCAAAAAGCGTTAAAAATTTTGCAAATCCGGTTTGAATATTTAATTTTAATTCAGACCGGATTTTTCTTTTGCCTCCTCTGTACACAAATATAAATCCGGAACGCGGATAATGATGACATTTTGAATATCAACTGCACAGTACAGAAAAAATATTAGCCGGACGAAATCAGTTTACAATATCAATTTTCATTTATAATCAGTATTTTTGCCTTAATATTTTAAAATCACAAAATAAATGGGGGGAAAAAAATGAAAAAAAAGCTACTATTAATAATGTTCATTTCTGCATTTTTCATATCTGCTGCAAATGCACAGTTTAAAAATTACACAATAAAAGGCGGCATAAAATATGAGCAACTTATGCCTTTCTCGGAATTTAAGTCAGCTTATTCTTTTATAGGAAAAGCATTTCTTGGTTTTGAGATCACCAATACCGTATGCGTCGAAATAAGCGGCGGCTACGGCCAGTTTAAAACCAAGGATGACTACAATCCGCTTTCCGGAACTTATGTTTCAGATTCTACATCAACTGACCCGGAAATCCAGACAGATCTTATTCCTATAGAAGCCAGACTAAGAATTTCACCATGGGCAAAGACTGCGCAAAACTGGAATCCTTATTTTTATCTGGGTGCAGGCATAATGAATTACAAAGTAAAGAATACACCTGATCCAGTCGTAAGCCCACAGTATAATACTGTTGAAGGCGGATGGACAGGAACATTCCCTTTGGGTCTCGGTACAGAGATCAAAATGGCAAAAAATGTAATGCTTGATCTAAGCGGCGGCGTCACTTACACCACTACGGACCTGCTTAATAATTTTGTAGTGCCGAGCTGGAATGACTGCAGCGCTAATCTTGCGTTAGGATTGACTTTCGCAGGCGGCGATGATTGTGATACTGATAATGACAAAGACGGACTTACTAAATGCCGGGAAGAACAGATCGGAACTGACCCTGATATAGCAGATACTGACGGTGACGGACTAAAAGACGGAGCTGAGGTTAATCAGTATATGACCAATCCATTGAACAAAGATACTGACGGTGATACACTGACCGACGGTGATGAAGTAATGAGATATTCAACTGACCCGTTAAAGAAAGATACAGATTCAGACAAGCTAATGGATAATGATGAGATCAATAAGTATAATACAATTCCTACAGACAATGATACAGATGACGATATGCTTCTTGACGGAGACGAAGTACTTACTTATAAAACAAATCCAAAAGTTGTCGATACAGATGTCGGATCGATCGGCGACGGAGTGGAAGTCAACAGAGGTACAGATCCTTTAAATCCGAATGACGATCTGCCACCGGCACCTAAGGAAGAAATGAAGATCGGAGCTGTCATAATACTTGAAGGAATTAATTTTGCAAGTGGAAGTTATGAGATAGGTTCAGGCTCAGATGCAATTCTGGAACAGGCTTATAACACAATGTTAAATAATCCTGAGATTGTTGTCGAGATCAGCGGACATACTGACAGCAGAGGCGGTTATGAAATGAATATGAACCTGTCTAAAAACAGGGCTGAAGCTGTAAAAGGATGGCTGGTCGCTAAAGGTATCAGCGCTTCAAGAATTGAAACAGCAGGATACGGACCAAATAATCCGATAGCTTCTAATGACACTGAAGAAGGACGATATCAGAACAGAAGAATAGAGTTCAAGAGAATCAGATAAGAATATTTAGCTTTAATACAAAAAGCTGTTTCTGCGAAAGCGGGAACAGCTTTTTTGTTTATGATCATTTAGAAATATTCAGAAAGGAATATATTTAAGTTAAACTCTTAACACTCTGATTGACTCAAGCAACATTCAATAATTTCTCTGTCAGCTCTCTTGTCCCTTTCGTTGCCTTTTCCTGAATGAAATTAATATTCCTCTGATTCAGATAGTTTTCAGGCTTAACAGGATCTATTAAATATACCGGCATATCATTCTTTACAAACTCCAGTAAACTCGCTGCAGGATATACTGCCAGGGAAGTTCCGATCACAATTAAAATATCAGCTGACAGAACAGCCTTTATCGCTGCTTCCATCATAGGCACCATTTCACCGAACCAGACTACATGAGGTCTCAGCTGTGATCCCTTTTCACACCTGCAGTTGACAGTAATGTCACTTCCATCAAGATCGTAAACTATACTTTCATCTACAGTGCTTCTGGCTTTATTCAATTCGCCGTGAAGATGTATGATCTTCGACGAGCCTGCTCTTTCGTGAAGATCGTCAACATTCTGTGTAACGATAGTGACGTCGTATTTATTTTCAAGTTCTGTCAGAGCGATATGAGCATCATTGGGCTTTGCATCTTTAAGCTGTCTTCTTCTCTGATTATAAAAATCCAGCACAAGCTCTTTGTTATTCCTCCATCCCTCCGGAGATGCAACGTCCATTACATTATGACCTTCCCAAAGTCCGCCTGCATCTCTGAACGTTGATAGTCCGCTTTCAGCGCTTACTCCTGCTCCCGTAAGTACCACGATCTTTTTAACCATATTGATTTTTTTTTAAAATAGAATTTATATGCCTCAATCAAAATATAAAAATACACATATATCCAAATCTATTGACCTTTCTATATAACTATAAGGACAATTGTCCGGTGAATGTCAGGACAAGAAAATAGATGCAGAATTATAACCGCGAGATGAAAGTATCAGGAAGTAAAATGAAAACCGCAGTATGTCCGTAGTAAGTAATGAAATACAGATTGAAAGCTGCGCGCTACCCATTTAATGCGATTAGATGTAAAATGAAAACTGCGAAATGTCCGGTGAAAATAATGAGATGACAAATGAAAGCTGCGCGATAGCCATTTAATGTGATGAGATGATAAATGAAAACTGCGAAAAATCCGGTGAAAATAATGAGATGACAAATGTGTCTCAATTAATAGACAATGAAACCCGCGAAATGAAGAGCGGAAGTTACTGCAAGACAAATGAATGTCGCCGCAAACTGAATGAAAGTTGCCGCGAGAATGCCGGTGTCCGGAAAAGTAGACAAAAAAATCTCCGGATGTAAACTTAATTCAGGCTGAATAAAAGTGAAAACCTCCGCAAGATAAATGAATGAATTCGGGAAGCCGGTAAAATCTTCCGGAAGCCGTGCTAAAGTTGCCGCATGGCGAATGAAACATTTCGCAGGCAGTGTTTAACAAGCCGGATAGAGAGCAATTGTCTTATAAAATAGAAAAATTCTCTCCAAAAGTAGACAAAAAACCTCCGCAAGCCAAACAAAAACCTTCGGATCATATTGAAAGTAAAGAGTAAGAAAAGTACAGCAAAAAGTATACACTTTTTACCGGTCCATAAAAAAAAATCCGGATTTAATTTAGAATCCGGATTTTTTATACAATTAATACTTATGAAAAACTTGAAATCAAAAATGCAACCATTTAAAAATAAATCAGAATAAGACAGGCTGAACCAAGTTAGACCGTAAAATGCTAACTTAACTGTTAAATGCTTAACTGCTATTTCTTCCCTGTCACCTTTTCAATCAGATACTGTGCGACTGCATCAGCTTCTTTTGGCTTAAGTCCCGGATTAGGCATTGCCGGATAATCAGGAAATACCTTTGTCGGATTCTGTATCCACGCTGAGAGCTTTTTTACATCACCGTTGAATGTCGGAATTGTCTCATTGTATGGAGGACCTACAAGCTTTACATCAAACTTATGACAAGCGGAGCATATCCTTGTGAAGATCTCTTCTCCGTTGACACCGGCAGTATTCACAGTCTTTCCCTTCTTCTCTTTTTCAAGTTCTTCGGCTTTCAGATTTATCTCAGCAAGATGCTTGTAAGACGCCGTTCCGAATGCTGCCTGATTTTTCATAATTATGAAGCCGCAGGATAATATAAGAAGATAGAAAGCAGCGCCGATGTATTTTATATCTGAATTCTTTATTACTGCATATAAAAAATTGCACAGTATCAGTATCGATACAAATGCTAGTCCAGTGTACATAAACACAGATCCTGACAAAGAAACGTTAGGCATCATTATAAAACTCAGGAACAGAAATACCGGTAAAATGGCAGCTCCTGTGAAAGCGATGTTCCCGCCTATCTTTTTTACAAAATTAGAATATTCGGCATCCATGTCATACAATCCTCCCTGCCAGCTGAAGAAAAAGAATAGTATAGCGCTTCCGGTAACTGTAATTGAAAGAACAACTATAAATAAAAAATTCATCATTGTTGCTCCGGAGAGAAACATCTGTGCTATATTCTGGAAATCCTGATACCTGTCTGAAAACAATGCGATGGATGTACCGCCTGCAAAAAATACTGCAGTAAGAAGCAACAGCACAAAGCCGTAGAGACCGGAGTTTGAATTTGTATTCTTAAGATCGAATTCGTAATCCGAAATGTCTTCAGGGATTTTTGTTTCGAGTTCGTGTTTATCAAGTCCGGTTATGTTCTTAAATGTCTCAATCAGTAATTCTATCTGAAAAGTATTCTGAAAGCTGTAAACGAAGTTAACCGCAAGAGCCATAAACAGTGTGGCAACAAACAGCAGACTCACACTGATCACCTTCACTTCAAACATAAGCTGCGCGTAGCAGAATGTAATAGCAAGCAACGGAATTACTCCGAGACCTACGCCAACGAACCTGTTAATGGCAAGCTTGTCTATGATATCCTTGGCAAATCTTATGAAAAGCTTATTCTTGTTTTTTCTGCCGTATGCATTGAATATCATCGAGAAAGCCGTTCCGCCGAATATCATCCCGAAAAATGGAAGGAAGATCAGCATGGAAAGTACAAGGATAACTTTCAGCAGATTAAGATGCTGTGTCGTGGCAGGTATGACTAAATTGTCTAAAAAATCCATTTTAAAATATTGTATTAAATTATTCTAAAAAAAGTTTAACTAATTTGTCTAAGGACAAAAGAGTGATTATTAAAAGTGTGAAAATATTAATATTGATGAACATGTTCTTTACGACTTTATTATTCCCGTCAGATCTCAGGAACTTCATAGACTGAAGAAACAGCCAGCCGCAGAGTGCGACAAGCAGTATGCCTGTCAGATAAAAATTTATTATTCCGAAAAAGTTGATGGATAAAGCTATCACTATCGTGAGAAGTATCCAGCAGAAAGTTATATTGATCAGCTGTCTGTTTGAAAATAAATTTGTAAGTGTTGGGAATCCGCCTTTATCATAATCTTTTCCATATACCAGCAGCAGTATCCAGAAATGCGGGATCTGCCAGATGAAGAAATATGAAGCTATGAGAATTATCTTCGGATCGAATATATATCCGCCCGCCGCTGCCCAGCCGGCCATCGGAGGAAGCGCACCAACCAGTGAACCCGGAATGATTGCGAGTGCGAATACTTTTTTCAATGGAGTATAAATCGCATTGTACCAGAAGAAAGTCAAAAGTCCGATGCCGAGCGTTGCAATATTTGATTTTAATAATATTACTGCACATCCTAAAATTAGATATGAAAAAGATATTAAAAGAACTGTTCCTGAACTTACCGTCCCTGAAGGAATAGGTCTGTTCTTTGTTCTGTCCATAAGAATGTCAGTCCTTCTTTCCTGATAATGATTTAAAGCTGCTGCACCGCATGCAAGAAAGAATATTCCGGCAATAGGATACAAAGAAAAAGAAGCGAGATTCTGAGCCGCAAGAATATATCCCAGTGTAGTTGTGAATGCAACAAGAACAGTGATCCTTATCTTTGAAACTTCAAACAGAATTTTCAACAGACTCATCAGTCCGGACTTTTTGTCTGTGTCTATTGCTAATTCTTCAGTCATTTCTTTCTTATTTGTAGTCGCTGTCTGAATGATCTTAAAGTTTTATTTTTTTAATGAATCAGGTTTCTTCATATCCGGAGTTACCGGATTCTTCTTTGTCGTATCAATCTTTGTATTTGCTCCGGCTGAATCCGTACCGGCGCCTGATGTAGTTTTCACTGAATCTGTTTTAATTACAGCCGAATCTTTCTTTGTAGTATCAGGCGGAAAATAATTTTTCCAGACAAGGAATTTCTCTTCATCCACAATTTTGACAGGCGCATACATATAAGAGTGATTCAGCCCGCAGTACTCAGCGCAGGCTGCGTAAAAGTTTCCTGTCTCTGTTGTTCTTATCCAGTAATGATTCGTCCTGCCGGGTATTGCGTCTTCCTTGCATCTGAAAGCCGGAAGATAGAAACTGTGATTGACATCAATGGATTTTATTTCAAACTTTACATCCTTATTGACAGGAAGAAAAAGTGTATCTGATTTTTTCTTATTATCATATTCGAAAGTCCATTTCCACATTTGTCCCGTGACCGAAACTACCATTGCATCTTTAGGCACGTCTCTCATATTTTTAAATCCAGCCCAGCTGACATAGAACATGATCAGCACAAGAATGATCGGTATAACGGTCCATATGATTTCGATGGTCGTGTTTCCCTCAATGTTTGAAGGCACCGGATTTCTTTTCCTGCTGTATTTATATACAAAATACAGCATCGCTACCGTTATGATCAACAATAGAACTATTGATATACCCATTATAAACCAGAAGGTAAAATCAACTTCATTTACTATACTAGGTCTCATATTTTTTTAATATCTGAAAGTTAAATCAAAGAATGTTAAAATTAATACTACAACGAATATCACCATGCACACTCCTATAAACAGCTTGATGATTTTATTGTCAAACTTCACGTGCATAAAGAAATTCACGACGAACATAGATTTTACCAGCGCAATGACCAGCGCAACTGTCAGAGCTAAAGCTCCGAGATTTATTCCTGCAACGGCAACTGTTATAGAGGTCAGCGAAAGCAGTCCTATCCAGACGAGAATGTTTATTCCGTAGCTGGGATGATGAGCTTCTGCGATATGCCCTTCGTCGTGGGCATCGTGATGTTCTGATTTTTGATCTTGATTCATAAAAATTGTTTGATTTTATAATATAATTTTACTTAATAAGCATCATTTTACTCACCTTAATGAATTCTCCAGCTGAAATACGAAAATAATATATTCCGCTTGAAAGATTAATACCATTAAAGGTCACTTGATAACTTCCGTTTTGTTTATATTCATTAATTAATGTCTCTATCTCTTTTCCTGAAATATCAAAGACCTTTAAATTAACAAAACTACTTACCGGGATATAAAAGCTAATTGTTGTAGTTGGATTAAATGGGTTTGGATAATTCTGATTTAATTTAAATTCTTTTAGTTCTGAAAATTTATTATTATCAATTTTGGATTCCTGATTTCCTTTATTCAGAATTAATTTAGTATCTTCCATAAATCTAATTTCTTTTTGCTCTTTATCTAAGAATTTTGATTTCAATATATTATCTTTTGCCCGTGTTTTTATTTTATCGTCTTCAATTTGTCTTTTCTTATTACTTCTATCATCTGGATTAAAGTCATCCTTACTCATATTAATCTTTTCATAATTTACTTTCATCATACTCATCAATGGATCATCATTAATAACCTTTTCAATTCTTTCAAATTCTTTCATCTCTATTATCGAACTAAGCTCTTCAACTTGTAATTCGAAATTTTTAATTTGTAATTTTTTCTCGCCGCCGCTGCTTCCATTGATCAACTCTTCAATCTCCTCATAATCCCAACTTGCCAACATTCTCTGTTCAGCATTAGGATGATATAAAGCAATAAATTCATAACCTGTTAAAGCTACTTCATAATTTTTCATTTTTGTTTCACACATTAAAATTACATCAAATGCCAGCCTTTCAAAATCTTCAGTATAATTTGATGTATTTATTCTTCCCTGCAGATATTGCTTAAGATCTCCGAATAATACATCTGTTATGTTTTGATCACCTGAAGTATCCAATGCAGAATAGATAGCAATGTGGGTTACCATTCAATGGAATCCAAATATTATTCTCAAAATTACCAAACTCAACTTTATACTTCCCCCAACCAATTGCCATCTTGTTTGGTCGTGATGGATCATTTGGAAAGCCGGTTACTATATGTTGAATCCATACTTTTCTTAATGCTTCATTTGCATTATTAAGATTGGGAGATATTCCACCATAAAGTGGAGGAGCTGCAACCTGAGGTAACATGTAAGTTGTCAACATGGAGTACTTCCCATTTGAACCAATAGGTATGTTTGTCTGGTCATTATTAAAAACAGCTCCAACAGGACTTACACGCACATAGACATCATAATTCGAATTGTTAGCAAAATTTTCTATTAAAATTTCAAACTCCCCCATGTTAGGCTGAGGTTGGGATTTTATAAAAGAGTTAATTAATAATATTAAAAAAAGAATAAGTATATTTTTCATTATTTTGCCATTTCATCGTTCATTTTAAATAAATTATTTTTTGAGTCTTTGAAAAACTATTATTAAAATTATATAACCTAATGAAATAAATTCCAGTTGAATGATTATTAAATTCAGAAAAAAAACTTAATGAATAACTACCTTTTTCAAAATTATTATTACTTAAAACGTCTATTTTTTTCCCACTAACATTAAATAGATCTAAGATATATTTTCCATCTTCATAAATATCAAATTTTATTGTCACTGCTGAATTGAAAGGATTAGGAAAAGGAGGAAAAAGCGTAAATCCTTTTATAATATTAATATTACTTTGAACAATATTTGCGGGATAATTTGTATTACCAGATGAATCAGTTAGAGCTACATACGTGGAATTACTTCCAAAAGCGAATGATGTATCATGGTAATAACCAGTAAAAAGATAGTTATTTTTTTCCGTAGAAATCGGATAATTAATATTAGAATAATATGGACTTCCATTTAAAATTTTCGAATAAATTGAGTCGCCTTTTTCATTTACTTTAATAATACCAAATTTTCCCATAATTTCTCCTGCCAAAGTATAATAATTGTTAGATAATTGAGTTACATAATAAGTGCAGGTATTATACTTTTTTTGAAAAATTATATTTCCACTTGTATCAATTTTAGTAAAATGAGAACACTGAAATGGGATTGTTGATTGATAAATTTGTCCTGAAATCATATAACTATTATCGGTTGATTTCAATATTCTGTTTCCAATATCCCCTAAGCTGTCAGTAAGTATAAATTTTTTCCTGTACAAATTACCATTTTGATTTAACTTAAAGAGAAATATATTATTGTCATAAAAAAAATCTTTTACTGCCCATCCGGTAACTGCTAAGTTTGTATTTTTATCAATCAAGAGATCTAATCCATAGATATTATTATATAATGAGTCTGAAATTATATTTTGCCAAATCAGATTTCCCAAATTATTTAAATAAACTACAAATGCACCAGTACGAGATGAACCAAGACTTTTAACTCCGCATAATATGTAATCATTAACATTGTTTTTTTTAATTCTTGTAAAAGTGTCATTAAACGAAGATCCATATTGCTTATGCCAAATGCTGTCTCCATATTGATTTATTTTGAAAACGGAGGCTCTTAATCCACCACCTACTAATAAATACCCTGAATCAGTTGTTTCAATTATATCATTTGAAGCTCCTAAATTATAATTTTTTTCCCATTGTTTTATCCCGAAATCATCTATTTTCATAATGTTTATTCCGTTAAAACCACTTCCCCCCAACCATTTGCTGACAATAATGTAGCCACCATTAATCGCCTCTATACCACAACTTCCTTCTTTCTGTAAATTCAAATCATATATTCTCTGCCAATAAACGGGTTGAGCAAAAACACCTTCGTATAATATTAAAAATAAAAAAAATATTTTTAGTGAAGTACTCATATTCTTACCAAGAATAATTTTTCATAAGTTGTTTTTAAAGTTTATTTATTATAGGGGGACATTTGTCACTATTTAATTAATAACATCTTTTTTGATTCAGAAAATTTATTTGTTTTTAATCTATAGATATAAATTCCAGCAGGAATGTTACTTCCATCAAAATAAATTGAATAACTTCCTACTTTTTGAAAACTATTAATAAGAATTTTAATTTCCTTACCTAATATATTATATACTACTAATTCAACTTTGGCATCTTGCTCTAATTCATAATTTATTTTAGTAAAGGGATTAATCGGGTTAGGATAGTTTTGATGCAATATAAAAGTAACTAGTGTGTTTGTTGAAATATTGCTGACGTTAACTATAGAAGAAGTATTTCCTAAAGAATCCGTTTTTATACCTATGACATTTGTCCTAAAAGATGAACCTCCATATTCTGTTATACCAGTAATTATAAAACCATTATCATTTGTAGATTTAACAGCATATCCATCTCCATCAATGTTTGTTTTTGAATTTATTCTTTTTGAATAAACTACATTTCCTTTTTGATTTACTTTTACTATAGCAACATTTACAACTGGGTTAATGGAGTCACTATATACTGATCCAACCATAGTAATATCACCGCTAGAAGTAATACAAATATCAGAGCAATCCGAATTTTGTAAATAATAGTTTTGCCATAAAATTGCTCCAGAGGAATCAAGTTTAGATAAATACATATTAAAAGGGTAACCACTGGCTAATCCTACTCCACCTCCAACAAAAAAAACATCATTTGAATACTGTAAAATATCACCAACACCAATGTATGTTAATCCTGGAATCCCCATTCCTAAAGGTTTTACCCATAATAGTTCTCCTTTTGAATTTATCTTTTTAATACTACCACCCCCCACAAAATAATATTTTTCATCAAAAGTTTGAAGGATTTCTTGACTTGTTAAATTATCATATTCATTGGACCATTGTAAATTTCCGATGGAATCTGTTTTCACAATATATGCTTTAACGCCCGGAGGTGTAAAATAAAAAATATAACCACACATTATAAATCTTTTATCTTTGGTTATTTTTATTGAAAATCCTTTTGATTGTCCATTGGGGTTGGTAAATGTTTTCTTCCACTCAAGATCACCATATTTATTAGTTTTTAACAATAGTAATGAATCATTCGCCACATCACCCGTCATAATCAAACCACTGTCAAAGGTCTGTTGAATTGAAGTTGCTCTGTAATTCAATATACTATCACCAATTATTTTTTCCCATTCGGGTATTCCTAAATAATTTGTTTTTATTAATAGTAAACTTCCTCCTCCAGTTCCACACATAACATATCCTCCATCAAAAGTTTCTAAAACATCATTTCCTATATCAGGTCCGTTATAAATATCATAATATCTTTGCCATGTAACGGATTGTGAGTTTGCTTCAATCGGGCAAAATAAAGAACTGATTATTAATATTTTAATAAATTTATCCAAAACATTTTATTGCTTTTAATGTATTAAATAAAGTAACGGGAAAAGGAATATCCAGATTATATCTACAAGGTGCCAGTAGAGTCCTGCATTTTCCATTTTCTGAAAATTTGTACTTGTGAGAACATCTTTTTTGATCTGCCACATAATAAATCCGATAAATATCAGACCTACGATAATATGCAGCCCGTGAAGACCTGTCATTACATAATATAATCCGAAATACATGACTTCACCTTCAGACATTTCCTGCAAAGCAGGACCCTTCGGATAAATGCCGTGATGAAATTTCGCACCCCATTCAAAATACTTGTTTACCATAAACAATAATCCGCAGACCACTGTAATCCATAAGAAGAACAAACTAAGCTTCTTATTGTTTTTCTGCAAAGCAACTATGGCAAGGACCACCGTGAGACTGCTTGTAAGAAGTATGACGGTATTAACTGCTCCCATAAGCACGTCAAGCTCGGCTGCTGCTGCTGCAAATCCTTCCGGATAAATGAACCTGTACGAAGCGTAAAGAATAAACAGACCGCCGAATAAAAGTATTTCGGTAAAAAGGAACAGCCAGAGTCCCATCTTGGAACCGAAGTCATCGCGGTGCATGTGTACTTCGTGGATCTCTTCGGCAGCTGAATTTATATTTGTATTTGTTGTCTGCTGACTCATGATTTATTTTCCTCCTCAAATCCGTGTATGTGATGATGATCGTAAGGACCGGTTGTGACCGTTGGTATTTCCTCAAAGTTCTCAAGGGGCGGAGGAGACGGCACTGTCCACTCTAAAGTCGTTCCTCCCCATGGATTATCCGAAGCCTTCCTGCCGTTTCTTAACCCGCTTAATAAATTAGCTGTCATTACAAGTATTCCTGATACCAGTATCCATGAACCGACTGTCGAAATTATGTGATAAGGCTGAAATTCAGGTAAATAATCATAGTACCTTCTCGGCATTCCCATATAACCCATTATGAACATCGGGAAATAAAGCGTATTGAATCCGATCGCTATCCAGTAAGCTGCAACCTTCGCCATCTTTTCGTTGTACATCTTGCCGAAGAATTTCGGGAACCAGTAGTGAATCGATGCAAAGAAAATTATACCCATACCTCCGAACATAACGTAATGGAAGTGAGCAACTACAAAATATGTGTCCGTTAAATGAAGATCAGTATTCAAAGCCCCGAGCACTAATCCGGTAAGTCCGCCGATGGAGAATATGAAAATAAAAAGCAGAGTGTAAAGCATCGGCGCTGTCACTTCAATGGAACCTTTGTAAAGTGTCGCAACCCAGTTGAATATTTTTATGCCTGAAGGAAGAGCTACAATAAATGTTAACAGGGAAAATATAATTCTTGATGTGTCGCTGATACCGCTTGAGAACATGTGATGTCCCCATACAAGATAACCGACCAGCGCAATCCCGAGACTGGATATCGCGATCGGCACATATCCGAAGATCGGCTTCTTTGCAAATGTAGGAATGATCTCGGATACGACACCCATCGCAGGCAGTATCATAATATAAACCGCCGGATGCGAATATATCCAGAACAGATGCTGATAAAGAAGAGGATCACCACCGAGTGTAGGATCAAATACTCCTATACCCAGCGCTCTTTCCAGTATCACAAGCACAAGTGTA
>DAIPYG010000041.1:18050-28490 GCA_036782875.1 Bacteroidota bacterium | reverse complement strand
AAAGCGGATTAAATTTATTGTAAAGTCTTTGAATAACGTTTTGGACGGATGTGATTGGATTAGCAATATAGAATCCTCATTGGACTTTAACTCTGAAGTTAATATCTGTAATTTACTTTAAATTTTTCAAATGAAATTTTCAAACATAGGTTTCGGCTGCTACAGGATAGATAATAGAATAGAAGAACACTATCAGGCATTGTATAAAGCTCTGACAAGCGGAATTGATCTTATTGATACTTCTGCGAACTATGCCGACGGCGCAAGTGAAATTCTGGTCGGACGTGTGATTAGTGATCTGATCTCGGAGAAAAAGATCAGAAGAGAAGATTTAAAGATCATTACTAAAGGCGGATATATTCAGGGACAGAACTACAGATTTGCGCTTAAATTAAAGGAAGAAGGAAAACTTTTTTCAGAGGTCGTGGAAGTTCAGGATAAGATGTGGCACTGTATCAGTCCTGATTTTCTTGAAGATCAGCTGAGCCGTCAGCTACAGCGGCTGAACACCGATTACGTAGATTCATATCTTCTTCATAATCCCGAATACTTTCTTGACTGGGCAAAAGAAAACAATATTGTACTTAATGAAGCAAGAGAAATATATTATGAAAGGATCAGGAAAAGTTTTATTTACCTTGAAGAGAAAGTTGCAGAGGGAAAGATCAGATCTTACGGAATATCTTCAAATTCATTTGCTGTTCATTCAGAAGAATACAGTTTTACATCTCTTGAAATATTAATTGATATTGCAAATTCCATTTCCGGTGAAAATAATTTTAAGGTCATTCAGTTTCCTTTTAATCTTTTTGAAGCGGGAGCCATAGCAATAAAAAATCAGATCAATAATACAGAAACAATACTGAAGCTTGCTTCGGCAACCGGAAAAACCGTGCTTGTGAACCGCCCTTTGAATGCAATAGCGTCAAAAGGTCTTGTACGTCTTTCGGAATTCCGCGCTGAACCGTTTGATGAAAAGGATTTTATTAAACAGATGAAATTGGTATCACTGATGGAAGATGATTTAATGACAGAAAAAATCCCGGCGGAAAATTTGAAAGACGATGAGATCAAAAAGTTAAAAAAGCACCTGGGCTTTGGAAAACTGATAGAAGAGAACTGGAAGTTTTTCGGAAGCATAGAGCATTACAACGATGTGATCTCACAGCTGCTGGCTCCTAGAATTGATTTCCTGATAAATTTGTTTGACGACAGGATCAGTGATGAAAATACAAAAGACTTCTTCGCCAGATATATTAAGGAATGTTATAAACTTCTGAATTTTGTAGGCAACTATTACAAAATGAGAGCGGAAAAAAGAAGTCTGTTTTTAAATTCCATCATCAATAAAGATCTCAGTGAAAAATTTCAGGGACTTACTTTATCTCAGAAAGCTATACTGCTTTTAAATTCTGTCAGAGGAGTGAGCTGCGTACTGGTAGGAATGAGAAAGGAAAAATATGTTGACGATGCCCTTAAGGTGCTTGGTTGGAATGATATTGTGAACGCAGAAGATATTATAAGGAACGTATCGGAAGAAATTCTTAAGGCAGATACTTAAGGCATGAACAGCAGGTATGCAAAAATAATCATTATTGTGTTTTTAAGCGTATTCGCCGTTATGCTCTATTATTTTTATGAAACCGCAGAAGATAAAAATAAAATAACAGATAACACGACGGAACAGAATAATTCCGTTAAATCAAAAGATAAAATATTGTCTGATCTGGATTCAATTCTGAATTCTTTTGGAATAAGAAAAGATTGGATCAGAGAAAATCCGGTCAAAGATAAAGTTCAGAAAAATCCGGGTACCGAACTTATCTTCAGCAAAGAAGTCAGAATTCCAACTGATCTGCCATCCATTGATCTTAATTATGAGATCACAAATTATTTCCGGAAAAATAACAATGATGTAAAAGTTTCTGAAGATCCGCGTTCAAAAAATATTACTATGAATATATTTACTGCAAAGGATACTGTTGTTAAGCAGACTGGGATAATTAAGTTCTTTTACGCGGATACGCTGAAAAGAAATGCAGCGGAAGTTGCATTAGTGCTTGACAGTATTGATCTTTTCAGCTTAAAACATACTGAAGAGATACTTATCTCTACTCAGGAATTTTCAGTGATACTTCCGATGAGAAACGACAAAGCGGATTATCAGGCCAGAATAATCGAACTGAACAGAGATTATCTGCTTAAACTTTCGGTAGGCGATGAAGATGATATTGAAGCGGATTTTAAAGATGGCATGAAGGAATCTGTCCGCTCATCTAAAATTAAATCACTAAGTCTGAGCTTTCCGAATACCGCCGGAGTAATTCTGATCAGCAGGACAGGCAACAGGGAATTATATAATGCGGTCAAAAATGATTTTATAAAGAATAATATTAAAGTTTACAGTGATTCTGTTTTTGATGATTTCAGGAGCGGTGAAAACAAAGTAATTTCTCTTTTTGAAGATATTATAAATGAAGCGAAAAGCGGAAAGAAATTTTTATTTTATGATGTTAAATTTGATCCGGAGGAGTTTACTTCTTATGACAAGATGTTATACAGTATGAAGAAACTCGGATACAGATTTACGAGCTTCAAGTCTCTGATCAGTAAGATCAATCAGTAAACATATCACATTTATTTTTTACATTTTACTTTGGGTAATTTTATCTACCCATTGTCGGAATATTTTCTCATTCTATTCGTTATATCCCTATTCAGATAGAACCCAGTTATAAAGTGTTTTTATGATAAATAATACTAATAAAAAAAGGACTGAATGAAATAATCATTCAGTCCCTAACATTGAAAAATATATTAAATCTGTGTAACTGCTTTTCTGAAAATTATTTTATGAGCAGCATTCTCTTTGTTTCAATAAATCCGTTTGATTCAAGCCTGTAGAAATAAACTCCGCTTGTATAAGAAGCAGCATCCCATTTTACTTCATAAGTTCCTGCCTGTAAATTTGAATTCACCAGTTTTGATACTTCTTTACCAAGTATATTATATATCTTCAGAGATGTCAGTCCTGAATTTGATAATCCGAATTTAATTGTAGTTGCCGGATTAAATGGATTAGGATAATTCTGTGCGAGTGAATATCTGTCGGGGATCTGTGAATTATAATTTGAGATACCTACTAATGAATTATATTTGTTTTTTGCAGCTACACTGTTTGCTTTCAGGTCATTTAAGTTATCACCTGCAACTAACGCATAAGCAACTATCATTTCTCCGTTTGCCGGGATCGAATATGGTCCGCTACCCATCACGTTTGCAACGTCTGTTCCTGCGCCTGTGCCGCCTGCAGCTGATCTGCCGATTCCTGATGAAAGTGCCTGGAATTTTTCAGCATCAGTAAAATTGTCATAGATACCCCATGGATTTCCTGCAATTGTATTGTCGTTATCAATTGCCCAGTAATTTACGTTTGTGGCAGAAAGCAAAGTTACTCCTGTATAAGTAGCAGGAGTATTATCTGTTCTCCAGACATATCCAAGCTGATTAGCAGCATCCCAGTTAGCTTTATTATTAGCACCGCTAACGCCAATATCCCAGTCATTAAATACGCCAGCATAAAAATTTGTTATTTCTGTTGCATTGGTATTTTTAATTTTATATTTCAGTATTATATAATCTTCATCTGCAGCAGCTGCAAAAGAATAACTGCTGAAAGATACTTCAATGCCTATCTTACTTGCACCTGCACCGTTATCATTATACAAAGCATTTCCATCCTGATCTGAAACAATTCCCGGCTCTGTGATCTGGAACGGGATCACATTCGTAAAATCAGTGTTCTGAAGATTTGCATTTGTTCCTCTTACACAGTCTGAAACTTTTGTGTTAGAAGTTGCACATATAAGTCCGCCCTCATAGTTAAGATTGTCTCCGTTATTGTATTTGAATCCGCTTCCCTGAGCATTTGTAGGATAGTCATTGTAAGCAGTATTTCCCCTGCTGTTAATTGTAGTCGTGATCTTGTTAACATTCACATTGAAATAACTCGGATTTACAACTACTGAAAAATATTCAAAATCAGAATAAGATCCGTCAGAATATGTTACTTTAAACTGAACTATTGTATTGGCAGCAGCAGTGCCGTTTACTTTTACAAGAAATTGAGAACCGGAATTTGTAACTGTAGCTAAAGTTGGGATCACACCTAAAGCAGAAGTCCCGTTTAACAATGTAACTGCCGAAGATGTCGTTGTGATCACAGCTGAAACATTTGTTGTCGGATCCAGATAATTTTTAAATGATCCTGTAATTCTCATAGTATCATTCGGCTGAGGTACATTATTGTTACCGTCTGTAACTGTATATGAATTCAGCCTGACAGAAGGTGAACTTATAGTTAGCGCTCTCAGCATGTTGATTCTTCCTTTTCCCAGCTGCCCAATGTAAGATGGGTTCTGTGCATCAATATTGTCACCTGTAACCCTGACCTTTTCACCGACCTGAAGTCCGGTGTAAGAAGGAAACTGTGATTTTACTATTGCACAGGTTCCTGCTGTTATAGGAGAAGCCATTGAAGTACCGTCAAATGTTGCATAGGTATTATTGTACAAAGTGCTGTAAATACTTGATCCAGGGGCACTTACGTCAACTGTTGTTCCGTAACTTGAAAAACCCGATTTTGCATCTGTTGATGTAGTGGAAGCAACACTCAAAGCATACTTCAGCCCGGAAGGAAACTGAATAACATTATTTGAATTGTTCCCGGCTGCACATACAACCAGCGCGTTTTTATTTATTGAAGCATAAGTAAATATATCCTGCTCAAATTGTCCGGCCGCGCTTCCGCCCCATGAACAGTTAATGATCGCACATCCGTGGTCGGCAGCATATTTTACACCTTCATAACCGGTGATAATGTATCCTGTTCCGCCTGTTCCTCTTGTATCATTATCAGCAGCGCATTTTACTGCCATGATCTTGCATTTGAATCCGGGACCTGCTACGCCTACACCGTTGTTAGTTACGGCTGAAGCATCGCCGGATACGTGAGATCCGTGGTTATTATTTGCACCCATTATCATTGGATTATTATCCGCAACTACATTATTATAATCAGCTCCTGCAAGATCGTATCCCCTGTAATTATCAATGTATCCGTCAGCATCATCATCAACACCGTTTATCGGATCTGCGTAATTTAATTTTATATTCGCTGCAAGATCCGGATGATCCCAGTCTGTTCCCGAATCGACTATACCAATAACAACATTAGTATCTCCCTGCTGAATGTCCCATCCTGCAGGCGCTTGTATTTTATTGATAAAATACTGCGAGCCGAGTGAAGGATCATTCGGAGTAAAAGAAACCTGCTGAATGTATTTCGGCTGAGCATATTCAACTTCTCCGGTATTGTAAATTTCATTCACGGCTTCTTCAAGTGATTTTGAAGAATTAAATTTTACAATATAGATCAGAGACAGATCGGCAAATTTTTCCCCCGAAGATGAAACATCAGTAACAGGCTTAACAGCGTCTGCAAACATTTTGCTGACACCTGATGCACCCAGATCAGTTAAAGCATTATCCAAAACTGAATTGTCAATTTCATTTAATCTGGCATTATTTCTGTTTTTTTCCTTCAGTTTGAAAATGACTGTATTCGGCAGATAATCATTCTGAGTAAGCTCCGGTGACAATCTGAAATAACTGTTATTCTTTGTAACATCTTTATTATCTGTATTTCTGAATGCAAAAAATACTGAAGACATTAAAAATAATAAAAGAAAATAATTGGAAATTTTAATTTTTCTTTTCATTCTTTTGTTAATTGGTTGATTAGTTAATTGATTAATATTGTTAATTGGTTGATTTTTTAATCGTGTTAAATTTTAACTGTTCACTGGCTTGAAAAACTTACGTCCCAAATCTCGCCTCTCTACTGTCGCATCTTGCCTCTCGCCTATCACGTATTGCGTCTTACGTATTCAATTCGCTCTCCGCAAAGAAGAAAGCAATTTCAATTTTCGCGTTCTCTTCAGAATCCGAACCGTGTACTGCATTTTCTGATTTTGAATCTGCAAAGATCTTTCTGATAGTTCCTTCGGCTGCTTCAGCGGGATCAGTTGCTCCGATTAGCGTTCTGTAATCTGCAACTGCATTTTCTTTTTCAAGAGCAACGACAACTACAGGTCCTGATACCATGAATGAAACGAGCTCACCGTAAAACGGTCTTTCTTTATGAACTTCATAAAACTTCCTTCCCATTGATTCTGTAAGCTTTATCATTTTCATGCCCATTATCTTAAATCCGGCATCTGAGATCATTTGTATGATACTTCCCTGTACGTTCTTTTTAACTGCATCAGGCTTTACAATGCAAAGTGTTCTTTGTAACAAATTGGTTTATCCTTTCTTAATTTTTTTAATTGGTTTTTATTAAATCCTTTTATATAAAAATTTTATCGCACAATTCTAATTATTCAATTTTAAATATAACACTTCATTACTTCATTACTCATAGTTCATTGCACTTTGCTAATTGCTAATATCCCACACTTCCCGCCGGCGGTTCCTTGGTTTCTACAGTAGTTTCTGCCGGTGCGGAATAATGTGATATGTTACATTTTTTCTCATTGAATTTTTTTATAACAAGATCGGTGGTCGAGGGACATGAACCGTTGCTTTTCAGTCCTGTGACTGTGCAAACTTTAGTTTCTTCAACTCCGTCCGGCATTAAAAAATATTCGACCGGGAAATCAAATTCATCATCTGAATACAGCTCCTGCATAAACTTGCCCCATATCGGAGCAGCTGCTTTTCCTCCCTGTCCGTATCCGCCGCCGAATTTGATTCTTGCATCGTCAAATCCCAGCCAGACACCCGCGACGAACTGCGGTGTGAATCCGACAAACCACGCATCTCCGAAGCTCTGCGTAGTACCTGTCTTACCTGCTGCAGGTCTGTGAAAATACTGCCTTATGCTAGAAGCCGTCCCGTGATCGATCACATCTTCCATCATATCGCTAATCAGAAATGCAACGTCTTCACTGAATACTTCCCGGGTTTCAGGATGAAACTCTTCAATTACTTTACCATTTCTGTCTTCTATCTTTGTAATTGCTATCGGCTCAACCCATATTCCTTCATTTGCAATTGTACCATAGGCATTCGTCATTTCCAGTGGACTGACTTCTCCTACTCCAAGAGGCAGGGAAACTACATTCGGAAGTTCAGAATTTATTCCCATGTCGTGAGCTAATTTAATTACTTTATCCAGAGGTGCAATTTCCATTGCCGTTCTTACTGCTATCACATTCACAGAGTTTGTAATACCTTCTCTCATTGTCATGCTTCCTCCCGTTCCTCCTCCTTTAGGTGACCATGTAGTACCTCCTGTATTTACCACAATCGGATCATTTGATATCATATATCCGGGAGAATATCCGTTCAAAATTGCCGTAGTATAAACAAACGGTTTGAATGATGAACCTGGCTGTCTTTTGATCTGAGTAACATGATTGAGACCGTACTTGAAAGTTGTGTTCGGATTAGCGCCAACCATCGCTTTTATTTCTCCTGTTTTTGGATTCATTACTACAAAACCAATCTGTACAGTTGTTGCCATCAGCTTTACAGAATCAATAAATCCCTTATTGGATTTTAACTTGTTCAGAAGCTTGGTTCTTTCTTCCTCTGATTTTGCTTTCTTATATTCTTCTGATTGCTTAATCGTTTTTATCACATTATCATCAAGGATGTCTTTTCTGGAATTCCAGTTCCAGTATCCGTTGAATGCTTTCTGAAACGGACCCAACTGATTTTTAACTGCATCTATTGCGTGCTTCTGAAAGCGGGAATCAAGCGAAGTATATATTTTCAATCCGTCACGGTACAGGTCGTATCCGTACTGTTCTGCTTTTTTCTCAAGTAACTGTCTTACGTATTCAGTAAACTGAGGAGCGGGTGAATTAAAACTTGCGTAATCTTTTTTATATACAATTTTAATTGGATCATTAATTGCCACATTGTAATTCTCTTTTGAAATATATTCTGATTCATACATTTCACTTAATACTAGATTCCTTCTTTTCAGTGCTGCTTCCGGCTGGTCAACAGGATCATAGTTGGTCGGTGATTTCAATACTCCTACCAGCAAAGCGCATTCATCTAAAGTCAGGTCTTTTGCATTTTTATTGAAATATGTCTGAGCCGCAGCTTCTACGCCGTATGCGCCTTTGCCGAAGTAAACTGTATTCAGGTAGTATGCAAGGATCTCTTCTTTCGTGTATGTTCTCTCAACCTGCACAGCTGTCATTGCTTCACGAAGTTTTCTGTTGAGTGAAACTTCATTACCGATGTCTTTATAAAGATTTCTTGCAAGCTGCTGAGTGATTGTCGATGCGCCTTCTTTTGTTAAATTTCCTTTAACGAGATTTTTAAATACTGCCTTGAATATTCTGTCTATATCAACTCCCCAGTGATCATAAAATTTCTTATCTTCAGTTGCAATCAGCGCTTCTGTCATTTCCTTCGGAATATTGTCAAGAGTAACTTTTGTCCTGTTCTTCAGAAAGAATTTGTCTATAAGTTCACCGTCAGAAGAGTAAATTTTTGTCGCTTCTTCAAGCTTAGGATTCTCAAGATCAGAAAGCGAAGGTAATCCACTTGATAAATAAATAAGATAGCCAGTGAATATTCCTATGGCTATTAATATTATTAATGAAAGTGTGATGAAAAACCTTGTAGAATTTTTATTTCTGCTTAGCTTCTTCTTTCTGTAATCCTTATCAGAAAAATATTTATCTAATTCCTCGTCGCTGTATTTTTTGTCTTTTGCCAATATTTAATTAATTCCTGTTTCTGTTTTTTTGAAAAATATATTTGAAATACTAAATCATATAAGCCTGTACATTTTCACGTTTATGAATTATTCCTCACTCTTGTATAAAACAAATATATTGTAAACTTTTCTAATTAACCCCACTCTGCCCTCCCCCTTTGGAAAAGTGGAGGGTTAAGGAGGGGTTTTGTAAAGTTCGAGTCTTCGGGTTTTATTTGTATCCTAATGGTTAAAATTATTCATTAATTTTGTTAAAATGAAAAAACTTCTTCAGTTCAAATTCCTTATTCCTGAATTCACCATACGTAAAGTGCTCTATCCAGTCCCCGAGATTAATGTAAAATCCTTTGCCGTGTGTTATCATCTGCGGTTTGTGCCTGTGACCCATAATCACATAATCAAATCCTTCATCTATAAGTTTAAATGCATGCTCCTGCATTCCATCCTGTTCAGAATAATCCTTTTCGTTTGTGTGATTTCTTGAGGTTTCTGAAGTCCCTTTTGCCAGCCATATTCCTATGTCGGGATGAAGCCATGAATATAACTTCTGATTTATATTGCTTCGAAGTACTTTCTTTAAGATCCTGTAACCGAGATCATTATGAGCAAATCCGTCTCCGTGATGTATGAAAAATTTTTTCCCGTCAATCTCTCTTTCAATGTGCGTATGACAAATGTCAATGCCGAATTCATCCCTGAAAAAATCTCCTTTCCAGAAGTCGTGATTGCCTGCGATGTAATTTATCTTTACTCCTTTATCAACAAGCTCCGAGATCTTCGTGAACAGTTTATAAAATCCCTTCGGCACGACCTGCTTATACTCTATCCAGCTGTCGAAAAGATCGCCGACTATAAAAACTTCTTTAGCATTTTTTTCCGCCTGAGTAAGCAGCTCTACTACTTTCGATTCCTTTAACTTTTCCTTTTCCCTCGATTCAAGTCCCAGATGAACATCCGAAAAAAAGTAATATACATCTCTCATTTATGTCTGTTATTCGTTATTCGTTATTCGTTATTCGTTATTCGTTATTCGTTATTCGATTAACGATTAACGATTTTCGATTTTCGAATAACGAAAAACTACTTCACTTTTATTTTCGCAGTAAAATTCCTGTTACCTAATTTACATACTCCGTCTGAAGTAGTACAATATCCGAATTTAACTGTTCCTGAAATTGTAAGTGTCGAACCGCTTGCAGCTCCTTCCGGAACAGTGAAATTATATTTTACCTTGGAATTGCTGATATAATCTCCTTCATCTCCGGAATAATCCTGAAGTCCCTGACCCATTACATCTTCCGATGTCAGATTTACAGTAACTTCCGGGTCTTTCGGGATCTTTACATGAGCACCTGTTTTAAAGCTCAGTGTCAATACACCGGATTCTCCCGGACTATATGACTTCTTATTCGGAGTTGCTGAAAGACCAGGAGCGTCTTTTGCATTTGCAATATTAATTCCCGTAAAAGGAATAAATACAAATGATATTAGTAAAATTATTAAAAATCTTACTTCTATTGATTTATTTAACATTAATTTATTTTAGTGAATTTATTTAAAATATACCCATTTTGATTTTTTATTACTATTAAAAAGATAAAAGCTGTTTATGATCCTATGAATCTATTCCGATTGAA
>DAIPYG010000041.1:0-17950 GCA_036782875.1 Bacteroidota bacterium | reverse complement strand
TCCGTTGACTAAAGTCAACGGCAATGAATTTATATGAAATCTTATATATCTATTCCGATTGAATCCGTTGACTAAAGTCAACGGCAATGAATTTATATGAAATCTTATATATCTATTCTGATTGAATCCGTTGACTAAAGTCAACGGCAATTAATTTATATGAAATTTTATGAATCTTATAAATCTTACAAATCTTTTGAATCCTAATACCTGTTTATCATAAAATCCCCGGAATGACCGTTCGTAAATACATTATGTGACTCGATCTGCGCATAAGCATTGTGATTGTGAATGCTTTCAAAGTTCTCGGCTTCGACATTGTACCATGTAATGCTTTTATTCTCTTTCAACTTTAAAACGACGTTTCTTACCAGATCTTCGACAAATACCGGATTCTCATAAGCCCTTTCCGTCACCATCTTCTCATCTTCCCTCTTTAAAAGCGAATATAGCTCTGAACTCGCGCTGCTTTCGACAATTGCTATCAGATCTTCAATCCATACTGTATCCTTGAATCTCACCGAAACTGTGACTTCACCTCTCTGATTGTGAGCGCCATATTTGGAAATGTTCTTCGAACACGGACAAAGCGTAGTCACAGGAACTTTCACAGTCAGCATAAAGTCTTTCTTATCTCCGTTTCTGACTGCATGAAATTTAGCGATATAATCTAGTAGTGACGGTTTGCCAGTCGCAGGCGCATTCTTTTCCATAAAATAAGGAAATTCCATCTCGATGTGTGATGCATTTGCTTTCAGTCGGTTCTGCATTTCTATAAGTATCTTGTCTATCGAATCAACGTGTATTTCACGATCCTTGCATTGCAGTATTTCAACAAATCTGCTCATATGCGTGCCTTTGAATTCTTTCGGAAGGTCAACCGTCATTGCGATTGTGGCTATTGTGTGCTGAAGTTCGTTCTGTTTGTCTTTAACTGCGATGGGATATTTCAGATTTTTTACTCCGACCTTGTCTATCGGTATCTGCCTGATATCTATCTGATTCTGTGTATCAGGAAGAGTTGTTTTCTTAATGTCTTTTGTATTCATTGTAGGGCTTTTTGTCAAATTATTTCCTTTCGGGTTAGTTTTAGACATGTTTTTTACAACGCTTTCTAAAACCCGCTATATTTGTTTAAAATTTCAATATTTCGATTTGAAAGATTCATCAGATTCGTAATATTCGTAACTCGTAACTCGTAATTTGAAATTTGTAATTCGTAATTTGTACTTAATACCCAATACTTAATACCGGGTACTCACTGCAGTCCAGACTTATCATAAAAAGCTCTCCGTCATTATTAAGTATCTTTTCCCACATAAATTCCCTGTCGGTAACAGGAATATCATAATCAAAAAACTTATCCGGATGAATGAAGAAAAACTCCCCTTCATTGCATTTCTCAGGCAGTTCATCTAAAAGTATTTTATACTCCATCAGAAAGATCATAATATTCCCGATTCCCGGAAAATTCTTTTCTGATATTATTCCCAGCAGTTTCCAGTCTTCCGGCTTTGAGATTATTTTACATTCTTCAAATCCTTCTCTCGCTGCGCAATGCGCCGGAGTTTCGGCAATATCCTCTATCAGCTTTCCGCCCGGTGGTGACATAAGTCCTTTATTCGGATCCTTTAGTCTTTCCATAAGAAGATATTCGCCTTTCTGATTCTTTATGTAAAGCAGTGTGGCAAGTTTCATTTATTCTCCATCCTTAAATCCGAATTTTAATTTTGTTTTCTTTGGTACGGATATTTCTTCTGCTTTTGTTTCGGCTGTTTCTGCTGATCCGGAAATATCTGTTGCTTCAATATCTTCATTTGCTTCTTTTGTGCCGATTACAATATCCTCTTTTTTAATCACTTTGTCTATCGGTTCCTTCTGAACTTCAGCCGTATCTTCATTTATATCCGAAAAGCTGATCTTCTCCCCTGAAAAAACTTCCGGCTTCTTAGTATCTTTTACAGTTTTCTTTCCTGTAGGTCTGTTTTTTTTATTTTTTGGAAGTGATACAAATCCTTCGAAAAGATTGAGATCGTTTTCAAGGGACTTGATCTCCTGCAGATTGAACTGCTTTTCAACCGGCTCTTTATCACGCTCTCTCGGTTTTTCAAACTCCTCTTCTTTAGTGCCGAGAATTGTAAACTCACCTTCACCTACATACTCACCGGTCTCGGTCATATCGACAAAAATTTCCGCCTTCTTTTCAGTATCAAATTCTTCTCCGGTATTCTCCAGACTTAATCTGTCGACACGGCCTCTCATCAGATACTTTTCCTTGTATTCAAAATATTTGCCTGCGGAATATAATTTATGCGAAATCTCTTCCGATCTTTCGTGATATGAAAACTGTTTCTCAAACTGTTCAGTCCTGTCTTTAATAAGCAGCTCACCTTTGATCATTACATCGCTTATGTCCTTTGAACTCAGATTATGAACAATGAATTCACAAACATTATCCTTGTCCGTTTCAGGCAGAGACAGCGTATTTCTCAGATCCTTCAGATCAAAAAATATCAGATCTGCAGACCTGTTCCGGTCAATTATGCCGGTCAGATTTGAAACCCCGTAAACCAATGACGGATTTAATATTGCTGTCTGTAAAATATTTTCATAAGAAAAAAGATTCTTCGAAACTAAAGTGGAAAGGATTTTTAATTCCGTAAGAATGTCTGTTCCGGTATATCCTGTTCCGATAATAAGATTAATACCCGAAGAAATCAGTTCATCGAGATCCAGCTTTTTATCAGATAAATTCACAAAATCAGACGGACATAATAGCACGGTTGCATTTTTCATTTTCAGTATTTCCAATTCAACAGGACTAATGTGTGTCGGATTTGAAATGATGGTATCAGCAGATATCATATCCATTTCTGCAAGCACATTTATGAATGTCCTTCCAAACACTTTCCTAATAGAATCAAATGTGTTTTCAGATAGCGATGCTTCTATGAACAGCTTTACCTTGTTTCCGGATAAATTCTTTTTTACAGAAGTAAGCGAATAGTTGTTTACATTTTCATCATTTATAATCCCATAAGAAATGCTGCCGTCTGTTGCCAGCGGTATTTTAAAATCAAATGCCGTAAGATTGTAATACTGCTTTATCCATTCATGATCCGTAAAATAAACATCGGAGAAGTCCTTCGTAATTACAGGACTGCTTTCATTGATAAATATCTCTCCGTTCTTAAGTGATCTCAGATAATTTATCTTCAGCAGATCTCTCAGCATTTCCGCATTTTCAATTCTGCTCAGATAATTTTCTATCCATTTAAGAGACAGCCAGGAGTTAATGTTCTGATAAGTGCATTTTTTGAAAAAGATTTTATTGAGAGTATAAGATGAGATAAGTTTTGAATTAAAGAAACCCGGCATTATCAGCTTATCTTTCGCATCCAGTATTACTGCATCCGGATTTTTAGATCGGAATTCTTTTTCGTTGAATTTATTCTCGTAGTCTATCAGAAATATCTTATTGTTCTTAATAATAATATTGAAATAGCCGGTCTGACCTTTTCTGTCAAGCGTTAATACCAGACCGTTCTTAATTATGATATACTTATCCATTTTCTGTTATAGATCTTCTATTATAAATTTTTCATTGAGTAAAAATTCACTGTCGGATAATTTGTTTCCGTCTTTGTTCATCAGAGCATACTGAAATCCTTCCCTTACGCTGTATGCTCCGTATTCTCCTTTTACATTCAGAGCGACAAACCCAACCTGAAAGACGTGATCCCTGTTGATGCTGGATAATCTGTTAAGTTTAAAAACTCTTTCGCAGGCGATCTTACAGGCTTCAAGTGGCGACTTTCCGCTTCGCATCATTTCAACGATCAGAAAACTTCCGCAGGCTCTTATGCATTCTTCACCGCGGCCTGTGGATGCGGCTCCGCCTACTTCACCGTCCACATAAAGTCCCGATCCGATTATCGGACTGTCACCAACTCTTCCGTGAAGCTTCCACGCCATCCCGCTTGTTGTGCATGAAGCTGAAACATGTCCGTCTTTGTCAATTGCCACCATTCCTATTGTGTCGTGATAACCGTCTTCGTTTATATTTTTAATTTTATCATGTTTGTTTTTAATTAGTTCAAATTCATCTGTATGAATCTCTTCAGGCTTTGAACTCTTTGTAAGCTTCCATTCGTGAAATCTTTTTATTGATTCAGGTGTGAGAAGATTCTCGGGTTTGAATCCGTTCTTTATTGCGAACTCATACGCTCCGTCGCTTGCAAGAATAGTGTGTTCAGTGTCTTCAAGAATTAGCCTTGCAAGACTTATAGGATTATGAATATTCTCCACGCATATCACTGAACCGATTCTCGCGCGCCAGTCCATGATTGCGGCATCAAGCGTCACTACTCCTCTTTCATCCGGCAGTCCGCCGAATCCTACACTCAATACAGTCGGATCATCTTCGGAAATCTTTACGCCTTCCTCAACCGCATCCAGAGAATTCCCGCCGCTGTTTAAGATCTTATAAGCCGCTTCATTCGCAGCAAGTCCGTGCTTCCAGGTTGAGATTACGACAGCATCCATTTTAATAGTTAATAGTTAATAGTTTTTTTCTTTTTGTAATTTGTAATTTACAATTTGCAATTTGTAATTTGCAATTAAATCGCTTCCGATATAATCTGAAATGTCCTGTCATACCTGTACTGAATGCTCATATGCCCGGCATTAAATTCTTCATGAATATATCTGATCTTCTTTTCTTTCAGCTTGTCACAGAAAATCCTTGCTCCTATATTCAAATTATATTCATCTTTAGTCCCGGCATCAAGATAGATCAGTTTCAATTTTCTCAGATAACCTTCATACTTATTCACCATTCTCACCGGATCGTGCTTCAGCCATCTGTTGAAAACCTTTACATCAAGCTCTCCGCTGTATAGATCAAAAGGCAGATCAAAATTGTAACCTTTTGTTTTCCCTTCTTTTAGATTCGGCGAGTAACAGCTTGCCATTCCGATAGTATTTATAATATTATGAAAACCTTTCGGCTTCGGCTGATGATAATTTAATTCTTTCTTAATAAAATTCATTACAGCTTTGTGACCTTTGCCGTAATGTTCAATGTCAGTAATGAATTTCGGAAATTCCGGCATGTAACAATATTCAAAATACATATCGCCCGCAGTCGAGCACATAAGCCCGAATACTTCAGGATTTCTCATAGCTAGCACAACAGCTCCGTAGCCGCCGCTTGACTTTCCGCATATTGCGCGGCTCCTGCTGCTGCTTATCGTTTTATATTTTCCGTCAACAAAAGGTACAAGTTCTTTAATGAGATAATCTTCATAATTTCCTGTCGCTTCAGAATTTATGAACTGACTTCCGCCGTACTTCGTAATGCAGTCGGGCATCACAACGATCATCTCTTTTATTTTCTTTGTTGAGATCAATCTGTCGAGCCGCTGCTTAATATTCTCCGATAGAAAACTCTCGTTAAGCTGCATTATGCCTTTACCTGTGAATCCTGATATGAGGAAAACTACCGGAAATTTTTTATCAGACTTTCCGTAGGAAGGCGGCAGATAAACAGGAAACTCCCGCTTACTTGGATCTCCCAGAGGGTTCCCTTTGAGTATCTTACTTTCAAATTTCTCTAAAACAATTGTTCCGTTATTTATCATTGTTCATTGAAATTAATTTATACAAAGAGACAAAGAGTCTCAAAAAAATAAAGTCTCTCAATATTCGTAACTCGTATTTTGAAATTAGAAAACGTCCTCCCGGTACGTGATCTTTACATTCGTTTTCTCACCATCTATCACCTTTACCTTATAACCTGCATTCTCTGCAATCGCAGCCTCATCCGTCCCTGTAAATTTTTCACTGTAAGCTTTTTCAAATGACTTTCTTAATATATCAAACCGGAACACCTGCGGAGTCTGAATGGTCCGGACATTATTTCTGTCTATTGTTTCCGTTACATAATTTTCTCCGTCAACCACTTTTATAGTCTCGGCAACCGGCAAACCTGGAATAACGCATTTATATTTCTTTGCTGTAATGATCAGTTCTTTAATTTTATTTTTACTTATAAATGGTCTCACCGCGTCGTGAACTAATATCATATCATCATCTTCGCTTTCGGAAGTTATCAGCGCATTATATACTGAATCCTGCCTGCGCTTCCCGCCCTCGACTATTTTTTTTACTTTCCTTAAATTATATTTTTTCAGAATTGTGCTTATCCTTACGAAGTATTCGGGCTTTGTTGAAATTATTATTTCATCAATTAATTTGATACTGTTAAATTTTTCTAAAGTAAGTGCAATGATCTCCTTACCTTCTATTTTCAAAAATTGTTTCGGAATTTTACTTCCGAATCTTTCTCCTGAACCGGAGGCTGGGATAATTACTTTTACTTTCAAGAATTTGATTTAAAATTGATTTTTGTATTTCTGTCCCGTTCCATAAATGGAACGGCAATGAATTTGATTCAGATCAATGCCGTTTGCTTTCCCGTTCCATAAATGGAACGGCAATGAATATTTATTTTGAATGCCGGATTTTTTTCATTGCCGTTGGCTTCAGACAACGGTAATCGAACCGCAATGAATACTAATTTAAATGCTAATAAATATTTCATTGCTATTTGCTTCAGCAAACGGAATTTAATATTTGATTTTCATTGCCGTTTGCTTCAGCAAACGGAGTTTAATATTTAAAATTAATCATTTAATATTCTTATTACGATATTAAATAATTTACATAACCAAAAAGGCTGATCTTTTGATCAGCCCTTTTAGTTGAATCCCGTAGGGATTAAATGTCAGAACAACCGGCGTAAATCTCGTCCCTACGGGACGATTACTTTGTCATTTATTGTTACAATATTTTATCCCTATCCGTCAAATGCAAGATCATCAGTACATCACAGTTCTTCTTCACTCAAAACACATAAATCAGGATATGAAGGCTCCGAAGCCGGATTATTAAGAGCAAATCAAAAATCTCCGCCATTAGTTGTTTTAAGAAGCTTTGCAGTTCCAGCAGTCATTTTGTACATGCAAAGCCAAAGTTATTAATTATGAACTTTATTTTTGTAAACTCCCTTCCCGAGCTGTCACGAAATATCACATCCCAGTTATCACCTCCGTTTGTTGTCTTGATTATATAACTGCTGTTTCCTGCATCTACTTTAGTCACTGCATACCCTGTCTGGCTATCAGTAAATGTTATATCAATAATGCCGGGTAAAGATATCGGCAGAAACTGCTGATACCACCCATTCTTTGAATTGTCTGAAAAGTTAAACGCGATTATGAATGCAAGTATGCTGAAATATAAAACGAATGAAGCTACTTTTCCGGGTTGAAAAATGTTTTAAGAATTTTCATACTATTCATCTTTTTAATAATATAAACTTACATCAATTCATTTTAAATATTAAAAACCCTGATGATATGTCTTCAAAGGATCAACTCCCAAATCCGAAATTCCAAATTAAAAATTAAAAAAAAATCCGTGTTCAAAAGATCAAACCCGGATTCTCTATAACTCAAAATGAAACTGAATTTAAATGATCAGCATCGCGTCACCATAACTGTAAAATCTGTACTTTTCCTTTACGGCTTTCTTATACGCCTTCATTATCAGATCTCTTTCAGCCATTGCGCATGCAAGCATCAAAAGCGTGCTCTGCGGCATGTGGAAGTTGGTGATCAGCTTATCGACTATCCTCAATGACTGCGGAGGATGTATGAACTTATCCGTCCATCCTTTTCCCCATCTTACATGCCTGCTTGTGATGACATTTGTTTCCAGAACTCTTGCGACTGATGTTCCGACTGCAATGACTTTCTTTCTCTTAGCAATTGAAGCATTTATGATATCAGCAGATTCCTTTGACATCTCATAATATTCCGAATCCATTCTGTGCTTCGAAAGATCTTCAACTTCCACAAGTCTGAATGTTCCGAGTCCGATGTGAAGCGTCAGATAAGCTATCTTCACGCCTTTTGCTTCGATCTTCTTCAGAAGCTCTTTTGTGATATGCATTCCTGCCGTCGGCGCTGCAACTGATCCAATATGTTCATCTTTTGCATATACTGTCTGATAGTCTTCTTTATCTTTCTCAGTCGATTCCCTTTTGATATAAGGAGGAAGAGGTGTCTTGCCGAGCTTTTCTATATATTTTGAAAAATCGCCCTGATAATTAAACCGGACGATTCTGCCGCGTGAAGTTGTATTGTCGATTACTTCACAGTAAAGATTTTTTGTGAAAAATATCCTGTTACCGATCCTGACCTTTCTTGCGGGATCTACAACCACATCCCAGATATTTTCTTCTTCAGATAACTGTCTTAAAAGGAATACTTCTATCTTTGCCTTTGTCTTTTCCTTGGTTCCGTATAATCTCGCATTGAATACCTTTGAATCGTTTAATACAAGCACATCACCTTCATCCATATAATTTATTACATCCTTGAACTTCTTTGTTTCTAATTCCCCCGTTACACGATTGAGAACCATCATTTTGCACATATCTCTGGGTGACTTCGGAACTTTAGCGATAAGATTTTTGGGAATGGGATACTTAAATTGGGAGAGTTTCATTTAATGATTTTAAATTTATTAATATTAAATTATAAGTTACGAGTTACGTCTGAAGCCTGATTATTTACTAAAACAATTAACGATTAACCAGAGATCTACCTGTTTAAATTGTAAAAAGCCTTTATTCCCGGATACACAGCCGCAGGACCGAGCTCTTCTTCTATTCTTAAAAGCTGATTGTATTTTGCAACCCTGTCTGTCCTGGAAAGCGAACCTGTTTTTATCTGTCCTGCATTTGTTGCAACGGCAATATCAGAAATCGAAGTGTCTTCGGTTTCTCCGCTTCTGTGGCTGATGACACATGTATAGTTATTTGTCTTTGCAAGCTCTATACAATTCAGCGTCTCTGTAAGCGTGCCGATCTGATTTACTTTTATAAGAATTGAATTTGCTATTTTTCTGTCAATTCCTTTTTTGAAAATCTCCGTATTGGTAACGAACAGATCATCACCGACTATCTGAACTTTCTTTCCGAGCGCGTCTGTAAGAAGCTTCCATCCGTCCCAGTCATTCTCAGCCATACCATCTTCTATGCTTATGATTGGATAATCCTTAACAAGCTTTTCATACAATGTTACCATCTGAGCAGGTGTCTTGTCCGGAATATGAGATTTGTAAAATTCGTATTTTCCGTTCTTCCACATCTCGCTCGATGCAGTATCAAGACCTATAAACACATCTTTGCCTGACTTATATCCTGATTTATCAATCGCTACAAGAATTACTTCAATAGCTTCTTCGTTCGATTTCAAGTTAGGTGCAAATCCGCCTTCATCTCCGACATTTGTATTATAATTTTTCTTCTTCAGAACTGTTCGCAGTGAATGAAATACTTCCACTCCGCATCTTAATGCTTCGGAAAAACTTTTTGCGCCTGCAGGTATGATCATGAATTCCTGAAAGTCAACAGTATTGTCAGCGTGTCTGCCACCGTTAATAATGTTCATCATCGGAACGGGAAGTGTCTTTGCATTCACTCCGCCTATATATTTGTAAAGCGGTTGTTTCAGATAATTAGCCGATGCGTGAGCGGCGGCAAGCGAAACACCTAAGAGGGCATTGGCTCCGAGCTTTGATTTGTTTTTGGATCCGTCAAGCTTTATGATAGTCTCGTCAAGCGTGACCTGATCAAGGCATTCCATACCGGATATTTTCCTGGCAATTGTCCTGTTGACATTGTCAACGGCTTTGCTGACTCCCTTACCGAGATATCTCTTTTTGTCTCCGTCACGAAGTTCAACGGCTTCTCTCTCACCAGTAGATGCGCCGGAAGGAACGGCAGCTCTTCCGAGTGTTCCGTCTTCTAAAACTATATCAACTTCGATTGTTGGATTTCCTCTTGAATCTAAAATTTCCCTTGCGTGGACTTTTTTTATTACGGGCATGTATATATTAAGTGGTTATAAAATGAGTGTGTTAAAATAACCTAATAATGAGCAGAAAGCAATTCAATTTTCGTTATGGCTGAGAGGATTTTCTCATTGTTGTCAAAAAAGATTTATATGTATCTAATTTTATTGAGAATATTTCCATATTCGAAATATATATTATCATTTCAAAATTAAACTCTCTGCTACTCAAATGGTAAAGAAAAAAATATTTTAAGACAACCCAGCAAAAGGAAGTGGTTAGGGAGATGTTTTGCAAAAATTAAGTTGCGCAGTTTAGCAGAATCAGAGAATCACAGTTTCAATTGTTTATTTACTGTGATTCTCTTTGTTGGATTTCAATGTTTCTCAATTTTATTATTAATCAGTGGGATTGAAACTGATCTGTTTATTCACCTTTGGCTTTTTTCCATACAGAAGAAGGAACAAGATTTTCAATTGTATCAAACAAAGAATAGACACCTTCCTTGTATGTATCGTTGATATCTGACGGAGTTTGAATTACTGTGGGTTTCTGATCCAGATTGGGATCCTGCCACATAGTCACTGAGACTCCCCTTGAAGGTCCGCCTATCAGATTCTGATCAGATTTCATTTCATCAGGATTTACAGTAAACAACTGACTGTTCTTCAGCGAGGAATTTAATTTCTTCATTCCTTTTTTGCCGACTGTGAATTGATATTCATCCGAAGAATTTGGTTTAGTATAAGTAAGCAGTCCTGTCCCGTTATTATTTATGTTTATAGTATAGTTTAATTGATACTCGGGTGATACAGGACCTTTGGAATATGAATAAGAAACAGATGACCATTTATTTGACTGTGCAAAAGAAGTACTGAAGAGAAGAGCTGAAAGAAATAAAAAAATCAGTTTTTTCATTTATTGAATTTTAATTATAAAAAATTTTACAAAGTTAATAAATCGCATTTAAAAATCAAAGAAAGAACAATATCAATATATATTCAGCATGCTTTATTTTACAAGAAGCATCTTCTTTGTCATGAGTTCATTGCCGGCTTTAAGTCTGTAATAATAAACCCCGCTCGGAAGATCTGATCCGTCAAATTCAACTTTATAACTCCCGGGACTTTTCTTTTCATTAACTAATACAGCTAATTGATTTCCAAGTATATCATATACATTCAAAGATACAAATTCCGGTTTCAAAATTTCAAATTCCACTTGTGTAACAGGATTGAACGGGTTGGGATAATTCTGATAAAGCGTGAATATTCCGGGATTATAACTGCTGCCATCATTAATACCGATGACATCTGAATTATATTTTAAAATTGCACCGTCCACACCAACAGCCCATCCGTTGTTTGAATCCGTAAAACAGATATCATATATACGGGAAGAGTTGGGAGTGCCTGTAAGTTTCCAGTTGTTACCTTCATTGGTGGATATAAGAAAACTGTCAACAATTCCGAGTGAGATCCATGCTTCGCTTTGTGTTCTGAATTCTACGCAGTTTGCAATACCGAATACACCAAGCTCAGTGTATTGCCAGAAATTTCCTGAATTAGTAGTTCTGACATTACTGGCTCCGTATTCAAAATCTCCGCCGACACCAAGTACATTCAAAGAATCAAAAATGTGAAGATCATTCACGGGTTCGGATCCCACTATTTTAGATTTCCAGCTAATGCCTCCGTTTGTAGTATTCCAAATCACTCCTGCAATATCAAAAGCGCCGCCTGCAGCAAATCCTGTAAGAGCATTATAGAATTTTATTTCAACCACCGGAAATCCGGATATTAATCCTGAATCCAATATACCTTGTATCCATGTATTACCTTCATTCTTTGTATAGAAAAGTTCTCCTCCCGATCCTCCGATGAATCCGTTGAGAGTGTCCAGAAAATAAATAGTATTCAGAAATACTCCTGTATCCCCGAACAGATAATTATTCCAGGTACTGCCCCCGTTTTTTGTGGTAAGTATCCTTGTTCCAATATAATTTGGCGGAGTTTCATCAAACTCCAGTGAAAGACCAAATCCGACATTTTTATTCACGAAATAAAGTGAAACTATTCCGTTTCTTACACCTGAATTTTGTGAATTCCAGCTTTTACCTTTATTAGTTGTGTTCAGTATCAATCCTGAATCACCGCCTATCCAGCCGTTAAGCGAATCAGTAAAGACACATACGTTTAGATTCTTAGATGTCGGGCTTTGCTGCTTCAGCCAGTATTCCTGGGCATTGAGTCCTGATATGGTAAGAATTAAAAGAAATATAATTGAAAGTACTTTAGACATTTGTTTTAAAATTTCATTATTGTGTTGCAGAAATCTACAACAAACTACATTATTATTAGTTGTACAATAAAGCATTAAATTCATTACGCGAATAAAAATCATACAAATTATTTTCCAGCATCTACATATGTTTTCAGAAGTGTCTTGTTTGATTATCCTATAAATTTTTCAGGGCAGATTGTTTCTCTTTCTTAAGAACCATTCCAGACAGAGAAGAAATATTAATATGCCGAGATAGTAAGGGTTTATATTCAATTCAAAGTTTTTACCCGACCGGAATTCGGTTCTTGAAAGCTCACTGAATTTTTCAAGAGAATCTTTTACAGCAATGTTATCCTTATCCGAAAAATTTACTCCGGAAGAAACGCCTGTGAGTTCATTAAGCACGGAATTATCAGCTCTTGTCAATAAATACTCATAGTTATTTTCGCCAATGAGAAAGCGGTTATCAGTACTTTCTATAAAATTGTTTCCGGAATAAAGATCCGCAGTATAACTGTAATTGCCGTCAGCCGGAACATTTATTTCTCCTTCAAAATATCTGTTATCTTTTTTTATAAGTTCAAATGTGTTGTTAAAACCATCTCCGCTGATCTTTACTTTTATTTTTTCGCCGCCCTGAAGATCGTAGTTCGTGATCCGCGCAATGAACTTAACATTTTCGAATTTAGAATATACCGGTTTTGTAGTCTCTATAATAAAAGCCTTTTTCTGTTCCTTGTCAGTTACGGCTATGATCGAACTTGTAATAATGTAATTCAATACATCTCCGGCATTATTTCTCTGATTGTTCAGTCTCCATTTGTATAATCCGTAAGCAAGAAATGCAGCACTTTTATTCTTTTCGGTATTCTGAATAATAAATGCAGGAGAGGCGTTTTGATTCATTATGAAAAATGTTTCAGCACCTGGGTTAACAGTAAATGAAGAAACAGTTTTGAAAATATCAGGAAAAGAATTTACCTGAGTAATAATCTCCGAATTCCTGAATACATCATTTTCAATTTTGCTGACAGACCTTATACCTGTCTGTTCTTCTTTGTCAGAATATGAAACTGTTTTAAACGGCAGCTTATCAGAAAGGACAGAAAGTTTATTGAAATCAGTATTTCTCTGAGCAAACAAAATGAGTGATGAATTATTTCTTTCAATGGCTGATCTGATCTCATTGAGAATATTCTGATTAGTAATCGAAGTCGGAAATCCTATGAACACATAAGAATCAAATCCGTTCAGATCCGGAAGAACTCCTTCATAAAATTCCGAAGCTGATTTCTGAGTTAAAAAAGTCGCTTCAAAGTTCTTCACTTTTTTTATTTCTTCGGACAAAAATGCCAGATCGGGTCCCGGACCACCTGCAAGTACAAGTATTTTGAATTTGTTATTGACAAACTTTATGAAAAATTCCCTGAAATTATTTTTTTGAGTTATCTCATCATCAATGCCTTCTATTTCTATTTTGTATTTTATTACTTTTTCAGAAATTGAATTTACATTAAATGAAACGTCATATATGTTCTTATCTTTACCGACTGTCAGCACCTTGCTTTGTATAAGATCACTCTCTTCATAAAGATTGATCTTTATTTCCCTGTCATAATTGTAAGAATTTATTTCTATTTTAACCGGAACGCTGCTTTCAATAAATGCAGTCTTATTACAAAAAATATTTCTGAGCACAAGATCATTATGCTGGATTGTATCGCCGGTTAGGATGTAATTTACAGGCACGTTAAGAAGTCTTGCTGCAGTTCCGGGATTCCCGCCTTCATTAATAATTCCGTCAGAGATTACTGTGACTGCGGAGAGATTTTCACCGGCAAGACGCTCCTGCAGTGAATAAAATGATGAAGTAAGATTGGTTTCAAAATTACTTATTCCGTCATAGGAAATTTTTTCAAGTTCATCTGTTTTAATTTCCCTTATAAGATTTCCCGAAAAAAGAAAAAAAAGGTTTTCTGAATTACCCGGAGTGGAATTAGTGATCTTATTCTTTAATACTTCACTCAGCCGTTCATTCCTTTTGTCAAGCAAAAGACTTTGTGAGTTATCTATCAGAAATACATTTACAGGTTCACGGAATATATTTTTGAACAACGATATTACAGGTGAGGAAAAAAGCTGTAGTATGAAAAATACTGAGAGAAATCTTAAAGCAGCAAGCAGTTTCTTCTTCATTCCATCGAGATCCGACCTCCTGTAATAAAACCAGGAGACAGCCGCTGAAATAAACAAGGAAATAATTATAAATAGAAAACCGTAATCTGTTTTTAAGGTGACATCCATCCGGAAAATTTTGAATATAGAAAAGAGTTTAAAGCTGTCTTAATATCCGGTTATTCGAGATCTTTTCGGAACTGAGATTTAACTGCTGCAATTTATTCTTACAGTTATTTCCTGAACAATTGCATCTGGTCTTATTTGAATGGAACTTTACCTTTAAACTTAACTTTGATGATCAGAATGAAATCTCTGCCATATAAAAAGCGAGCAAAAGAGCTTACATTCTGATATCTACATATATCGTTTCTTTCATCTGGAGAATCCAGGCTTCCATTTCCTGATTCTCTTTAAAGGAAGTCGCAAAAGACTTAATTTTATTAAAATCGGTCGAAAGAGAAAGCTTATGTGAAGGAATAATCTTTATAAGCTTGTAAATCTCATATCCGTATTGTTCATCATTTCCGACTCTCACCGGATCAGAGATCTGCCCGGGCGAAAGCGAATTAAGTATCTCTATAGAATTACTGTCAAGCTGTTCTGCAGGAATCAATCCGATATATCCGCCTTTGAGCTTTGAATTGAGATCCTCGGAATATTGTTTAGCCGCCGAATCAAATGAAATCTCTCCTTTATTAATTTTGGATTTAAGGTCCTTCAGAAATGCAATTGTCTCAAAATCTGATGATTCCAGCTTAGGGAATTTTATCAGTATATGCTGACTCCTGACCTTGTCTCCCTGCTTTTCGGTAAGCTTAATTATATGATAACCGAACTGAGTTTCCACCACACCGGAAACCTCTCCTGGTTTCAGATTAAATACTGTCTCTTCGAATTCCTTTACAAAAGTTCCCTTTTTTGCATACCCAAGATCTCCTCCCTGTATTGCAGACATTGAATCGCCGGAATATTTTCTGGCAAGTTCCGAAAAATCCTTTCCTTCCTTAATGCTGTCAAGTAATTCAAGCGCAAAATTCTTTGCAACGGTCTTCTCAGCTTCGCTTACATTTCTGGATACTATTATATGCGCGAGCTCATATTCATCACTCTGATCAGGAAGGCTGTCTTTATATGTATTATAAAAATCATTTACTTCCTTATCGGTTACTTTTACACCGCCCTGAAATTTTTTCCTTTTTAATCTGTCTATCTTTATGCTTTTCTGAAGATCTTCTTTTAAAAGCAGTTTGATCTTAGGCAGTGACATTCCGTAAACTTCAACAAGCTTTTCTTCCGAACCTACCTGTGAGATCATTCCTTTCAGGCGCTGATCCAGTTCTCTGAGAACTTCATCTTCAGTAACGATTATACTGTCCTGTTCCGCTTTTGCCAGAATTATCTTATTGGTGAGCATAGACTGAAATATCTGCTGAGCTATATATGGATTGATCTCCCGCAGCTGGTTCTGACGGGCATATAACTGAACCTGATACTGAAAATCAGATTCAGTTATTATATCATTTCCAATCACAGCTATTACCTTGTCACCTTCTGCCTGACCATAAACCAGGGTTGCAGTGAAAATAAATATAAGTGCTGTTAGTGTTTTTATTCTTTTCAAATTTTGATTTTATTCTTTAAACGCTTCAAGTAAAATGGTTTCATTGACCTTTACGGGATACTTTATCATTAGGTTATCCACGTAAACTTTTTCCATTTCCTTGAACTTTTCCTGCTGAAGAGTATTTGATATCTCGGATTTCACATCATCAAACGGTTTCATCTTTACTTTACCGCTGTCAGTAAATGAATATTTATCTTTATTTGAATCATAATACTTCTGCATGTCTTCCTGAGTGATCTTGATCTTTCTCCAAAGCTCTTCCTGATCAACCTTGAAACTTAGAAGTCCGTTCTCATACTCTGTCATCTGAGCAATGTACTCAGGATCTTTTTCTATATTATCTTTGATTGCAACTTTATATAAAATCGGAGCATCAGCTGCGCCTTCTATTAATTTTTTAATTGTAGCAGCATTTGCAAGACTTGTCATATTATCCCTGTTCTTTCCCATATATTCAATTAAATCTGAAACTTTTATTTCACCGTCTTTATATGTAGCCAAGATCTTTGACCTGTCTTCCGGTGTAAACATACTGTCCAGATTAAAGCTTGATACCGGTCTTGTTGAGTCAAACTTGGATTCAAGATATGACAAACCTTCAGGTTTTATTTCAAACTTAAATTCTTTCTTTGACTTGTCAAGAAATTTAGTGTATTCTGTTTTAAATTGCGGACCCTTTTTGAAATCTCCTTTCAGGGTTTCTTTTTGCTTGTCAAACGGCTGGTAAGGCTTGATCTCAGTTACTTTGATTATATGCCATCCGAACGGTGTCCTTACCAGATCTGATATTTCACCGACTTTCAGCATGAATGCAACACTGTCAAACGGCTGAACCATTCTTCTTCTGTCAAAAAATCCAAGGTCTCCGCCTTTCGGAGCTGAGCCCGGATCCTGTGATACTTCCGTTGCTACTTTGGTAAAATCCTCCCCATTCTTTATTCTTGCAAGAACTTCCTTAGCCTTGTTGTAAGTTCCGATCGAATCTACTACTTTTCCGAGACTGTCCTTCTGATCCTGTATCAGTATATGCGAAGCCCTGATGCCGTCGTTTCTTTTTCTCTTATCTGCAAGCTTTACAATGTGGAGCCCGAACTGAGTTCTAACCGGCTCTTTCGTATAATCACCTACCTTTAATTTATAGATCGCATCTTCAAATTCCGGAACAGTCATACCGGCCGTGAAATAATAAAGATCCCCGCCGTTCTGCTTTGCTGACTGATCATCGGAAAACTCCACTGCCACCTCCGAAAAAGGAACCCCGTTCTTAAGTTTCGCCAGAGCATCTGCAGCTTTCTGATATGCCTTTATTGAATCATCCGGTGTAAAATTCTGCTGAGGCAGATTTATTAATATATGTGAAGCTCTTACTTCATATTCCTTTTTGTCATACAGGTCCTTTATCATAGGTTCTACTATTTCCTTGTCTATCAGAAACGATGTCAGGAAATTTTCCTTATATTGTTTCAGATCATTCTGAATATCATCCGACTTTAGTAATCCTCTTTCCCTGGCATCTTTTACTTTTAACTTGAATTTGACCAGTAATGTTAAAAATTCCTGTCTTTTTTTCATGTCAGAATTTTTTGCCGTATCGAGATTGTTGACCGTTTTCATATATTGCTTTTCAAAATCGTCGAGATAGATCTTCTCATCCCCAACTTCGGCAACTACCTGTTTCTTTTTTGATGAGCATGCAACTATTGCCAGTAAAAATACAATTGATAGTAATGAAATTATTTTTATAAAACTTTGCTTTTTCTGCATTCTTTTGCTTTATTTACTTAATAAATTTTTGATATACAACTTTTTAAAATACCTAAAACGCCTTTTAATAAAAAGCCCTTACAATTAGCTAAATGTAATGTGTAACCAATGCTGTCCAAAATAATATGAATAGCTTATAATATGCATAATTTGGTTCAGAATAAAACTTAATTTTCT
>DAIPYG010000040.1:0-28513 GCA_036782875.1 Bacteroidota bacterium | reverse complement strand
CAATTTTTCACCAGCGGGCGATTTTTCTTTGCCAAGCTTTCTTTTCATCTTATTTTAAATAGAAAAGAAAGCGGATAATATAACCGGATTCATTTTTAAAATAAAACGTTTTGGACGGATGTGATCCGAAATTCCAAATTCCAAATTGATTAAATTGTATCTCTATTCTAATTTGATTAATTTGCATTGCTAAAAACAATCAATTGAACATTTGTGTATTTGCATCAGGAGCCGGGAGTAATTTCAAAGCCATTCTTGATTCCATTAAGAAAGGATATTTAAAATCAAAAGTTTGCTTACTGATAACGAATAATCCGGACTGCGGTGCTGTAAGTATTGCTGAAAAAAATAATATTGAACATATTGCAATTAACAGAAAATTATATCCAGACCATCCCGGCAGGAAATATTCAGACATATTTTTAAAAGCATTAATTAAAAATAAAACAGATATCATTGTTCTTGCAGGTTATATGAAAATGATAGAACCTGAAGTTTTAAAAAAGTATAAGAACAGGATCATCAACATTCATCCTGCATTGCTTCCGTCTTTCGGTGGAAAAGGAATGTACGGAATAAATGTTCACAAGGCTGTGATAGCAAGCGGAGTAAAGGTAACAGGCATAACGGTTCATTTTGTGAATGAGAGATATGACGAAGGGAAAATAATTTTTCAGAAATGCTGTGAAGTAAAAAACGGTGATGATGAATTTACTTTACAAAAAAGAGTTTTGAAGATGGAGCACAGATATTATCCCCGGGTTATAAAATCATTTGAGAATTTGGAGAGAGAAATTTTGGATTCGTACTTTAAAGGATTTTAGGAATTTTTCATTGAATATATTTTATGATAAAGTGCCTGCAATTTTTAAAATTACCTTTTAACATTCAACATTTAATTATTAACATTATACCTTCAACTTTTTAAATATAGAATAATTGACAAAGCGGGCTTTACTAAGTGTGTATGATAAATCAGGGATATCAGAACTTGCCACAGAACTTGTAAAAAATGGAATAGAAATAATCTCAACCGGCGGTACGTTCAAACTACTTAAAGAAAATAACATACCTGTTAAATCAGTAGAAGAAATCACCGGGTTTCCCGAAGTTCTTAACGGGAGAGTGAAGACACTTCATCCTTTTATATTTGCCGGCATACTTGCAGACAGGGACAATCATTCACACACTCAGGAATTAACAAAGCATAAGATTCACAAAATAGATATTGTGGTTGTTAATCTGTATCCATTTGAAGTAACAATAGCCAAAGATGGGATTACAACAGCAGAAGCTATTGAGCAAATAGACATAGGCGGCGTTACTCTTATTCGGGCTGCTGCAAAAAATTTCAAGAATGTCAGTGTGCTTGTAAGTCCTTCACAGTATAAAGAATTTATTGATCTGTTAAATGCAACAGGTAATGAAATTTCAGTTGAGTATTCTCAGAATCTTGCAGAGAGTGCATTCCGGACGACTTCAGATTATGATAATTCGATCAGTAAATATTTTTCCGGAATAAATAAAAGTGCTGACAGTTTAGTACCTGATCTTTCTTTATTTAATAATAATGAAACACAGAATTTAAGATACGGAGAAAACCCTCATCAGAATGCAGTTCTCCTTAAAGGCAATTTTGAAAAAGTTTTTGAGATACTTCACGGCAGAGAATTATCATACAATAATCTTCTCGACATGGATGCAGCATATAATTTAATTTCAGAGTTTGAGGGTGGAAATCCGGCCTGTGCCATCATAAAACACGGGAATCCCAGCGGTGCAGCGGTTTCTGATACTTTATTGTCAGCTTATGCAAAGGCATTTGAGACAGACACGCTTTCTCCTTTTGGAGGAATTATTATATTAAATCAAAAAATAGACTTTAAAACTTCATTTGATATTGATAAATTGTTTTCTGAAATAATTTTGGCTCCGGATTTTGATGATGATGCACTTCAGCTGCTGATGAAAAAGAAGAACAGGCGGCTGGTAAAATATAATTTTATTAAAGACAAATCCGAATTCAGAAAGATCACCGGAGGCATATTGTATCAGGATAAGAATAATTATGATGTAAGTATAAATGATCTGAGATTTGTAACAAAAAGAAAAGCAACAGACAGAGAGATCGAAGATATGCTGTTTGCTTTTAAAATAGTAAAGCATACAAAGTCCAATGCTATTGTATTTGTGAAGGACAAAAGAACTCTTGCCATAGGCGGAGGACAGCCATCCAGAATTGATTCAACGAAAATAGCGGTCACGAAAGCAAAGGAATTTAATCAGAGTCTAAAGGGAAGCATTGCAGCTTCTGATGCTTTCTTTCCATTTTCAGACGGACTGATAGAGATTGCAAAAGCAGGCGCCGCCTGTATTATTCAACCGGGAGGATCAGTAAGAGATGATGAAGTGATAAAAGCTGCGGATGAATATGATATTGCAATGGCGTTTACCGGGATAAGGCACTTTAAGCATTAGTTATTGAGCAAAGTGGAATGAGTAATGAATGATGAATTTTGGTCAGTTAATAGTTAGACAAGGAGTCAATTAAGTTTTTGGAAATATAAATCAGAAAAATTTTAAAATTTAAATGAGAGTTATAAGGAAATCTAAATGCCGCTATTAGGAATGTTCTCCAATGATATTGCGATAGATCTGGGAACTGCGAACACACTGATCTATATGAAAGGAAAAGGCATCGTACTTAACGAGCCGTCAATAGTAACTTATGATGTTGCGTCAAGAAAGATAATTGCCATAGGGGAAGAGTCAAAGAAGATGATGGGAAGGGTTCATAAAGAGCTCGCAACCATCCGTCCGATGAAAGACGGAGTGATAGCTGATTTTGAAATTGCAGAAGGAATGATAAAAGAGTTTATAAAAAAAATAAGCTCAAGCTGGATGCCTTCGAGAAGAATTGTGATCTGTGTACCGAGCGGAATTACTGAAGTTGAGAAGAGAGCTGTGCGTGATACAGCAGAGCATGCAGGCGCTAAGGAAGTCTATCTTATCTCAGAGCCGATGGCAGCTGCAATAGGTATCGGTCTTGATGTAATGGCGCCATACGGGAATATGATAGTAGATATCGGCGGGGGAACAACAGAGATAGCAGTCATTGCACTATCCGGAATTACAAACGGAGCTTCAATTAGAATTGCCGGAGATGAACTTACCGAATCCATCATAAGATTTTTCAGAAACAATCACAATATTCTTATCGGTGAGCGAACCGCAGAAGAAATAAAATGTCAGGTTGGTTCTGTAATGCCTTTGAAGGAAGAAGTCATCATAGAAGTAAAGGGAAGAGACCTTGTTGCTGGTGTGCCGAAAATAACTGAAGTAAGTTCAATTGAAATAAGGGAATCACTCAATGCTCCCGTGACACAGATGATAGAGGCAGTGAAAGTTGCTCTGGAAAAGACAGCTCCGGAACTTTCATCTGATCTTCTTGACCGCGGAATATTCCTTACGGGCGGCGGTGCATTGATAAAAGGACTGGATGAGAGAATCAAGATGGAAACAGGAGTGCCTGTGCATGTAGCCGAAGATCCGCTTACGGCAGTTGCAAGAGGCACAGGCAAAGTGCTTGAGGATCTCGATTATTATAAAAAGGTATTGCTCAGAAGATAAAATAACTGAACTCGAATAAAACGATTTAAAGAATTCACAGAATAATTTTTCTATAGAGTTCAGACTTTTATAAAATTAAAAATTTTTCAAAGCCGTTGATATTGATCAGCGGCTTTTTTTTTATATAATTTTTTTCGGCTCCGATGAGTCAAAGATAGAAATTACAAATTACGAATTACAAATTACGAATTAAAATATCATTCAGATCAATCGGTGTGGCTTTCGTTTATTCAATTCTCAATAAAATTAAAAAATATATTTTATTACAACTTTAATCTTTTCTTTAACTTCACTATTTTACGCCATTCTTAATTCACGCTAACAATTATTAACTTACATTTTTATAATGCAATTATGATAATGAATTAAATGAAAACATTAGGTCTGTTTTTATTAAAGATAAAAGACTATCTGATACTTTCTTTATTAATTGTAATTTCTCTCATCTTAATATTTTCAAACGATAATTCTCAGGTAAGATTTTTAAGAGCTGTAGGAGTGGGTTTCGTAGGTGCCATACAAAGCGGGTTCTCGGCTGTGCCGAATGTATTTGAGATTCAGAAAGAAAATGATTTTCTTCGGGAGAAGAATATTGAACTTTCGAACGAAGTATCTGCTCTTAAAGAAGCAAGACTTGAAAATTTAAGATTAACAAAAAGTCTCGGACTTAAAGACAAAAATATTTCAGGAGTCATTATTGCAAAGATCGTTAACAAATCACTTGTACAGGCAAGGAATACAATTACATTGAATGTAGGAGAAGCAGACAGTGTAAAAATTAATATGCCTGTGATCACCGATGAAGGGCTTGTCGGAAGGATAGTCTCTGCAAGCAGTCATTATTCCATTGCACAGATCTTGTACAACAGGAATCTGAGCATCAGCGTAAAGGTACAGAGAAGCAGAGTTGACGGAATTCTGAACTATGACGGAGCAGGGAATCTGATAATAAATAATGTTCCGAAAAGCGCAGATGTAAAAGTAGGAGATGTTGTGATCAGTTCCGAATACAGTAACTTCTTTCCGGCGGGAATACCTGTCGGAACAGTTATAGAAGAAGGAAATCTTGATAATCTTTTTAAAAAAATAATTCTGAATCCGCTGGTAAATTTTACCGGACTCGAAGAAGTATTTGTATTAAAGCATCTTCCGGAATCTGAAAGACTCGATCTTGAAAATTCTTATTTGAAAAAACAATAATACCAAAAAGGGGATTGAACTTAACACCGTATCTGAAGTATGCAGTTTTATTTGCCGTAATGATACTCATTCAGGTATCATTTATCTGGCTCATAGCAATTTCAAAATATAATATTACTCCTGATCTTGTAATAATACCTGTGATCTATCTGGGATATTCGCGGGGGCATATAGCCGGAATGGTTTCCGGCTTTGTTGCAGGACTCACACTTGATATTCTCAGCGGATCATTTATCGGGCTTTCCGCCTTATCTTACTGTCTTGCAGGATTTATTTCCGGATATTTTAAAAAACAGGAGACGGGAGAATCTTCAAAAAAAAATTCTCTGATCGGAATTATTTTTATGTGTACCTTAGTTGCTTACACTATATTCTTTGCAGTATATTTCCAGGGTTCATCAATACCATTTACTGAAATATTTTTAAAATACATAATCACTACAACTTTTTACACTTCAGTTTTCGGTTTAATATTCAGCCTGGCATTTAACAAGTTTGACTTTAAGAAATCATTTTAATTATGGAACTGGAAAAAAGAAAATATGTGATATATACCTGCTGCGTTGTAATATTCGCTTTATTCGTTACGAGATTATCTTACCTGCAGCTTTTTAACGAAGAGGAACTCAGCAGGGAATCTGACAAGAATTCCGTGAAAACAATTACAGTAACTCCTCCGAGAGGACTGATGTATGACAGGAATATGAAAGTGCTGGTGGATAACAAGCCTTCATACACCGTTACCATTACACCATCTCAGTTCGATAAAAACAATTTAAATGAAGTAGCAGCATTACTGGATATACCTCCTGATAAGCTTGAAGAGAACTTAAAGAGCTTTAAGGGAACAAACAAATTCAATCCTGCAAAGATAAAAAGAGATGTTGACTTCAGAACAATTTCATTTATTGCTGAAAATAAAGACAGACTCAGCGGAGTGGATTATCAGACGGATGCTATCAGATATTATCCTAATAACTTCAGGGGATCTCATTCATTCGGATACACAAGTGAAATTTCCGAGAAGTCACTAAGCAAACAGATCGGAGATTATTATAAACAAGGTGATGTAGTTGGGTCCAGCGGAGTTGAGGCAACTTATGAAAATTATTTAAGAGGAGTAAAAGGATATAAATTTATTACAGTTGATGTAAAGGGAAGAGAAATAGGAGATCTTAATGAAGGTAAAAATGACATACCGCCTGTAAACGGAGCTGATCTAGTACTTGGAATGGACAAAGATCTTCAGGAATATGCCGAGAAATTGATGGGCAATAAAAGAGGTGCTATAATAGCAGTTGATCCCAGAAACGGCGAGATACTCTGTTTTGTTTCCAAGCCGGATTTTGATCTGTCACTTTTTTCAGGGAAGACTGATCCGAAAGTTTTCACTGCACTTCTGAATGATCCGGAAAAACCATTATTCAACAGAGTCATTCAGACAAAATATCCTCCGGGATCAACATGGAAAATGATGATGTCGATGGCAGCTATGGGAGAAGGGATTATCACTCCAACTTCGACAATTGCCTGCGGAGGTTCATTTACTTATGGTAACAGGTCTTTCGAAGATCACGGTGCTTACGGAAATATAAATGTGACCCGAGCAATAGAAGTATCTGCAAATGTATTTTATTATAAAATGGGTCTTGCTGTCGGAATAGACAGTTATAACAAATACGGAAAACTGTTCGGATTCGGACAGAAGACAGGCATAGATATTCCAAATGAAACATCCGGATTACTTCCTTCAAAACCATATTTTGATAAACGATACGGAGAAAACAAATGGACACAGGGGTTGCTGGTCAGTCTTGGCATAGGGCAGGGAGAGCTTGGAGTTTCGCCTGTTCAGATGGTAGCATACACTGCAGCAATAGCTATGAGCGGATTATACTGTCAGCCGCATTTTGTTTCAAAGATAATTAATACTGGAAACGGCGGAGATGAGGAAGTAAAGTTTGAACAGAGGAGAATTGATATGCCGCAGAAATATTATGACGCAGTGAGATACGGAATGTACTTAGTTGTTAACGGAACGGGTACTGCAAAGAATATAAAGAGCAGTGAGTTTATATTGAGCGGGAAGACCGGTACTGCGCAAAACTCTTCAGGTAAAAATCACTCATGGTTTGTCGGATTCGCTCCTTATGATGATCCGAGAATAGCTATCTGTGTGCTCGGTGAGAATGAAGGATGGGGAAATGTTTTCGGTGCGCCTGTAGCAGGAGCTCTGATGGTCAGATATCTTGGTGGTGCAGGATTTGAAGTCGACCCGAATATCAAAACTGTATCAGGCGGACAAGACTGAGCGGATTTGGAATTTCGGATATTTGAAATATTGAATTCCGGAATTCAGATCGGAAGTTTGGAATACTGAGTTTTATAAAAAATAAATAACTGGAATCTAGAATATTAGTTCTGAAATAAAAAATGAATAAAAATATTTTTGAAAGAATAGATCTGCTTTTACTGATTGTTACTATAGCTATTCTTATTTCAGGACTTCTTGCAATTTTCAGCGCAACATATACAAGCGGCACGGATTATTTTTCTAAACAACTTAGTTTTTCAATTGTAGGAATAATTCTGATGCTTGTCATTAGTTTCATTCCTCCACGAATCATTGCGAAATCTTCATACATAATATATGTGATCTCGCTTATCCTGCTTGCATTAGTACTAGTATTCGGAAAAAAAATCTCGGGATCAAAAAGCTGGTTCAGTATGGGTGGATTCGGAATACAGCCTTCGGAGTTTGCAAAAATTGCAACCATACTTGCTCTTGCAAATTTTCTGTCTCAGGCTGAAGACGGATTCAGAAATGTAAACAGACCGGTTATATTTATGAAAGCCTGCGCTATTGTTCTTATACCTGTTGCGCTTATAATGAAACAACCTGATATGGGAACTTCACTTGTCTTTCTATCTCTGATATTACCCGTTTTATTCTGGGTCGGACTGTCGCCTTATGTTTTATTTATTATAATAACCCCGGTAATCGGAATACTCGGAGCCTTTTTCGGATTAAACTATTTTATTGCAGCGCTTGTAATAATTGCTATTATACTTTTATTGTTTAAAAGAAATATCTTTATTGCTCTGTGTGTAATAGTTTTAAATCTTGCCATAGGATTTTCTTTCGAATCATTATATCACAAGCTTCAGCCTTATCAGCAGAAACGTATTATGGCAGTTTTTGATCCTGCAACAGATCCATTAGGCAGCGGTTATAATGTCATTCAGTCTAAAGTTGCAATAGGTTCTGGCGGATTATTGGGAAAAGGATTTTTACAGGGAACGCAGACACAGCTTAAGTTTATACCGGAACAATGGACGGATTTCATTTACTGCATGATAGGAGAAGAGTTTGGTTTTGTAGGATCGGTTTTCATTATACTCTTATATATGATAATAATATTCCAGCTGGTGAATAATGCATATATGACAAAGAACAGATTTCTCAGCGTTGCCTGCATAGGTTTCGGCAGCATTATACTATTTCATCTGGTCATAAATGTCGGAATGACGATCGGTATAATGCCTGTGATAGGGATACCTCTGCCTATGATGAGTTATGGTCTGTCTTCACTTTTGTCTTTTCTTGTAATGATGGGCATTGCGATGAGCGCGTACAGATACAGAAACCAATATTAATTGATAGTTGATAGTTGACTTAGTTGTAATATGAAAGGAGATATATGAAAAAGAAAAGTATAGTGGAAGAAAAGTCTTATAAGTTTGCGAAAAGGATGATTAAGTTTTATAAGTGTTTAATTGAAAAAAAAAGAGATTATATTCTAAGTAAACAATTATTAAGATGTGGTACCTCTATCGTTGCAAATGTGAAAGAGGATTACAAGCTGAATCCAGGCCTGATTTTATTCATAAATTATGTATTGCATTAAAGGAGAAATCTGTAACTGAATATTGGATCAATCTCTTATATGATTCAGATCTGATTGACAAAGATCTTATGATTCATTTAATAATGATTGTACAGAAATTTTAAAATTATTAACTTCAATCATAAAAAAATTTCGTTCAAATTTAATTAATCGTAAAAATTAAACTGATACTATCAATTATCAATTTATCAACTATCAACTAAAGAATGATTCTTTCTGACAAAGAAATACTTAAGGAAATAAAAAGCAAAAATATATTAGTAAGACCCTTTGACAAAAAGTGTCTTGGATCAAACAGCTATGATGTGCATCTGGGTGAATGGCTTGCAGTATATAAAGATGAAGTGCTCGATGCAAAGAAACATAACAAGGTAAATTATTTCAAAATACCAAAAGAAGGTCATATACTTCACCCGACAAAATTATATCTGGGAGTTACGCTTGAATATACAGAGACATTCAAGTTTGTACCGTTTCTTGAAGGAAAGTCAAGTATAGGCAGGCTTGGAATTGACATACACGCTACGGCCGGCAAAGGCGATGTAGGATTTAAGAATAACTGGACACTGGAAATATCAGTAAAGCAGCCGGTTAGAGTTTATGCAGGAATGCCGATAGGACAGCTTATTTATTTTAAAGTAGAAGGTGATGTTCTTACTCCTTATGATAAAAAAGCCAGCGCAAAATATAATAAGAAGACCAACAAGCCGGTGGAGTCCATGATGTGGAAAAACGTTTTTTGATTTGGAATTTTTTTTCACCGCAGAGAAGCAGAGAAGCGAGACGCAGAGTGTGCAGAGATGTTAAATGATTATTGAATTAAAGTAATTTAAAACTTAATTTATTCAGGTTTTAAAATTGTTTTGATTCTAAAATTTATGAAAGAATTTTACTAAGGAAGACTATAAGCTAAATAAAATCAGTGGTGATATATTTGATTCGTCGATAGAAGTGCAAAGGAACTTAGGTCCGGGATTAATGGAAAGTGTTTATCAGAATTGTCTGTGAAAAGAATTCAGACTGAGGGGAATAAATTATGAAAGACAAGTTCTTGTCCCGGTTTATTATTAAGGGGAAATAGTAGGTAATTATTTAAAAATTGATTTATTAGTGGAAAACGAAATTGTGATCGAATTAAAGGCAGTAGAAATTTTCCTTCCGGTTCATACAGCACAATTGCTGACTTATCTTAGATTAATGAATAGAAGATTAGGACATTTAATAAACTTTAATATACCAAAACTAGTAGATGGATATAAAAGAATTCTAAATAAAAAAGAAAACCTCTGCGCCTCTGCTCCTTTGCGGTGAAAAAAATATGAATTATACTGATAAGCTCCAAAATATCATTATCAAAAACAAATCCAACTTAGTCATCGGACTGGATCCTGATCTGGGCAAGATCCCTTCGCTATTCCTGAAATATAAAAACCCTGTGTTGGAATTTAATAAGCTGATAATTGAATCCACAAAAAACTTGGTTGCCGGATACAAGCCCAACATGGCGTTTTATGAATGTCTTGGTGAACAGGGAGTTGAAGCGATACGTGAAACTGTCAAAACTATACCGGATGAACTTATAAAGATCTGTGATGCAAAAAGAGGCGACATGGGAAATACAGCTGAATATTATGCAAAGACATATTTTGATATTTATGGCTTTGATTCGATCACACTTAGTCCATATATGGGTTTTGATTCAATTGAACCTTTTGCTAAATATAAAGACAAAGCAGTTTATATCTTAGCTCTGACTTCAAATCCGGGAGGAAGTGATTTTCAGAAACTGAAAGTTGACGGCAAGTATCTGTATGAATTAATTCTGGAAAAAAGTCTGAGCTGGAATAAGAATAACAATATCGGATATGTATTCGGGGCAAATCATACATCCGAACTTAATGCATTTACCTCTTCACATCCTGATGTGCCATTACTGATTCCGGGAATCGGCGCACAATCAAATGATCTGAAATCATTACTTCAAAATCTTCATACAAAAAACTTCGTAATTAATTCAAGCAGAGGTATAATTTACTCAGCACCTCTGAACTGCAGTGAAGTGCAGTTTTCAGAAGCAGTTAAAAATTCAGTGAATGAATTGAATTCATTGATCTCTGATATTCAATTAAAAGAGCAGCAATCCTTGTCTTAACTCAGAAACCTGAATTTTTGCAGTTAAATGATTTGATAAGCTATAAGACATTGAAACTTAAAGTATTCAGTTTACGTTTTGAAAAATGTAAATTTAAACACTTTTTCTGACTAAATGCTCAAATTATTTATTGCAGTTATACTAACATTTCTTTCATTTACACCGGCTTTTACTCAAACTTTAAATGATTCAGGGAAATCAAAGATAAGCGGTGCTGTATTCAGTGATGAGAACATTAAGCTTGGCAATATACTCATCAGCTTTTCAAATGAAATCAATTCTTACCAGACATTAACAGACAACAGCGGTAAATATGAGATAGAGATCCTTCCTGGTAAATATAACATCACTGTTAAAAATCCCGGCTTTAATTCTTACGAGTATAAAAATTATGAATTAAAAAAAGATGAAAGCAAAGTCCTTGATATATACCTTATAGAAAAACTGGTAAGCACTGATGAGATCGAAGTTGAGGGTGTTTTCAGGCAAAGACAGGAGGATCTGAGAACGAGTCTTTATAATTTGAAACCTCAGAACGTAAAGATGCTTCCCGGAGCAGTGGAAGATGTATTAAGATCGCTTCAGTCACTTCCGGGTGTGACTTCGCCAAATGATTTCTCATCACAGCTTATTATCAGAGGTTCGGGACCTGATGAGAATCTTGTTATAATGGATGACGTGGAAATATTTAATCCTTACAGATTGTACGGGCTTGTAAGCATGTTCAACCCTGAAACACTAAGAGATATTACACTCATCACGGGAGGTTTTCCTTCAAAATACGGTGACAGGCTCTCGGCAGTTCTCGATGTCTCTAATCTTGAAGGTACAAAACAGAAATATCTTTCATCTACAATCAACATCAGCATTTCAAATGCAAATGTAATATTCAACGGAAAAAATCCTTTCAATGTGCCGGGTTCATGGTTAGTCTCAAGCAGAAGGACTTATTATGATCTGATAGTCGGACCCTTTGCAAAGAGAGCAGGACTGATTACTGAAAATTCTTCATTCCCGTCATTCAGAGACATTCAGTTCAAACTGGCTTTCGGTCCTTTTAAGGATCATAAATTTTTAATAAACGGTGTCTTCTCGAATGACGGAGTTGATATAATTCCGGGTGATGACAACAAATCTGCAGACAGCATAGCGGTAAATGACGTGACAAAAAATGACTTACTTGCAATAGGCTGGAATTACACTCCAAATCCGGATTTTGTTTCACGCACAACTCTCTCATGGTACAGAAACACAGGTGACAATGATTTTAACAGTGAGATACTTGATCCATTAATAGACAGGGAAGATTATACACCGGAACAGAGAGACAGCTTAAGGCAGATAGGTGCGCTTCTCGGACTGGATTTTGATTCCAAATATACTTTTAGAAAATTTTCTCTGGGAAACCGATCCATAAAACTCAATAAGAATTCAGAACAGGAATTCGGCGGAGGCGTTGATATAGTAAGGACTGATCTGAATTATAATCTTAAGATCGACGAACAATTCAGGTCCTTCATCAGGAATTTTCCTTCTGCATCTGCATTACTCGACAATTTTAATCTGCAGGGAGAGGATAATATAAGAGCTTATTTGTATGGACAAAGCATGTTTAAATTTACAAATCAGCTTTTTGTGCAGCCATCTTTACGGCTTGACTATTTTCAAATTATCCGGACTCCTTATTTAGCTCCAAGATTAAACTTTGGATATGCTTTGGACCCTATTACTACATTAAGAGCTTCAGTTGGAATGTACTATCAATCTCCTGGTCTGGAAAAGTTAGTGGACGGCAGAACTTTTTTTGACCTTAGAAATGCGTATGAAAACGGTCTGAAGGCAGAAGAAGCAACTCACTATATACTCGGTGTGGATAAATGGATTACGAATGACTGGTTCACAAAGATTGAAGGATATTATAAAAGATTTAACAATCTTATAGAGCAGCAGGAATTAACCGGATACAGATATGAATATTCCTTAAAAGATCCATCAAATAACGATCCGGAATATATAAAGAACTATGACAACTGGATCAGGTCTTCGGAAAAATTACCTTATGACTCACTTACGACAAATCCCATAAATGCCGGAAGCGGAAATGCTTACGGGCTTGAATTTAGTCTGGAGAAAAAATTCACAACATCCCGCACTAAGCTTTATGGCTGGATAAATTATTCGCTTTCATTTTCCGACAGGGAAAAATACGGAATTATAACTCCTTACAGATTTGAGCAGAGACATACGGCGAACTTAGTACTCAATTACAGATTCTCACCTTCGTTTGAGATCAGCACGAGATGGACCTATGCAACAAATTTTCCGATCACTACTCCGGTCGGAATCACACCAAGAATTATAGGTGATTCTATCGCCGTAAATCCCATTACTCGGCAGGTAGTTTTTAATCTTGACTACGGCGGCAAAGAAAATCTTTATGCTGACAGCCGGCCTGCATATCACAGGCTCGATCTCCGTGCAACATATTACACCAACTTCTGGTCAACCGACTGGGCATTTTATATAGACGTAATAAATGCATATAACCGGAAGAATGTTTTGGGATATGATTATTATTTAGAAGACGGCTTGTATGTAAAAAGAAATGTAGTCGGTATGTTCCCTATACTTCCAACTATAGGGATCAATGCGAAGTTTTGATGTTAAAAATAAAATCAGGAAGGTCAGTCATTCTGTCTAAAAATTTCCGGTTAAACAAAAATACATTTCATTATTATGCGGAGCATATGAATTTTCCTATGCACTATTATATTGGTTTTAAAAGTTTGATGAATTGGTTAATTTGATAAGAATTTATTTAGTGAAATGAAGAGGTCTGTACTTTTTTTATTAGCCATAGTAATCATAACGCCACTGAGAGTCATAGCGGATTCCCCTTTAACTTCGACTCCATTCCATGAAAAATACAATGATGTAGATATAGTTTTAACTGCTGAGCAGACCGGAATTATGAATCAGGAATTTGCTGATTACCTTCATGACGAATCAAATCCGGTTGATATTAAGGCAGCAATAATAAATGCTTTGGGATGGAGTACGGATGGAAAATCCAACGCGGTGATTTATAATTCGCTGATCCATAAAAAGCAGATTACGGAAGATGATTTATTAAACCTCAGGACAAATGAACTTTTTGTAATTGGATATCTCATGGCAATGGATGATTATTTTAATGCCGGTAAAGCTTTACCATATCTGAAGCAGGCAGGAAAAAACAACCGGAGCAGTTTTACATATTCTATTATAATAGCTTTGGTGAAAGCTCAGATTGCAATGGAAAAGGATTTCTGCAAGGCGTGGAAATATACCAATAAGGTTTTTTCAAATAAAGATCTTAAACAGGATATGCGGAAAAATGCAGGTAAAATTATTTATGATTACATGATCATTTATAAGAATGACTGTAGCCGGTACTAAGTGAATTTTTGGAATCAATAACTGTATTTAAACGAGTTTTAAAATTCCTAAAATAAAAATAGTTCCGTAAAATTAATTTCACTTACTAAAGAAACTGAAAAATCAATTTATTTGAATGTAATTCGGTAATTCAAACAATACTACTAATTTGAGCTAAATTTATAAAAGAAAGGATAATAAATATTAATGAAAGATGTTTTTATAATTGACGGATTAAGAACAGCGATAGGTAAACACAGCGGCGCATTAAAAGATGTAAGACCTGATGATATGGCCGCTATGCTTATTAAAGAAGTCGTAAGGAAAAATTTTGAATCAGGCAATATTTCACCATTAGAAATTGAAGACGTAATTCTTGGCAATGCTAACGGAGCAGGTGAAGAGAACAGGAACATTGCAAGAATGAGTCTGCTTCTTGCAGGTATGCCCGTTACCACCGGAGGTGCTACGGTAAACAGACTGTGCGCTTCCGGAATGCAGGCATTCGTTGACGGAGTAAGAGGAATAAGAAACGGTGAAGGAGATTGTTATCTTGCAGGAGGTGTTGAATCAATGACAAGGGCTCCGTTTGTTCTTGGTAAGAACGCAGAACCTTACGGAAGAAAAGCTGAAATGTATGATACAACAATCGGATGGAGGTTTACAAATCCAAAGCTTGCAAAACTTTTTTATCCTTATTCTATGGGAGAGACTGCGGAAAATGTGGCAGAGAAATATAAAGTGTCAAGGGAACGTCAGGATGAGTTTGCTCTTAATTCACAGCTTAAGGCAAAATCAGCTATAGAAGCAGGCAAGTTTAAAGATGAGATATTTCCTCTGGAGCTACCTTCCAAAAAGGATAAAATTATTTTTGATACGGATGAATTCCCGAGATTCGATACTACTATGGAAAAACTTGCAAAGCTTAAACCTGCGTTCAGGGAAGGCGGAACTGTAACAGCCGGAAATTCAAGCGGGATAAATGACGGAGCAAGTATTATTATGATCGCATCCGAAGATTTTGTAAAGAAGCATAATCTAAAACCAAAAGCCAGGTTTGTCTCTTCTGCAGTTGCAGGTGTAGATCCTTCTTTTATGGGTATTGGTCCGGTACCGGCAACAAATAAAGCGCTCATTCGTGCCGGAATGAAATTAAAAGATATTGATCTTATAGAATTAAATGAAGCATTCGCGGCGCAGAGTCTGGCTTGCATTGATGAACTTGAACTTGATCAGGATATAATAAATGTAAACGGTGGAGCGATTGCATTAGGTCACCCGCTGGGGAGCAGCGGCTCGAGAATAATTATAACTCTGCTAAATGAACTGGCAAAGCAAAATAAAAGATTCGGGCTGGCTACAATGTGTATCGGAGTCGGACAGGGAATGGCGGCTGTTATTGAAAAAGTTTAGTTAATAGTTAATAGTGAATAATTAGAAGTTAGTAGCCAAGTAGCAAGTAGATAAAAATTAAAAATTGAATATTATTAGTGATTGTTTATTTAAGACTCACAATTCGAATATCGTGATTCATAACTCGTAACTCGTAACTCGTAACTCGTAACTTAAAATTCCAAATTCAAATTTCCAAATTCCAAATCAATAAAATGTCGTTTCCAAATCAGTTATCGCTGTTAAGAATAATATTAGCTCCAGTATTTTTACATCTTTTTCTTTCAGAGAATCCGTTATATAAAAAAATATCACTGGTAATATTCTTTATAGCAGTATTAACAGACTGGTATGACGGCTGGCATGCGCGAAGATACGGTCAGGTAAGCAAGGTCGGGATATTCCTTGACCCACTGGCAGATAAATTTTTAACATCCATTGCCTTCATAGGTTTTTATATACTTGGAATAATGCCATTATGGATGGTTTTGATAATTGTTGTAAGAGATATTGTGATTACATTACTAAGGTCATATCAGGAAGCAAATGGAAAAACCATGAAAACATCTTACATTGCCAAGACAAAAACATTCATACAGATGACTTACATCTTTTTAATTGTTATTCTTGTATGCTCTCTTTCCTTTGATATTGACGGCAGCTTTAAAACCTCAATCAATGATTTTCTTTATTCCGGACTGAATTATATTTTTATGTTAACAGTAACATTAATAACGCTTTACACCGGTGTCTCATATTTTTTTGAAAAGAATACAGACCCTGTTAATTCAACAGAAAACAATTGAGATTTATAAAAGAGAAAAAAATAGTTGATGAGAATGCTGAGATAGATTTTTTTTCAAATATCTTTTCAAGCTTTTTCTATACAGGATATTTCCCGAAAGCAAGCGGTACATTTGCGAGCCTAGCAGCTATGGTGATTTTCTTACTGAAAATATTTCAAAATCCTACTATGCTCTCCTTACTTATCATTTTAACATTTGCAGCAGGTATTTATACATCTAAGACAATGATGAGAAGATTCGGTGATGATCCTTCGGTTGTTGTAATTGATGAAGCTGTAGGAATGTGGATAACCGTTCTTATCTTTATTATTTTTTCTCAAGAAAATTTCACTTTGTTCTATGCATTTGTTTGTTTCCTGGCTTTCAGATTTTTTGACATTACAAAAATTCAGCCGGCAAAATATTTCGACAGGTTGCATACAGGATTCGGTGTTATGATGGATGATGTTATAGCCGGAGTGTATGCGGGAGTGGCTTCGTATCTGTTTTCGTTAATCGTTAGTCGTTAATCGTTAATCGTGATTCGTTAGTCGTTTTTTAGGATTTTTTATAATTTGTAAGTATTATTAAGCAATAACCGTTACTCATTATTAATAACCTATATACATAACTCATTAATAGTAACTCATTTTATAAAAATTGAAATCAAAGCTAATATCAATCGGTGATGAAATACTTATAGGTCAGATAGTAAATACAAATGCCGCATTTCTTGGAGATATATTATTCTCAATTGGAATACCCGTTGCAAAGACAGTTGTAATTGCAGATGAAGAAGCAGCATTGCTTTCTGAATTTGAAGATTCATTCCGGAATTATGACGTGACAATTATTACAGGCGGACTGGGACCTACACACGACGATATTACGAAACCTGTACTGCTGAAATTCTTTAATGATGAATATATGAGAGATGAGAAAGTTCTGGAACATGTAAGAAATATATTTAAATCAAGAAACATGAATATGCCTTCTGTAAATGAGGATCAGGCTTTGGTTCCGAAGAATTCAAAAGTCATCTGGAATGCAAACGGAACAGCTCCGGGTATCTGGATAGAAAAGGACAATAAAATATTTATTGCATTGCCGGGTGTTCCATACGAAATGAAGAGTATGATAGAAAATGAAATATTACCCGAACTGAAAAACAGATTTTCCTCCGGGTCGGGCAAAGTATATTTACAGAAAACTCTTCTTACTACAGGGCTTGGTGAATCTTCGTTAAATGAAATGATCGGCAATGTGAAAGAGATTATTGGTGAAAGTAAGCTTGCCTTTCTTCCGTCTGCGACAGGTGTAAGATTACGGATCAATACAGAAGGTAATAGTGAAAGGGAAGCTGCGGAAAAAATAAACAGCATAGAAAACAGATTACGCTCGAAAATAGGTTATCTTATATATGGAGTAGATAAAACAGAACTTGAAAAAGTAATCGGTGATATTTTAACGGAAAGGAAACAGACTTTGTCGGTGGCAGAATCCTGTACAGGAGGTATGATCTCATCGAAGATAGTAAGCGTTCCGGGAAGTTCGGATTATTATGAAGGCGGAGTCTGTGTTTATTCAAACCTGGAGAAGATCAAACTTTTAAACATTAAAAAAGAAACATTAAGAAAATACGGAGCAGTAAGCGAAGAGACAGCATGTGAAATGGCTGGAGGAGTGCGAAATTTAATGGATACTGATTTTGCTCTTTCAACAACCGGAATAGCCGGACCTTCCGGAGGTTCCGGGCAAAAGCCTGTAGGATTTGTCTGGATCGGTTTTTCAAGCAAAGAAAAAACCTATGCCCTGAGTTTCAATTTTGGAAATAACCGGGAGATCAACATCCAGAGAGCATCTCAGAGAGCTCTTGAAATTTTAAGAAGAGAGCTTCTGAATATAGAAATTAGGTTTTAAATTTATAATTAAATTACTATTTTCAGTTAACAAATCACAAAACTAATTTTAAGAAAGGGAAAAATCAAATGAAGAAGTTCTTCGTTTATTTGTTTGCAGTTTTAATAGCCGTAATATTTTACACTAATTGTCCAAAAAATTCTTTCGGACAATGGGACGATCCTAATTACGACAGAATACCGCAGCAATACTTAGATAACAGCGGACCGCATTTTTATTCAACTGATGCTACTGTAATTACCATTAATGATTATGATAATTTTTTTCTTGGTACTGATTTTGCAGAATGTCATATTTCAGAGAATCCGAGGATTCCCGGTCAATATTTCATAGCATTTAATACCAACGGAACATATTATACTTTAAACGGTATTGACTGGCAGAGATATACTCCTCCTTTTCCGGGCAGTGTAGCAGGAGATCCTGTAACTGCTTATGACAGTTTAGGAAATCTTTATTATGATAATATGAAAAATCCTATAACAGGGACCTGGGTTGTAAAATCTTCCAATAACGGACAGAACTGGGCTACGGGAGTTTCTGCTAATGTAGGTAATGACAAAAACTGGATTGCTGCTGATCAGACAGGCGGACCTTTTAAAAATTATATTTACGGAGCAATGACTCCGGGAAATTTTGTAAGAAGTACTGACAACGGTCTTACTTTTGCAACTACATTCACTTCAAGCAATACATTACCCGGAAATATGGTAGCTGTAGGACCTAATGGAAATGTACAGGGCGGGACGGTTTATTTTGTAAAGTCAACCGGTAATGCTTTTGCAGCTATTTATACTTTTAATACTTCTACTGACGGAGGAGCAACCTTTAACTTTGCTTCTTCCCAGACCTTTGCGAACTATGTCGGAACCTACGTAGGCGGAAGAAATTCTGTCCAGAATATGAGAACCAGACCTTATCCTTTTATTGCAGCTGATAACAGTTACGGAGCATACAGAGGAAGAGTGTATGTCATATATGCTGCAAACAATCCTGTCGGAGACGGATTCAAACCGGATATCTACTGCAGATATTCTACAGATGGAGCTGTTACCTGGTCAGCCGGTACAATTGTAAACGATGATGTTAACTCACAGAACAATAATCAGTTCATGCCTGCACCATGGTGCGATAAAGAAACAGGCAGGTTGTATGTTCAATGGATGGATACTAGAGATTGTCCGACCAGTGACAGCTGTCTGATATATGCATCATATTCAACAGACGGTGGACAGACATTTGTAACCAATCAGCCTATTTCAAATAAAAAATTCAGAATTAATTGTCCAAGCTGCGGCGGAGGAGGAACACCTGCATATCAGGGAGATTATAATTCGATTGTTTCAAATCCAAAGACCTCGATGGTTGCATGGGGTGATTTCAGAAATAATAACTTCGGAAGTTATGTAGGATATTTTCCTGACTATGCCATGAGAGTGAATCCAACTTCCGTTTCAATTGATAATTCTAATATCACTACTTTCAGGACAGTTATTCCTTCTGTCAAATTATATACAGATGTAACTACATTCACAGGAACTGTAACTCCTGCACCTGCTTCAGGTTCTTTAACTGTTTCATTTCCTAATGGAAATACTCTGAGTAATTATCCTGATTCGCTTCTTGTAAGAGTAAAAGCAGCTCCGGGTACTTCAGCCGGTGTATATACTGTTACTATAAAAGCTGCGGGATCTAACGGAACACCAGTTCATACAAGAACAGTTTCGCTGAATGTCGGACTTGTCGGTGTTTCAGGTATAGAAGAAATTCCTGATAATTATGAGCTCTTACAAAATTTCCCGAATCCATTTAACCCGTCAACAAAGATCAGCTATAATATAAAGGCTCAGACAAACGTTAAGCTGACAGTCTTTGATGCCATGGGCAGAATGGTTTCAACCATGAATAAAGGAGTACAGCAACCCGGAAATTATTCAATTAACTTTGATGGCACTTCAATTTCATCAGGTGTTTATTATTACAGAATAGACACGGACTTCTTTACAGACACGAAGAAGATGCTTCTTATAAAGTAAATGATACAGGGAATTAAGTAGTTAGTTAGAATATAATGTATAAAATGATTGCCGGGAAAGAAATTCTCCCGGCTTTTTATTTTATAAAGAATCTAATATTTTATAAATGAATTTACTTCGAGCAATTCTTTTAATTGTAATAATCTTAATTAATTATGGGAAAGCATATTCATCAATTGGTGATACTTATAATATTATTACTCATAATAAAACAAAAGTTGTCACGGATCCCTCAAAGGGTTTTAATGCCTACAAAAGCTGGTCATTGTTTCCTTCTGATGATATTAAATTCCGCAGAGCAATTCTTTATGTCACTTATCAGTGTCCGGACAGCCAGAAGTGCGGTGAGTGGGATTACATTGACAATATCTTTTTAAGAAAGAAAGGAAGTGTGAATGATTCATCACAGGACATTGAGCTTGCCAGAATGATATCTCCTTACGGTTCAAGGTTTACTCCCGACTGGAAATTTACCTGGAAAACAGACATCACTGATTTCTCTTTTTTACTTCATGATTCGGTTGAAATAGAATTCAATCACACAGGATATGAAAGCAATACGGACAGAGGCTGGCTGGTAACGCTTGACTTTGAGCTTACCGAAGGAACACCTGTCATGGAAGTTTTGGGTTTTGAAAAATTATGGACGGGAAAATTTCCTTACGGTGATCCGGCTGATGATATTGAAAATTATCTTAAGCCGTTTTCATTTGAAAATAATTACGGCGCAGACATAGCAAGACTTCGGATACTTCAGACCGGACACGGAATGGATGATTACGAAAACTGCGCTGAGTTCTGCATGAAGTACAGGGAATTATATTTTGATCATAAATTAATTGATCGAAGGGCAGTGTGGAGAGAATGCTCTGATAATCCTTTATATCCGCAGGCAGGGACGTGGATCTTTGACAGGGCTAACTGGTGTCCGGGATCTATTGTTCGCCCTGATATTTACGATCTGAATCTGAACGGAAGCTCACAACATGTTTTGAACATAGACATGGAGCCTTATATAAATCCAAATAAACCGTCTGCAAATTATGTATTCAGCTCATATTTAATTTATTATAAAAATCCATCTGCGGAGAATGATGTTTCAATAGAAGAAATAGTAGCTCCGGATGATGAAGATATTTATTCAAGAAAAAATCCAGTTTGTATGGATCCGGAAATATCAATTAAAAATAACGGAAAGAATAATCTGAACAGTGTGAAAGTTTCATATGGTACTAATGCTGATTTACCCCAGACATTCATCTGGAAGGGAAATCTTCCTCCGGATGAGAAAATAAATTTCAGCCTCCCGGGATTGATAAATGTAAAAGAAGGGAAGCAGGAATATTTTGTAAAATTACTGCAGCCGAATGATAAGGAAGATGAGTATGAATATGACAATGGACTTAAAACTAAAATAGTCATGCCTCCGGTATTCGATCCGAAGTTCATACTTTTATTTAAAACAAACAAAGAATCTTCCGCTAATTTTTATGAGCTTAGAAATTCAGACAGCCGGATTATGAAGAAGCGGCTGTTAGGAACACTTATGCCTGATAAAGTTTACAGGGATACATTTGATCTGCGTTCCGGCTGCTATAGTTTTGTCTTCAGTGACACTGCCAATGACGGACTAGATTTCTGGTTCAATCCGGAAGGAGGTTACGGCTATGTACGGATCACTGATATCAACGGTAAACTGATAAAGTCTTTCGATTCAGATTTTGGAAGCGGGATAAGGCAGCAGTTCATTGTGAACGGTGAGCCTTCGGAGAAAGTAAACCTGACCCCTATACTTAACATCTTCCCGGTCAGAAATCAGGGTAAATTTTTCTGCGATATATTTTTAAATGATAAGCAGAAAATTACTTTGCAGATCACGGCGGAAGATAAGAAGAAAATTGTTTTTGAAAAGAAGCTTAAGAATTTTAAGGAAGGAATTGTGAATGCGGATATCAGCAGGCAAAAGGATGGGCTTTATTTTGTGAATGTGATCACAAAGAACGGGACGGTTTCAAAGAAGATGAAAGTGAAGAGAGATAATTAAGAATTCGGGATTTGGGATTTACAATTTGGAATTTATATTTGAGTATAACAAATTATTTAAAATGCATATTCTGCTGAAAATAATTTAATTCATTTCCGTGATAAACAATATCCTGATTATCATTAAATTCCAAATTGTAAATCCCAAATTCCAATTTTCAAAATGAGCATAATAAAAGAAATTTACGATGTAACAAAAGATCTTGCGGGGAATAAAGTCGCACTGAACAAGATCAAAAGAGCTCTGCTGACTGAAGTGAAGCTTAACAACAAATTTCTGGAAGACATATCAGATAATGAAAAGAGGCTTAACAGTGAAAGACTAATACAGATAGTGAGTAACCTTGAAGTTGCTGAATTAAAAGCAGCCATCACCTGCGGACTGCCCTTCGAATTTATTTCAACTTCAAAAGTAACTAAAGAAATGATGGAGGGACTTGATCCTATAAAGGCATTGGATAATGAACTCGAAAACGTTCTTGAGAAAATATATATAAAAGTAGCATACCTGAAAAAAGATTACAGCTCGGAACATATCAATCTATATATACGAGTAAGGAATATTTACAATTATAATCAGCTGCTAATGAGAATGCTGAATAAATAGCAGTGCTAATATTTAAATAGTCTTTGAATTTAAATTCAGCAAATAAAAATCTTAACTGAAGTGAATACATATATAATAATTGGAATGGGGATTGGACTAATTGCAGCATTGATAATTATTAAAACCATTTTCAGGCGTGAAAAAACTTTTGACAGAAGTAAGCTTAAAACCATTAGTCCGTTTCCTGAAGATCAGGGATTAATATTAAGTGTGAGGGAATATCTGGCTAAAAATAAAAAGATAGAAGCAATAAAATTTGTCCGTGAGAAGACCGGTGCAGGACTGCTAGAATCAAAAGACCTGGTTGAGTCAGTTGAGATGAATATTGTTAAATCAACGACCCCGTTTATGAACTCGGATTTCACAGCCGTTAATTCCACTTTAAATGAATTGAATATATCTTCCGGTGATAAGATACTGATGGAAAAAATCGGAGTGCTTTTAAAAAATGGAAATAAGATCGAAGCAATTAAACTATTAGTGAGTATTAAAAAAGTAAAATTGGTTGATGCTAAAAATTTGGTTGATGCAATGGAAGAAAAATTTAATAATCAAAATTAAAATCATGGAAACTAAAAAATTCACATCCGAAGAGGCAAGAGCAATAGGTGAAAAGCTCGGAGTTACTTTTGAGAACTTTGAAGTAGAGCAGTTCCTGGATGGCATGAACATAGAACTGGAGCACGGAGCAAGGGATCCTGAAACTAATGTAACAAATAATGATCCCATTTTGACAGGCAAGATCGCACTGGCTCATCTGAAAGAATTTCCGGATTATTATTCCAGACTGAAAAAGATGGAAAAGGAAGCGGATGAATTCTGGGGAAAAAAGAAGTAATATATAATGTTAAATGCAGGATGAGTAATTATCGGTAATTAACTGAATTTTTGAATTCCTGCAGTTAAAGATAATTATGCATTCATTTTGAGATTTCCCCGTGACATTCTCTGCCAATGAGAGGGCTAGGAAACGGTCAATTAATTAAAAGATACTTTTGCATAAATTCATTAATTAATAATAAGCAGTATAAGCTAGGTAATAAAAAATTAATTATTTGCAATTTGAAATTAATATATAATGTCAGAGCGTGAAAATCTTCTCAAAGGACTCACCGGCGCAGAAGTAATTTTAAGCAGAGCTGAATTTGGAACAAACACACTTGACCAAAAAGGCAGCAAAAACTTTCTTCACATATTAAAAGATATCTTTACCGAACCAATGATGATACTGCTTGCAGCAGCATGCAGTATTTATTTTTTTACGGGAGAAACCGGTGACGGGATAATAATGCTTGCGGCTATATTTGTAGTTGCAGGAATTTCGATTTATCAGGAGACCAAAAGTGAAAGCGCAATAAAGTCGCTTAAGAAGCTGACACAGCCGCTGACAAATGTTATAAGGAACGGGTTGAAAACAGAGGTCCCTTCTGATGACATTGTTGCCGGTGATATCATGATCATCGAAGAAGGCCAGAGCATTTCTGCTGACGGAAAGATAATTGAATCAAACGATTTGTCAGTTGACGAATCCCTTCTGACAGGTGAATCATTTCCTGTTGAGAAAATTCCGGGAAGAGATGAAGTATTCATGGGGACAAATGTGGCTTCAGGTTTGGGTTATTGTAAAGTTACTGCTGTCGGAATGAACACAAAGATTGGTAAATTAGGCAAAACACTGGAGAGTATTAAAAAAGAAGAAACTGTACTTCAGAAACAAATAAATAAATTTGTTAAACGAATGGCTTTGATAGGTTTAATAGCTTTCTTATTTGTTTGGGCTTACAACTATTTTGATTCAGGAGATATACTGCACGGACTTATGCACGGGCTGACACTAGCAATGGCAGTTCTTCCGGAGGAGATACCGGTTGCATTATCAACTTTCATGGCGCTAGGTGCTTATCATCTTTTAAAGTACAACATACTTACAAAGCAGCCGCAGACTGTCGAAGCGCTTGGCTCTGCAACTGTTATATGTGTGGATAAAACAGGTACTCTCACTGAGAATAAAATGAAGGTCACTGAGATCTATATTTTTAAGGAACACAAAGTAATAGAACATGAGGATAAAGAGTTATTGAATGAAAGCAACACAGAGCTTGTAAATTTCAGCAAGCTTTCATCAGAGCCTGTGGCATTTGATCCGATGGAAAAAGCAATTGAAGAGCTGTTTGAATATGCCGGCGACAAAAAATTTACCAAAGATCTGAAAATGATAAAAGAATATCCGCTGTCCGGCAAGCCTCCCATGATGACACATATATATTCAGACGGAAATAAAATAATAACTTCATGCAAAGGAGCACCTGAAGGGATCATCAGTATTTGCGGACTTTCGGGAGAAGAAAAGAGAAAGACAGATCTTATAATAAATGAATTTGCAGAAAAAGGACTCAGAGTACTTGGCGTGGCTAAGGCAGATTTTCAAAGCAGGGAATTTCTTCAGGATCAGAGAGAATATAACTGGGAATTTCTTGGCTTGATAGCACTAAGTGATCCGCCGAAAAAGAACATAAAGGAAGTAATTGAAAATTTTTACCGGTCAGGAATTGAGGTCAAGATGATAACAGGGGATTATCCTGTAACAGCTAAAAGCATAGGAAGACAAATAGGCCTGAGAAATTCCGAAAATGTATTGACAGGGGAGCAGATAGTCCACATGAAAGATAAGGAGCTTCAGGAATCAGTAAAGAAAATAAATATATTTGCAAGGATGCTTCCCGAAGCAAAACTTAAAATAGTTAACTCCCTGAAAGCGGATGGTGAGGTGGTCGCAATGACAGGTGACGGTGTGAATGACGGACCGGCACTTAAAGCATCCAACATCGGCATTGCTATGGGAAAGAAAGGAAGCCAGATAGCCAAACAGGAAGCATCACTCATACTTATCGATGATGATCTATCCAACATGGTAAAGGCAGTTGCACTTGGAAGAAAGATATACAGCAATCTTAAGAAAGCAATCAGATATATTATTTCTATACATATACCAATAATTTCAATAGTAACTTTTCCACTTATACTCGGATGGAAATATCAGAATATATTCATGCCTATACATGTGATCTTCCTTGAGCTTGTAATGGGACCGACCTGCTCGATAGTATTTGAGAACGAGCCCATAGAAAAAGACATAATGGATCAGAAGCCGAGAAAGCTTACAACCCAATTCTTTTCATTTAAAGAACTTGCCGTGAGTATTATTCAGGGACTGGCCATTGCATCAGGATTAATGGGAATACTTTTTTATGCAATAGTAAACGGTATTAATGAAGATACAGCAAGGACAATGATCTTCACCTCACTGCTGTGCTCAAATATTTTTCTGACCTACACAGGACGCTCTGAAAAATTTTCCATATTTACAACATTGAAATATCATAACAAACTTTTATACTCCATAACCTTAATCACAATTTTCATTCTGATACTTTCTCTTACTGTACCGTCTGTAATGACTACCTTTAATTTTCAATCCCTGACAGCCCAACAGATCATAATTAGTATCATAGTATCATTTGTCAGTGTGATCTGGATAGAAGCATATAAAGCTTCTCATTTTCACAGGAATGATGTTAAATTATAAAAAGAAGTTTGAACACTGTAGATTTGAATCCTACTTTTATAATAAAAATGACTTCAAAATTTTATTTTGATTTCATTAGCTTTGATCGAATCTGATCGGGATCTCTCCCACTTCCCAACCCTGGCAGGGATAGGTGCAGAGATGTTAAAATTTTATAAACCTAAAGTGAAAAATTTACCAGGTAAAAACTCCAATGCATTATTCCTATTGTTTAAATTTGATTACGAAATTTTATCAAAACAATAAAGTAATTAGGTTAATGTGAATTATGATTTCTTTCTATTTAGGTCAACGAAAACACACTGAGGTTCCTGGATTTATAAAAAAATAGAGAATTCTGAATAGCAAAAGTCATGGAGTATTTCTTTGCCTGAAAATTACGTTTTTTCAATCTTCTTCCATTGCCGGGAATATTTTCATTGACTACAAATGTTTTATTGCAAACAAACAATAATTGGCCGGTAAAAGAAAATATTGTTCTTTAGCATTCATCAATTTCTAAAAGATATACATGGAATCTTTATTTATACTTACAAAATGTCCTGTGATACACACGGATAGCAATAACTTACACATGGATAATCGAACATACACCCGGATAGTCGCAGCATTTATACGGGTATACGTAAGATATCTATGGATTGTCATATAGTATATACAGGAAGTCATGCGCTGCATACGGAAAATCATACGAAACACAGGACTTTCAATAAGTAAGCTACAGAATGTCATGTGCATTTCACGGAGTGTCGTATGTTGTATAGGAATTATTGTAGGATATACAGGATATTTCGAATGCATTATTCAGAAAGTCCTGTGTATATTACTGAAAGCTGTATGGATGATCTGACATGTCCTGAGTATCACACGAAAAGTCCTGCGGATTAAAATAACTGAGAAAAGTTCATTTTTTTATCAGAATCAAGTTTTAAGTTGCATCTGCAAATGAAAAATTTAAGATAATATAATGAAATTCATAATTACATTTTTAGTTCTATCTACATTTGCTTTTTCCGGCTTAAAAAGCATGTGGACACAGACAGGTGAGATGTCTGCAGGAAATACCGACTATGTTTATTCAATCACAGCTTCAGCTGAAGGTGTTATGTATGCTTCAAGCTGGGCAAGAGGAATTTATAAGTCAACAGATCAGGGAATGACCTGGACTTTTTCAGGATTGAGCGGTAAAAGAGTTTCACATCTTAGTGTTGCTCCGAACGGAGATGTGTATGGTCTTTCAATTACACAGAGCTTTTCTTATATACACCGGTCCACTGATCATGGAACTTCATGGACGGATGTTTTTACAGGTTCATTTCCACTCAACTATGCAGGAGGAGGAGAGATTGTTTATCCGGATGACGGTTCCATTGTAGCGGCATTTGCGGTTACTGTCGGTCCGACGATAGGCGATGTTGCAACATTTGTATACCGTTCAACTGACGGCGGAAATAATTTTTCCCGGACACAGACAATTGGCCTTGGCTTTGTCGGAGGCATGATAATTACAGCAGACAAAAAAATACTGCTGGGAACTTCGCTCGGAGGTGTATTATATTCTGTAAACAACGGAATTAACTTCACTTCTCTTTCAGGCTTTCCTTCAATATTCATTAAAACCATCCAGATAGCCCCGGATAATACTATCTATGTTTCGGATGCTTACGGACTTAACCGTTCAACGGACAACGGAGCGACATTCGTAGATGTTTCAGTCCCGGGAAATTTTTCTACTGTCCGTGCGGCAAAAGTAAATTCAAACGGAGATGTTTTTCTTTCAAAAGATGACAGAAAGGTTTTTAAATCAACTGACAGAGGAAGCAGCTGGATACAGATC
>DAIPYG010000039.1:28200-29154 GCA_036782875.1 Bacteroidota bacterium | reverse complement strand
TTTTTTTCTTTTAAGTGAAATATTACTTCCGAATAAGCACCTTTATCTTTTTCGGTTCTATTTAAAACAGGTCTTTTATATTGATTCACTATTTTCATTCCTGAATTTTCTGCAATTGTAGGATACATATTATATTTATCATTTGCGACAAGGAATACATCAAAATCTTCAGCTAAATATTCTTTACAGTTAATGAGAACATCTGAAATTCCTTTTAAATAATTTTGCTTTGCTTCTTTTCCCTGACCTTTAGATAATGGTCCGATTTCAAAATCATCCTTACGTTCAAATCCAAAAAGATCATAAGCGTATGCGTGTTGTTCATGATAATCAATGAGCCCCACATAAGGCGGACTTGAAAAGATTCCTTTGATCTTTTGTTTTTGTGCTAAGTTAGCAAATTCAGAATTTTGCTTTTTAAGTTCTTTAAAAATATTAATTGTTGTACTGTCACCTGTAAGGAAAGATTGAAATGTATTAGTTCTCAATTTATCAAATTGAAATAATCTCTTGATTGTATCTTGTGAATATGTTTTCCACCACTTTAGAATAGAAAAAAGAGGCTTGCATATTTTTCCGTGTTTTGAACAATAATAAGTTGATGTTACAGGTTCATTCAATGTAGCAAGATCAGCATGTGTAGTTGCTCTGCAAGATCTAATTGTACGGCTTAGAATTACACTCACTATTTTTTTTATATCCGGATCAACTATAGTTTGAATCTCATCGTATGCCACTAGAATTTCCTTTCGGATATGTTCAGAAAACCATTTGTCCAAAAAGGTATCATTGTTATCCTGTTTTAATTTAATATTATATTTTTTTATAATTTTATCATAAACAGGTTTGAACATCTTTTCCTTTTCTAAAGCATATTCAAATTCATTAATTTCTTTCTGGTTAAGTTTTCGTTTGTAATCAGGAACGGGGAAATAGTTATTGTTGAACTCATAT
>DAIPYG010000039.1:23602-28148 GCA_036782875.1 Bacteroidota bacterium | reverse complement strand
AGCTCTTCTTCAAACTCTAACGTATTAGTCTTCGATAAGAATTTTATTAATGCGTTCGTAATTTTATTAACTACTAACTGAATCTCGGGCAGGTTATATTTTGAAACCTTGGAAGATCCGATTAAGGAATTGAAAGCTGAAATATCAATCCCAATTCCATGAATTCCAAGTTCGCAAGCCTGAATTACAGTCGTACCGCTTCCACTAAATGGATCTAATACAATATCACCTTCTTTAAAATAAATTTCTTTTTTAAAAGAATCTGTGTGATTGTCAAGAAAATATTCTACAAGTTGTGGAATGAATTTTCCTTTATAAGGATGAAGGCGGTGAACATGTTTCGTTGTTTCACTTTCTTTATATTGGTCAAAAGACAAAGCCCAGTTTAAATCTTCACCTAACTTATCTTTGAATAGAATTTCACGACTTCCGTTATAGGATTTATAATATTCAATTAAATCTTTTTCTGAAACCTGAGAGGATCCATTATCTCCAATTTTTCTAATTCGGCCGTATTGAATGAGATATGAAATATTCGAAGGCGTTACATTTTTCCCTAAATATTTTGAAGCCCATTTGCTCGCTTCTTTTATGCTTAAATAATCATTTGTATCCATCTTTTCTCCTTTTGTTTTAATAAGTTCATATTGATTAATATTGGTATTCATCTATTTAAAAATAACAAAAACTAAGTCAACATAAAATCTTTATTAAATTCCTTTCCGCCGTTCAGATGTTCATTGGCCGGATCAGCGGTTTCGTTTCCAGGGCACTTTGCAAGCCTGATGTTTCAGGACTATTCCTGATTCCCTGTTTTTACTTCACAACCCTCATAAAATGACCTCTGACTTAAATTTTTAATTCCGGTAATTTTATCTCAAATCAATTCAAACCAAAGCACAAAACAATCTCAATTACAGTTTAAAAACAGAAACACTTCACGATGAAAAAATATTATATTCAGAAAAGAATTGAACAGCCCGGTCAAATACACTGATGAGATCCCTGCGAGATGTGTTTTGACGCAGGACGCTAGACGCGAGATGTGAAACGTCGAACGTGAAAAAGTAATTTGTAATTTGCAATTTGTAACATTACTCACCCTGCTCTTCTTTAATGATCGCTCTTATTATTTCCGGACTGTTCCAGTATTTTACTTTCCTGCCGTTAATGAATAAAGATGGTGTCGAACTGACATTTATATCTTCAGCAGTTTCTATATTACTGATCACCTTCTTTCTTGTTTCCTCAGAATCCATGCAGACAGTGAACTCATTCTTATCCATCCCGAGTTTGACAGCTGTTTCAATTAGAAATTCCCTGTCAAGCCGCGTTTGATTTTCAAAGAGTTCATCATGTAATTCCCAGAACTTCCCGTGCTGTGCTGCACAAACACCTGCAATTGCGGAGATTCCGGCATACTTATGAAGTTCATGCTTTACATTTTTATTAATGGAACTATCGAGCGGGTAATTAATAAAGGAATAGCTGATGTCATTTTTATTTTCCAGCATTATGGTCTTCATATTCGATGCAAGCAGCCTGCATGACGGACACTGGAAATCACTGAACACGACTATCTTGACTTTCGCATTGGGATTTCCTGTTAACGGCGCACCATCTGTATTAATGTTAGCAGGCAGCTGCTTAAAATGTTCATTTAATACTAATTTCACTTTCAAAGGATTGAGTACAACGACTGTATTCTCATAGTATTTCAAACCCAGGAATCCCATTGCAAAAAGCCAGATGAATATTACTCCGAATCTCAATGGATGAGGTGAAAGTTGTTCGGGGTTTTTCTTTTTAAAAATACTTTTTAAATAATTTGCTTCGAACTTAAAGACATCTTTGAAATTTATTTTCAGCGATAACATTAAAAAAAGAAAGACTGCAAAATTCGAAATATACATTCCTGCACATAAAGGACAGATTACTCTTAATGCTGCAAGCTGGTAAATTTTAAAGAATGTAAACAGGACAGATATTACAGAGATGAAAAGCACTGCTTCTGCACAGGCTTTTCCGAATGGTTTTCCGGAGTAAATGATGGCAAATATTATCACAAAGAATGACCAGAGATAAAACAGAAATCCCCACCATGCAACCGGAACTCCGAACATCTTAGCTGAACCTGTTGACAGGACAGTATCACAGGTGAGCCAGTCATTGAATGAACAGCCGCTTGGGTCTGTCAATCCGGAAACTGTAAGCTTGAATGTAAGATTAGTGGCATAAAGAGCAAGACCTGCTCCGGTAAGAGTAAAAAACAATGCAGCCGGCAGTAATCTTTTTTTCAATTAACATTTATTTTATTACAGGAAAATAAAAAAAATATCTGAGACGAAACGGACAGAATCTTCTGATCATTTTCGAACAGTGACATTATTCATCTGCAGGAATCAGGAAACGCTGCCGGGTGCTCGCGACTTTCGTACCAATGCAAAGTATGCGATGCTATAAATTATATGCGTCAGAATAATTGTCCTGCCGCCACATCGAAAATGATTTTACAGAACGATTCAAGATAAATTTATTTCGTATTCATTTCAAGATTAATTTCGGATTGCCGGATATAAAAGCTGGTTAGCGGCAACTCTAAATGGCTGCATTAAAATTTTAAATGTAAAGAAGTAACTTTTTGGAATCTGGAAGTATAATAGTAAAAACTAGAAAAATGAGTAGAAAAACATTTTCAAGAAAGAACACCAATTGCCTGCAGCGAACAAAATAAAAGAGAAACTATTACTGCTTTAATACTTCCTTGAACTCCGGAGAATTTATTATAATCTTGCATTTAAAAAATAAACCTTCAATTTTTTACAAAACTTTCGAATTTATTTCCCGGGTTTTTACTTTCTTTAGTATTCCTGATTATGTCAACTGTGGCAATTCCTTGTACCCGTGTGCTCCGGTTAGCAGATGATGTCTTGTAAATGTTGGCCGAACACAGGACTGGACTGAAAAAGCAAACAGCGCATTCAGAATGTATCCACGGGGTATTTCAAAGATCTCAGGAAAAACACAAAATCGTTAAACCCGAAAACAAATGAATAAAGCAGTATTAATATTCCCCCATCAGTTATTCGAAGACATTCTTTCATTCCCGGAAAACAGCGCCGTATATTTAATAGAAGAACATCTGTTTTTCAGACAATTTAAGTTTCACAAACAGAAGTTAGCTTTTCACAGGTCTTCTATGATGTTTTATCAGGATTATCTGAAAAGCAAAAAGTATAAAGTGAATTATATTGAATCGGACAATGAGTTATCTGACATCCGGAAACTGATTCCGCATTTAAAGCAAAAAGGAATTAAAGAGATTCACTTTACAGATGCAGCAGATAGCTGGGTTGAAAAAAGAATTAAGCAAGCTGCTGAAAAATCCGGGATATTCATTTACGAATATCCGTCTCCGTGTTTCCTGAACTCAAGGAAAGAGCTGAAAGAATACTTCAGCGGAAAGAAAAAATATTCACAGACGGATTTTTATGTAAAGCAAAGAAAGAAGCTGCGGATATTACTCGACGAAAAGGGTATGCCCGAAGGCGGTAAATGGACTTACGATATTGACAATAGGCTGAAATATCCTCTCACAAAGAAACCTCCTGAAGTAAATTTTCCGACCGTAAATAAATACTATAAAGAAGCAGTTACTTATGTGAATAAGACCTTTGCTGATAATTATGGAGAAATTAATAAAGACTTTGTTTATCCCGGTAATTTTGATGAGAGTAAAAAATGGTTCAAACAGTTCCTGGAAAAAAGATTTTCAGAATTCGGCGAATATGAGGATGCAATTGTTGTCAAAGAAAATATACTGCATCATAGTGTTTTAACACCAATGCTGAATTCCGGACTGATCACACCCGGATACATAGTTGAAGAAACTCTTATTTATTCCAAGAAACATAAAATCCCTTTGAATTCCGTTGAAGGATTCATCAGGCAGATAACCGGCTGGCGTGAGTTCATTCGCGGAATGTATGATGTCTCGGGCTCATATCAGCGCACAAAAAACTACTGGGGTTTCAGAAGAAAAATACCGGAAAGTTTCTGGAACGGAACAACCGGGATTGAGCCGCTGGACATTACAATAAAAAAAGTTTTACAAACCGGTTATTGTCATCACATAGAAAGACTGATGATACTTGGAAATTTTATGATGCTCTGTGAATTTGATCCTGACGAGGTGTACAGATGGTTCATGGAATTATTCATTGATGCTTATGACTGGGTGATGGTTCCGAATGTTTACGGGATGAGCCAGTTTGCGGATGGCGGATTAATGGCGACGAAACCTTACATAAGCGGAAGCAATTATCTGATGAAGATGAGTGATTTACAAAAAGGCGACTGGCAGCTCATCTGGGACGGACTGTTCTGGCGGTTTATGAACAGGCATAGAAAATTTTTCCTTTCAAATCCAAGATTAGGAATGCTGATAAGAACATTTGATAAAATGTCCGGAGAAAGAAAAGATACTCTATTGTCTGCTGCTGAGAAATATTTAAAGACAATTTAGAATTTATTTTATTACTGCATA
>DAIPYG010000039.1:0-23502 GCA_036782875.1 Bacteroidota bacterium | reverse complement strand
AGGGAGATGGTGTCTGTTTTCAGCAATTGTTCTTTCCAGTTGAAACCAGTTTAAATCCAAACCGTTATGTTCTGCCGTAGATCTTAGCCATTCTTCTTCAGCAAGATGTATTTCGGTATCGGAATTTGCAATTGCCAGTCCGTCTTTTATAAACATGACTGCAAGTTCTTTAGTTGAAAATTCCGGTGTGCTATCAATTATGAACTTGTTCTCTAAAACTTCATTAATTGCATTTTCACAAAACTCTTTTTCAAAGCCCAAAGCCTTGCCGATGTGTTTCATAAGCTGAATCTCAGATTCTTTTATTTTCCTGTCCTTTCTGATCAGTAATAAAAGTCCTTTAAAATAATTGCTTCCGTCTCTTATGCTTATTTTCATGTTGACTCTGTTAAATTGTTTTAGGATAGATTGAAAAATATAAAGTTAATGAATATCAGCAACTTCCTCAGAAATAGCATCTGTTTCCTTACTTTCACTGATTTGAAATCAATAGTTGATCTGCAGACACAAACTTAAAAAAACTTTTGGAAATTTACAAATCAATCTGAACCCGGACAACCATTCACAAAGAAGTTGCATCCAACGTCTCTGCAAAGAAAACAAATATTCAATCGTAAACCGTATAAACTGCTGCGATCAGGCCGATTTCCGCAGCGATAGTTTTTTGTAAATCAAATTATCAACGGAATATTTCCCGGCGCCGAAAATACCTATCGCAAGATAAATTATGATATACAGTAAAGGCAGTTCTTTTTTGGGGAAAGGATCATGTGTGTGAATTAGGAGGACAGCAACAAGCATTGTAATGATCAACGGAACAACTGAAAGCCGCGTTGCAAATCCAAAGATCAGAAATATTGAGCAGAACACTTCTGCAAAGACAGCCATTGCTAAAGACGCAGTTGCGCCTACGCCCAGCGGATCGGAAAATTTGACCGGTTCGTCTCCGAATAATTTCAAAAATTTTCCCGCTCCGTGTGAAAGCATTAAAGCTCCCACACCAATACGCATTAGTAATAATGTGAGATCTGAATAATTGGAAATAATGCCGGGATTGAAAAGTTTTTTAAACATAATAAAATTTAAGTTAGCCGCAGACCATATGTCCGCAGAATTTTTCTAACAGAAGCAAAGAATTTTTTACGGAAACACTCCAAGATTCTTATAAGAGACTGCTATCTTATCAATGGACCCGATGAAAGCTGCTGTTCTCAATGAATCAATTTTTGGATTCAGGACTTTTATATCTCTTATCTGATGATATGCTGAAATCATTGTTTCTTCAAGACCGGAATCAACAAGCTCTTTTTCGCTTGCGCCGCGTATGAGAATATCTCTCTGACTTTTTGTCAGCTCTGTTTTATTTATCTGCTCAATTGTATTTACAAAATTCTGATTTGCCATTTCTTCGTAACGTTTACCCATTCTTCCGAATGCAACGTGCGAAAGATTCTTCAGCCATTCAAAGTATGATACTGTGACTCCTCCTGCATTCAGATAAAGATCAGGGATAACCATCACACCTTTTTCCAGCAGGATATTCTCAGCTTCAGGCGTAACAGGACCATTGGCACCTTCTCCTATTATCTTAGCTTTTATCTTTGGAGCATTTTCTTTTGTAATTTGATTTTCGAGTGCGGCGGGGATCAGAATGTCGCATTCAATTTCGAGGGCTTCTGATGAATTTAAAATGTTTGCAGCTTTCTTAAAATTCAGTATGCTTCCGGTTGCTTTCCTGTGTTCAAAGACTTCATTCACGTCAAGTCCGTTCGGATCCGTGATCGCTCCTTCACGTTCTGCAATCGCAATTATGACAGCGCCCGCGTTCTGACAATTTAGACCCGCATAAAAACCTACATTACCCAAACCCTGCAGTACTACTTTCTTCCCGCTCATTCCTGTAGTCAGTCCGATGTTTTTCATGTCTTCAGCAATTGAAACGGCTTCTCTTAATCCAAAAAAAACTCCCCTTCCGGTTGCTTCTTTCCTGCCGCGTATTCCATGCTGACTCAGGGGCTTTCCCGTCACACATGCATTTGCATCGAGTTGCCCCGGATTAAATGTCGCATAAGTATCGGCAATCCACGACATTTCTCTTTCGCCGGTCCCGTAATCCGGAGCAGGCACATCAATGCCCGGACCGATAAGATTCTTCTTTATAAGCTCTGAAGTATATCTTCGGGTTATGTTTTCGAGCTGCCTTTCGGAATATTTTTGCGGATCGATTTTTATTCCTCCTTTTGCTCCTCCAAAAGGAACATCAACAACAGCGCACTTATAAGTCATCAGCGCTGCAAGAGCTTTTACTTCATCTTCATTTACCATTGTACTGTATCTAATCCCGCCTTTGACAGGTGTCTTGTGATGTGAATGTTCCACTCTCCATGCATCTATGACCTCGTAGTCCCCACTGTCATCCCTCAAAGGAAAACAAAACCTGTATATGCTGTTACATTTTTTTATCTGATTGAGTAATCCGGATGGATGGTTTGTAAACAGAACTGCTTTATTAAAATAGCTGCAGACATCATTGAAAAATTTTGTGCCTTCTTCTTTTATATCACAATCATTTGATCTGATCTCAGATTTCATATTGATTTTTTTATTTAATACAAAATAAAGCAAACTATGAAAAGGGAAAATGTTAAATTTTTGACCGTGATTGTTTTAACACATCCGTCCAAAACGTTTTGTTCTTAAAGAGCTGTCTTTGACTCAAAGTAAGTCCGCTTTTCTTTTGAAAGAGCAAAAGAAAAGCCCGGCAAAAGAAAACTCTCCCGCTGGTGAAAAATTGCCTGAAATTATTTCGTAATGGATCAGGTGTAATAAAAATATTTTAATCTGTGAATGTTTTTCAGGTAAAAGCAACGGATGAAGTTATTTGAGTATTGGACAGGAATTTATTCCGACCAAAATTTGTAAGCTGCTGCAAGCAGTTTAATTTACATTTTCCAGGCCGTCACAAATTATAAAGTGACGGCTTTTATATTTTAATATTAGATTTGAAAATGAAAAGTTAAATTAGAATCCTCAGCTGCAGTATCAAGAATTAATTTAATTACAATTTAAATTAATTTTACATTTTATAATGAAATAAATTCCAGAGACTGTGATATTTTAAAACTTATTGCGAATAATTAGAAGACATGATTAATGAAAAAAATCTAAAACAACAATTTCAGGAAATTATTGAAAAGCACAAAGGCATTTTGTTCAAAGTTGCTCATATGTATTGCCGTGACGATGAAGACAGACAGGATCTGATACAGGAAATAAAGATACAGATCTGGAGATCTTTGCATAAGTATGATGACAAATATAAAATAACGACCTGGCTGTATCGTATTTCATTAAATGTTGCAATTTCGTTTTACAGAAAGAATGCAGGAAAGAAAGCAAACACGATTCCTTTGGATGAACAAATTTCACGGATCAGTGAAGCTGATAATTCTGATAAAGAGCATCAGCTGCAATTGTTAGATCAGTTTATAAATGAACTAAATGACTTTGACAAAGCGCTTATGCTTTTATATCTGGAAGAGAAGAGTCATAGAGAGATTGCGGATATAATAGGGATTTCGGTGAGTAATGTTTCCACTAAAGCAGGTCGAATTAAAGATAAACTTAAAAAACGTTTTTCAAACGAAAGTTAAAATAAAAATGAACGAAAACACATTAAAAGATCTTTGGAAATCCTCTAACGAAAAGTTAGAAATGAGTCTTTCTTTAGGCAGAAAAAATGCTGAAGACATTACACAAATAAAGGTGCAAAGTTTTATTTCATCTATGAAGCCGGTTAAACTTTTTACAATATTAGCCGGTCTGCTTTGGGTTGGCATATTAGGAACAGCAGTATTAAATTTGTTTATCTATGCTTTTCCTCAGGTGAATCAATTCTTCTTGTTTTCGGCGGCCATACAAGTTTCTTTGACCGCTGTTTCATTGATAATATACATTTATCAGTTAGTCCTTATTTATCACGTGGATATATCTGAACCAATTTTAGAAACACAGGCAAAATTAATTAAGCTGAAAAGTTCATCATTGTTAGTTGCCCGCATTCTTTTACTTCAGCTTCCCGTTTGGACGACCTTTTACTGGAATGAAAGCATGTTTGCAAATGGTAATATCTTTTTATTAATTATACAGGGAATAGTGACGCTTACATTTACTATTGCCGCCGGCTGGCTGTTTTTTAATATCAAAATTGAAAATAAGGATAAAAAATGGTTTCGCTTTTTGTTCAGCGGAAGTGAATGGCAGCCAATCATCAGCTCGATGAATATAATTAAACAACTGGGAGAATTTAAAAACGGGTAAGAACGGAAATACAAAATAAAAATTGTTATAAGTCTGTAACCCGCTGATTTTACGCTCAAACCGCGTCATTCGCATTCAATTTTTTTCGAGAACAAATACTGCAGAAAAATATTAATCATTAAATTGAAATTACAATATTAATAAATTAATTTACTCAAAATTTGAATGTATACTTTCCCCAATAAATAAAGAGTAACCTGACAAATTTAATTCCGGTTTTTACCGTGATCTGAATCTCTAAACAGCTTAACAAATCCTGATGTATTTAAGAAACCTGAAAAAAACTTTCATTACAATTCCAGTCTTAATTTTATTTTTAACTATTACCGGATATTCTCAGACAGATACAACCGTTAAAGAAATTGATTCTGAAATTGATACAGGTAAGATTTCAAAGAAGCTTGAGCTTGTAAGAAAGATCGGAGAAAATGCCATTAAACAGGTTGCAGCTGAAAACAAGGAAAAGCAGATACATTTCAGGCAGATGGCTTTGCTCGACGAGCTTGACAAAGAAATTAACAAAGTTAATGAGCGCTTTAAAAGAGGAATTGATACTGTATTAATAAATAAGGAAATAAAACTCATCGAAGAACAGTTCCGAACAGCATCCGAAGGAACCTTCTCCGGTGAAATGGATATTCAGACAATAAGAAACCTCAATACATCCACTGTATTAATAAATGAAATTCTTACCAGGTTAAATCAGAATAAAAAAAGAACAGAGGCTATTCTTTCTGATCTCACGCCCTTAAGGAACAGAATTGATTCCCTTCAGAGCGACACGATCATTTTTAAATTCGCAAAAGACACTGCTCTTTTTAAAGAATACATTGGCAGATTGCAAAAAGTAATAAAGATGACCGTTCCGGCGGATAGCAGTCTTACAGCAGCAATAAAGAACCTTCGCGAAACTGAAAATTATATGACCAATCTGATCGGCAATATTAATACAAGATTAGAACTTATTGACGGTTACAAAGAAGCTGCCATTGACAATATTTTTTTAAAAGAAGCAAATAATGTGTTTGACCCGGAAGAGATTAAAGAATCTATTGATGATAAGGTTGAATTTTCTTATGTCAAAGCAAGTCTGGTGCTAAGTTATTATCTCAGAAACAACCTCGGGAAAGTTATTCTTGCATTGATTATTTTTTTTGTATTTTTGGATTTTATATTTAAACTAAGAAAACAGTATTATCCGGACAACACTTCAGAGCTGTCTGAAACGGCAAAATTAATATTCGCTCATCCTGTCCTTGCTCCTGCTTTTTTAAGTCTGACTGTACTTCAGTTCCTTTTTCCTCACCCTCCGGTTATTTTCTATGGTCTGACCTGGGCGCTTTCTTCAGTGCTTTTAACTGTGATATTATGGAAACATCTTTCAGGATCAGTTCATATTTTCTGGTTATATTTATTTACTGTGTTTATTTTCACATTGATAATAAATCTGATGCTGAAGGTGACCCTGATTGAAAGATGGGCTATGATATTCATTGCTATATCAGGAATTGTTGTTACAATATCAGTTTACAGAAAAAAAATTGTAGATGTAAAGAATATAAAAACAAGATTTATTTTCTTAACATTAAATCTGATTCTGCTCTCCGGATCGGTGATAGCAAATATATTCGGAAGATATAATCTTTCGAAGGTTCTAATTACAACAAGTATTTTCGGAGCTCTGACAGCTTTTCTTTTGATATGGTCGATGATATTTTTTATGGAAATATTTAACGTTGCAGCCGAGACATATAAGTCCGACGGAAATGAGAATTTTCAGAATAAGCTCAGTAAATATAAATTACGCTTGCCTGTATATCTGAAGTATGTGCTTCTTGCAGGCTGGATATTGCTTGTAGCGAGAAATTTATATTTCTATGATGTACTGGAATCAAAATTCATTTCATTTATTAATGAGGAGGTTGTCATCGGAAATTTCAGTTTTACTCTGGAAAAGATCATGCTCTTCATTTTCATTCTTCTTGTTTCTACATTAATTTCAAAGTCAATTTCATTTTATGCCGATAAAGACGATAACTCCGGAAAAGCAAGATTAAGAGATTCCTCAAAATCCGGAGGACTGAGTAACTGGATGCTTCTGATAAGGATCGGCGTAATAAGCATAGGAATACTTCTTGCGTTTGCAGCGACAGGAATTCCGATAGACAAAATGACACTTATAATAGGTTCACTTGGTGTTGGTGTTGGTCTCGGTCTGCAGTCTGTCGTTAACAATCTTGTCAGCGGTATAATGCTTGCTTTTGAAAAGCCGTTTAAGATAGGAGATTATATCGAAATCGGAGACGAGGCGGGAAGAATAAAAGAGATTGGGATCCGGAGTTCTAAGCTTTCCACGTCGGAAGGCGCCGATATAATCATTCCTAACGGTGATCTGCTAAGCAAGCACGTAATCAACTGGACTTTAAGCAATTCCAGGAAGCGCTCGGAATTGATCTTAAAAATAAACTGTGGAAAAAAACTGAACGAAGTAAAAACGGTTTTGATGAATATTATGAATTTGAATGAAAATATAGAAAAGGTTCCGGGTCCTGAAGTTCTGATGAATAATTTCAGCGTCAGCGCTGCAGAATACAGGCTTCTTTACTGGACTTATATTGATCAGGAAGACCAGGTCAAGAGTGAACTGATAATTGCGGTAGAAGATGAACTCAAGAAAGCGGGGATTGAGCTTAGCCCGTAATAAGTGCTTTTTAAAAATCAAATATTTTTTGAAAATGTCTGTACCTTTTAAAGAAAATTTAAACAATATTTTAATCAAAAAAAAATGAAATTATGGTAAAGCTTCTTTTGGTCTTTGCAGTTTGTACTTTGTTCGGAATAACTGGATGTAATTCCAATGACAAAAAAGTAACAGATGTAAAAAAAGATACAGCTTCAACTAAAGAAAATAAAAGTATTACAAAAAAAGATACCGCTTATGATGCTGATCCGACTGATACAATTCCGGGAGACAGATATGGCATAAACAGCAGTTCAAAACAAACAGGCGAGCTGGTTCGTCTTGCATTACAAAAAAAGTTTAAATCAGATATTGACAAGAATCTGATTGACAGCTTAAGCCGAAAATTTATTTTCTTTGAATATGATCTGAACGGTGATTCCAGGAAAGAAATATTCGCTGGGCTTACAGGTCCGTATTTCTGCGGGTCAGGCGGATGCACTATTATACTGCTGGATAATCAGGGAAATGAAATTACAGACTTTACCGTTTCAGATTACCCGGTTGTGATAGACAACAATAAATCGAATGAATGGAAAGATCTCTTTATCCTCAGCAACGGAAAATATCACATAATGAAATTTGACGGAAAGAAATATCCTTCCAATCCTTCAGTTCAGACTGAACTGAAGATTCTCCCGGGCGACGGACTTCCGAGAGCATTGAATTTTGCTAATGAACCTTATCCGTGGTTTAGCTTTTGACTGCAGAAGCAGAACCTGAAATAATTATTATCCGGTTAAAAAGAATTTTTGGAATATATGCTCCGGTAATATGTTTTTATTTTTTTTAAATATAAGATCGGAAAGAATAAAGTAAACGCTGCAGATGAGAACCGGCACAGAGAGTATAATTGCAGAAATAATTTATTTAATAATATTTTTTCAAAACTAATTAAACATAAACGAAAATGACAAACAAAGATTTTTTTATTCAAACCTGGCTGTCCGAAATGAAAAGAACTGCCGCAGCAGTGAGAGGATTACCGGAAGACATGGCCAGACTGGATTTCAGGAGTAATGAAAAAGCCAGATCGGCTGCTGAAATTATCGGACACATGCTGCCGCATGCAGAAGCATTATGCAACGCTGCGGACAGCTTTATAGCAAACGAAGAATATGGTAAAACTTTTAAAAGCACTGAAGAAGCCGCTTTGTATTTTGAAAAAAATGCTTCTCAGACAGCGGAGAAACTAAAAGCATTGGATGATAAGGTTTGGAATGAGCAGATAGTTGAGTTCCGGGTTAACGGAAACAAACTGTTTGAATATCCGATGATCAATATTTACTGGATGTTTATGTTTGATATAATTCATCACAGAGGACAGTTGAGTACATACTACAGAAATATGGGAGTAAGAAATCCTCAGATTTACGGACCAACTGCCGAGGATATGGAAACTATGGCAGGATCATAAACCGGTATTATTTTTGTAATATTGAAAAATCAAATTCATTCAGCTGGAAGTCAAATCCGAATTTAATTAAGTCCGATGCTCATCTGATTTTATTAAACAAATGAACCTGAATAAATCGGTCTTTATAAGGTTTATGATTTTTCTGAATGAATATGTAGATATAAAATTAGTATAAATTCAAAAGGGAAAACAAGCAACTATGATCAGTGAATTAAAAAACAGTTTATGGAAACAATTCGGAGCAGGCATAGATATGCTCAGAAATGCCATAATGCTATGTCCTGAAGAGTACTGGAATACAGATAAAAGATTTTTTTATATTGCGTATCATAGCTTAATATCACTGGATTACTGTCTTACAATTCCGCCGACAAATTATAGATCACAATTACCATTTACAATTACAGATCCTGACGGGATACCGGAAGAGGCGCTTGACGATATAATACCGGACAGAATTTACAGTAAAAAAGAATTACTCGAATATTTACAGGCAAGCCGGCTGAAATGCCGTGAGCTTATTGAAGGATTAACAGAAGAAAAAATTAAACAGAGGTGGATAGAGAAACCGGATGAGTTATCTGCTTACGTGACTTTGCAATTCTCAACACTTGAAATACTGCTTTATAATCTGAGACATGTCCAGCATCATACGGCGCAATTAAACATGCTGTTAAGAGGTAAAATAAATGCTGCCCCTGACTGGGTTTCAGAAGCGGAAGAAGAACAGTGACAGACATTACAGACTTTAAGTTATTTTTTAGAAGCCTGTACAAGAAATAAAAATTTTATACAGTAGGTCAGACAGTAATGTCAGAAACTGTTTTCAGAAATCTCTAATCAGAGACTTCTGAAAAGCGCACACATTTTTTCATTCCCGCGAAAGGGGGAATCCGGGAGTATACAAGATATAAGATATTAAATTTAAAATTAGGATTATGAAATAAGTTCATCATTTTCAGGTACTGTGTTTTAAACTTCAGGTTTCAGGATCCCTGTTTTCGAGGTGATGACATTTTCAATACAGAGTTTTCCGGAAGTCCCTATTTAATAAATTTAGTTTTGACACTTTTTAATCTTAATAAAAAGATATGCAACCATCGAAGACCGGCTCATCAGATTTTAACATCACAAATTTAATTGACACCCTTATACGTTTAGGCATACTATTTTTACTGGTTACCTGGTGTTTAGATATTGTAAAGCCATTTGCTTTAGTGCTGACCTGGGGAATAATAATTGCCATTGCGGTTTACCCAATATATAAAGGTTTGAACAAATTATTCCGCGGACACAGGTCGGTATCTGTGGCAGTAATAGTACTGGCAATTTTAACAATCATAGTAATACCGGCATGGTTTTTAGGCGGATCAATTTTCACTGAAATTGAACAATTTCGGGAAGCTTATATTCCGGGAAAACCTCTGATCCCGCCACCGGGTGATATTGTAAAAAACTGGCCTTCTATTTTGAAACCTGTTGTGGATCTGTGGCAGCTTGCTTCTGATAATCTGGAAGGAGCAGTAATGAAATATAAAGAAGAAGTCACACAGCTCGGGAGCTGGTTAGTTTCTGCATTGACCAGCTTAGGAAGCGGATTAGCTCAGTTTTTAATATCTGTCATTATTGCAATAGTATTTCTTATTAATTCAGGTACACTGATCATTTCAACTCTGAAATTTTTTAAAAGATTAGCGCCCTCATACGGTGAAAACTTTGCAGAACTTATTGTCAACACGGTTCAAAGCGTAGTAAAAGGCGTTCTTGGTGTCGCGGTAATACAGGCAGCCTTAGCGGGACTGGGTTTATATATAGCCGGTGTTCCGTATGCGGGAATCTGGACAATTCTGTGTCTGATGCTTTCGATCATACAGGTTGGTTCCTGGATTGTATTGTTCCCCATAGCTATATATGAATTTGTAACTAACGACTTACTAACAGCAATTATATTTCTCGCCTGGGTTATTTTTGTAACATCAGTAGATAATTTCCTGACACCTTATCTGATGAGTCGGAAGTCGTCTGTGCCCAGTCTGGTATTGTTTATCGGTTCAACGGGCGGATTGATCTCAATGGGTTTTCTAGGTTTGTTCTTAGGCGCCATTTTATTTTCAATAGGTTACACGCTCTTTATATCATGGATGAATACTGAAAGTCCAAATTGATTTTTCTGTGTCTGATTGATTTCAACTTTCATTAATATTTAATAAATAATTTTATCTTTAAGCCTGAAAACCATAATTTTAAAATTCAGTGTTTTGTGACAAACATTTGCAAGCCCTTAGGTTTCGCATTTTTTCTGATGAACATATTAATATTAAAATGATCAAACAGATTATATTCACCCTTCTTCTGTTTTTATTTTCTATTTATAGTATAAATGCTCAGCAGAATTCAGGAAACTCATCAGCAGTAAACTCAGATTCAACCTCCGCTGAATTGTCATTTGAAGCTGATGCGTTTTATTATATAATGCCTGATGAAGACAACACAACTACTCTGATCGGAACCGCTGATCATAAAGCATTACATTTAGAAGCAAGATATAATTATGAAGATAAGAATACATTTTCTTTCTTCGGCGGATACAATTTTGAAACAGGCAAAGAGATTGTACTGAATCTGACTCCAATGGCAGGTTTTGCTGTGGGAAACATCAACGGCATAATACCGGGTCTGGAAATCTCTTTAACCTGGGGAATCTTTGACTACTACTCCGAAAGCGAATACATATTCGATTTTGAAGGAAAAGAAAATGATTATTTTTATATATGGACAGAGCTGGGAATTTCTCCTTTTGATAATTTCAGAGCCGGAGCAGTTGCAAACCGTACTTTATTGTATCAATCAGATCGTGAGTTTGAATCAGGTGCCTTTGTTCAGTATTCATTCCGGAATATCAAAGCAATGATATATTACTTTAACCCGCTTAGTAAAGACAACAGTTATTTGATCCCTACATTAGGAATAGAATTTTGAACAGTTAGATTGTATTACAAAAAAAGATTCCATCTTTAGATAAGACGGAATCTTTTTATTTACTTTGAATAATATTTTACTGCCTTGCCATGGCAATGCGTAATGCATCTTCAGCTGATACCAGATGATCCGAATTCTCTGCAGCATCTGCAATCGCTATCTGCACACCTTTGACTTTGCCATTGAATTCGTTACCCTGCGGACCGTAGTCCTGTGAGACAGGAGCTCCGGAATCTAGACCAACATCACATCCGTCATCAGCAGAAAAGATCATCGCAAGCGTCATAGCTACGTCACCTTCTCCGACTTTCTTTCCGTCAGTATAAAGAGTTACCTTTCCGCCTTTTCCTAAACCTCCGCCTGCATAAGCAAACTCCATTCGGACCTGATGTTCACCTGCCGGAATTGGTGTATCAGCTTCAACATAATAATAATTTACACCACCCACATTATAGCAATACTTTAGTTTTCCGTTTTTTGCATAAAGACTCCAGCCACCAATGTTTGCACCCTGGGCAATTATCACTCCTTCGGCACCAGTTTCCGGTACGACTATTTCTGCTGTAACAGAGTGGGACTTGTTCTTAATGTTAAGAACACAGTTCTCCGACAAGCGTCCCATTCCTCCGAAAAGTATCTGTGAATTTCCTTTGATCAGTACAGGTCTGCCTGCAGTATCTGAATTCATAACCTTTGCCAGGTCATCATTCATCGGCAGCACATTATACTTAACCGCTTCTATAAGCCACAGCCGCTGAAGTTCGTGTAGTTTCTCAGGCATTTGCTTGGAGAGATCGTTTGCCTGGCTCCAGTCTTTATTAGTATCATAGAGCTCCCATACATCATCATCAAATGCAGGAGTTTTTTCACCCATCAGAATCCATGGGGTCTTATGTCTTGTAACGGCAGTCCATCCTTTATGATAAATGCCTCTGTTACCGAACATTTCAAAATATTGTGTCTCATGCTGTTCGGCAGCTTTCGGATCATTGAATGAATACATCATGCTGACACCTTCTATAGGATGCTGTTGCACGCCGTTCACGAACTGAGGTTGGGGAAGTCCGGCTGCCTCAAGTATTGTTGGAGCAACATCGATCACGTGATGAAACTGAGTTCGGATTTCTCCTTTACTTTTAATTGTTTTTGGCCAGTGAATGATGGTACCATTGCGGGTTCCACCCCAGTGTGAAGCGACCTGTTTGGTCCACTGATAAGGAGTATCCATGGCGTGAGCCCAGCCCACTGCATAGTGATTGTAGGATTCCGGACCACCGAATTTGTCGATCCTTTCAATATCAAATTCCGGAGTTTCAATGGCTGACATGCCGTTAAAATTGAGCATCTCATTAAATGTACCATTGAGCGTACCTTCTCCCGATGCGCCGTTATCTCCGATTATATAATAGACAAGAGTATCATCGAGGATATTCAGTTTCTTAAGTGAATCCAGCAGACGGCCTATATTATAATCAGTGTACTCCATAAAACCGGCATATACTTCCATCTGTCTGCGAAGAACAGGTTTGAGTGCTTCAGGCATTTCATCCCAGGAAGGAATCTCTTTAGGGCGCGGAGTAAGCTGACAGTCCTGAGGTATGACACCGAGCTTCTTTTGTCTGGCAAAAGTCTCTTCACGAAGCTTATCCCATCCTGCGTCGAATTTGCCTTTATACTTATCAGCCCATTCTTTCGGAACATGATGCGGAGCGTGTGTGGCTCCCGGAGCAAAATAAACAAAGAAAGGTTTGTCAGGTGCAAGTGCCTTCTGCTGTCCGATCCATGCTATAGCCTTATCGGTCATGTCTTCAACCAGGTGATATCCTTCTTCGGGAGTTTTCTTTGGTTCAACCGGAGTTGTACCTTCATACAAAGTCGGATACCATTGATTAGCTTCTCCTCCTATGAATCCGTAAAAATACTCAAAGCCGCCTCCGCCTGTAGGCCAGGCATTAAAAGGTCCGACAGGGCTTGTTTCCCAGACTGGAACTTCGTGACATTTGCCAAATTGAGCAGTATTGTAACCATTAAGTGTAAGGGTTCTCGCTACAGGTGACATTGTGTTAGGCAGTACAGAATTGTATCCGGGTGCGCCGCTGGCAACTTCTGTGATTGCACCCATTCCTGCGGAATGATGATTACGTCCTGTCAAAATTGCCTGGCGCGTAGGCGAACATAATGCTGTAGTATGAAACCGGTTATATTTCAGACCTTCAGCTGCAAGATTCTCGGCATTCGGTGTCTGGCACGGACCGCCGAAAGCGCTTGAAGAGCCGAATCCCGCGTCATCGATCAGTATCAGTAAAACATTAGGAGCATCTTTAGGAGGACGTAATTGTGAAATAGGGGGAAATTTACTTTCCGGATCCTTAGCATCATACATAATTAATCCCTTGTACGGCTGATTTGGGATTGGTAAAACTGTTCTTGGAATTTTATCTGAGTCACTCATTTAATTTGAATCCTTTCTTGATAAGATTTTTAATTGTATTAAAAGTGATTTTTTGGGAATTTACAATTTTAATTTAAAGAAACAAAAGAATAAAAATAATTCCGAAATAATATCAGAAGGTTTCATGATCTTTGCTTCATAAAAGTTTTCATTTAATTTTTTGTAAAGCGCAGAAGCAATTTTAGTGAATAATTATCTTAACTTATTGCTTAAAAGAGTAGCAAATATACTATAATTTACACGAATAAGTTACACTTGATTATACACAATTTTTTACACACTTTTAGCATAACAACCTTCTCAAATTAATAATAATACATCCTAAATGTCAGATATTATAACAAAGAGTAAAAAGAAAGAGAGATTAAGTTTTTTTGTAAATTCAGAGCTCTCGGAAAGGGTAAATCAAATATCGAAGCAAAGTAAATTAACTACCAGTGAAATTGTAAGAATTGCGCTGCAGGATTATGTATGTAAATTAGAAAAAGTTAAAATAGAATCTGAGCTGGAAGCAGGATATAAAGCAAATCACGATTATTATTTGAAATCACAGAAAGAATGGGAAAATGCAGATAAAGAATAGGACAGGTATTGTAGAGCCGCTTCTCAGAGGAGATATTTATTTAATCAATCTGGATCCGGTTATTGGAAAAGAAATAGGCAAAGCTAGACCTTCTGTAATTATTCAAAATAACATCGGCAACAAATTTAGCCCGGTAACTATCATTGTACCTGTTTCTAGCATAAAAGAAATTACTAAACCTCTTCCGATCATGGTATTCATTGAAAAAGGGGAAGGTGGATTAAAAGAGGATAGTTATGCTGATTGCGGGCAAATCAGAACTGTTGATAAGGTAGAGAGATTGATCACAAAATACGGGAAATTAGATAAATTGAAAATGCTGGAGATTGATAAAGCCCTTAAAATTTCTGTTTCGCTTTAATTATTTCTGAATTAAAATATTTTTAACGATAGATAATGGATTGTCATATAACCGTACTGTAAGTGGTGCAAAGAATTCCTACGCTTTGAGATTAAAATCTTGACAGATACTTCTCTGATACAGAATGACAAATTAATTTTTCTTGAATAAAAGTTTAATTATATTTAAAAACGGCAACGAAAATTTTTTCGATTACCTGCTTAAAAAGTAAATCAAATTTTCCCCTTAATGGTACCAGTAAAGATAGAAGACCTGAAAAAAGTAGTCGCTCTCCGCGAGCTTCCCGACGAACATCTGCAGTGGATACTTGACAGGTGCGAATATGAGGAAGTAGATGACGGAGGTCTGGTTGCAAAGTTTGGAGAAGCTGCAGACAAAATGTGGATCACATTAGAAGGAAAGGTTTCATTTTATATGAATGTAAACGGGCGGCAGGTTTTCTATTTTACTTTTGAGAATAATGATGTGACCGGCGGCGTAGGCGGATTGATGCCTTACTCAAGAATGAAATCCATTCCCGGCTATGCTTACGCTGTAGGGAAAGTCAGGATTCTCCGACTGCACAAAGATCATTTTACCGAACTGGAGCATCTCAATCCTGAGTTTATTCAGAAGCTCATTGGCTATATGACAGAAAGGGCAAAATCATTTGCAACTACAAAATTGCAGCACGAAAAGGTGAATGCTCTCGGCAATCTTGCTGCGGGTATAGCGCACGAGCTGAATAATCCTGCTGCTGCAATTAACAGATTTTCAAATGAACTCGCAAAAAGACTGAACCGAAATTATGATCTTACGGAAAGTCTGCTTAAGTGTAATATCGGAGCTGATCTTATTCAGAGCTTTAAAGATCTTGTTTCAAAAAAAGAGAATGAGGCAATAAAGAAAATAAAATTGAACACAAGACAGCGCATTCAAAACGAAGAAGAGATGGAAGAGTGGCTGGAAAAATATGAGATAACAGACAGGCAGGCGGCAGAAACATTTTCTGAATTCGGATTTTCCACGGCAGAATTTGAAAGTTTATTCAGTGATCTGGATAAAGATGTGATAATTTGTCTTGTACCCTGGCTTGAAAATTTAATAAGCTCTAAAAGAATCATAGAAGATCTTACAGATGCATCCAACCGCATCTATTTTCTTGTAGCATCTATCAAAAGTCATGTACACATGGACAGGACAAATGAAATGCAGACTACTAATATACATAATGACATTGAGAATACTCTGACCCTTTTAGGATTCAAACTGCGCGAGAAGAATATTGAAGTGAAAAAAAATTTTTCTGATAATCAAAATGAAATTAAGGCTTATGTGGGCGAGCTTAATCAGGTCTGGACAAACCTGATCGATAACGCTATCTTTGCACTTCCTCAAAACGGGGAACTGATAATTGAAACTTCATTGGAACATAAGAATTTTAAGGTAAGCATAATAGACAACGGACCCGGTATTCCAAAAGATATTGTATCACGAATATTTGATCCGTTCTTTACAACTAAAAAGGTAGGTGAAGGAACAGGCATAGGTCTGGATCTTGTGAGCCGGATAGTAAAACATCATAAGGGAGAAATAAAAGTTAATTCTGTTCCGGGCAGAACTGAATTTTCTGTAATCTTACCTATTGAAGAGATCAAAGAGTCAAAGACAAATCAAATCAATTAATAGAATTTAAATAAATAAAAAATGAAACTGCCTTATATTATAATAGTTGATGATGACCTTCAGGTACTGCGCGCAATTCAACGTGATATACGTAATGAATACAGAGATGAATATAAAATAGCAGCGACTGAATCGGCGAATGAAGCGCTTGAACTTATTAAAGAACTGAAGTTAAAGAATGAAACTGTAGCGGTATTTATTTCCGATCAGAAAATGCCTGAGATGGAAGGCATTGTATTCCTTGAGAAAGCAAATGAAATATTTCCCGATGCAAAAAAAATCTTACTTACTGCTTATTCCGATATTGAAGCGGCTATTAAGGCAATCAATAAAGTAAAGCTTGATTATTATCTGCTGAAACCCTGGCATCCTCCGGAGGAAAAACTTTTCCCGGTAGTAAATGATCTTCTTGATGACTGGCATGCTTTATACAAACCCGATCATGAAGCCATCCGCATAATAGGTTTTCAGTGGGCACCTAAGTCACACCTGATCAAGGAATTTCTTTCAGGCAATTTAATTCCATATATATGGATGGATATAGAATCGGATCCTGAAGCTGAAAAATATTTAGCGAGCACAGATGTGACAAAGTCAGACCTTCCGTTGATAATTTTAAAAGATGGCACTTATATGAATGACCCTACCCTGCCTGATCTTGCTGCAAGGATCGGACTGCAGCAGAAGGCGACAAAAGAAATGTACGATGTGCTTATTATAGGTGCAGGACCTGCCGGTCTGGCAGCTTCTGTTTACGGCTCGTGCGAAGGACTCAAAACAATTCTCATAGAAATGAAAAGTCCCGGCGGACAGGCGGGCAACAGCGCGCGCATAGAAAATTATCTCGGTTTTCCGACAGGTCTTTCCGGGGGAGAGCTGACCCGAAGAGCGGTCACACAGACTCTCAGATTCGGAACAGAAGTACTTACTCCGCAACAGGTAAAGAGTATTACATTAAAGGACGGATACAAAGTAACGGAGATGATCGATGGTACGGTAATTCACAGTAAAGCAATTGTCATTGCTACAGGCGCTGCATATGCAAGACTGGAAATACCCGGTCTGGAAAATTTTACCGGCGCAGGAGTTTATTACGGTTCGGCTTCAGTGGAAGCTCATGCCTGCAAAGACGAAGTTATTTATATTGCCGGCGGAGGAAATTCCGCCTGTCAGGCAGCTATGTATCTGAGTAAGTTTGCTAAAGAAGTAAACATTGTGATCAGGAAAGACAAACTTTCACAAACCGCGGCAAATTACCTTGTAGAAAATATATCAAATACACCAAACATAAAGATCATTGTAAATTCTGATGTAACCTCATGTGCAGGCTCAACCGTACTGGAAAACATTACACTTAAGAACACTAAGACACTGGAAGAAACGACCGTCCCTGCAAAGGCATTGTTTATATACATCGGTACAAAACCCGGAACCGGATGGCTGAATGACGTTGTATTGAAAAATGATAAAGGATTTATAATTACCGGAAGCGAGCTGAAGAAAGAAAAATCATTTCATACTTTCTGGAAAATAGACAGGGAGCCATATTTGCCGGAGACCAGTGTGCCCGGAATATTTGCTTCAGGTGACGTAAGATTCGGTGCGCTGGCAGGAATTTCATCCGCTGTCGGTGAAGGTGCTTTAGCTATAAGATTTGTTAGAAAATATCTTCAGGAAATGTAATTGTAAGTATTGTGTATTATATATTAGAGCAATACAGATTATTCAATAAACCATTATTCAACATTATACTTTTAACTTTCATGGCAAAAAATAAAACCACAGAAACAAATGAAAGCGTAAAGAACTTCATTGCGAAAATCACTGACCTGAATAAACGTAAAGACTTTTCTGCAATAACCGATCTGATAAAAAAGCATACGGCGCTTGAACCAAAAATGTGGGGAGATGCCATTGTTGGTTTCGGGAGTTATCATTACAAATATGATAGCGGTCGTGAAGGCGATGCTCCGCTTGCCGGAATTTCTCCCAGGGCAAATTCAATTGCATTATATCTTGGATGTGAACAGGGAGTAAAAGAAGAACTTCTTCCGAAATTGGGAAAACATAAATTAAGTGGAAGCTGCATTCATATTCAAAAGCTTGAAGACATTGAAACTGATGTTTTGATCAGGATGGTAAAAAACTCCATTGCATACAGAAAGAAACAGCATTCCTAACTAAGAATCAGTATCAGAAAACTAAATGTTAAGGCATTCACATTTTATATCAGTTGTTTGATGATTACCAGTATTAACAATAATATTAAATTTACTATCTTCTTCATAAAGATGACTGTAAAAGATCATTATGAAAAGTCACCTTTCAAAATTCTATTGCAGTACTCCCCGAAGATAATTTAAACTCTCAATTGTATTCTCCGATGGGAAAGCACTTACTTTACCTGTAGCTTGTGTCGTTGGTGACCAAAAATTTGCATTCAGCATTTAAAATCATTAAAATATTAAGATGCAAATTTTTTGAACACACAACGACGGCGGTAATGCTGGCTGAATCCTGCTGATACTTCCGGCGGATTGGCAAATCCAAAACTTATCTTCGGAAGAGGAATTATAGCAGCTCAGAAATACGCGCTTCTGCTGCAATCCGGAAAAGTCAGGATTCGTACAAACGGAGTCACACGTTTTGTAGGCAAGACCGGAATTCCTCCTATTATGTGGAGTCATGTTGCTGCTATTCATTCAGCTTCTACGGGTTTATTCAGTGTTTATATTAACGGCAATCCGGATTCAAGCGCTGTCAATCTTAACACTCCGGCAAGCGGTTCGGATTCTCTTTTCATTGGCAAAGACATTTCATCTTCTTATACCGGCTCTATAGATGATCTTAGAATATGGAACAGAGTATTATCATCTTCCGAGATTGCTTCATATTTCAGATCTACCCTTGCAATAAGTTCAGGAATCTATGACGGGCTGGTACTTTCGATCCCGTTTCAGGACAGGAAAGGACTTGGGTTTTCATTCACATCGAAAGATTTCAGCGGTTTCAATAATAATGCTTTTGCAAGGAACGGAACTGTAATTATAGATATGAAAAACAGACCTCAGATTACCAACACAATGAATGAATCACTTGAACTCGACGGTTTAGGTGATTACGCTGCTGCTTTGAGTGTACCGAATCTTGAGATTACAAACAGCATTACCCTCGAGTCCTGGATTTACCCGAGAAGCACAGCAGGCGGAAGTATAATTCACAAAGGTACTCCGGGTTTTGTTGTAAGAAATTACGGATTTAAAGTTGAAACTAATTCAAACCAAATCAGCGGTGTTATAAACGGTGTGAATTTTACTTCCTCCTATTCTCTTCCTGTAAATGAATGGACGCACGTTGCATTCAAATATACTTCTGACGGAAATGGAAAGATGTATATTAATGGAGTTATGAAAAAATCATTTTGTTGTATCTCCCCATTAACTCAAATACAGATTCACTGTATATCGGAGGTACTAACCTAGCCGGATATTTCAACGGGTTTATTGATGAAATCAGAATTGCATCTTATTCTTAATCTGAAAAGAAATTGCCGATTTCATGTTTACATCAATTGATAATGCAAATGAGCCGGTACCTATGAGTCAGATAGTTTTTAATCTTGACGGTTACTGCGAGGCAAGTTCCGAAAATTATGCAAAATTGAACTTCAGAAACGATGCAAGATTCAGTCATCCCGGTACTCTGGCAAATCAGCCCGTCTCGCCTCCCGACAGATCAGATGCTGTAAATTTTACAAAGGGATATCTTCAGAAAAAATCCGACAGGCTTATTCCTGCTTCAGGAACATCAGGATTAATGACGGATGATACACTGAATATAGAATCGGATCAGACAATTACAGATCTGAATTTATTCGTTGCTGTGAATCATACATTGAGTAATGATCTTGAAATTTCACTAATTGGACCAAACGGCGACATTGCTGATGTTTGCTTTGACATAGGTCAGTTCGGTACAAATGATAATATTATTACTATCTTTGATGATAATGCCGACAGTACGCTTGTCAGTGGTAAATATGTTTCAATTTCTCCGCGGATAAAACCGGGAAGCAGTCTTAATGCAATGTTTGCCGGAGATAATTCAAAGGGCATCTGGAGATTGCGGATTAATGATGACAATGCAGGAAATACAGGAAGGCTTATAGGCTGGGGTATTCAGCTTAATAATGCGACTTTTAAACCTGCTTTACTTTCTGCCAATTGTCTTGCAGAGGGATTTTATAATGAAACTTCTAATACGATGGTCAGAGATACTATGAGATTTAATCTGCACAGACAGCTCTGTCCAAAACGATTTGTTCTTGAATACTCTGAATTTCTTACGGTAATTTTTCACAGGCGGGTTTATTTTTAAAAAAATATATTTGCTTCGATTCAGGTTTAATTTAACAAAATTAATCTGCTCATCAAAATGTTTTGGACAGCAATGCTGCACAGAAGCTATGCTTCTTACAGTGTTGCAGATTCATGTAAAGATTATCTGGGATCGCTAGGAGTTGCAAACGGTATATTTGCAAATCCGGATGACACAGGAAAATTTTACATCAGACTAAAGCACAGAAATTCTCTTGAGACATGGAGTTCTGTTCCGGTCAGCTTTGACTATCTGACTATGCAGATTAATTATGCTTTCAGATCAGATATTACCAGCGCTCTCGGAAATAATATGATCGAAGTTGATACAACTCCCCAGCGTTTCGGATTATACAGCGGAGATGTAAATCAGCAAGGTTTTATTGTTCTGACAGATGTTTTGATTGTCTACAATGATGCATCAGTTTTTACAATCGGATATAAAGTTACCGATGTAAATGGAGATAATTTTACTGATCTTTCTGATGTTCTGATTACAAATAATAATGCTGTCCGGTTTGTATCGCGCATTGTACCTTAGCACGTTTATTCGCGCTTTTTAATTTTAATTACAAAGGGTTAATCAGAAAAAGTGATTTAATTACATCGATTTTTTGGGGAAAAGTGAAGAACTCAACATACTCAAGTTTTATTGTAATGACTGGATCTCCGCTAAAAGCAGACTGTCCGAAAACACCAGATACTCCTTACCAAACCCCAGTTTGGTAAGGAAATTTTAACGCATTTCAATTTTCCCAAACTGGGGTTTGGAAAAGAAAAGCGTTTTCGGAAAGTCTGATGCACGCGGGGAAGCCAGCTTCGACGGTCGTGTTTCTTATGTTGAATATATTTGTAATTAGTGAAATATGAAATTTGTAAATTGTATTTTGTAATTTGAAATTAGTTTTTTATAATTACTTCATATAAAACTTCACCCGTAGATGCAGCATAAAGGGTTCTGAAATCCAGAACTTCGGCTGAATAACTTTCCTTCAAATCATTTTTGAAATCCTCATTGGTCAGCTGGAATGCGTTTAAAAAGAGAATGGTCTTATTGGATTTAAATAATTCGGGATCATATTCGGGCTGCAAGGAGAATATGATCTTATTAAAATAATCAAAGTAAAGCTTGTCCGGATACATTTCCAGAATAATGGCTTTATATTTAGAATTCATTTCCCCGGAATAATACAACGCGAAGACCAGCGCATATTCTTTTCTTGAAGCGCCGTAAGAGGAGATAATGATCTTGCCGGAAGGATAATTTTCTATGATCTCATTTAAGTGATCAATCTGATCTCTGTACTCTGTGTATCGTAAATATCTGTTATAAAACGTAGCGGATGTCATTGACAAAATAAGTAAAATCAAAAACGCAGGGACATATTTTTCCCTTAGCGCTTTTGCACCTGGTAATTTTGATTTAAATATTTCTAACAAAAGATCTGAGCACAGATAAATTGCCGGCAGGGATAACATCAGCGCAGGTATCATATAACGGGGTGAATAGTGTTTGGCAACAATAACTAACTGAAATGAACCTGCAAGAAAGAATGACATAAGAATTCTAAATTTATCCGAAACGTTTTCTTCATTGAGGTTTTTTCCGTAACGCAGAATGATCAGAAGTATGACTGCAGCAGTAAGAATGAAAGATACTGTAAAAATTATTTCCGATTGAAAGACAGATAAAAGATTTTCAAGAAAAGCCGATGGGTTTAAAATGTTTTTTTTACCGAATCCGTAAACACCTTCATGTGTAACCAAACCCTTTATCCATACGGAAAAATAATCATAATTTGAAATTGCAGGTAAAATTGATACAATGAATATCAAAGCTGTTAATAAAGAAAGAATTATTTTTCTGATCACTCCTTTTATAAGCAGGAATGGAATGATCAACATTGGAAAAAAACTAAGCTTCGTGGCTACGGCAATTCCGCAGATAACCGAAAATATAAATATGTATTTTGTCTTTGCATTTTTTCGGGAGCCTGCATATAGAAATGAAAAGGTGATCAGCAGCATAGTCAGCGGGATCAGAAAAATTTCCGAAGTGACGGAGGTAAGTTCGAATGAGGTCGTAAAGGAACTGAATAAGGAAAGCTGTATCAGAACAGCCGGCAATATCAAACCGGTATTTTTGTAAATAATTTTTCCGCAGAAAAACAATACGGCTGCAGAAAAAATCAACAGAACAAGATAAATAATTATCAGATATTTTTCCGGATCTCCTAAAACGTCTTTTGAAATGTCATCTGATTTTCCCGAAAAGAAATAAACCAGTTTTAGTATAACCGCGCCTGTAACCTGCAGAGGAGTTCCGGGATGATCCACGTGGTGCGGACTTTTGAACTGCGCAATGTTCAGAGAATTTATTAAATAAACATAAGAAGGATCATAGCCTATATTATAATAAAAAGGACCCAGAGAATTTCTGAATGCAAGGGAATAAATCAGCATGAAAACCGGAACTATCAGAAACAATAAATATTTTTTCTTCAACCGCAGTTAATTTTTTATAAATTTAAATGTTAGATTTTTTCCGACTCCGAAGGGGTCGCATGTTTATAGCACTTTCGTTTCCGTTTTGTACGACCCCGAAGGGG
>DAIPYG010000038.1:0-30536 GCA_036782875.1 Bacteroidota bacterium | reverse complement strand
GGGTCAGTTCACGGGAAGGATTGCGCACGAAGACTATGAACTCGGGGGCAAGCTGATAAAGAAAGGTTCGCAGGTAATATGCATGCTTGGATCAGGCAACCGCGATCCGGAAGAGTTTGAAAATCCGGATAAGCTTGATATTCTAAGACAGAATGTAAAACCATTGTCATTCGGAGGAGGAATTCATTACTGCGCGGGTGCAATGCTGTCAAGGCTTGAAGGACAGGTTGCATTTGATACTCTGCTGAATAGGCTGCCGGATTTGAGACTGAAAGAAGATGAGGAATATCATTATGAAAAGACATTTCACGGAAGAGGTCTTGTTTCACTGGATCTGAAATTTTAGTTTATCAATATTTTAAAAATGAAATTAATACCGGATATTAAAAAATAATTATGGAGCATTATAAAGAGGGTGCGTCAACTTTTATTGAATTATTAAGATGGCGTGCGGAGAATCAATATGACAAATTAGCCTATCAGTTTCTGGATAACGGTGAGACTGAAGGCGCAAGTTATACTTACGGTGAACTGGATAAACGCGCGCGCAGTGTAGCAGCGCAGCTGCAGAAATTAATTTCCAAAGGCGACAGAGTGATACTTGTTTTCGATAATGATCTGGAATACATTGCTGTCTTTTATGCATGTCTTTATGCAGGAATTATTTCAGCGCCGCTTCATCCGCCGGGAAGAAATAAATCCATGTTCAGGATATCTTCCGTTACAAAAGATTCGGATGCGAAATTAATTCTAACGACAACCAAGTTACGGGATGAATTGAGGGAACAGTTTTCTGCTGATCCGGTTTTAAAGGAACTGGACTGGATTGCAACTGATGAAATGACAAACGAACATTCCGCTGATTGGAAAGATTCGGGCATTGTTAATAAAGACATAGCTTTTCTTCAGTACACATCAGGTTCTACAGGTTCTCCTAAAGGCGTAATGGTCACTCATGATAATCTTCTTTATAATATTTATTCCACTATTTACAGATACGGTTTATCTGAACTTGATCCGAAGAGAAATGATTCTCTTGTAACATGGGCACCGCTGTTTCACGATCTCGGACTTATATTCTGTACACTGCTTCCTCTTTACGGAGGATTCCCGTGTTATATGATGACACCGGAAGCTTTCATACAAAGACCAATAAGATGGCTTGAGACAATTACAAAGTACGGATCTACAATAAGCGGCGCTCCTAATTTTGCTTATGAACTTCTGACAAACAGAGTAAGCAAAGATGAAGTAAAAACGCTTGATCTGAGCACATGGGACATAGCGATGAACGGGTCGGAGCCTGTAAGAGCAGAGACTCTGGAAAAGTTTACGGAACATTTTGCGCCTGCAGGATTTAAGCCTCATTACTTTAGTTCAGCGTGGGGACAGGCAGAGACAACAATTATTATTACGACAACTGACAAAGAAGCTGCGCCTGTCATTAAAAATTTTGATAAAGAAAAAATAGAGAAGCATATAGTTTCAGAGATCAAAGCTGATGATAAGAAAAGCTTAAGGCTTGTAGGTCATACTATGAATCTTCTTGATGCAAAAGTAATTATAGTTGATCCGAAGAAGATGACTAAATGCAATGAAGATGAAGTCGGCGAGATATGGGTTTCCGGCTCGACTGTCACTCCCGGATATTTCAACAAGCCCAAAGCAAACAAGGAAACATTTCAGGCATATACAAAAGATACTAAAGAAGGACCATACTTAAGAACCGGTGATCTTGGTTTCATACAGGGTGATCAGCTTTTCATAACCGGAAGATATAAAGATCTGATTATTATACGCGGTCAGAATCATTATCCGCAGGATATAGAATTAACAGTTGAAAGAAGTCATCCCGCTTTAAGATTAGGATGTGAAGCTGCTTTCTCAGTGGATGTCGACGGAGAGGAACAGCTTGTAATTGTTCAGGAAATAAATAAAAAATCTACTGGCAAGTTCGATCCGGATGAAGTATGCAAAGCTATCCGCAAAGCAGTTTCAGAAGAACACAATCTCAATGTATATCATATACTTCTTCTGAAAACAGGAACAGTGAGAAAGACTTCAAGCGGTAAGATCCAGAGAAATGACAACAAGCACAGTTATCTCGACGGAACACTTTCTGTCCTCGCCGAATGGCGTGAAGGAATGGCTAAGGCAGAATTTAAAACTGACAAAGCTGAAACAACAGAAAAAGAAATCAAAGGTGAAGTTAAGACTGAAAGTATTTTAAATCTAAAAGACTGGCTGATAAACAAAGTTTCTGAACTCATGAAGGTACAGCCCGGTCAGCTTGATGTTAATGAATCATTTGCTTCATACGGAATGGATTCATTAAGAGCTGTTCAGCTTTCGGGTGAACTAAGCTCTTATCTTAGCAGACAACTTCCGGCGACACTTGTTTACAATTATCCTTCTGTAAATTTATTATTAAAGTTTTTAGAAAAAGATACTGATCAGAAAAATATTATAGCCGATTCAACTCCGGCAAAAAAAGAGAAGACAAACAATGATCCGATTGCAGTGATCGGAATGGCATGCCGCTTTCCAGGGGCAAAAGATACTGAAGATTTCTGGGACATGCTTTCAGAGGGACGTGATGCAATAAAAGATTTTCCTGAAGATCAGAGATGGGATATAAAATATCTCAATGACAGCAGCACAATTACACACGGCGGTTATCTTAAAGGAATAGATATGTTCGATCCGCAGTTCTTCGGAATATCTCCGCGCGAAGCGACACAGATGGATCCTCAGCAGAGACTGCTTCTTGAAGTAAGCTGGGAAGCGCTGGAAGACGCTGCCATTGATCCTTCATCATTGAAAGGAAAAAATGCAGGAGTGTTCATGGGAGTCTGCAGTAATGATTACGCAAGGTTTTCCGTGGGTGAAAAAGATATGTTTGATGTATATACCGGAACGGGTACATCAAACAGCATTGTAGCAAACAGACTTTCATATATACTTGACCTCAGAGGACCGAGTGTTGCGATAGACACGGCTTGTTCATCATCTTTGGTTGCGATTCATCAGGCGTGCAATAGCTTAAGAAACGGTGAGAGCAGCATAGCTATTACGGGCGGAGTCAGCCTGCTTTTAAGTTCGGATACAAATACAATTTTTACACAGACAGGTTTTTTATCTACCGACGGTAAATGCAAAACATTTGATAAAGATGCGAACGGATACGTCAGAGGTGAAGGATGCGGAGTGCTTATATTAAAACCATTGTCTGAAGCCGTAAAAGACGGTGACAGAATACTTGCTCTGATAAAAGGTTCAGCCGTGAATCAGGATGGAAAGAGCAACGGACTAACTGCGCCTAACGGACTTTCACAGGAAGCCGTTATAAGAAAAGCTCTGAGCAATGCTGATGCAAAGCCCTCGGACATTACCTACATTGAAACTCACGGAACAGGTACACCGCTTGGCGATCCGATAGAAGTTAATTCAATCAAAGAAGTAATTACAACCGGCAGAGCAGTTGATAATATATGTTACATAGGTTCTGTAAAAACAAACATAGGTCATCTTGAAGGTGCGGCCGGAGTAGCGGGAATTATAAAAACAATACTTTCACTGCAGCATAAAGAAATTCCGAGACATTTGAATTTCAATAAACTGAATGCAGAGATATTAATTGACGGCAGCTCTGTAATGGTTGCAGATCAAAAGACAGAATGGACAGGTAATCCTGAAGGAAAAAGAATTGCCGGTGTAAGTTCATTCGGATTCGGTGGAACAAACGCTCATGTAATTCTTGAAGAAGCTCCTGCAGTCTTAAAAAGTATTTCTTCAAAGACCAAGCCTTTCAATTTGCTAACATTAAGCGCAAAGAGTGAAGCAGCTCTTCATGATTATGCAGACAGTTATGAAATATTTTTAAGCTCAAGGGAAGATCTCAGTTTAGATGAAGTATGTTATACTTCTAATATCGGGCGTGCAAATCTAAACAGCCGTCTTGCAGTTGTTGCTTCAGACAGGGAAAATTTAGTTGAAAAGCTTAGAGCATTTATATCTGGAGAAGAGTCTGCTGACATTATCACCGGTGAAACAAAAATAAATCATAAGCCTAAAATTGCTTTCTTATTCCCGGGGCAGGGCGCGCAGTATATTGGCATGGGAAAAGAACTTTATGATACGCTTCCTCTTTTCAGAAAAATTATTAATCAGTGTGATGAGATACTTCGTTCTTATCTGGAAAAACCGCTGCTTGAAGTTCTGTTCTATGAGAAAGATGAAAAATTAAATCCGATAAACGAAACAACTTACACGCAGCCTGCACTCTTTGCTGTTGAGTATGCGCTTGCAAAAGTGTGGATGTCGTGGGGAGTTGATCCTGAAGTGATGATGGGACACAGCGCGGGTGAATATGTAGCAGCTTGTCTTGCTGGTGTATTCAGTCTTGAAGACGGACTTAAGTTAACGGCTGAACGCGGAAGACTCATGCAGTCAATGACCGAGAACGGTGAGATGTACACGATTTTCGAAAGTGAAAAGTTTGTGAAGGAAGCAATTAAAGAATTTGAGGATAATGTTTCAATTGCTTCAATCAACAGTCCGGTCAAGACAGTTATTTCCGGAGATAAATTTACCATTGCAAAGATTCTTCCTTACTTTGATTCTAAGCAGATCGAATATAAAAAAATCAACGTATCCATTGCATCGCATTCGCCGCTGATGAATACAATGATCGAAGCGTTCAGGAAGGTCTGTAATGAAGTTAAATATTCCAAAGCAGAAATTCCCATAGTTTCAAACATAACCGGCGAGATCATTACTGATAGAATACTGAATGCAGATTACTGGTGTGATCACATTATGTCCACTGTGCGCTTTTCTGAATCGATAAAAGAATGCGTCAAGAGCGGCTGTGATGTTTTCATTGATCTCGGTTCTATGCCCACTTCAATAGGTATGGCTCAGGAAACGATTCAGGATCCGGAGATTAAATGGATAGCAAGTATCAAGAAGAACTTTACTGTGTGGGAGACAATGCTCCAGGGACTGGGCACACTTTATGTCAACGGTGCAGATATCGACTGGGAAAATTTTGATGCTGACTTTGCGCATAATAAAATATCTTTGCCGAAATATCCTTTCCAGAGGCAGAGATACTGGGTTGAAGATCTGAAGAAGAAAAGTATTTCCGCCGGTGGTGATTTTAATCCGAAAGCCGGAAGCAGACTACTGGGAAAGAAACTTTCTATTGCAAACAGTAAATCTATAATTTACAACTCTTATGTAAGCGCAGAGAATCCTTCTTTCATTAAAGAACACGCAATTTACGGAAAGCCCGTCTTCCCTACTACCGCTTACATTGAATTTGCAATGGAAGCTGCCAAGGAAATTCTCGGAACTGATAATTTAAAAATAGAAGATCTGCTTTTGTATAAAGCATTTCTTTTTAATGAAGATTCAGTTTACAACATGCAGATTGTTCTGAAAGAAACGGAAAGCAAAGTATTTGAATTTGAAATATACAGTTCAGAGCTGGATAAAGATAATAATGAAACAGAATGGATAAAACATGTAACCGGAAAGATATTCAGAGCAGTGAAAAAAACAGAGGATGCGAAAACTGATCTTAATGAATTAAGATCAGGATTTAAAAATGAACTTGATGCCGGAAGTTTTTATGTACAGACAAGAGCAGACGGTATCGAATACGAAGAACATTTCAATTTACTGCATAAAATCTATTTAAACGGAAAATCTGTAATTGCTTTTATAAATTCAGGTGATGAGATCACTGAGCAGTTTAAAGATTATAACTTTCATCCTGTACTTCTAGATGCCTGTCTTCACACATCTTTTGCACCTCTGCTTGTTCAGATGAATCCTGAACTGATATACCTTCCGATAGGCATCAGCTCTGTTGAAATTTTCGGCAAAGCAGAAAGCAAATTAGTCAGCCACCTTGAATATGATACACTTGATGAAGATAAAAGCATATTGAATGCTGAACTTAAAGTCTTTGCTGAAGATGGAAGAATGATCGCTCTGATCAAAGGCATTCAGATGAAGAAAGTTACGAAGAAAGATTTCCTTGAAGCGTCACAGAATTATCTTAAAGATTGGCTCTATGATGTTGTGTGGAAGAAAAGTGAAATGTCAGCACAAGGGAAAGAGTCACTCATTCCAAAAGTTTTGGACCTAAAAAATAAAATTGAAACAGAACTGCCGGTACATATGGAAGAAAATCAGCTGGCTTTATTTCGAAAATCAATGGACAGGGTTGATGCATTAAGCATAGATTATATTGCTGATGCATTTGAGAAACTTGGATTTGAATTTAGCGAAGGAATAAAATTCAACGCGGATGAACTCGCATCAAAGCTTAAAATTACAAAAACTCATTTGCAATTATTTAAAAGTTTACTTGAGATACTTTCTGAAGGTGAGTTTATCAGAAAAGAAAACATTGAATGGATTGTTATAAAAGCGCCTAAAGCTGATGCAATTCAGAGCAGGCTGGAGAAATTAAAAGTACAGGGACTTGAAGCAAATGCAGAGATGAATCTTCTTATCAAATGCGGTAGTGTTCTTTCAGAAATATTAACCGGCAAAGCAGATCCTCTGCAGTTACTCTTTCCGGACGGAGATTTTACTTCGCTTATAAATCTTTATGAGAAATCTCCTGCTTTCAGAACAATGAACGGGATAGTAAAAGATATTATTAAAGAATCTGTTTCGGATATTTCAAACAACGGTGATAAGACTTTAAAGATACTTGAGATCGGCGCAGGCACAGGCGCGACGACATCTTATTTACCGGAAATGCTGAAAGGCACTAAGACAGAATATGTATTCACTGATATATCACAATTATTCCTGAACAAAGCGAAAGAAAGATTCGGGAATTTTAATTTTATAAGTTATAAGATCTTAGATATAGAGAAAGAACCTGCTGCACAGAATTTCGATCTTAATTCATTTGATATCATCATTGCTTCGAATGTTATTCACGCTACGAAAGATCTGAAGCATTCACTTGATAACATTAGAAAATTATTGAGAAAAAATGGAATTCTTATTTTAACCGAAGCGATAGAAAAGCAGAAGTGGGTTGACCTTGTATTCGGATTGACTGAAGGTTGGTGGAGATTTCAGGATAAAGAGCTTAGACCGGATTATGCTCTGCTCGGTACAGAACAGTGGTCAGGATTACTCAGAGAATCCGGATTTAGTGAAGTTGAAATTATTTCCCCTGAAGGAAAAAATAAAAGATCTCTTACATCACAGTCAGTGATCCTTGCAAAAGGAGTTAAGGCAGCCGGATCAAACTGTCTGATACTTTCTGATAAAGGCAGCTTCGGTAAAAAGCTTAAAGAAGAACTATCTTCACAGGGAATTTCAGGAACACTTTTGAATCAGGAAAGCAATTATGAAAAAGTCATTGATGATATTTTAAAAGAAAAAAGCATAGACATTATAATTCATTTATGGAGTCTTGAAGAGAATGAAAGAGCTATTCAGGATAAAGATGCCGGGATACTTTCATCTGCAGGATGCGAATCTGTTTTGAAACTTATAAAAACAATTTCAGCAACTAAGAATTCAAAATCACCAAAGCTGATGTTAGTTACAAAACAGGCGCAGGCAGTAATTGCGGGAGATCAGATAAACGGATTAACTGCTTCTTCATTATGGGGATTAGGAAAGGTCATTTCACTTGAGCATCCGGAACTTAACTGTGTCAGAATAGATCTCAGCGGGAATGAAGAATCGGATGTAAAATTAATTTCTAATGAAATTTTATCAGACGGTACTGAAGGCGAAGTTGCTTTCAGAAATGGTGAGAGATATGTTTCAAGATTAATTAATTCTGTTCCGGCTGCAGACAGAAAAATTGAAATTGCTGATAACTCAGCTTATCTGATAACCGGCGGTAACAAAGGGCTCGGATTGCTGTTTGCGGAATACCTTGCAGGCAAAGGTGCGAAACATCTTGTATTGCTTTCTAGAGGTGAAACTTCAAAAGATAACATAAAGAAGATAGAAGCTATAAGAGAACTTGGTACGGAAGTAAAAGTTGTAAAAGCGGATGTCACGAAGAAAGATGAATTGAAGAAAGTTGCAGATAATATAAAAGCGTCAGGTCAAAATCTCAAAGGAATATTACACAGCGCGGGATTACTTGATGACGGAACTATTACAAATCAGACTAAAGAAAAATTTGACAGAGTTCTTGCGCCGAAAATAACCGGCAGCTGGTATATGAGTGAACTTACAAAAGAACTGGATCTTGACTTCTTTATAATGTTCTCATCTATTGCATCTACGCTTGGTTCCGCAGGACAATCAAATCATTCCGCTGCAAATGCTTTCCTCGATTCGTTTGCATATTACAGAAGAGCAAAAGGTCTTGCAGCAACTACCATCAACTGGGGAGTCTGGTCCGAGATTGGTTCGGCTGCAGACATAGGCGCTGATAAACAGGAAAAGATACCGGGATTGAATATTATCACACCCGAACTGGGATTAAAATTATTCGACAGAATATTCCATAAAGATATCACAAGAGTCGGAGCGTTCAGTATTGACTGGAAGAGATTTGAAGAAAGAAATACTTCTAAGCAGATGTACAATTATGTATCCGGACTATTGATAAGAGATGAGCAGGAAAAATCCGATGTAAAGCAAAATATATCCGGCAAAAAGAAGATCAGCATACTTGATGAGATCAGAAACAGTGCTGAAGAGCAACACACAGAGCTCCTCACAAGATATTTCAGAAAGCTGATCTCCGGTATATTGGGATTAAAAGAATCCGAACTAAAGGCGGAACTGCCGTTAAACACAATAGGTCTTGATTCACTTATGGCGATCGAACTGAAGAATAAAGTCAACATAGAGCTCGGAGTAGATCTGAATATTGTCAGGTATATGGAAGACACAAATATACTCAAGCTCGCTGAAGAGCTGAAAGAAATACTGGCGGAAAAATTAAAGTTAAACGGTTCCTCTGTCAATGTTGAGAATATAAAAATCAAAAAGGAAATATCCGAAGAAGAAAAGACAAGGGGTCTGCTTGAAAATCTGGACAATCTTTCTGAAGAGGAACTCGACAAACTTTTAAATGAAATAAAATAAACGTTAACTATTCTGGATACTAATACATCAAATCTTACAGCTAAAGAAAAACTCGCATTACTTAAGAAGCAGCTGGTAGAGAAAGCGAATCAGACAAACACCATTCATCCGCTTTCTTATGGACAGAAGGCATTACTGTTTCTTTATCTCAGTTCTCCTGAGACATCAGCATATAATGTTGGCTTTACCGTAAGGATCATTTCCGGACTTGATGAAAGCTTATTGAAGAAAGCATTCCAGAAACTTATCAACAGGCATCCGGCATTAAGAACGAATTTTTTCATAAAAGACGGAATACCGGTTCAGGAAGTTCACGGATATAAAGATGTTTATTTTCAGGTAACAGATGCATCGGGCTTAAGTGAAGATCAGCTGAAGAATAAAGTATTAGAAACAAACAGATTGCCTTATGATCTGGAAAATGGCGATCTGTTAAAAGTTAATTTATTCAAAGTTTCAGATGAGAACTATATACTGCTGTTGAGCATGCACCATATTGTTAACGACGGTTTTTCAATGTCAGTTATTTTAAATGAATTAAAAAATCTATATGAAGCCGAAGTAAACGTTGAACAATCCGCACTTCCTCTTATTGACCATACTTATAACGACTATATCATTGATCAGAACAATTTCATTAAAAGTGAAAAAGGTGAACAGCAGTATGAGTACTGGAAAGGTGAGCTTGGAGGAGAGCTTCCTGTTCTAAATCTTCCTATTGACAAAACCCGACCGTCAATTCAGACATTTAATGGTGCAGTGGAATATTTTGAACTGGAGCAGGATCTTGTTGAAAAGCTAAAAAAGTTATCCATGTCCGAAGGAACGACTTTATTTGTAACTTTGCTTACCGCTTATGAAATTTTTCTTCACAGATATACAGGACAGGATGATATAATTGTTGGAACGCCGACAGCAGGCAGAAGCAAGACTGAGTTTGAAAAAGTAGTTGGGTATTTCATAAATCCCGTTTCTATCCGCGCAGATTTTTCGGAGAATCCAACAGTTAAAGATTTTATATCACAGATAAAGAAAAAAGTTTTAGGGGCAATTTCAAATCAGGATTTTCCATTTGCATTACTGGTTGAAAGAATGCACCGCAAACGCGATCCTGTCCGGTCAACTATTTTCCAGACATTCTTTGGAATGCAGAGGATACAGCGTGACGATGTACTGCAGGAAATGATCGTTCCCGGAAATAAAGGAGCAAGAACACAGTGGGGGAAATTATTTCTTGAATCTTACGAGATCACACAGCAGGAAGGACAGTTTGAACTTACACTTGAAGTTGTGGAAGGAAAGAATTTGTTTTCCGGTGCTTTCAAATACAATACGGATCTGTTTGAAGCAGAAGCCATTAAGAAGATGATAGTTCACTTTAAGAATCTTCTTTATGATATTGTTTCTGATACGGACAGGAAGTTATCCGGATTGAAATTGCTTTCGGATGAAGAGAAGAATGTAATAATATATGATTGGAATAATACTGAATTTAATTTTAACAAGGAAGATCTTGTCTGTCTTCATAAGCTGATAGAAATACAGGCAAATAAAACACCCGGCAGTATTGCAGTTATTTCAGAAGACAGGCAGCTTACTTACGGTGAACTGAACAGGAGATCAAATCAGCTTGCAGCATATCTTAGTAAACTTGGTGTCAGTACCGGTGATCTTTGCGGTCTGTGTGTTGAACGTTCACTCGAAATGGTGACAGGTATTCTCGGAATTCTTAAAGCCGGAGCTGCATATATTCCTATTGATCCAGAATATCCGCAGAGCAGAGTAGAGTTTATGATAAAAGATTCGAAAGCTAAAGTTCTCATCACTCAGAAATCACTTGCAATAGACCTTCCGAAGGGTATCTCAAAGATTGTGTACATAGATGATGACTGGAAAGATATCTCAAAGGAAGATGATAAGAATAGTGAAAGCAATGCGACGCTGAATAATACTGCGTACGTAATTTACACTTCAGGTTCGACCGGGCAGCCGAAAGGAGTTATGATCTCTCATGCTTCCATCGTCAATCACATGCTGTGGATGAAAGATGTATTTAAGTTTGATTCATCAGACAGTGTTTTTCAGAAGACGCCTTTCAGCTTTGATGCATCGGTCTGGGAATTCTATATGCCGCTCATCATCGGGGGCAGGCTCATAATGGCTAAACCGCAGGGTCACATGGATACGCCATACTTAGTCGAGACCATTATCGTAAACAATATTACTATACTTCAGCTTGTTCCTTCTTTGCTTAAGATGCTTCTTGACGAGAAAGGAATTGAAAACTGTAAAAGCTTAAAGACAGTTTACTGCGGAGGCGAAGCTCTTACATATGAACTTCAGGAAAAATTGTTTTCAAGGCTTGATGTAAATTTTTATAATTTATACGGACCGACTGAAGCAACGATAGACGTAACTTACTTTAAATGTGAAGGAGAATATAAGAGCAGATACTTCCCTATCGGCAAGCCGGTATATAATGCAGCTGCTTATGTTCTTGATAAATATATGAATCCCGTTCCTGTCGGAGTAGCAGGTGAATTATTTCTCGGAGGTGCTGGCATTGCACAAGGTTACCTCAATAATCCTGAACTCACAAATGAAAAATTCATTGATGATATTTTCAGTAAGCAAACCGGAAAGAAATTATACAGGACCGGCGACCTGGCAAAATATTCTGAAGACGGTAATCTTGAATTTCTCGGCAGGGCAGATCATCAGGTAAAGCTGCGCGGATTCAGGATAGAGCTGGAAGAAATAGAGGCAAAATTATTGAAGCATAATGCTGTAAAAGAAGCAGTTGTAATAGTCAGGGAAGATAAGCCCGGAGTACAAAGACTAACTGCATATTTAATTTACAGCGATAAAAACGAAGTGGATCATAATGATCTCAGGAATTACCTGAGGGAAAGTCTGCCGGAATATATGGTGCCCGCAGACTTTGTATCGCTTGACGAACTGCCGATGACACCAAACGGGAAAGTTGACAGAAACTCTCTGCCTGTTCCTGAATTAATAATCAGCGAATTCGAAAATTATGTTTCCGCTTCTCATCCTCTGGAAGAGAAACTTGTAAATATCTGGAAAGATGTTCTCGGTATAGAAAAGATCGGCATTCACGATAATTTCTTTGAGCTCGGAGGTGATTCCATTATAAGCATTCAGATAATCTCCAGAGCAAATCAGGCAGGACTTAAGATATCTCCGAAACAGATCTTTCAGCATCAGACAATTGCAGGACTCGCTTCAGTAATTGATTACAATGTTATTGAAAATAATAATGACGAAAATGTAACAGGCATTATTCCTCTTACTCCTGTTCAGTGCTGGTTCTTTGAACAGAATCTGCCCGAACCGCAGCATTACAATCATTCCGTTTTACTGAAAGTCCCGAAAGGACTGAATGATAATTTTTTAAGCAAAGTTTTTTCCGGACTGGTAAAGCATCACGATGCACTGAGATTAAAATTTGAAAAAGATAAAAACAGCTCTGAATGGATTCAGACCAATGAAGTGTTTAAGAATGTTTCATTATTCAGTTCAGCTGATACAGGCAAGTCTGAATCAAATGATAAATTAATGGAAGAGGACATAGCTGAAATTCAGAAAAGCATTAATTTATCCGAAGGTAATCTTATTAAAGCTAAGCTGTTCAGAAATGCATCACACACAGATGACAGGCTGCTTATAGTTATTCACCATTTAGCCGTTGACGGCATTTCATGGAGAATACTTCTTGAAGATCTTTACAACGGTTATCTGCAGCTTTCTTCAGGAAAGGAAATTGTATTTCCCAAGAAGACAGTTTCATTTAAAAAATGGAGCGAAAGTTTAGTTGAATATTCCGCGTCTGATAAAATTGCAGATGAAATATTTTACTGGACAAAGGTAGCAAATGAAAAAGTCAGAGATATTCCGGCAGATTTTTCAAGTGATGTTAGTCTCAATACAGTTGAATCAGTTGCATCAGTTTCAAAAGAACTTTCTGCAGATCTCACCCATGTTCTTTTAAAAGATGTTCCTAAAATTTACAATACAAAGATCAACGACATTCTACTCACTGCTTTGATCTTATCTTATCATCACTGGAGCAAAGAGAGCAGGCTTCTGATAAACCTTGAAGGACACGGCAGAGAAGAGCTATCCGGATCTGAAGATGTTTCCGGAACAGTAGGATGGTTTACTTCAATATTTCCGGTAATACTTGAACTTTACAACAAAGATGATACAGGAGAATCAATTAAGACAATAAAAGAAATTTTAAGAAAAATCCCTGATAACGGAATTGGTTTTGGAATTTTAAAATATTTAAGCAAAGATGAACAAGTAAAAGAAAAGCTCAGAGGTATTCCTGATCCGGGAATTATTTTTAACTATCTCGGACAGATGAATGAAAACATCGTCACAGGTTCAGACTGGAAGCTTGGCAGAAGATCAATTGTATTAAATCAGAATGAAAAAGGACTCAGGAAAAATCTTATAGAATTAAACAGTCTTATTACAGATGATAAATTAAAAATTGAAATTAATTACAGCATTAACATTCACAACAAAGAGACAATAGAATCATTTGCGGATTCTTATTTAAACGAACTGACAAACATTATTACACATTGCACTGATACGGAATCAGGAGGATTTACTCCTTCTGATTTTTCAGCGGCAGGATTAAATCAGCAGGAACTTGATAATCTTCTTGCAAACTTAAACTAAACAATGCAGCAGAACACAAATACAAATACGAATACTAAAAGTAACGTTGAAGATATTTATGAACTTACGCCGATGCAGCAGGGAATGCTGTTTCATACGCTTTATACTGAAGGTTCCGATGTTTATATAGAACAGTTTGTGTATGATCTGTCAGGGGATCTCAATGAAGAATATTTCAGAAAAGCATGGGAAGAAGTTGTATCAAGGCACGGAGTACTAAGAACTTCTTTTCAGTGGAAAGGCATTTCCAAACCTGTTCAGCTAGTAAGCAGATCAGTTGATCTTCCGTGGAAAAGTTTTGACTGGAGCAGTCATGATGAAGGACAACAGAAAGAAGAATTCAGCAGGTTCATAAAACAGGACAGAGCAGAAAGCTTCTCTATGGAGAAAGCTCCTCTGATGAGATGCGCATTAATTAAACTTAGTAAAGACAAATACAAATTCGTCTGGACATTTCATCATATATTAATGGACGGCTGGAGCTATCCGGTAATTCAGAAAGAAATATTCAAAATCTATGAAGGTCTCAAAGAAAATAATCCTGCGCAACTGTCAAGACCTGCTCCATTTAAGCAATACATTCTCTGGCTTAATCAGAAAGACAAGACACCCGCAGAGAACTTCTGGAAGAAAGAGCTAAATGGTTTCAGCTCCCCTACTCCGATGATAACAGATTCGGAAATAGTAAATAAACAGAAAGATGAAATAGGCGAGCTTGATATTAAATTATCCGCAGAGTTGACCGCTGATCTTCAGTCACTTGCAAAGCAGAATCAGCTTACATTAAATACTGTCATACAAGGCGCATGGTCAGTGATTCTGGGAACTTACAGAGGCGAGAATGATGTAATATTCGGAGGAACAGTTTCAGGCAGAACGCCTGAGCTCAGAGGTATTGAAACAATGGTAGGTATGTTCATAAATACATTGCCGGTGAGAGTGAAAGTTGATGGTGAAAAAAATGTGATCGAATGGATGAAGGAACTTCAGGCGAATCACATTGAGAGAGATGAATATTCTTACAGTTCTCTGGTGGACATACAGGAGTGGAGCGAGATCCCGAAAGGAACCAAGCTGTTTGAAAATATACTTGTCTTTGAAAATTATCCTCTTGATAAATCTTTTGAGAACGGGGTTGCCGGTATCAAGATAACAAATGCCTATGCTAACGAGAGAACTAATTTCCCTTTAACAATACTTATTGCTCCTAGGGAAACATTAGGCATAAACATTTTATATGAAACTGCGAAGTTCAATGAATCAACAATAAACCGTTTACTTACTGATTTCAAAACAGTTCTTGAATGCATTTCAAAATACTCTGCCGGAAAAGTTTCGGATATTTCGGTTATTACAAAAGAAAGCGCTGACAAAATATTGTATGACTGGAACGATACAAAACATGAGTTTCCACATGACAAGTGCGCGCATCATTTATTCGAGGAGCAGGCTGCAAAGAATCCTGACGGGATTGCAGCAGAGCTTGAAGATCAGAAATTAACTTACAGAGAATTAAATGAAAGAGCCAATCAGGTTGCAAATTATCTTATAAAGCTCGGTGCAGGTCCTGACGTAATGGCAGGAATCTGTATTGAAAGATCATTTGAAATGATCATCGGGCTCATTGGAATACTTAAATCCGGCTGCGCTTACGTTCCGCTTGATTCAAGCTATCCGGCTGAAAGACTGGCATTCATGATAGAAGATACGAACATTCCTTTTCTGCTTACAAAGAAACATCTGCTTGAAAGACTTCCGGAAACAAAGACGAAATTAGTATTGATGGATGAAGATGCAGAAGTAATTTCAAAGGAAAGCAAAGAAAATCCGGATGTAAATGTTTCTCCTTCAAATCTTGTATATATAATTTACACTTCAGGATCTACAGGCCAGCCAAAAGGTGTTCTGATGAAACATGAAGCTCTTGTTAACCTTTTATACTGGCAGCTTGAAGGACAGAAGTTTGAGAAAGGATACAGAGTGCTTCAGTTCACCACAATGAGCTTTGATGTTTCATTTCAGGAAATATTTTCAACATGGTATTCCGGTGGAACACTTGTCCTGATAAAAGAAGATGTAAGGAAAGATCTTTCAAAAGTATTAAAAGTTTTATCAGAAAAAAAAATACAGAGATTATATCTTCCGTTCATTGCTTTGCAGGAATTAGCTGAGCTGCACTCCATGTCGGATAATTTACCATTAGAACTGAAAGAAGTAAACACAGCCGGAGAGCAGCTTCAGAACACTCCCGCTATAATTAATCTTTTCAAAAACCTGAAAGATTTTACTTTTACAAACCAGTATGGTCCTTCAGAGGCGCACGTTGTAACAGCTTATACTTTAAGCAGTGATCCTGACAGCTGGATGAAGCTGCCTCCGATCGGCACGCCTATTTACAATACACAGATGTTTGTTCTGAATTCTTATCTGAAGCCTGTTCCTGCAGGCGTTACAGGTGATCTATATATCGGAGGTGTATGTCTTGTCAGAGGATATCATAACAGAGAAGAGCTTACAAAAGAAAAATTCATTGACAATCCTTTTTATACTGAACAGACAAAAGACAAAGGATTTAGTCAGAAGATCTATAAAACCGGTGATACGGCAAGATATCTTCCTGACGGTAACATAGAATTTCTGGGAAGGACAGACAGTCAGATTAAACTTAGAGGATTCAGAATTGAGCTTGGTGAAATAGAATCCATACTAGCGGAATATCCGGGAATGAAAAGCGTAGCTGTACTTGCAAAAGATTATGCCGAAGGAGACAAGAGGCTTGTTGCATATTATGTTAATTCAGAACAGTCTGCGCCTACGTCATCCGAATTAAAGAATTATCTGCTGTCAAAGATGCCTGCTCACATGGTTCCATCTGATTATATTGTTTTGAGCGAAATACCTTTAACTGCAACAGGCAAGATCAATCAGCGGGCTTTGCCTGAGCCTGAATTTATACGCACAACAGATAAAAGCAAATATGTTGAGCCAAAAGATACGCTTGAACTTCAGCTTACAAAGATCTGGGAGAAAGTTCTCGGAGTTTCTCCAATCGGAATCAAAGATAATTTTTTCGAACTCGGAGGACATTCGCTGTTAGCATTAAGATTATTTGGTTACATAGAAAAGCTGACAGGAAGAAAGCTTGCGCTGTCAACCCTTTTCAATTCACCAACCATAGAAGAGCTTGCAGTTATTTTAAAAAATGAAGGATGGACTTCACCGTTTAAATCTTTAGTAGCGGTAAAGCCCGGCGGCTCGAAGCTGCCTTTCTTCTCCGTTCCTCCCGCAGCAGGAACAGCTTTGCATTACCAGGTACTTTTAAAATACATACCGGATGATCAGCCTGTATATGTACTCGAATCCATAGGACTTGACGGCAAAGAGCCGCCTCACACGGATCTTAAAGTGATGGCGGCATTTTATGTAAAGGAAATAATGACACTGCAGCCGGAAGGTCCGTATTTATTGGGCGGGAGATGCTTCGGTGGAAGAGTTGTTTTTGAAATGGCGCAGCAGCTGAGAAAGCTCGGACAGAAGGTCGGACTCTTAGCGATATTTGATACATGGCCGCCGTTCGTAGAGACGCCTCCTTCTTATGTTCCGAAGGAAAGAGATACAAAGCATTTCATTACAAGGACAATCCATCATCTGAAAACAGGTGAATTGTTCACAGTTGCGAAGAGATATTCCGTCAACAAATTTCTTAAAGCCAAATGGAAAGTAAAGAATAAAGTGGAATACGTATTCAGCAATTCGCAGAAGAGATTATTTAAGGAGATAATGCTCATACATTTCAAAGCGCAGGATAATTACTTAGCGACAAAGTATCCGGGAAAGATCACGCTTATCGAATGCGGAACATTCAAGGATGAGTATCGTGAAGGCTGGAGAAACCTTGCAGAAGGCGGACTTGAGTCACATCACATTGCAGGAACAAATCATAAATCTATTATCAAAGAACCGCATTTGAAGTTGTTTGCAGAAAAGCTGAATCTTGTTCTGGAGAATGCCAACAAAGAATATCAGCGTAAATCCGGTACAAACGGTTCTGTTAATAAACCTGCAGAGAAGAATACCGTTGAAAGGATTATTTCCTGATTATCTAATTCATTATCACAGACTGCTTCGATAGTGAATGTATATGTCTATGTTTTCCTGTATTAATTGCAACTTGAATTAATTTCAAATGACCATTTCCGAAAATGAAATTCACATTTACCGTTTTTCACTGGAATCAACATCAGATCAAATAAAAGAATCAGAAACTGTACTTTCCCCCGACGAACTCTGGAAAGCATACCAATACAAATTTGAAAAAGACAAATTTCATTATATTTCCGGTAGAGCATTATTAAGAAAATTACTTGCTAAATATCTTGATCAGGCTCCGGGAAATATAACATTTTCATATTCAGAAAAAGGCAAACCTTTTATTAATGGAAATAATATTAAATTCAATCTGGCTCATTCAGGAGGAAAGGCAGTGTTTGCTTTTACAAACAATTCAGAAGTTGGTATTGATATAGAATTTATGAGAGAATTGTCTGATGCGCTTCAGATAGCAAAGAGATTTTTTTCAGACGGGGAAGTAAAAGAGTTTTCAGAAATAATTGACTGTGATATCAGGACAGCATTCTTTAACTGCTGGACAAGGAAGGAAGCATTCATTAAAGCACTTGGTGAAGGACTCTCCTACCCTCTTAACGATTTCTCAGTTACATTAAAGCCGGGAGAAAAGCCGGAAGTGAAATGGATAAAAGGTAAAGATGCTGAAGTGAAGAAATGGAGTTTGTTTAATATTGAAGTAGACGAGAAATATGTTTCATCCCTTGCAGTAAAGGCGAAGGAAGTTAGTGTAATATATTTATAAAATCAGCCCTGTCTCTTTCCGTTAGTTTGTATCTGATCATTAAACTCATCACTGAGGTCTCGAGCACAAAGCATCATTAGTAATTAATGAGAATGCTGAGAATCCCAGTTAGTCTGAAATACATTTTATTTAGCTGTATCTCAGTACCGCCGTATTAGAATATCAGTTGAACCATCAGTATTATTTTGAAACAAATAAAAGGCGCACTCAAAAAAGATTGTTATTAAAATCTCAAAACATTAATTTTACATACCCAACAAATTAAGAGTAATTCCCGTAACACTAAAAAACTATTTTATTAATTAAACGAGGGTGTAAAATGAAATTAGTTAGAAACCTTTCAAAGCTTCAGGTTGCAATCTTTTCTCTTCTTGTTGTCTGCACCGGAGTTCTCGGATATTTGTTTTATGATTCGTATAGGACAAACATTCAGAACCGCGAACTGATAGCGGATACAAAGATCGAGAATAAAGACCTGTCCCAGGATCTTGATATTATCAAGGACAAACACGAACGGCTTCAGAAAGAAGTCGAACAGCTTAAGACCAAAGTTAAAAGTGTAAGCTACAAGAAAAAGTATCATAAGAAAAAACGTCTTTATTCAGCCGGCCGCAGCAGCAAGAACAAACATCATTACAAAAAGAGCAGAGTCAGCTACAAACAGCTTTATTATCAGCTGAAAAAACAATGCGGTAAAACAAGCTATTCCAAAAAACACAGTTATAAAAAATCAACAAATAAAATAAGTTACAAAAAAAGCAATTACAGTAAAAGCAATTACAAATCAAGCAACTATTCACCTTATACTTCCAGGGAATACAAGAGAAGATAATATATACTTTAAAGAATGTAAAAATCCGCTGAATGTTGTTTGTTCAGCGGATTTTTCTTTTAGACAATTCCCAGACTTCATTTAAAGAACAATTGATCAAATATTTATGCTTCAAAAACTCTAAGAAACAACTTATGGAAAATTATTAATTCTTCATTGTTAGTTGTTAATTCTTCATTGTTAATTGTTCATTGCTCATTATTCATTGTTCACGGTCTTATCACACTCACAAACTTCCTCGAATTATTATAAGTAAATATGAGATCCGTGAGATCAGTTGTATTGTCCCCGTTTATATCCGAATTGATATAGCCCAATGCAAACTGTGATACATCATTATTTATAATTATCAGGTCATTCAGGTTTATGTTGCCGTCCTGATCTGCATCTCCGCTGTAAACTGCAAATCTGACAGGTGCTGAATTTACATTCCTTATATTATTTCCGAAAGCTGAAGAAGCAGATGAAGTCATATCATAATTAATTGAGCCTCCCTGAACATAACTGAAAGCTGATGAACTCCAGGTCTCTATTGAATTTCTGTGTTTTGTCTGTATAATGTAATTTCCTCCCGGTGTATTTATTAATGGAAATGAACCGTTAAATGTATAAGGATCAATAACAGCAATTGATGAATCAGCAATTAAATACGGAGCAAAAGAATTTCTTAAATATATTCTTACAGTATCCTGCATTCTCATATTATCTGATGAAATATCATAATAACCTTCGATTATCATTTTAAGATGTATATTTCCAATTGTCTGCCAGGGAGAGAGCCTGGCAATGAATGAATTCAGATTTCCGCTTCCTGTAACAGATATTGTATCAAATAATGCTGAGGTTGAAAAGTTGCCTGATAAAAATAGATTTCCTGAATTATCAATTCCTATATCATCCGATCTGCTTCCTGAAGCCCCGCCTGCAATTCTGCCGGACAGAAGATTTCCTGTCGGATCATATTTCAGAATAAGAATACCTGTGTACCCCGGTGATGTTGTACTAATGTTGTTTCCCCAGTTCATTGTGCCTCTTTGAAATCCGGCAAAATAAACATTGTTCTGAGCATCAACTGCAATTGAGTTTACATTTGCTTTTCCCGCATCACCTGTAATGGTTTGTGTAGCCGGAACTTCCTTAACCCAGAGAAATGTGCCCGAAGAATTGATCTTTGTAAGAAAGAAATCATATACCCACTGAGCTCCCTGAGTCTGTATTGAACCGAACATAAAGCTTCCGAAAAGATCTCCGGCAGCATATAAGTTACCTGAATTATCACATGCTACATCAATATACTGAAAAGTAAAATCCTCAACGAATCTTGCCCACTGGCAATTTCCTGAAGAGTTATATTTTACCATATATACATTATAGAAATGTGATGCCGTGAGACTAAGATTTCCGAATGTTATATTGCCGTTGCTGCATGCACCTCCTGCGTATATGTTGCCCTGTGCATCTACGTCTATACTGCTTATATTTCTTACAGGATTCTGTACAATGCTCATCATCTCGTTTCCATTTAAATCAAATTTTTTAATTAAGCCCTGGTTAAAATTCAGCATACCTGCATATAGAAAATTTCCTTTAATTTTTATTGCATCGAGTATATTTATTGACGGATACAAAACATCGATATTTTTTTTCCAGATAAAATCACCGTTCGGAGAAAGTTTGATAATGAAATTATTCTGATTGAATCCGCTGCCGGTGTTAAATATAAAATTAACAGTATCAATCTTAAGTGTATCCATAAAACTGCCCGACAAATATATATTGCCTGACTGATCTGCCTGCAGGCCATCTATAACTATCTTTCCGGAAAGTATCTTTATGAACATCAGATTACCCATCGGATCATATTTTTTTACGGACACATCTCCGTAATAATTACCGAAAGAAAGCCTGTAATTGTAAATGCCTGCCAGCAGCGTATTTCCCGCTGCATCTGATTCTGATAGAAAAGATGTAAGATCAGGATTAAAAAGTATAGAATGGGTCTGATTCCTTACCCATGTAAAGTTCTGAGCGTTTGTAATGTTGAATGAAATAATAATTAAAATAATTATTAGAATGTGATTGGGTGTATTTGATTTCATAATACTTTTTCAGTTTAGTGAAACGGTTTTTAAATTATACAAAGTTATGAATTAAATTTATATTCTTTAAAACCGGATTTCCGGTAAATGTAGGATTCAATATTGGTGTTCAATTTATCAGTACTGTCCAAAACAATATCACTTTTTGTGATAAACTTTTAATCTAAAGGAAAATGAATTTAAGTAATTAATAATAAGATTCCATCATTTCAAAAAACGGAATTTATTTATCACAGAATTTACGGCTGTCCGAAGAGACCAACGCCGAGACGCTGCAACATTTCATAAGCTTCCCCGATGGTTTTCGGCTTTTTATCTGTCGGAAGTCCGAACTTTTCTGTCAGCATTCCAAGCAGTGAGAGAGCAGGCGGTGTAAGCGGCATGCTGGCAACTGCCTCTGTGAAAGGTCCGAATGATTCCGGATTGGGGGGGACATATTGAGGGGTCGTTTCAGGCCAGTCCCAGGGCTGACGGGGTTCCTTTAAATTTAATGCATTGGTGATATCACGGGCATTCTCATCACGCGCTGTCAGATGATTCAGATTGTATTTACGGCATAATGTCGCAATTGCAGATCCGTGATGCATCTCTTCATTTATTATCGTACCTGACTTTGTCCACGCAGAAACAGCTATTGCCGGCACTCTTACACCAAGCCTGTTGAATGTAAATCCCATCTCCGGATTCTCTACAGGACCGGGAGGAACTGCCGGCGGAGGCGGAACGTGATCGTATGTACCTCCATGCTCATCAAATGTAACGAGCAGCATTGTGTTCAATGCATTGGAGCCGTTGACCGCAGCACTTGTGCGTATCGATTTATAAACCTCGTGAAGAAGTTTCTCTCCGGCTCGCACATCATCCATAGCTCCAACTACTACATTAGTGCCGTCTGGACCTTTGAATTCAAAAGAAGGGACAGGAGGATGCATATCGTTATGATTAAAAATCAGTCGAGGCTCAATGAATGAATAAGCAGGCAGCTTTCCCGAAGCTGCATCTTCATGGAATTTTTTCATTCCGAAGAAACGTGTTTTCCAGAAAGGTCTGAGTGAAGCAATGTTTATAAATCCTGTCAGTGATACTACCTGACTCTCGTCGAAATAAACTGCCCAGGATATTCCCGCTTCTTCAAGACGGTTGAAAATTGTAGGTCCGGTGTTTCGCTCCCATTTCAGATAACCTTCCGGACCGCCGTCGTTGGTTACGAATCCGGATGAAGTAGATGCATTGAAGAAAGACCGGTTACAGAATGTCTGTGAAGGCACACCGCAAAACCACGCATCATACACTGCAAAATTTTTTGCAAGTGCGCTGGTTACCGGCAGCATTTCCGGACTGAATGAGCCCATTATGACCTCGTACTCTTCTCTTGAAGGTTCTCTTCCCTGTGTTGCAATGAAATTATTTATGTAGTCTTTTATGAATCCCTCCATTCTCGCTTCGGCTCCCGGAGGCGGTGCATTGAAAGGCGCTGTCATTTGTTTAAATTCAACTTTAGCATTGCCCGGCGGATCAACTGTCCCAAAAAGCTGTGTGTTAACGTGAGGATATTCTTCACCCGGGTCTGGTGTGGGACTCCTCATGATAACATCCGTGTCCCCACTATAAATATGAGCAGCTACTGTTCCGCCGGGAGATGGATTGCTGTAATTTCCATTAGCTATGCCATTGAAGATTTGTCCGTCAGGAACTTGTCCCGGAGGATAGAGATATCCCAGCATATTATCAAATGAACGGTTCTCAAACATCAGTACAACAAGATGATCAAATCCGGGCTTTCCCGGAACAGGCAGAAGCTTTGGAAGTTCATCTGCTTCATCTGCTAATACTTTACTTATCGGAATACCCGAGCCGGCTGCAGCTGCTGCCGAAAGTTTGAGAAAGTTACGTCGTGAAAGTCCGGGCTTATTATCAGAATATTTTTTATCAGGGGAAGTTACAGGGCTCTTTCGCATTAAGTTATTTTCCGGTTAATGAATGTTCAAAAAGGTATTAAAATTAATTTCATGGAAGGGAATTATCAAGGTTAAACTGACTGGCTTAAGCCTGATCATTTTACACGATATAAACTGAACGCGGATTGAGATGAAAAAATGAAGAATTATATTTAGCTTTTAAATAATTCTAAAATCCTTCAAATCTTTACTTTTATGTTTTCATTAAATATAGCAGCATAAGAGTTGAACGAATCACATAATTTTATTTCAGACATCTTCTTTTACTTGATAAATGTTTATATTATGTTTTAACTTTCCTTTTTAAATAAAACGGATTTCTGAAATTTCAGTTTTATACGCATTTCTGAAAATCAACGAGCAAAGAGATGAAGTGATTCCATTTCTTAATAAAATGGAATCACTATCGAGCAAACATTGACGAACTATTTTTCAGATTGATAATATTTACAATCTGTTATCCTGCCGGAAATATACCATTTAAATAATGAATTACATTGCTGTCCAAAAGAGTTTTAAAATGATAATTTAATATGAAATTTATTTTAAAATTTAAATCTGTTTTTTTCTCTTTTAAAAAACCCCGCCTTTGAAAAATTTCCGTAAGAAATTTCAGTGTATTGGCGTGGAGCAAAAATTTCCTGTTTGAGCCACCTGTCAGCCGGATGTCCAGGCATGCTGTTCAGAGACAAATCGGTTTGTACAAATGTGAATGAAGGAATATCTCCACATTTTTTTCGTATTGAATTTTAATTATGGTTTTATAAAAGATACAAACCCTGCCGAATTATTATAAGCAGTCAATACATCATTTAGATCAACAATGCGGTCACCGTTGAGATCAGTGACCGTGTATCCTGCTGCAAATGCACCAGCTGCATTGTATGTCTGAATAACATCGGACAGATCAATGGTCTCATCACTGTTTACATCGCCGCTGTATATTCCAAATCTGACAGGTGATGTGTCAACCTGCTTCATGTTGTTTCCGAATGACTGAGTAGTAGAAGAAGTAAAATCATAATTGGTAATTCCGTTTAAAGTTTGCGCAGCAGCACTCCATGTCTCAATGCAGTTTCTGTGGACTAAACTTATGTAGTAGCTTCCTGCGGGTGCATTAGTAAAAATAAATTCACCTGTATTTGTAACAGAATCTATAACACTCTTAGCAGAATCAACTGCATTAAACGGTGAGATTCCTGAATGAAGATATACTTTCATAGTATCAGACATACTTTGTAAATGAGTTGATGTATTATAGTATCCCTGCGGAATTGCCGAGATACTGATCACATTATATCCTGTGCCGTAACCGGTACCGCCCGGCGCTGTCCAGTTTGAAGTGTTTCCGCTTAATGCAAAGTTTGTAAGCGTGCCTGTAAAATTATTCGAAGTTGCATCTGTAAGTAAATTCAAACCCGTATTATTTCCTCCTGCCAGTCCCTGATTGAAATGATAGCTTGCAAGCAGACCTGTTCCCGAACTTATTTCATTAAATCTGTTAACGGCGATTTCAGTCTGGCTTAATGCGCGTGTCCATATTCTGACTTCATCAAGTGTGCCGTTAAAATATTCAGGATTGCCGGCATAATATCCCAGATTTCCTCCAGTTGTTAAAGGTGGAAGATTTAAATTTGAAGAATTCCTCTGTTCGACAAGTGCGCCGTCGAGATAACTTCTGAATCCGTTTACTGTATTCTTTTTCCATGTCATAGCTATATGGTGCCAGTTGCCGTCTGTTGCAGCAGCTCCGACTCTGATCCCGTTAGTTCCACCCTCTGTAGAGATCAGATGCTTTTGATTACCGGGACTTCCCCATCCGGCTACAATGTAATTATAAACTACCGGCTGAAACCGGACAGCTGACTGAAGATTGCTTCCTTTAAACCAGTATTCAATTGTGATTTCCGTGACTGTTGGCGCTGTGAAAGATTGTGTTAAAGCATTTGGCAATGAAACATAATCATTAGCACCGTCGAAGTTCAATGCCTCTGCCGGCGCATATGAATTAAATTCGTCAGCGCCAATATCAGGAGTGGAAATATTCCTTATGTTTCCGTCGTAATCCAAAGTGACGACTGCAATTGCTGTTGCTGCAGCATTTAACGGAGATGTGACTGACGAATCAATGTGAAGATTTACATAGCTTATAAAATTCGGATTTGCAGAAATACTGTTGCCGTCCTTTCCTGTGGCTGTTTTCCAGGAAGAAATTTCAGGAATGTCTGAACCGTTAAAGTAACCAAGTATGCCGCCTGATCCGGTTGATATCAGATCATTATAGTTGATTTTCAGACCGGTAGTATCAGGAGCAGTTCCGGCTATGCTGATGGAATAATGCTTACCGGTAGATCCTGCATTCGAACGAGCATTATAAAAAATATTATTAAGGTAATTCCCGGGATATGATTCAGCCGTACTGTATAACGCAAATGTATTCGATGAGCCTGCAGTTGGGCTTCCTCCTATATATACACTGTTGAAATATAAATTATTTATTCCATTACCGTATGCTTTTATCCCATAGATTGAACAGCCGGTGGATTGACTCAATCCCGAACTGTCTTTCCCAAGACTTATCATATTGTTATTAAAACTGCTGTTGCCTGTAAAAATAAAAATCCCGTTCATATTTGAAGATGAATTTGCCAGCTTTAATGAATGTATGGAATTGGAATTGAAAGTACCGGTGCAATTATAGATCATAAATCCCGTTACCTGAGATGCTACAGAGTTATTAATATTTGAAAGTGAGTGAATAATATTGTTCCCGGCAATAATGCTTCCCGAAGACATATTAACATAAACCCCTGCCAGCCCTGAATTAGTGAATGTACCGGGATTATCACACTTCAGATTCTGTATAATATTCCCCGTCATCTGAAAGAGAGCTGAGCTTCCGGTTCCTGAGACAGATATCCCGGACAAAAAACTTCCTGTACCGTTTGCCAGATTCTGTATTGAATTAGTGTCTGATCCTCCAACTATATTATTGATACAGTTCAAGACAGGATTGCCTGAAGAGAAGAAATTCATGCCTGAAAATATGCAGGCAGGTGATACAGCTGAAATTCCTCCGATGGTATTCTGACTGAATGTTGAATTTGCAGTCCCTGTATTTTTAATTCCCGTGATCTGAGTAAAAGAATTACTTGAAGTGAAACTTATGCTGTTAGTAACTGTCTGACTTCCTATAGTATTACCATACACATTAAAAAGTCCTTCAATATTATTTATAAAGACTGAACCTGACATTGCACCAGTTATCTGTATTCCGTTAATTATGTTATTTGAGATCTCGCTAAGCGATGAAGTTCCGGCATTCACCGTGATCCCGTAAAAATTGGAATTTGTTCTGCCGTCATAAGCATAAACTCCTGTGCCGGCTGATGAAGAATATCCGATCGTATTTCCTGTTATTCTGAAATCATTTCCTGAAGTATTGCTGATCTGTACAGCACAATGATCTGAAGAACCTGTTCCACTGGTTCTCGTTGCAGTCTGATAAAATTTATTGTCAGCAATGGAAGTTGCTGTATTACCTGAACCAATGTAAATCCCGGCGCTTGAGCCGCCGGTTGAGGCAAAATAGTCATAGATGCTGCAGTTTCGAATTGTATCATTGCTGTTATTAAGAGCGGTTGTTGTATTTGTTCCCGTAAAATAAACTGCAACAGAAGGAAGATTTGCTCCTGCCGGACCTATGTCGCAATATGAAACAACATTGTTGTCATTTCCTGTTACTGATGCATTTCCGCTGAATAATATATTTGCGCAGGGAGTGAAAATATTTGATCTTGTTGAACCGTATATTTTACATCCTGTAATTAAATTATTGGTCGCATCATTTTGAAATCTGATGGTGCTTGTTCCTGAATTTGAGAGTACGGTTGTGTTAATTATTGTCAGTGAACTCCCTCCTGAATTTATTCCGTCTATTGTTACATCATCAGCTCCGTTGAGATCGATCAAAGGAATTCCGTTGTTTGTATTTCCGGAGACTGTTATGGCAGAACCGGTATTGGGTTTTATTGATAGACTTGACCAGTCTCCGTTATTCAGAACTGCGCCTGATGCAGGTTCAGTTGTGTTTGTATTTATAGTAACGGAAATATCAGCACTTATTTGCGAACTGCCGTTTATTACTGAGAATGCATCTGACAGAGTTTCATAATTTCCATTTCCCGCTAAAGCCCCTGAGACAGTTACATTATTCGGATTAACAAGATTTCTGATCATTGTTCCTGAAGCGCCTGCACTCCACAGATAATTGCCTGCATAAGAAATACATCGGAGATTATTGGTAGTTCCGGTCGGTGCTGAAGCTGTCCAGTTTGCTCCGGAGTTAGTAGTATAAAATACCTGTCCACCGCTTCCGCAGACATAAGCTTTGCTTGAGTTTTCAAATGTAATTTGCCTCAGGTCAACACTTCCAAGATTTGTCGTATCCCATGAAGTACCTGAGTTTGTAGTCCGGAGTATTCTTCCGTTTGAACCGCACGCATATCCGAAAGATCCGGAATTATAGAATTCAATATCATTTAAAGAAGCGCCTGTAAACACTCCTGCAGAAAAATTGACTAAAATACTGAATGTTGTTCCACCGTCTGTAGATCTGCAGATTTTAGGAGTATTAACTCCGGCGTTGTTTACAGATGACCCACAGATATAGATTGTATTTGCATTTGTTATATCAATAGAATAAATATCAAAGCTGGCAGTACCGGAAACAGAATATATACCTGTTGTCCAGGTTACTCCCCAGTCAGCAGTTTTCGCATAGCTCATTGACTGCCCGACGCAATATATGTTTTGATTTGCCCATAGTATGTCCATATTATAATATGAACCTGTTGCAAATGTATTGACCCAGTTAGCTCCGTTGTTTGTAGTTCGCCATGCGCCGCTGTGTCCTGCAGCAACTCCCTGTACATTACCTCCGCCTCTCATTATTATACCTCTAAGAACCTGAAAGCCGGGGGTTGAAGTAACAGACCAGTTGTTTCCGCCGTTAGTAGTTTTTTTTATGGTTCCTCCTCCTCCTGCAAAAAACCCTGTATTGGCATCTAAAAAATTCATGCCCCAGATTTCGGAAGTTGTCCCTGAGCTCAGGGGAATCCACGCAGCATTAGAATTCCGGAAACTAAACAAAACAAATAATATAAATACTGAACAGATAAGTTTACCTCTCATATTTTCCCGACAGTTATGACAAATCAATAAGTTTATACTTTTATCATAATAAAACCAGTCACGCAGTATAACAAGAAAATTTAGACTGATAAGAAAAATATTTCTTAAAATTGAGATCAGATAATTGCAGATGCTGAATGTTCTTGTTTTAAATAACATATTTACCCTCGTAAGTTTAGTTTATAATAATTGCCTGTAAATTATATCAGGGATTAAGAATTTGCAAAAAGATTTTCATGTGATAATGACAATGAGTTTTCCTTTATTAGACTGGTTTTGTTGAAAAATGAATTGGAATTACACAAATTAAGGGTTAATTTGTTGCAAAAAATAATGAAGGATTCAAAGCTGTTTAACCTGTTTAAGACATTTAATGAGCAGGAATTTAAAAATTTCGAGAAATTCATAGATTCACCTTACTATAATAAAGGCAGGGATCTGCTCCCCTTTTTTAAAGTGCTGAAATATTTTTATCCGGATTTTGAAAGCAAAGATCTTAGCAGCAAATACATTTTCAATAAACTGTATCCGGGGAAAAGTTTTAATCCGGAGCGTTCAGAGAATCTCATACGAACCCTTTCATCTCATTTGTTCAGAGTCTGTAAGGAATATCTTGTCATCCTCGAACTCGAATTTGCCAAAAGTAAAAAGAAATATTTACTTCTTAATCAGCTCAGGAAGAAAAATCTTTATAAGGAATTTGACAGAGAATGCTCTGACCTTCCCGATGATGTTATATCAAACAGCGGAAAAGGAAGTGTTGGCTATTTTGTTGACAACTATCACTTATGCGCTGTGAAAAGAGACTGTTCATTGAACAGAGATTTTTTTCAGGAATCATTTGAATTTACTGTTAAAGCCAGCGAGAATCTGATAACCGCAGCTCTTATATCCGCATATAAATTCGAAGATGAAAAGAATCTTGCGAAAGCATATAATGTAAAGATTCAAAACAATATTATTCAGGATCTGCTTGATAATCTGAATTCAGATAATCTGATTTCTGAAATGAAAAAGAATAATGCGGGGCATCATGAATACCTTCAGGTCTTTCACGCAATTTATCTGATGAATCGTTTCAATGACAATACCGGATATTATTTCAAACTTAAGGAACTGCTGAAATCATATTCTTCTGTTTTCGGACAATCGGAGAATTATGTATTATGGAATGTCATGCTGACTTACTGCGGAGTTAATAAACTTAAGCCGGAGGAATCATTTCAGTTGTATAAATACATGCTCGACAATGATGTTTATAAGCTTTCCGCAAAAGAGAATTTCCATATTGTACTGTTCAGAAACATTGTAATAAATTCATCATCAATAGGAAAATTCAAATGGCTGGAGGAATTTATAAATAATTATTCCGGTGAACTGCACGAAAATCACAGGGACAATATGAGATATTATTCAATGGCGTATCTTTGCTTTGCCAGATCAGAATTTGAAAAAGCTCTGGAACATATTCTGAGCATCAAATATAATTTGTTTCTTTTCAAACTCGATCTTAGGATCCTTCAGTTAAAAACATATTTCGAGCTGGGATATTATGAAGAAGGATTGTCTTTAGTCTCATCATTATCAACTTACTTAAGCAACACAAAGGAGTTTGCCGAATATATCAAAGACTCCATCAGGAATTTTGTCAAATGCATGAAAGAGCTCATCCGGTTAAGGACAGGAGTTCAGATCAAAGACAATGATATTTTTATTTTGAAAAAATCAGCTCAAAGCATTTTACATACAAATCTTTCTGAATGGCTGACAAAAAAGAT
>DAIPYG010000037.1:0-30650 GCA_036782875.1 Bacteroidota bacterium | reverse complement strand
GATAAATATTTGTAAAAGTATAAAACTATGCCAATACATAATCCTGGTACTATAAATGCGATATAGGGAGAAATGCCGGAGCTGTATTGGGTTTGCTCTCCATATGAAAAACGAACCAACGCTAAAATAACATTCGCTCCGATAAAAACCCATGCTCCCCATTTCTTCATTTTGTATAAACCAACAGCGCCAATGATAATTGGAATATTGATAACAATTAAACTGAAAATCGCACCAGGAGAAAATAATTCTTTTAGCCTATAGTCTTCTTCAATTAATTTTTCATAATTTGTTAACAACATAATTGCAGCAGAAATATCCAACAACGAATAGATTACTGCAACCCAGCACAACACAGTTATTGTTTTGGGTCTTTTTATTATTTCAAAATTATTGCTCTTCATATTTTATATAATTATTTGTTTGAATTAATTTAGATAACTCAAATACTATTCATCAGTTTTTGTTTCATCATTTTAAAATCTTCCTCTGTAATTATCCCTTTCTCTTTCATTTGAAATAACTTCTCAATTTCCTCTAGTGAATTTTTTTCCGCTGAAACATTATTGCTCTCTGACGTAGAAATGGTTGTCTTAGATGTTATTCCATTCTTTAAAGCATTGAAACCTTCCTCAAGAGAATCCCCCGGTCTTTTTAAAAACCAGGCAGCAGCAAGTATCCCTGCTGAGACAAAAAAGGATATTATAACCCCAATACCCGGATTCATTACGATATGGCTTAATAAACTAAATAGAGTAATGGTAGAAAGCAAAAATGCACCACCACCGGCAGCTAATTCAAGAAATAAATTTTGCTTTGGTAACGGTTCGCTCTGATTACCAAACAATGCTAAGGCAATACATGCGATATAACAAATGAATGTCAATATACCATAAATAGATGAAAAGCCATTCATGTTAAAAAAGCTTGATACCCATGGAAGGAATATGGAAATAATTCCAATGGATGCTGCAATAAGAATCAATCTGCGTTGCTGGTGAAGAATTGAAAAGTTCATGATTATTAAGTTTTAATTTAAATAATTATCGTAACAAGTTATTTTAATTTTCTTTTATAATTTTTTCCTTCATTGTTTTAAAATCTTCCTCTGAAATGATCCCTTTTTCTTTCATCTGAAATAATTTCTCAATTTCTTTCATTGGATCATTTCTATCAGGTACACTATTTTGTTTTGACTCAATGTCATCATTGATGTTGATCATTTTCTTGAGAATAACATCGACTTTCTTGTATTCCTTATTTTTAAATTCATTTTTGTGGATCGATGAAGAAATACTTAGACCTATTGCAAACACTACCAAAACTATTGCAAAACAGCACATGCTGATTCCAGAGGAATCCTTTTTCCACCAAGCATTCTTCTGTGATAATATAAAAGTATAATATACCCAAAAAAGAAAAAATAAGCCTGTCATAGGAAGTGTAACCCACAAATTTATAAAGCCATAGCTATATCTTGACATATTTTTTATTTCATTCTTGTCAGTATAAACCATTCCCGTAGATAGATTTTTAACACAGAGGTAAGGACCGGTATTTTGTCCGTTCTGTATAGTCCAAATAAACAGAACTTCGTGTCCGTCACGGGTTCCTATATCCCAATTCTTCATATGAATCTCATGTTCTTTTCCATTTGGATCTTTAATAAAAATATAATCATGAACAGTATTATATGAACTTACATAGTTGCTTCCATGCTGACCTCCGCCTCCGCCATATACATGTGTTCGGGAATTTTTTGTACTTCCAACCACAGTTCCTGTAATGCTATAAAAATTGTAAGTTTTTCCATTTATTGATTCAGTTATCATCATTTTAGAAATTTGATTTATAAAAGGAAGTTAATTTTTAAATTTTACTTCACCAGTATCATCTTCTTTGTCTCGACAAAATCATTCGTGGTCATTGTATAATAATAAATCCCGCTTGACAAATTGCTTCCGTCAAAGTCCGCCTTATAGCTACCTGTTTTCAATTCCTCATTAACTAAAGTGGAAATCTCTTTCCCGTTTATGTCATAAACGACAATTTTTACGTGACTAGTCCTTTGGATGTCGAAGTTGATATTTGTCGTGGGATTGAAGGGATTAGGGTAGTTTTGAGAGAGAACATATTTATCTGGTAATATACTTGATATGTTTTGAATGCTAACTGAAGGTGAATATTTTATTGTAACAAAGTTATAGTCAAAACCCGCTTTGTTTGATTCACTGCCTGTAATGTATATTCCGCCGGAATTGTCAGTTGCAATATCAGTTGGGAAATCAAAACCATTTAATGGTCCATTATGTATCTGTGTCCACAGTTGTATCCCCAATGTTGAGTACTTTAATGATACAATGTCATTAAATGTTGCAAATGAACCGGTGTATCCCGTAACATATACATTGCTTGAATCATCTAATGTCATAGCTATAGCTCTATCATTATTGCTTTCAGCGCCGTTAAATCTCTTAACCCATTGCGGAACTCCGGAACTGTTATATTTAACTGTTGCAAAATCATCTGATGTCCCGGATCCTCTGCTTCTGCCCGAAACATAAACATTCCCGGATAAATCTGTCGCAATGCATTCAGCTCTATCACCTGAACTAATAGGTCCATTATATCTCTGTATCCATAGCTGAATTCCGGATGAATTATATTTTATTGTCGTATAATCACCACCTGTTGATATTTCAGTGGTTACACCAGAAACACAAACATTTCCCGAGTCATCCAAAGAAATGCAAGTAGCCAAATCGGAACGATTCATTGATCCATTATGTGTCCGCACCCATTGCTGAATACCGGCATTATTGAATTTTACTGTTGCATAATCTTCATATAAAACTCCCGGAATGGTCGTACCGGTCAAATAAATATTACCGAAAGCATCTAAAGCCATATCATTAGCATAATCATCTTTGTGTCCCAGACCATCAAATTCGGAAACCCACTGTTGAGATCCAGAAGAATTATACTTAATCAAGATAAAGTTATAATTGCCGATACTTCCATAGTATCCTCCAGAATAAACATTCCCAAGATTATCAACTTTAACTGAACGAATCTCTCCATATGATGTATCACTGATATAATACTTCGCTTCCCATTGTTTAATACCGTTAGTATTGTATTTTATTGTTATAGCAGAACTTCTGTTCGTTAAGGAATCCATTCCTACTCCCACAATATATACATTACCCATATTATCTATTACCATATCATTTGGGATTCCATAATGATAATTTTGAGTCCATAGTTCTTCACCAGATGCGTTATACTTTATAGTAACTATATCATAATGATTTTCTAAAGAAAGTATCTCGTAATTTACAAAACCGGTTATATAAACATTGCCCATCGTATCAACCTGAACAGAGTTTGAGATTGACTGAAATTCTTTTCCGGGAAAACTATATCTTGCTACCCACTGCTGTGAAATTTGTGACATTAGGTAGTTAAGTGGGAAAAGTAAAAGTGCAAAACTAAAAGTTATAATAATTTTTTTCATTTTTTAAAATTAATTGTTTATAAAATTACTTTATCAGCATCATCTTCTTCGTTTCAACAAAATCTTCGCTTGTCATTGTATAATAATATATCCCGCTCGAAAGATCGCTTCCGTCAATGTCCGCCTTATAGCTTCCCTTTTTTAATTCCTCATTTACAAGAGTAGAGATCTCTTTTCCGTTTATGTCATACACGACAATTTTTACGTGACCTGCTTTTTGAATATCGAAGTTGATGTTTGTTGTGGGATTGAATGGGTTGGGGTAATTTTGAGATAAAGAATGTTTATCCGGAACAATAGAGGAAATAGGAGTAATACCAATAATAATTTCCGATAAAGGTCGACGATAGACGAAACCCGTATTATATAAAATTACAAATATATAATTACTGTTGTATGCAATCTCCTGAATGTAATTGTCGTTGGTAATCGGTAAAGATCCGGTTATATTATCCCAATTAGATCCATTATCGGCGGTTATATAAACTTTGTTAAGTAAAGGATTAACGTTATTTCTTGTTGAAGCAATGATATGATTATTTAATACCTCTATCGATGAAAAAACACTAGAATAGTTGAATACATTAATATTTGTCCAATTTGCGCCTTCATTAGTTGAGCTCCAAGCTCCTGCTTCCGTAGCTATGTAAATCGTATTCACCTTTAATTTTAAATCATAAACTTTAATGTCAGTTGAAAGATTACCAGTTATTCTTGTCCAGCTTGTACTTCCCAAAATGGATTTGAAAATACCTCCATTATGATGAAGTCCATAAACATTATTTCCATTAAATATAAGCCCACCATATCCGCTATATCCATTGGTATTTACCCAGTTTGCTCCAAGATTTGTAGAATAATGCATATTAGAGCCCTTGCCTGCGTAAACATATTGATCGTTAGCTTCAATCGACCATGTGGAATACATACTATAAGAGTATTCTCTGATCCAAACATCTCCATTGTTAGTTGAATAATAAGGTCCGCTGCCATCAGTAGCACACCATAATTTTCCATTACCATATGCAAAATCGTATATTTTACGATTTGTAGTTTGAAATCCATTATTTATTCTTGTCCAACTTGCTCCATTGTCTGTTGACCTATACGCTCCGGAATCTGTTCCCGCATATAGTGTTCCACCAACAGTGTAAACTGTATGTCCATGTCTTGTCCCAACACCGTTTGTCAAAGTCCAATCCGCTCTCAATTGACCAACTAAAAGCATTGTTAATGCTCCCATTAATAAAATTTGTTTAGTTTTTTTCATAATTTGTTTTTCTTTTAAGGTTAATAAAAAATAGTTGTAAGTATTTTTTGATTTAATTATTTTAAAATAGCTGATACAAAAATATTGACATAGGATATTAAAGGCAAAGAGAAATATTGAAAGATTACACTTCCGAAAAGATCTGAGTTAATTTCATATTTTATCATTTTAGAGCATAAATAAAGATTTTATTATTTAAAACTACACTTTCTGCTTATGCTAAAAAGTTCTGTACTAAAGATCATACAGTCATTTTCCCCGAAAGAAATAACAGAGTTCAGCGATTTTCTCAAATCTCCATTTTTTAACAAGAAGTCAGGAGTAGTCAAACTTTATAATGAAATAAAAAAATATTATCCGGATTTCATAGATGAGAATCTTGGGAATGAACAGCTTTGGAGTAAATTATATCCCGGAAAGAAGTATGGCTATGGAGTGATGAAGAATCTGATATTTGAATTGAAGTTGCTGGTTGAACAATTTATTTCTGCTCATGTATATGGAAAAAATAATCTTCATAATTCTCTGAATATTCTGAAATTTTATAACGAGAGAAATCTGAACTCACTTTTAGAAACTAAATTTGAGCAAATGAAGAAACAGTTTGATAATGATAAGAGAATAGTTGATTCACAATTTTCAACTACGACGGAATATCTTTCAAATCTTTCAGGAATGTATCATATCAAGCTGTGGAACAGCCAGTTTAATGACCAGCACAGATCATTGGATGATGTAATTGAAAAATATCAGCTCACATTCTTTACAAATTTCTTTATCCAGTTAATATCGAACGGTTATTTTATATACTTACTTTCTTTTAATGATAAAAGTAATGACGGAGACCGGAATCTCATTACAAAGTTCTTTGAATGTATTCCTGAAAAAATAATGTTTGAAATTCTTGAAAAGCTGAAAAGTGAATCAAATGTAAAATTTTCACTGCTTTGCTGTTACTATCTAGCTCATAAGGCAACGGTTAACCCTGGTGATGCATCACATTTTAGAAAATTCAAGGAATTTCTAAAAAGTAATTTTAAATTTCTTCCGGCTTCTTCTATCATAGATATGGACGCTTTGAGAATTAATACAATTTCGCTGAATACAGATCCGTCGATGAACAGACAGGATGAAATGCTGGAAGCTTTTGACTTTAAACTGATGAACAATATTATACTTGACCGAAACGGTCTTATAAACGGAGGTTTGTTTTTAACCTGGGTTACATATTTCTTTTCTAAAAACAAATGCAATGAACTCGATGAATTTATACATACCTTTGGCAAATTCGTGGATGACGATGAAAAAGTCTCGGCTATAGAATTTGCTAAAGCAGTTTCTCTTTTGTTAAAATCAAGATTTGATGAATCAATTTCAGTTATTACGAAGACAAAATTTAATAATCTCATGCTTAAAAATTCGTTAAAAAAAATGCATATGATTGTATGCTATGAGAAAAACGATTTTGAAATGTTTTACAGCTCTCTCGATGCCTATAAACACTTTTTAAGTTATTTCAAGATGAACATCCCCGATCAGAAAATATTTATTGAAAGATCCCGTAAATTTTGCATGAACATTGATAAACTTTTTAAGATCAGAGAAAATAAAAAAATATCAGAAATTAATTATTTCAGAGCCGGACTTAATAATATCGATCTTAAACCATGGTTTGAAAGGAAGATTGCAGAGCTTGTTGATGATTAAATAAATGCAAGAATCTAAATCAGGATAACTATTAGCTGTCATACTATCCGGATTAATGTTTTGTGTTATAAATTTACAATAAAAAATTCGCCCATTAGGGGTTTTATAAATTTCAATTTCAGACTTATGTTGAAAACTTCTGTACTAAAGATCATCCAGTCATTTTCAGATAAAGAGATTTCAGACTTTGAAGATTTTCTGAAATCGCCTTATCATAATAAGAAAACAGGCGTTGTAAAACTTTACGATGAAATCAAAAAATATTATCCGGATTTTACAAATGAGAATCTTGGAAATGAAAAGTTATGGAGTAAATTGTATCCCGGGAAGAAGTATGGATATGGAGTTATGAAAAATATTATTCATGATTTCACTAAACTTGCAGAAGAATTCATAGCACACAGGTTATATAAATCAAACGAACTTCAGGAGTTTACATTCCTTTATAAAGCTCTTGCTGAACGCGAATTAAATACTGTGTTGGACAACAAAGCAGTTTATATATCAAAGAAGTTCAGTGATGATACATTAAAAGATATTAAAATGCCTGTTCAGGAATATTATCATCACCTGACTACAATATTTGATATAAAAATCTGGCATGATTCTTTTTATGATACAGAACTTACTTATGATAACGAGCAGACTCATATTGAGGATTATCAGATCAGTAAAATGTTCATTGAAGCTTTTGTTATTTACTATTCTTCTTACGCACTTTCAAGAAACACAAAAAAAGAAGGAGGACACATTAACAATGCAAAGGAATTTTTGGATAATTTAATAAATAATGATTTTGATAAAATATTGGCCCGAATTCGAAAAAGCTCTAAAAATAAATATATATTGCTAAATTCATACTATCTTGCATATATCGCTCACACAAATTTAAATGATGCGAAATACTATTACCAATTAAAGGATTTTCTTTACTCGAATGTAAAGAGCTTACCGGAATCAGCACTCAGAGACATAGAAGAAATAGTTGACTGCATTTCCGGCATTTCCCTTGATCCTGAAATAAACAAGGAGAAAGAATTCCATGAGCATATGTTGTTCAGACATCAAAATGATATAGTACTGAACAGAAACGGTCGTTTAAACTCTTTGGTGTTAATTCAATGGTTATATCTTTTTTTTCTTGAAAACAAGTCATCGGAAATGAAAGTTTTTGTAGATCAGTATCAGAAGTATATTATTGAAGATGATGATAAAAATGCGACATTGCAATTTGCTGAGGCAATTATGCTGTTTATGAAATCAGATTACATGAAATCTCTCGAAGTAATTTCAAGATTTAAAATCAGTTCGCAGATTTTAAAAAACACGGTCAAGAAATTTACATTAATGATTTACTATGAGTTAAATGATTATGAAATGTTTGAATATATTTACGACTCACATATGCATTTAGTGCGTTACAGCGGCTGGGATAAAAATTCAACTACTATATTTCGCTATAACAGAACTAAGGATTTTTTAAGTACAATAAAGAAATTGTTTAAACTAAAAGAAAAATCTGTTGTAGATGAAATCTTACTACTGGAAAAAGAGATTTCAGGAAAAAGTATAGATTTTAAATCATGGTTTATCAGAAAGATAGAAGAAATAAAGTTCAGGGATGGAATAGAAACTGCTCAAGGAATTCAAAGAGCAGCCTTATAATATTATTCCGGTAAAAAAAATCATATATATATATATATATATATATCAAATCCGAACTTCCAGTTTCCAACTATCTAATTTGTCTTTTTTTTGTATTTAATAGTGATCTTCTGCTCAGGCATTGGATTTCCTGATTTATCAGGAATTGAAAATGTTACATTCTGAATCATGTTATCTCCGTCAATGATTATTTCGCGAGTGCCCGTTCCCACAAGGCTCGCACCATTGATAATTAATTTATCTCCTTCTTTAGATCCGGTGTAAGAAGTGCTTCTTTCATGACCAAACATATCATAATAAGTCCCTTTCATTGTTCCGTCAGCAGCTGGTGCGATGATCTCTTTGCCTTCATAAGTGAAACCGGTATTGTCGGTTCTCTTCACATCAATTTCCATAAATTGACCGTTGAGTATTTTATTATAAGTAATTACATCATTGTTTGTACTGCCCATAAACTCATACGGCGACGAAGTCCAGGTACCGGTCAGCGCATCTGCATAAGGCGATTTTACCGGCTCAGGCAGCCAGCTCTGCGAAAAAGAAGTTTTTGAAATAAAAAGAAAGGTAAGGAGCAGAATGGACAAAGTAAGTTTTTTCATATTCTTTCTGTTTTTTAAATTTTAATTAGGGTCAAATTATAGAATTCAATATTGAATTACAATTATGAATCTAAAATTATGCAGAATATAAAAATTATTTATTAATCAGAAATTTCGAGATTGATAAATTAAATCAGCTTCGTTTCAGGAGAAAGTACGGGAATTGTTTCCTAGTCCCGGATCCAAACTGCGGTGCATTTCACTGTTTCATAAAGTTCTGTCAGTTTAAGACTTGCTTCAACAGATTTTTTCAATGCTTACATTCATCTAACTGCCTCTTGTGCTTCCATTAATCTGTAAAGTGAAACTTCACTGTAAGTGTTTCACATTGAGTTTAAATAAAGTTAATTTTGATGGAAGTAACTTAGACTCAGGAATTTATTTTTACAGAATAATAACTGAAAAATATTCGGAAACTTAAAAGATGATTCTGATCAGATAATTTGATTAGAATCCCAATTCTTTCAATGTTTTAATCAATACTGTGAAGTTAGAATAATTCCTTTCATTTCAATTTAGAGCAGTCTTCAATGCTCTGATAGCATACGGGTCCGTTCAGATTCGTCGGAACAAACCGGCAGATGGAACAAAAAAGAAAATGTAAACATCAAATGTCAGTCTCCTGTTTCTAAGATTCTTTGGCAGATTGAAATGAAATATTACAGCCCTTCATTATATACAGACTGCTCCCCGCCTAAAACCTTTTAAATTCAATTACGAATACTCTCAAAGATTCTAATTAGACAGACACCAATCAATCTGCATTAACCGGAGAATACTATTAACAAAATTTTCTATTAATGATTTATAAACAATAATTACAAAATTAAACTAAACTAAAATGATAAATTTAATTACTCATTCAATAATCTTAAGGATTAAAATGTTAAATGTATTAATTTTTTTTATATTCTTAATAATATATTCAGGAGAATCATTTGCTCAGAATACTGTAAGCATAAATTTATTTGATCTGCAGAATAATGAAATTACGGCGGCTAACAGGGTAATGACTTTTGAGAATTCAGGAGATAAAAAATATCTAAGTCTTTCAAGAGAAAGAGAGGACTGTCTGATATGGTTACCGGTAGAAGATTTTCAAAACGGAACAATTGAAATTGTAATGAGAGGTATAAATGAGTTTCAAAGGAGCTTTATCGGGATAGCATTTCACGGGATAAATGACAGCACTTATGAAGCTGTTTACTGCCGCCCATTCAATTTTCTTGCATCTGATTCAGTAAAGAGATTGCGGGCAATTCAATATATATCTCACCCTGAATATACATGGGAAAAACTGCGAACAGAGCAAAGCGGTATATTTGAAAAAGAAATTATTGATCCTCCTGACCCTGCCGGCTGGTTTACTATGAAACTGGTTATTGATAATAAAAGCATAAATGCATTAATAAATAATAATGAAGCGCCGTCATTAACAGTAGAAAAATTGAATGATCTGAATACCGGCAAAATTGGAATTTTCGTTGCTGATAACAGCGGCGGAGATTTTGAAAGTATAAAGATCGAATACAGATAAATCTATTTTAATTTTTAAATTTCAAATTACAAAATTATAAATCACGGAATTGTTTCTCTATACTATCTATTCTATTGGAATTTTACAGCCCGTATCTGTCCTAAACAGTTTTAATAAAACACTTAATTGAATTTGAAAAGTGGTTTATGTATTTTTGACCTGACAGTAATGATAGAATATCCGGACTGCGAATTATCATTTCACCATTAAACTACCAGAGTAACTTACATACTTAAATAATGCTGAATTCAAACATACTCAATTTATGAATATCAAAAGATGAACTGATTGAATTCTGATTCATTTTCATCTGCAAATTTACAATTCAAATACAATTTAAAAGACTGCTAATATTTATGCATCAATATATTAAGAGAAAAGAAAATATGAGCAGAGCATTCCATTTGAAAATTGTTTTCAGTTAATCAAAAATTATTTAAAATGAAAAAGGAATTGTCAGCAAAACAACATGAAGAACTGCTCAATACATTAAAATCCCGTTTTGAGAAAAACATGAACCGTCATAAAGGCATAGAATGGACAAAAGTAAATGCAAAGCTTGAAAGTAATCCCGGTAAACTCTGGTCTCTCAATGAAATGGATAGAACCGGAGGCGAGCCTGATGTTGTAAGTGTCGATAAAAAGACCGGTGAATACATTTTTTATGATTGTTCGGCGGAAAGCCCGAAAGACCGCAGAAGTTTTTGTTACGATGGTGATGCACTGAATTCAAGGAAAGAGTTTAAGCCTAAAAACAGTGCAGTGGATGCGGCTGCTGACATGGGCATTGAACTTTTAAACGAAGAGCAATACAGGGAGCTGCAGAAACTTGGAAAGTTCGATTTGAAAACATCAAGCTGGATAAAAACACCTGGTGACATCCGAAAGCTCGGCGGCGCTGTCTTCTGTGACCGGCGATACGACACTGTCTTTGTGTATCACAATGGTGCTGAATCTTACTATGCTGCCAGAGGATTTCGGGGCTGGTTAAAAGTCTGAATATCAGATCGAATAAAACATTTCGGAAAAATATATTCTTCAAATTAAATATAATCACAGCATTCCATTGAAAATAGCAGTAACCGGAGCTCACAGGGTGGGAAAGACTACACTGATTGAGAAATTGCAGAAATCATTACCTGAATATGTTTGCAAGGCAGAAGCATATTACGAATTGGAAGAAACCGGATTTGTATTTTCTGAAATGCCTGTTTATGAAGATTATATAATTTTACTTGAGCATTCAATAGAACAAATAACTACTAAAGAAAATAATATTTTATTCGACAGATGTCCTGTTGATTATCTGGCATACATTCAGGCTTCAATTGATTCTGAAAATATTAATATTCAATCATTGTATCAGAGAGTTAAGGATGTAATGAAAGAAATAGATCTGCTTGTATTCGTTCCGGTTGAAGAACCGGATTTGATTGGTTGTCCGGAATCAGATCTGCCTGAACTTAGGATTAAAGTTAATGAAATACTAAATGAATGGGTCCAGGATTTTAATTCAAATGTATTAAAAGTTACAGGATCAATGTCAGCCCGGAGAGATCAGGTAATCATGCATTTGTCAAAACATAATTGAATTCAAGCGTTAAGCTAATTAAACAAGCAGCTTTGCTGCGGGTCAAACATCAACTTTAAAAATTAAAATTATCTTAAGATGAAAAAAACAACTTTACTTATTTTAGTAATTACAGCAACATTTTTTTGCGGTTTCTTTTCCAAAATAATTATATCAAAGCTGCCTGATTACAGCTTTGATAAAAATAGAACAGACATCAACAGAAAATTGAATGAAGATGGAAATATGAAGTTAGGAGCATTTTCAATGAGTCTGAGTGTAAAAGACCTTAATGTTTCAAAAGTCTTTTATGAAAACCTTGGCTTTACCGTTTTTGCCGGAGGCATGGAAAAAAATTATCTCATTATGAAAAATGAGAATGCACTTATCGGACTTTTTCAGGGAATGTTTGAAGGCAATTTTCTGACATTCAATCCGGGATGGGATGAAAACGCGAATAATATTGAGACGTTTGATGATGTCAGAGATATACAGCGTCAATTGAAAAAAAACAATATCAAATTCAGTACCGAAGCAGATGAGAATACTACCGGACCTGCAAGTTTTATGATAAATGATCCTGACGGTAATATGATCCTTGTAGACCAGCATCGTTAGAATTATTTCCACACAAAGATCTCAATGAAAGCTCAGGATTTCAATTCAGACAGGAGTGAGATGAAATTTCGGGGAAATTGTTACTTCATCGGCAGTTAAGACAAAATTACTTTACATTTACGAGACAGAAAATTTTTTAAACAATTTAATATTAAATTTCTTCGAATCAACATACAGTTAATAGCTTCTTAAAAAACAATATGATCTCATAATACAAACAGTGATAAAACAAAATAGAAGTAACTTTATATTTCCGTGCGCACTAATATTCCTGCTTTTTTGCAGTTCATGCATTTTTGCATCGGATGAAGGAGCAGGGTCTGAAACACTTCTTTCAAGCATAGGTATTGCGATACTTGCCGCTACTGTAATGGCATTCACAGCACATTTTTTAAAGCAACCATTGTTGCTTGCTTACGTAGCTGCAGGGGTGATCATTGGACCTAGAATCGGATTCGGTTTTATAAAGAATGAGCATGATATAGAAACCATTTCACACATCGGGCTGATACTTCTTTTGTTTATGATAGGGCTGGAAATAAATGTTAAAAAATTAAAAGAGGTTGGCAGATCATTACTGTTTTCCGGAACGCTGCAGTTTATAATCTGTGTATTGCTCGGACTGGGATTTTTCTATTTAATAGGGTTTACAATAGGCGGAGGAAATTATAATCTTCTTTATCTCGCCGTTTGCTGCAGCTTAAGCAGTACTGCAATTGTTGTGAAGCTGCTGTACAGTAAATTTGAGCTGGATACACTTGCAGGCAGGTTAACTCTTGGGATTCTTGTGTTCCAGGATGTATGGGCTATCATTGCGCTAAGCATTCAGGCAAACCTTGCCAGCCCGGATGTTATTTTAATATTATTTTCGTTTGTGAAAGGAGCGCTGGTAGTTTTAATAAGTCTCCTTGTCAGTAAATACATTCTGCCGAGATTGTTTAAAGCAGTCGCAAAAACTCCGGAGATAGTATTGATCGCATCTCTTGGATGGTGTTTTTTAATTTGCGGATTAGCAGAGGTTTTCGGACTGTCGCTTGAAATGGGCGCGCTTATAGCAGGTGTAGTAATTTCTACATTCCCATATAACCATGATGTAATAGCAAAAGTAATTAACATCAGAGACTTCTTTATAACACTGTTCTTCGTTGCGCTTGGCATGCAGATTTCAAACCCCGCAAATAATCCGGATATATTATTGTTTTCTGTATTAGCAGCATTATTTTTGATTGTATCAAGATTCATTTCCATTTTCCCGGTTCTTTATGCTTTGAAAAACGGGAACAGAGTTAGTCTCCTGACTTCAATCAATCTTTCACAGATCAGCGAGTTCTCACTTGTCATTGCCGCGCTTGGTCTTGCAGCCGGGCAGATAACTCCGGATATATTAACCATAATTATTTTTACTTTCGTTATAACTTCAATATCTTCAACATACCTTATCAAATACAGTGACTCGGTTCAAAAATTCTTAAGCAGGCTGGTTGTGAAAATAGGATTTAAAGATATAGGAATTGAAGAGAATGACAACTTCGATTCGGATAAAAAGGAAATAGCAATTCTTGGTTTTTATACAATTGCCAGCTCGCTGATAAATGAAATGGAATCATACGATGCCGGAAATGAAGATGGCGTTTGTATTCTTGACAAAGTAATGGTAATTGATTTCAATCCTGAAGTGCATAAAAGTCTTAAAGACAGGGGGATAAAAGCATTTTATGGTGATATTGGACATATTGATACCTTGCTTCATGCAGGAATAGAGCATGCGAAAATCGTAATTTCGACAATACCTGATTCTATATTAGTAGGAACAAGCAACAGCAAGCTGCTAAGCAATATAAGATCTGTAGCGCCAAATGCTAAAATAATAGTTACAGCCGAAAGTCCTGACTATGCAATTAAGCTTTGTGAAAAAGGAGCGCATTATGTGCTTGTACCAAGGATTCTTTCGGCAGTAAATCTTATGGAAGTATTAAAAACTTTCCTTAATCATGATGCTCAGGATGTTATGCGTGATGAACTTGAAATGCTGAAAGACAGAAATGAAATAATCAAATGAGTTTGACAATTTGGGATGTAAGTGATTTTAGATTTTTGATTTACGATTTTAGATAATGAAAAGAGGGAATGTTAGCACTTTATTGAATTTGAAAATTAGTTTTTATATCTTTTTGCTAATAAGTTTATTCATCAATTATAAAATGAAAATATGAATAGCTTAATAACATTAAAACAACACCTTAAAGGATTACAAAATAATGACTGACAACAATATCACACTAGCTTAAACTGAAATAGATGATCTGAATTTATTATTTCAATTTCAGATTGACAAGGTAGTTAATTATTTAGCAGCTTTCACTTGCAAAAAGCGGAGTTACGAAGTATTGGCATCCCAAGCACTCTAAGATATTCGCTATGATATCTATTGTTGATGACCAAAGAACTTTGAGGAATGTAAAATAAAGAATTCATGATTTAAGTTTTGCAATCTATTTTTAATACACAACCGCGGGCAAAATTTAAACTAATCTAAATCTTTCTAAAAATTAATATGGCTGAGAAAAAATCTAAACCGGCTGTAATAAAATCGAAACCAACCACTGCAAGCGTTGAGGATTTTATTAATAGAATTGATAATGAACAAAAACGCAAAGACAGTTTTATACTTTTGGAAATAATGAAAAAAGCTACCGGAGAAGAGCCAATATTATGGAGCAATTCAATAGTTGGTTTCGGTATAAAAAGATATAAAAGTCCCGCTACAGGAAGGGAAGTAGACTGGCTGTTGATAGGCTTCTCTCCCCGTAAAACAAATCTGTCGTTGTATCTGATGATGAATCTTAAGGAGAACTCGGCAGCTCTTAAAAAGTTAGGCAAACATAAAGCCGGTGTTGGCTGCATTTATATTAATAAGCTTGAAGATATTGATTTGAAAGTTCTGAAGGAAATGATAAATACATCATTAAAACAAAAGTAGAGTCATTAGGCAAATGACATATCAGAGATGAAAGGAAATTCATAAATTAAACATAGTTGTTATAGATTGATTGAAACTTAAACAGTCATGATTCGTTCGATTAAACAGCATATTTCTTCGGAATCTTATTAAGATTAATTTCCTACAAAGTTAAACTATTAAAAATAAAAATTATTTTTTTAAATTATGAATATTCACAACATTTTCAAACGCGACTTTGAGAATTATGAAGGTGTTCGTCCGGTAAACATATACTTATTGAGGTTTCTCTATTTTCTGATGTTTGTTTTTGTTGGTCTGGATGCATGGAAGACGATCATTACACATCAGGGATCCTGGGATCCTACCAGAGCAGTAGCTTGGTGTGTCTGGGCTGCTTATGCCACATTATCCGGATTCGGATTGCTTAATCCACTGCGATGGTTACCAATTGTAATTTTTATGGTTTTCTATAAAACGCTCTGGCTCATAGTTGTCGCCTATCCCATGTGGAGCGCAGGAACTCTCGCCGGCTCACCGGCAGAAGGAATGGCGCAGATATTCATTGCAGCTCCTTTTATATCGCTGATCATTCCATGGAAGTATGTTTTTGAAAAGTACTTTTTAATATCAAAAAAGAAAAAGTAATACATTAATGAATATATTATGGAATACTTCCGAATCAGCATAGCATTGGTCAGAAGGAAAGTTAACAGGAATAATTAATTAAATAAAAAAATAATTTATGTCAGACAACAGCGTAACACTTCACAAAGTCTTAAAAGCAACACCCGAGAAGGTTTTTCGTGCCTTTACTGAATCTAATGCCATGGCATCATGGATTCCTCCTTATGGATTTATATGTGTAGTTCACAATATGGATGCGAGAGTTGGAGGAAAGTTTAAAATGTCCTTTATCAATTTTTCTACAGGCAACGGCCATTCTTTTGGAGGAGAATATCTTGAGATCAAACCAAACGAATTCCTGAAGTACACAGATAAATTTGATGACCCGAATTTGCCTGGGGAAATGATTACATCGGTTTGGCTGAATAAGGTTTCTGTCGGTACGGAACTTAGAGTTCTCCAGGAAAATATTCCTGCTGTCATTCCGGCAGAAATGTGTTATCTCGGATGGCAGGAATCTCTGGATAAGCTGACAAAATTAGTTGAACCTGAAATTCCGGATGCGTGATACTGATGTTTGATTAGTTAATTGGTTAAAATTTAGATTTTTTGGAAATTAAGGCAGATATGGCGAAGTTGCAGTAATTTATAAAACAACTCCTGATCGGATTACAATTTTTAATGCAAACTAATTATAAACTCAACAGCGGAGAAAACATTTTTTTAATATGTAAAACTAATCAAGCAACCAAAACAGGAATTTAGTTTTGTCATCTTTTTTTTTCTTTTCAATTGTAAATCTGATTTTTCCTTCAATGTATCTGATAAATCAGAAGTTGTAGTCTGAAAATGTTAGTAGATCAATTATGACAGATAAAGAGCATTACGACAGTCACTTTGGACATTTTTATTCATGGATGACAGGTGATTTTCAAACGAGGTGTAATGAGTTTAGAAATTTTCTAACTGACAATTCTATCTTGCCATCAGCAAATAAAATTGCCATAGTCCTTGGAGCCGGTCACGGACTGCAAAGTATTCCTATTGCAAAAATTGGTTTTCTGGTTTTAGCCGTTGATTTTAACAAACAACTTTTAGATGAACTTAAAACAAATGCAAAAGACTTAAAGATTAAAGCTATCAATGACGATATAAAAAAGGTTGAAGAACTTGCTGTCAATCCTGAATTATTTGTTTGCTGCGGCGATACTCTGTCGAATCTTGCAAATAAACCTGAAATTAAAACTTTTATTTCTGACATTTCAAATTCATTAGACAGCAAAGGAAAAGCAATTCTTTCATTCCGGGATTACTCAACTAGATTGAGTGGAACAGACAGGATTATCCCGGTAAAAAGTGATAACAGTATTGACCTGCATTCTTGAATATGATTAGGAATTTGTGACTGTAACAGACTTGCTGCACGAAAAATTGATGATGTCTGGATACAAAAAGTCAGTTCATATAAAAAAGTCAGAATATTTACAAATGAAATAACCGGTCATTTGGAATCGAATGGTATGAAAATAAAATTTAATAAACTTGCAAACAGGCTTACAATAATTATTGCAAACAAAGAATGACGAAACGAATCCCGTAATCTTCACAATGCCGTTCAAAACATTTTAATTAAGTTATATAATTCTTAAAATGTTTTCTTTTATAGGAGTTTATTTTCGGAATTATGAGCAATCCCTGAATAATAAATTATCCTGCTAATACATCAACCCAAAAAAGACCAATACCTTTTCCTGAAGTATGTAAAAATAGATCATGGTATTCTCTCACTGATAACACAAATTATACACAGAAATATTCTTAAAAAGTTACTTGTGTGGCTTATACTAATTATTAAATCTATTAGGATTCCAACTGAGAAAATCAGTAAAACCTGTGAGAGATCAAACTAACGCTGTCAAAAATAATAAATCTGTAAATCTAAAAACATTTTGGACTAATGTGGTTTTAAAAGCTAGATAAATATAAATTTATTGATTGGTATTTAAAAGTTTTTAGACTATTCTTAAGTTATAAGCGTTACAACAGAAAACAATAATATCTCTTAATATGTATAACTCAACTCTAATTGAAATATTAAAAACTTTCAGCAATCAGGAAATGAAAGAGTTCACTATCTTTATTCAGTCTCCATACTTTAATACAAATCAAAGCGTCATAAAATTATATGAAGAGATCAGAAAGTATCATCCCGATTTCGAACAAAAGAATCTGAATAAAAAATTGCTTTTTGAAAAGGCATTTGGTAAGATCAGATATGGCGAAAGCTTTATGGGGATGACCATATCCAGACTGATGGAACTTGCAAAAGAATTTATGATTCAAAAAAATCTCCAGCGCAATGATTTTAACAAGGATACTGTGCTTCTTGATGAACTTAATTTCAGAGAGTTGCGTGACCTGATGCAGAAATCCATCAAGGGACTTGAAAAAAAGTTAGCAAAGCAGAAAGCAAAAGAAGCTGATTCCTATCTTGCAAAATACAGGCTTGAATACTTTAAGAATGAAGTTAAAGTCAATGATACAAAGCTGATAACTTATAAAGATACACTTGATGAAAAGCTGATGCTTGAACAAAAAAGTCTGAATATATTTTACTTCATCAACTCACTGAAATTCTGTCAGTATTTTTTAAATCAGAAAACTTTTGTAGTGAATGCAAAAGGATATCCGGATTTCATGAACAGTATTTTTGATCATATAAAACAGAACAGTGAATATCTGAAAATTCCGGTATTGAAGGTTTACTACAACATTTGCCTGATGTTAATTACTAACGACGAAAAATATTTTTTTGAGCTGAAGAAAATGCTGTTTGAAAGTAAAGACAGTATAAGCTATAATGAAAAGTTTAACTTGACTGCTATATTAAGAAATTATGCCCAGAAGAAATTTAATGACGGAAGAGAAGAGTACACAGCATATATTATCGATTTTATTAAATATTCAGTCAGGCACAACTTGCTGACGGTCTCACAGCATGGAAAATTTATAAGTGAGATGAGATTCATGACAATAGTGTGGGCAGGAATCCGTTCGAATGAATATGACTGGACGGAAGGGTTCATAAAAAAATTCATTGACAGAATAGAACCGGATAAGAAGCAATATGTACTGGCTTACAGCTCAGCATGTCTGGAATTCGAAAAGGATAATTATCAAGGAGCGCTGGAAAAGCTTGTAACATGCGGTCCTATAAAGAATGTATTCTATAAATCCGCCATTAAGCAGATTACAATAATGATATATTATGAATTGGGATGGTTTGTACAGTCAGCCGAACTTTTAGATTCATATGTTCATTTTGTCAAAACAAATAAATTATTCCCGGAAATGTATATAGATAAATGTAATTCATTCATTGGTTTCTTCAACAGACTTCTTAAATTAAATAATAAAGCCGGGAATAATGCTTTCGAGATATCAAAATTGATTTCAGAACTGGAGCTCACACCGGAAAAGTGGCTGTTGAAGAAAGCGAAACAGCTTAGTAATGAATAAGAATATCATAAAATGAGTAATGAGTAATGAAAAATTAATAATGATTATTTATGTAAAATGATGAGTATTCCAATAGTTTAAACTGTGTTATTAAAAGAAAATATTTCCACCTCCTTGCAGATGATGGAGTTTTGTGATGTTTTAAATAAAAGAGTATTTTAAAGCAGATATAACTCCGCCGTTAAGACAAACTGAAATTTTAATTTTATGCTTATGTCTCTGCCGGTTAGTCTTATCCTGATCTTATTTACTGAACTGACTTAGTCCTTACATATAAAAAACATTAAATTTATGTCCATCAGGGTCGGCAAAGACAAAGCCATAATATCCTTTCCCAAATTCTTCCGGTTTTGAAATAACAGTTCCTCCTGCTCTTTCAACTTCCTTCTCCCAATTGTTTACCTCTTCCCTGCTTTCGGCAGAAAGAGTGTAAATTACTTCTGTGACTTTCTGTGAGTCTGCTATTTCAATATTCATATTGGCTTTGAGAATGTCTTTTAAAAAAAAGTGCATGATAAAATCATCATCACCGAAAAAGAAACTTGTAAGTTCCTTTGAGTCGCCAACACCGTTTGGTTTAAATCCTAATTCAGTATAAAATTTTTTTGTTCGCTCTAAATTGCTTACTGCTAAATTAGCCCACATTTTTTTTGGATTCATATTTTTAAAGTTTAAAAGGTTTTCAAATTTGTCAAGGTTAATAATTTTGATTAAGAAAATTTATGTCTTTTTAAAAAATTGAAGAAACAATTCAGCATTTCATTGTTGGTTTTTTCGATTTCGCTTCTTTTACCCGGTAGCTGAAGTTTAAGAGATAATTCAATCTTAAAATTTTTATAATCATAATGATCTTTTATAAATTAATTAAATTGCATACTAATAAAAATCACTAATCAGCAGATGAGACGTTTACCGGTGTTCACGGTAAATAGAACGCGGATGGTACAGATTTAGCGGAAGAATATCGGATTTATTTTCTGTTTAAAACATTAACTGATATTCCGGCACATCTGTATTATTATTTTTATATGTTTTGAAACAACTTCTTACTTACTTTCCTTTCTTAAAATTCTTAATTTACATCCTCGAATTAATAAATCCTCATACTAAATTGAATACACCGACAGGCATCGTTACATTTCTTTTCACCGACATCCAGAGCAGTACTAAACTCGCTCAGGAATTTCCGGATATACTCCAGAATGCATTGGACAGACACCATTCAATTATGCAAAAGGCTATGGAATCAAATAACGGTTTTATATTTGAAATAGTAGGCGATGCGTTTTGCTGTTCATTTGAAAAAGCAGAAGATGCGGTCAGAGCAGCAGTTGAAGCACAGCTGAATCTTGCAAAAGAGGAATGGAATGAAGTTGTTATCAAAGTGAGAATGGGTATTCATTCCGGAAGGGCGGATTGGAATGAAAGCAGATACACAGGTTACATTACACTTGCACGTACTGCAAGAATAATGTCAGCTGCCTACGGTGAGCAGATCCTTATCTCAAATGATTCGTACAGTCTGCTGTTTAGAAGTGAAGAATTTAAAATTCAAAATCATAAAATAGAAACTCTTAGTCTTCGCGATTTTGAGATTATATCTTTCCGTGATCTGGGTGAAAGAAGATTGAAGGATGTCATTCAGCCGATCAGATTATTTCAGGTTTTATATACCGGTCTGCGTGCAGACTTTCCACCTCTGAAAACTCCGGATGCAAGACCAAACAATCTTCAGGTTCAGCTCACGAGTTTTATCGGGCGTGAAGATGAAATAAAGATCATAAAAAATTTATTGAAACAAACCCGTCTGTTAACCCTTACAGGTTCAGGAGGTGCAGGAAAAACAAGACTTGCATTGAAGGTTGCTGAAGATCTGATTGATGACTTTGCTAACGGAGTATGGTGTGCCGAGCTGGCTGCAATAATAAATCCAGCTCTTCTCCTTCAGGAGATCGTGAACATTTTCGGATTGAAAGAAGATTCACAGGGAACACCGGAAGATACGCTGTATGATCATTTAAAAGATAAAGAAGTGCTTCTCATACTTGATAACTGTGAACACTTAGTTGAAGCGTGTGCTGTCTTAGCTGAGAAACTTCTAAGCTATAGTCCAAAACTAAAAATACTTTCAACCTCCCGAGAGGCATTAAAAAGTAAGGGTGAACAGATCCACCGTGTACCGTCGCTTGAAATTCCCGATCCTAAAATAGAAATCTCAATTGAGAAACTGATGGAATATGAGTCAGTAAGATTATTTACAGAAAGAGCATTGTCAGTGGATGAAAGCTTCAGAGTAAACAGTGAAAATGCGCGGGCTCTTGCCTCCATATGCTGTCAGCTTGACGGTATTCCTTTAGCAATAGAGCTTGCTGCTGCGCGAATAAAAATCATGTCAATTGAAAAAATTCAGGAAAGATTAAATGACAGATTTAATTTATTAACAGGAGGGAACAGAACCGCGTTACCAAGGCAGCAGACATTAAGAGCGCTGACAGAATGGAGCTATGATCTGCTTTCTGAACAGGAAAAATTATTATGGAAAAGGTTATCGGTATTCTCAGGAGGCTGGACATTGGAAGCTGCTGAAGAAGTTTGTTCTGATGATATAATACTGAAACGGGATATAATCGATCTGTTAAATTATCTGACTGAGAAATCAATAATTATTTATCAGTCAGGAAAAGAAAGGTACAGGATACTTGAGACTTTAAAGCAGTTCGGAAAGGAGAAGCTTATAGAATCAGGAAGTCATGAAAGTATCCTGTTAAGACATCTGAATTATTATATGGAATTTTCAGAAACTGCAGAACCTAAACTTAATGAAAGTGATGTGCTGATTTGGCTGGATAAGCTTGAATCAGAACAAAGTAATTTTCAATGCGCTATAGAATGGTCGATAAAGAGCGGAAACGCGGAGTCCGGTGCTCGCCTTGCAGGAGCATTAGGAGGCTTCTGGAATATAAGGTGGCACTATACAGCCGGCTACCGTCTGCTTGACAGCATTCTGAAAAACTGCAGCGGAGTCAGCAAAGCTGTATTCATAAAAGTTTTAAGTGGTATCGGCTTACTGACAAGGAACCAGGGTGAATATGAAAAGGCTGAGAAATATTTAAAAAGAAGTCTTAAACTCAGTAAAGAGGCAGCAGATAAACAATGTGTTGCAGTCTCTTTAAACGGACTTGCAAAGATCGCTGAGGAGAAAGGAAATTATGATAATGCACAAAAACTTTATGAAGAAAGTTTACAGATAAGCAGAGCCTCAGGTGATAAAATAAATACCGCCGTTTCACTTAATGGTCTGGGTATTGTTTCCCGATTTAAGGGAAATTATGAAGAGGCATTAAAATATTATGAAGAAAGTCTTTTAATAAGACGGGAAACAGGAGACATACGCGGAATTGCAAATACACTTCATAACCTGGGAATGTTAGCAGAGGATATGTATGACTTTGAACAATCCAAGAAATATTATGAAGAGAGTTTAAAATTAAGAAGGAAGATATGTGATAAACTTGGAATTACAGGCTCACTGAATGGTTTAGCTAAATTGGAAATGAACTATGGAAATTTTGAAACGGCCAAGAAGATCTTTGAAGAAAGTCTTGTCCTGAAACGCGAGATCGGTGATAAGCCCGGCATCGCAGGTCTTCTTAATAATCTGGGGATAGTTGCATTTGTTCAGGAAAATTACGACCTGTCACAAAAGTATTATGAAGAAGGACTTGCTATAGGTCAGGAGATAAATGACAGTTATATTAAGGCTGCATCGCTGAATAATCTTGGAGAACTGGCATTTAACAGTTTTAATTTCGAGGAGGCTGAAATGTATTTTGAACAGGGTCTTGAATTAGAAACAGAGATGGGAACAAAACCCGGAATAGCTCATTCGAAGCATAATCTCGGAAATGTATTTTTGTTTAAAGGAAATTTTGAATCTGCATTGAAGAACTATACGGAAAGCATTATCCTGTTCAAGGAATTAAAGGATAACAGAAGCATCGTCTATACACTGATCGGATTAGCAGGAGCATACAGTCAGGATAAACCTCGGCTTGGAGCCACGTTGCTGGGTGGAATTGATTCAGCTGTAAAATCCGAAGGTATAACATTGATCAATGAAGAGCAAAAATTCCGGTCACAAATAACTGAAATGCTGAAAAAAAAATTATCTGAGGAAGAGTTCCGTAAATATTTTGCTGATGGGAAGAATCTTTCTCTCGAAGAAACGATCCAATTTGCAATTAGCAATGACTAATTACAAATTACAAATGACTAAATAATAGTGCCTGAATCCACTCGTAACTCGTAACTAGAATAAATCAAATAAAAAATAAAAATATAAAATCATGGGAATAAAAATTATTGAACTCGGGAACAGCGGATTAAAAGTATCCAACTTAGGTCTTGGATGCATGGGAATGAGCGCATTTTATGGCGAGACAAATGAGGCTGAATCACTTGCTGCAATTTCACTGGCTCTTGAACTCGGAATAAATTTTCTGGATACTGCAGAGATCTATGGCCCGTTTAAAAATGAAATTCTAATAAGTAAAGCGATCAAAGGAAAAAGGGATAAGTTTGTAATTGCAACAAAAACGGGAGTTGCAGTAGATGATGCCGGAAATCATCAGGGTATTAACGGAAGTCCGGAATACATTAAAAAAGCAATCGACCGCTCTCTGAAACATCTTCAAACTGATTATGTTGATCTCTACTACATTCACCGCATTGATCCGAACGTTCCGATTGAGGAAACAATTGGAGCGATGGCAGATCTGGTGAAAAGCGGAAAGATCCGTTATATAGGATTAAGCGAAGCATCATCTTCTACTATCCGTAAAGCTTATGCTGTTCATCCGATCTCTGCCTTACAGACAGAATATTCTTTATTCGAACGGGGTGTTGAAGAAAACGGAATTCTGGAAACCGTAAAAGAACTTGGAATCGGTTTTGTTGCATATTCACCTTTAGGAAGAGGATTTTTATCAGGTGAGATAAAGTCTATAGATGACCTTGCGGCGGATGACTGGAGAAGAAACGTCCCGCGTTTTCAGGGAGAGAATTTTAAAAAGAACCTTTTCGTGGTAGAAGAAATAAAAAAACTTTCTGAAAAGAAAGGTGTAACCCCTTCACAGTTTGCGCTGGCATGGGTGCTTCAAAAAGGTTATGCAGCAATTCCCGGAACAAAGCGAAGAAAATATATTCAGGAAAATGCAGCTGCTGCTGATATAGAATTTTCACAGGCTGAGCTGACTGAAATAGATTCAATTGCTCCGCTTGGAGTTGCTTCAGGTGAAAGATATCCGCCGCAGGGTATGACGTCTATTGACGGGTAAGTTATGTCTCCGGAATTTTAATTATGCATTAGATGCCCTTGCAGAGTCACTTCGCTGTAAAGTCTTAATTGAAAGTTTAATATTTCTGCGGAGGACTCTTCGAGAAAGCGCGCTTCTTCGGCAGAGTCCTTCTATGAAAAGAAATTCTGCCTTTGAAATGTAAGATGGGAGTGACTCTGCCGGAACAACGAGATTTCATCTTTGTGTAACTTAAGTGATTAATGAATATTATTTATTTATTATTCATTAGGTTTACATTATCAGAAATCTTTTCAATTGCATTCATAAAATTATTTTCAAAATTATTCTCCAAAAGCTCACTCCTGTATTTCGCAGCGCTGTTCTGATACTTTCTTTCAGTGACGATCTCCTGTATTGCTTTAACTAATTTCTTTACACTTAAATGTTTAGCAAATACAATTACTCCGCACCCTAGTTTATTCACTCTGACGGCATTGTCCGGCTGGTCGTGAGCAAACGGAATTAATATCTGGGGCTTGCCGGAATATAGCGCCTGCGAAGTAGTACCGATACCGCATTGATGAACAATTACCCTGCACTCAGGAAATAATAAAGGAAATGACTCATAATCTGAAATGCAAATCTGTTCGTCACCTGTCATTTCATCAGTACTATGATCTGAGTTATCTCCAATTAAAAATATTGCCCGGACACCAGTCTGCTTTACTGCTTCATAAGCTATATGAAAGAAATCGCTTTTCATTTCGACTACCGCTGTACCAAGTGTAAAAACAAATGGAGCTTCACCCGTTTTCAGAAAATCCGAAATTTTATCCGAAAGAGTGTTGCCCGGATCTACAAATAAAGGAAAGCCAATCTGAAATGTATTTACCGGCCAGTCTTTCTGAGGAGCACCAAATGAAGAAGGAAATAATGCAAGCGTACCGTAAGAAGAAAAATACTTCATCAATGGATTGGCAGTTGGATCTGTCAGACCTTCTTTTTTTCGTAATTCATATACAGGTTTAAACCAATGATATGAAAATGCTGAAAACACTTTAAACAGAAATTTAAAAAATGACGGACCTAAGAATTTTAATTTTGGAAGATTTACTGCGAAAGCAAATGCAGGAGGATCATAGGCAGATAGAATCGTAGCAGGCTGAAGCATTAATGTAAGCCAGGGAATTCCTCTTTTATCTGCAACAATCGGCGAAACGAAAGTAAGCACGTGTGATATGATCAGATCACAGTCTTCGGTAGCAGACATTAATGTCTCGTAATTTTCATCAATGTAAGGAACAATTAATTCTCTCGCTATGAATTCCGCTCCGTTGCGGCTGTCATTTACTTTTTTAGCCCAGTCTCCTTCCGGATCTATCTCATCAATATTCGGACGTAAAGGAATGAATTCACATCCGATAGCTTCAACTTTCTCCTGATAAAGTTTGATAGTCGCAATTGTTACTTTATGACCTGCTTTTACTAACAGGTTTCCCATTGTCAGATATGGATTCAGATCTCCCTGAGATCCGTATGTAGTAAGTAATATATTTTTAATAGTGCTTTATGATTTTATCTGAATCTTCTTAGCACAGAGGTGCAAAGAGTTATTTAACATATTATCAGATTGATTATCAAGTATTGAAATATCAAAATATATTTCAAATAAAAAATAAAAAAAAATTAAAATTTGTCAGATTTCTCTGTGAAACTCTGCGTCCTCTGCGCCTCTGGAATAAATAAAAATTTGATTAGAGTTATTGCTTTATCCAGGTCAAGGTTCTTGAAAGCAAACCTTTCTTTGCTGTAATTTTCAGTTTATTTCCGCTCAGAACAGCAGTGCAGTTATACCTGCTGCCGTCCTTAGGTTTTATTAATGTACCTGTCCATTCGCCGTCCTCAAACTTTAAATTTTCAAGAACAATCTTATCGTGCTCAATATTGACTCCTTTGAATGTATCACCAGACTTTGTTATCTGCACAAGAGGTCCCTGCTCTGTTTTCCAGTTACCGGAAAAATCATCTTCAGCGCTTTGAGCGGATACAATGGAAACCGATATAAATAAAACTATAATTGTCAGAGTATTTTTAAACACTGATTTTACGGTTACATTACTGAAATTTATCATTCTGATTAAATTGGTTTTTTAAATAAGAGTTTATTTATTATGAATGCTGTTTTATTGAAATCCGGATTTACTTTTTATAACTGTTAAGAAAATAAATCAGAATACCCTCGAAGCATACTGATCGAGTAACTTTCTGGTCCTGAATATAATTTTTCCGGCAGGATCTTTAAAGAATCTATAGTTGATTTACTCGGATTAAAAGTTACCTTGATAGTATTGTCCTTTTAAATCAATTCATCAGATAAGAGAAGAAAATCCCTTACGACTTCTAACTTGCATAAATGTTTATAAGTATGTCTTATTCTATTCTTCATAGATTACTTTCTCTTTTCTCAATTACATCCCACTTTTATTAGCGGTTTATCAATTCGTCTTCATATTTTTCCCAGTCATGCAGTACAGCCGGATCAAAATCAGCCCCATTAGGCCAGACAATTGTGAATACTTCAGGATCTATTGTAACACGATTGAATAAATTCTGATCTTTTAAAGGGGAATACATTTCACCATGTAATATTTTTTCAAAATTTATTTCTTTAATCTTACCGTCAATAAATTTTAACTCAAGGGTATATGGTGATTTAACAATGCACGAGGTTACTTTGAAAATTGAATGATTCATTTTTTAATTTAATGGTTCTATTGAAATTGGTAACCTACCATTTTGTAATAGATCCCAGTCTTTATATAATTCATCCTTATGCAGTTCACCCCAAGCTTCCACAAATCGCTGTTGTATTTTGGGTAATGAGCCGGCGATCTATAGAAAATACAGCAATTTCATCTTGATAATATGCTTGAAAATGTGGTGTATTATGCTGTGAACCTACCTTCATCTACATACGAATTATTATCCCAAAAAACCTGCTTAATTCCGGCATACATTTAACAGTTAAATAAAAAAATTATCTACAATACATAAAACATTTATGTTAGTAAAATAATAATTATTACTGTTATTAACAGTGATTCTTTTCCTAATAGAGAATTATTATCCCAAATCCCAAATCATAATGTCTTGTCCCATCTTCGCAGAGGATGTCTCGCAGGATCCAAATCCTTCACCTCATCCCACGGCTCAAATGCATTCTTAACATTCGCAAGTCCTGACTTAGCAAGCTCAGGATAATGACGGAGTATTATGGATTTCAGATCCGACTGGTCTATCCAGTCTATTCCTTCCTTTGTATAATATTCTTCAGTGTAACAGTCAGTATAAAATCTGTCTGCCTGCAGACGTCTGGTAGCATTGAGTATGAATATCTGGAACATTGTTTCGCCGAATCCGAAACCGTGTGGTCTGTATCCTTCGCCGAGTGTGCCAACCAGTAAATCGAGTGATTCAACTGCTGCTGAATCTGTTCCGTAAACATCTTTAAGCTCTTTAATTAATTCTGCATCATCCGTAAGATCTTCGAATTTACTGATAGGTTTTAATCCGAGCTGCCGTCTGAATTCATTATACCTCGGAACACCGCGCTCTCTTGCGCGGAGTATATCAACTGCTCCCATGTCAAATACAGGATTAAATGGAATGCTCAGCTCCTGCATGAATTTAGGATAATTATTTAATACAAGCTGACCGGGATGCTGATTGCCGAATGAATATAACAGATCTGTCATTGAAACTTTCTTTAATAACTTTCCCGATCCTGCCTGTCTTGTTTCGGGAAATGGAACGTCCATTAACTTTTCACCGGTGCAGAAATTCTTTATATGAAGTGTTTCCGGAAGAAGAGAATGCAGACGATAGACTTCAACAAATTCTTCACTGAATGCAAATGAAACTCCCTGCTTGTTGATTGGATTGCCTACAACTCCGCCTAGTTCCGGATTGCGGACATTGATCGGAGCAACTGTCCGGCGGTCTTTGCCTTTTCGTAAAAGATTTGTCAGCACGCCATACCAGTTTGCATTCAATGCTTCATCAAGTCCGCGGTTGGGAAGTATAGCCGGAGTCCATTCAACCGAATGGACTTTTGCCATTACTGCTGCATTGATAAGTCTTGCTACATTAAATAATCTTGTATCATCCCAGGATTTATATTTTGATTTAAGATGATCGCATATAGAATTGTGTTCACGTGTAAATAAAGTATGAAGCATAGACATTCCCACCCACCAGTTCCGGATGAAGCCCGTTTCCTCAATTCCTTTTTTATCAAGCGGTAATGTTCCGTCTGCATTGACACGCAGCTTGCCGTCTATTCCGCTTCGCAGCCTGTCAACAGTTTCCTGATCACTGCCGTATATCTGCGAACCGTCCCACCAGTGTGTAACTTCATTAATGAAACTAACCGGAACTTCCTCTTTTTCATCCATGCGTGTCGGATCGGGTTGAGTTCTCGGAATGAACATTTTTGTCTGCAGATATTTCTTTCTTGCCGGATCATCTCCAGCAAGCGGAATTTCTATAAGATCTTTCAGAAGCGGCTCGCCGTGATTTATCCAATCGGCATTCTGAAACTGTATCCAGCAGGCTGCAAGCATATTCAGAAAAGGAACTTCCTTCATTTCACTGTTTCGTGTAAGAAGCCGGCGGCTGATCTCTCTTGGATTTGGAGTCAGCAGCTTTTTATCTGATTCAGGCTTAACTGCGTTGACAGGAATATTTCTTGATAGTCGTGTTCCTGCAGCGCCTTCTTTCGGATCATCGGGATTATTCCAGCTGCCGTCAGCAGTTCTGTAATACTGCACACCTTCAGGTTGCCTGTGTACTTCCGGCAAAAATCCGACAAGAACATTTTTAGGATAAGTGGAATGCAGATTATGTTTGTTAAGTTTATTTCTCATGTGTGCAAGCGTGACGATGCCTAAGTATAAAGGTCTTCTGTACCAGTTGGTCCAGATCTCACCGCTTGTCCCGATAACACTTCCCCAGGCTTTTACAAATGATTCGAAAAGCAGAGTTGAAACAGAACCTATTCCATGACCAAGCTTTATTCTGTAGCTTCTCAATGAATCCGCTTTACCATTCAGAGGCAGAGCATCCGCAGGAATGGATCCGGATTTAACGACGGGAGGACTTAACAGCTTTTCACGTTCGAAAGTATATTCATCCGGCACCTGTACCTGTACTTCAGCAACAGAATTTTCCCTGCACTTCTCCAGCATTTCTTTAATGTAAACATCTTCCGGATCTGATTTTAATGCTTCCTGAAAAGCTTCAGCGGCAAGAGAATACTGCTCGCTTCTGAAATAAGCTACACCAAGCAATGCAAGTCTTTCCGGATTAGCATTTACAACAGGTTTTAAAATATTGATTGCCTCAGCATATTTTCTCTGTTCTATTAGAGTAGATACTTCCTGAAAGCCGGGGGAAATAGGATTCATTATTGTTTGGGTTTTATCAATGAAGTTAGTCTGGCAAAAATAGGATTATTTAATTTTTTATGCTCTGTTTAATTTAATACCTTCTTCTTTCAGTATTCCTTGATATGTATGATTTTTCCATGCGATCGAAGATTTTCAGAAACACGCATATCCGCTGATTGGAATAAGTAAAATTCATAATCCAGTTTTATAATATTTAAAAAATAGTTTTGTCCCGAACATTTTTTAAAGCATTTAAAAATTATCACATCCGTCCAAAACGTGATTCAAAGACTTTACAATAAATTTAATCCGCTTTTC
>DAIPYG010000036.1:0-30731 GCA_036782875.1 Bacteroidota bacterium | reverse complement strand
TTATGAATCTTATGAATCTTATGAATCTTATGAATCTTATGAATCTTATGAATAAAAAAGGCAGCTCAATTTCATTGAACTGCCTTTTTTAAAAATACTGCACATGATTATTTCTGCAGATCTGAAAGCCTGGAGTTAACTTCCCCTAACTCTTTGTTAACATCTATTAGTGAATCATTTAGTGAAACATTCAGATCCTCCGGATTTTCATTAAATTCCGGTTCGAAGCTTTTCGTATTTTTATTCTTTTTCCATGAATCAAAAAATGTTTTTACACCTGCCGATAAAGCAGTTATGGTATTCAAAGTTTCCATTACAGGAGGCTCTATAGTATTCTGTATCTTCTTTTCAAATTCCAGTACACTTTCTGCAGTGTCTTTTACTTTTTCAACTACTGTACCAAGGACATCAACATTCTCGTTCACTTTTGAAACCACTCCATTAACATTATCGGACAGAGAATTGATCTTTTCAAATGATTCAACCACTTTAGGCTTTATGTCAGAAAAATCTTTAGAAAAATCATCTATCTTACCCGTGATCTTTTTCGCCTGTTTTATCAGACCAAAGACAAGAATTGTCAGTCCTAAAAAAAACAGTATGATAATTATGTTGGTAATTATCTGAGTGATCTGAAGTGTCTCTTCCAAAATAATTTTCTTTAAGAGTTTTTATTTTTTTCGTTATTAAAAGCATCAACACCGGCTTTGAATGCATCTTTTACTCTTTCGGTCTCTGTAGTAAGCTTTTCTTTTGTAGTTCCGAGTGTATTAGTTGCCTTTTCTTTTGCATCATTCAATATTGAATTAGCATCGCCGATCAGTGAATTAGCTTTCTTACGGGCATCAGAGATAAGTTCTTCTGATTTCCTTTTGCCTTCATTGATCATATCGCTTGCCTTCGTTTTTGCGATCTGAAGATATTCTGAAGTATCATCAATAAGCTCATCTTTCTTAATTCTGATATCACTTCTTAATTCTCTTCCGCTTTTCGGTGCATATAATAAAGCTATTGCGGCACCTACGATTCCTCCGGTTACAAAACCGAGAATCAAACCTTTTGCTGTTTTATTTTCGTCCATTTTAGTATCTCCTCTTTTTTTGTTTTTAGGTTTATTATGAAAATATGCTAAATAAATCTTTTATTCAAATTAAATATTAATTGCCTCGCCGTATGCAACTCCAACAGCTTCCATATTTGCTTCTGCAAGTGTCGGATGAGCATGCATAGTTTTCAGTATCTGTTCGTGTGTAGCTTCAAGTGATTTTGCAAGAACAAATTCCATTATTAATTCAGTAGCTTCTACTCCTACTATGTGAGCGCCGAGAAGTTCATCATACTTCTTGTCAAAAATAACTTTCACCAATCCGGCTGTCTCTCCAAGAGCTCTTGATTTGCCGCTTGCTGAGAATGGAAATTTTCCGACTTTAATTTCATATCCTTCCTCAAGTGCTTTCTTCTCCGTAAGCCCGACTGATCCGACCTGAGGCTGACAATAAGTACATCCGGGAATATTAGTGTAATCAATATCCGGAACGTGCATTCCTTTGATCTTCTCTATACAGTTGATTCCTTCAGAAGAAGCAACGTGCGCAAGCCACGGCGGACCGTTCACGTCACCTATTGCATATATTCCTTCTACATTTGTTTTATAATCCTTATCGACTTTAATGCTTCCCTTCTCTACTATGACTCCCAGATCTTCAAGTCCGATATTTTCAACATTCCCTGTTACGCCTATAGCAACCAATACAACATCGGAAACAAGATCTTCAGTATTCTTTCCTGATACCTTTGTTGTTACTTTTCCGCCTTTGACTTCTATGCTTTCTGTTTTTGTTTCTGTTAAAATTTTTATTCCGCTCTTTTTAAATTCTCTGGCAACCACATCGGATATATCCTTGTCCTCTATGGGCATTATAGTCGGCATCATTTCTACTATAGTAACTTCCGTACCGAATGCATTATAAAAATATGCAAACTCAACTCCGATAGCTCCGCTTCCAACGATCGTCATCTTTTTCGGCAGTTCCTTCAAAATCATTGCGCCAGTCGATGATAAAACTTTCTTCTCATCGAATTTCAAATTTCCAAGTGATCTTGCTCTCGCTCCAGTAGCGACTATTGTATGCTTTGATTTCAGAACATCAATCTCTTTTCCTTCTTTATTCTTAACTGTAATGGTTTTGTCTTTATTAATATATGCCGAACCTTCGAACACATCAATTTTATTTTTCTTCATTAGATACTTTACGCCTTTTTCAGAAGTATCAGCTACACCTCTTGACCTGGCAATTATTTTCTCAAAATCAAATTTAATATTCTCAACTGAAAGCCCGTAATTATCAAGATGTTTGAACCCGTTCATAAGCTCGGCGTTTTTTAATAAAGCTTTTGTCGGAATGCAACCCCAGTTAAGGCAAATCCCGCCAAGCCTGTCTCTTTCAACTATTGCTGTTTTAAAACCTAACTGTGAAGCTCTGATTGCTGTGGTATATCCACCCGGACCGCTGCCAATTACGACGACGTCAAATTCTTTCATAAATTGTTTTGTCTGTTGGTTTAATTTTTTGTTGTATGTTTAATGTAATTTACTAATATTGAAACCGTATCTCAATGTATTAATTAATTTGGAAATTTGAATTTCGGATTTTGGATTTGATGTAATTTAATATTATATTATTAGCAATAATATTTTTGTAAACATAATTTATTTGAACAGAAATATATTTATTACCGGAGGAACTGGTTACATTGGGTCTGCAATAATTCCGGAATTACTTAAGCGCAAATTTCAGGTAAATGCTCTGGTAAGAAAAGGATCTGAATCAAAGCTTAATGCAGGCTGCAATGCTGTTGCAGGTAATGCACTTGACCGATTTACTTATGAAAACAAGATTATTGACTGTGATACCTTTATACATTTAATAGGTGTTCATCATCCCGGTCCGGGTAAAAAAGATGAGTTTAAAAATATAGATCTGATTTCTATTGAGCAGGCTGCAACAGCAGCTGTAAATGCAGGAGTAAAGCATTTCATTTACTTAAGCGTAGCTCATCCTGCCCCGGTGATGAAAGAATTTATCAAAGTAAGAATGCAGGGAGAAGAAATTTTAAGTCAATCCGGAATGCGGTCTTCTTTCATAAGACCCTGGTATGTACTTGGACCGGGACATTACTGGCCTTATATGTTACTGCCGGTTTATAAACTTTTTGAGCTTTTTCCATTCTCTAAAGATACTGCTTTTCGACTGCATCCTGTAAAATTAAATCAAATAATAAATTGCCTGGTATATGCAGTTCAGACTTTACCGGAATCTGTTGCTGTTTATGAGACAAAAGAGATTGTTTCATTTGATCGATTGAAAGTTGAAAGTTGAAAGTTTAAAATCAATATATGCAAGTAAACATTTAAGTCAGACAAACATCTTTCACTCTTTTTTAATTATCTCAACTACTTATCAAGTTTATTTACGAACTTTACAAACTATATAATGCAAAAATAAATCTGATTCTTTTGAAATTGTTTTTGATTATTTTTGTGTATGAATAATAAAATAATAAATGTCGACCCCGAAATATCAGGAGGCGCTCCGGTGTTTTACGGAACCAGTATTCCTGTAAAGATCCTTTTTGAATATCTTGAGAAAGGATTATCGATAGATAAATTTCTGGATGATTACAGTTTCATTGACAGAAGACAGGTTGTACAACTTCTTGAATTATCTGAAAAACTACTTATGTCCACATCAGAACTTCTGAGTGACAGCATAATACATCCGAATCTGAACTGAACTGCTTAACAGAATTTCTTAGTTTGTCTTGAACATCATTGCAATCAATTTGGCGCTAAGAATTTAAGAAAAGTGTGTTGAAAATAGAATGCTTTGTGTTTTTGTCCTTAGTGGTTTTTATTAAGTTTTAAGTCAAATCCGGTTTGCAGAAAATACAAACTGAGCAGGTTTTTCAGAATCACTATTTAATAATTTTAAATCAGTCTGCTTTAAACTGAATAGTTTTCCATTGACTGAATTGATATTTCACTTTATTCCTCTGATATTTTCCTGTAGACGTAACCGGTATGGTGTCTGAGAATACAACAGTTTTAGGTGATTTAAAAAACGGAAGATTTTTTCTGCAGTATGATATAATTTCTTCTTTCAGTTTATCTTTGTCCTGACCGGCATATTCATCTTTCAGCATAACCAGTGCCCCGACTTCTTCACCGTACCAGTCATTTTCAAATCCTACCGCAATTCCTGTTTTGACGCAGCTGCACATAGATATCACTTCGTCAATTTCTAAAGGAGAAATATTTACAGCTCCTCTTATTATGAGTTCTTTAATACGCCCTGTTATGAAAAAATACTTTTTACCGTTTTCATCAAATTTGAAAAATCCTTCATCTCCGCTTCTGAACCATCCGAATTCAAAAGTTTTTTTGTTGACCTCGTCATTATCAAAATAGTATTTCATCACATTATGACCGCGTATTACGATCTCTCCTTTTACATTCTCTTCAAGTGTTTCTCCCTTGTCATTATGAATTTCCATTTCATTGCATTCTATTGGAATTCCTATAGAGGGAAACCCGTATTGATTCTGCCATCTGATGTGATCTTCTTTTTTCAGATCGACAGGAACAAAACAGGAATAACACGTTGTCTCAGACAGTCCGTATCCGTGTGCGATTCTCATTCCGAATCTGTCTTCAAATTTCTTTGCAAGTTCACAGGTAAGAGGACCAGCACCGCAGATGATATGAGATAAATGATGCAGGTCATAGTTTTTACTTTCTTCATCCGAGTGCAAAAGAAACTGAAGCAGAGTAGGAACGACACTTACAACCTTTACCTTTTCATCCTGAATTCTCTTCAGAAAGTTTTCAGTTTGGAATTTCTGATTAAGTATCATTTTTCCGCCATAGAACATTGTCGTCATAATAGTTACGACAGTTCCATTGACGTGATGGATCGGAAGCACGCACATCATCACATCATCATTATGAAGATCATGCCAGTTGGAAATCGCAAATGCATCTGCCATTAGGTTATATTGTGTCAGCACAACACCTTTGGGATTTCCCGTAGTGCCTGAAGTATATACAATAAGGCATTCATCCTCTTTTCCGACATGATAATTCAGATTCAGCTCACACTGAAATTTATCACAGCTGAATTCATCAAAATTCACAATCATTAAATTTTCAGAGAGATCAGCTGAATACAATTTATCTGAATATTCTTTTCTTGTAAAAATAATTTTCGAAGAAGAGTTTTCAATTATATATTTAACTCTTCCGGATTCTTCAGCTGCATTTAAAGGCACGACTACAGCCCCGATTGCCCAGCAGGAAAAATACAGAATTACAGTTTCATAATGATTGTGAGAGATTGTTGCTATCCTGTCCCCTTTTGAAATTCCATTACTCAAAAGATAATTTGAAAGCCGGTAAACCTTATTGATAAATTCTTCATAATTCAGAGTAATTACTTTTTCCCTGTCGTTATAAAATGTTATATAATCATTGAGAGGTTTTTCCTGAAGATTTTTATTCAGTATCTCAAGTATGTTGATATAGTTAACAATATAATCAGTAGCTGACAGTTCTCCCAGGTAATGAGCTTTTATAATGTTTACGTTTGTTACTTCTTCCATTTTATTAATTGATAATTAAATGATAATAGTTGTATGTTAAATATTGAATATCTCTGTACACGATGATTTTTCTGATCGCGGATGACTCCGATCTGACGGATTTCACATATAATCTTAGAAAGTTGTGAAAATTATATTTTCTGCTTAACTTGATTAAGTGGTTTTATTAAAAGCTGCCAGTGAAATAAATAAAAATAAATCCGGTTTCTTTCAGCTAAATCCGCGTTCCATTTGCCGTGACGCAGGTTAAAGATTTAGAATTTAAAAATTGAATATGAAAGATTAATTGATTTCTATTTTTTAAAAGTTAATTTCTTTAATTTGAGCAGACTAATTTTAAACGAAAGTTTCACCTTAGTCATATAGTCTTTATTTATTAAACAACATTGCAAAAATACATAATATCAGTTGATGAAAAAAACTCTTTTATTCCTGTATCTTTTAATTTCCCTGATTATTTTTTCCTGTTCAAAAAAAGAGTTATTTAAGAACAATACATTTAACCTTAATTTAAATCAGGGTATAGAAACACTTGAGCCTGTAATGTCTAATTCCGTTCAGTCGATCTGGGGATTATCGATTGTAATGGAAGGGCTGGTTCAGTTTGACAGGGAAAGCAATCTGAAACCCTGCATTGCAAAAAGCTGGACCATAAGCGATGATGCCCTTACCTACACTTTTAATTTAAGAGATGATGTAAGATTTCAGGATAATGACTGTTTCGCATCATCAGGAGGCAAAGGACGTAAAGTAACCGCTTCAGATTTTAAATATTGTCTTGAAAGAGTAAATAACCCTGAAACAAAAACCCGCGGGCTATGGGTCTTCAGGGATAAAATAAAAGGGGCAAAAGAATTCATAGAATGGAAATCTTCTTTTTCTTCAATGGAAGTAAAAGAGATCACCGGAATAAAAGCCGTGAATGATTCAACACTAATCATTGAACTGACAAAACCATTTGCTCCTTTCCTAAGCATACTCACAATGAGCTATGCTTTTGTATATCCGAAAGAAGCTGTTGATTTCTATGGTGAGAGATTCGGTCAGAATCCCGTGGGTACAGGACCCTTCAGTATTGTTAAATGGGATATTGACAAAGAACTTATTTTCAAAAAGAATAACGGTTACTGGGAAAAAGACAAGAACGGAAATTCACTGCCGTATCTGGACGGAATTAAAATTACTTTCACACAGTCATCCGAAACTGAATTCCTTGACTTCCAAAACGGAAAGTATGACTTTCACGATCCTTCATCGGAGACATATGATCAGATCACCGATGCTAACGGTTCATTGCTTGATGCGCAGTCAAAATCTTATACACTTAATAAACAGCCCTGGCTTCAGACTGTGTTCTTCGGTATGATGCAGTCTCCGGAACTTCCCGGAGGGAAGGAAGGTCCCTTTGCCGGAAACAAGAAACTAAGACAAGCGCTGAACTATGCTCTGGATAAAGACAAGATAATGAAATATGTGCTGAAGAACAGAGGTAAGGCAGCAATCAACGGACCCATACCTGACGGTATGCCCGGATTCAATCCTGATATAAAAGGATACAGGTTTGATAAGGAAAAAGCAAAACAGCTTTTATCAGAAGCAGGATATCCGGACGGAAAAGGTCTGAATCTTACACTTGTCACAGGCAATGAAGAAATACAGAAAACAATTGCCATTGCTGTGCAGGAGCAGTTAAGGGAATTCGGAATAAATCTGCAGCTTGAACAAATGCTGCAGGCAACTCTGGTTTCAAAACAGGAAGAAGGCGTCTTTCCTTTCTGGCGCGCCAGCTGGGGGGCGGATTATTACGATCCGGAAAATTTCATGGCGCTTTTTTACAGTAAGAACATAACTCCGAAAGGACCAAACAGGGTCGGATACTCTAATCCTGTCATAGATAAAATGTATGAAGATGCGCTGAAGATCACCGGCTTTGATGAAAGGAAAAAGATTTATGATGAGATGCAGAAGATTGTCATTGAAGATGCTGCCTGGCTTAATCTGTATTATAATCAAAAAATATATCTGCTTCAGAAAAACATCGAGGGATTTTATATTGACGGACTGAATATCATTAATCTTAAACATACAAAAAAGAAAAGTCCCTGATTTATTAGCCGTTTTAAATCTGAATATTTTTAAATTATACAAAATTATATTGTGGATTTAACTTTCAGAGAAATAAGCACAGTTGCAGAGCTGAAAGAACTTGCATTGCTTGCTCACAGGATCTGGAATGATCATTACCCTTCTATTATTGGTCAGAAACAGGTCGATTACATGCTTGAAAGAATGTATTCTCCGGAGAGCCTGAAAGATCAGATATATAACAATAACAATATTTTTATGTGCGCATTTCTGCGAAGTGAAATGGTTGGATTTATTTCATACAGTAAAACAAATGAAGACGATTATGTAATACATAAACTTTATGTAAATACAAAACTCCACAAAAAAGGAATCGGCAGGTCTTTATTCAGTTCCGTTTTTAATAAGCTGAAATTCAAAACAATCCGGCTGACAGTTAACCGGCAGAACTTTACAGCTATTAATTTTTATTTCAGGCTTGGATTCATCATAGAAAAAATCATTGACATAGATATCGGGGAAGGATTTTTTATGAATGATTTTGTAATGCTGTATACAAATTCCGTTAAGAAATAAAACCGGTCAGGTCTTTTTTACAAAAGAAATATCCACACCCGGAGACAGACCTAAAGTGATCTTGACTTCTTCTAATTTATAATTACCGATGTTTGCGGAATCATAAAATTCATTTGCTTTGAAAAGACATTTCAAAATCAATTCCACAATTCTCCTGTCTTTAGCTTCAGCCTGCAGATCTGATTTTTCAGTTTCCGTAATTTCCTTATTATAATGAAAGACAGCTGAAACAGAAGGCGGAAGTCCCATAGATACTTCCATTTTTATAAAATCGTAACCTGACTTTGAAATCAGTTGAACAGAATCAGATATTTCTTTCATTGAAGTTTTTATTTTATTCAATCCCGATTCTTTAAACTCGCTGAGAATTTCCGACTGCTCATCCCCTATCAGATCTTCTTTGATCTCTATTACTCTGTCCGTAATTTCTGAGACTGCTACTTTTGCAATATCGAGTATGCCGCCCGATGTTTCGGAGTTATTGTTGTCCATGACTGTAATTTTATTTAACACAAATATAAATATTTTATTTTTTTTATTTCAGTCCAATACTGTCTCAATACACAGGAAATTTTCGAACCACCGAAGGTAAAAGTCACAATGATTTTATTATACAATATGTTTTATTTTGAGTCTTTATGACTTTGTATTTTATAAGAATGTTTTTAAGAAATACCCGCAGCAGAGAAGCATTTAAAACTTATTGTGCTGATGTGATTTCAGCTATGAGCGGAGATTGTTCTGACTAAATTATTTTAATTTGATTTTGATATAAACATACTTTCACAAATCTGTTAATTTACAATTTGACAAAGCATCTGATTAATTTTATCTTTGCCGAGCGTTAAAATAAATTTAAAAACAAAAGGAAGTGGTAAAATAAATCGGAAATAAAAATTATATTTAAAGAATTAAATTTGATAATGCCGGCCGGATTAATTCTTTGAGTGATTTCTTCAGATCAGATTCGGATCAATTAATATCATTGAAGGACAGATTCAAATTCGCGTCCAGAAGAATAAGATCCATTTCAGCTGAATTCATTTTAAAATAGCTACCGGTACATATGCTGAAATCAACACCGGATATTTTTGAACTAACATTTTTCGCAAACATAAAATTATAATTTCCATGAAAACATTAAAATTAACAGCAATCATTTTTTTTATATTCATTCAGTATCAGAATTTATTTTCTTACGGAGTAGCAATTACCAATCCGTGCGTTACCGGAGAATTCCCGACTCCGTTTTTTCATCCTCTGAATTCCATCTCTGTAGATTTCCGTCTGGATACATTTCATATAACCGATTCAAAATTTGCAAGATGCAAAATATATGTATTACAGGGAAACCGGCAGGAATTAATGTATAATGAGATAGTCGAAGCCGGAATTAACTTATCTACTCCAATAGATCCTCAAAACCTGACCGGATTCGGATACAACGAGCCGGTAGAAATAAAAATAACAGCAACAAGCGCATTGTTTCCTAATCTTCCATTTTCCTGTTCCGCTTATGCAATAATTTACAAAAACGGTATGAGCAGAAAATATGGCTCGATCACGGGAGGAACTCCGACACTGCTTAATGAAGGACCTGCGACCTTTTTTTCAAATAATGACTGCAGAACTCTTTCTTCAGGCATTTACTTTATAAAGCAATATATGCTGACTTTTACATTAACCGGAGATTTTACTGATTACTTCCCTGAAGTTGATAAAGATTACTGTCTGGGATACGACGGATCTCTGCCTAACTTTCAGCACAGATGGGGTTATAAGATAAGTCAGACTGCAACCGAGGCAAAGTTCATAACTATGGTATATAAGGCTTATAATGTACTCGGTCAGGAATTTGTCTACTTCCCTGCGGATATTGAGAAAGTAACTATTGTATATCATCTTGTTTCAAAGCCGGCAATATCAGGATTTGTCCAATATCCTTCCGTATTAAGTCCGGGAAGCAACACGGGTTTTATTATGTGTGAACTGCTCAGGGGAACAGATCCTGTGACTTATGAATGGAGAGATTCAAACAATATTCACAACCATCAGATCATAAACTTCGGTGAAAATTATCCTTACATAATGATCATCGGAAATTTAAACAATATTAATCCGAGAGTTGAAAATTTTTCCGTTTCAGGAAGAGCTCATAATCAGTTTGGATATTCCGAATGGAAAAAATACAGGGTAAGATTCGGTGATGATCCGCACGGATGTCCGACTGTCGCAACTGAAATAGAAGGTCATCAGATCAAGGATAATCCGGTATTTAATAAATCCCCTGATAATCCTTTAAAAGATATTACGGATTATTATATACTCAATGATCCCACACTTGAAAGCAGAGACTCGATAGATTTTTCGATCCTTGAAAATGGTATTGAAAATACCAGAGTCGATAAGCTTGAAATGAATATGGTTACGGCTGATAAAGGAAAAGAGGTTTCAGTGACTGAAGATGGCGAAGTAATAGATTATACTGTTGATGCTTTGAAAAATACTGCTCTTTTAAATTACAAAGATGATGTTACTGATATTTTGAAATTTCAGGATAATGATATACTTGATTTCCGGAAAAATGATAAGCTGGAAATAAATTTCCTCCCGGATAAATATGACAGTTATATTGTAATGAGGATCAGAACAACCGGAATCAAAAGTAATGATGCAGCCGTCATAAAAACTTCCAGCAGTGAGATTGTCAGTTTCAAATGCAGAAGCAACTTCAGTAAAATTGCTATTAAAGTTAAGCCTGACGGATTTAACGGATTTAAAATGACAGGTCTTGAAGATTGTGAGATCGATCAGATTGCAGTTGTATCGAACAATAATGAAAACCGGACTGAAAAGCTTAATCTTATAGTTGCTTACAATGAAAGCGGTAAAATAGACAAACATATTGCTGATGCTGATAATGTTTATGCATATATCTCAAAAGATAATGCTGCGAGATTCATTTTCAAAAACAACAGGGATCCTGAAAAAAAATCATATTATTTTATTAAACTTACAGGAGGTTATAAGCCGGAGACAGAAGAGATCAAAGTGAATAGTGATAATCCGGATAATATTTATAAATTTGAATTATCTGACAATATTCCCAACCCGTTTAATCCTGTCACAAAAATAAAATATGAATTACCCCAAGCAGGGTTTGTGAAGATGGCAGTCTATGATATTTCAGGAAGAGAGGTCAGATTACTCACAAATGAGTTTAAGTCTGCCGGTCAGTATGAAGTAATTTTTAATTCCACAGACGAACAAGGAAGCAGCCTTTCCAGCGGGGTTTATTTTTATAAAATTCAGTCCGGAGGTCTTTCACTTACAAAGAGAATGATTCTTATAAAATAATTTCAATACTGGTTGTCAGGATCCGGTGATTTAAAATGATCATTCAATAAATCATAATATAAAATTTTGACAGCCCTTTTTTGAATTTTTTACTTAAACATTAAATTAACTAAAATGAAAATATCACAGGAAATAATTAATCTTAAGAAAGAAATTAAAAAGCTAAATTCAAAGCTGGAAAAACTTAACCAGACATATGTAGACTTAACAAATACTTCTTCTAAACAAAAAATCGTTGTTCCGAAGAAAAGGGAATGCAGGAAGCTGAGTTATATAGAATGGCTGAACAACGAGAGAAGAATGAAAAATTTGTTATCACCGTTTTAATATTTCACTCACAGATCGCTCAGATTGACACAGATACATTCATAAACTGCACTTAAGTATCCTGGACTCCGTGAAAATCAGTGTGATCTGTGAGAGATTAATCTGCTAATTTTATTGAGTATTAAGATTGAAGGCCGGACAAAAAACTTTTCTGTTGAAAGCTTTCTAATTCTAAACTTTAAATTCCCCCCATTAATTGTTATATTTGCAAATCTTTTAAAACCATTTGATGAGCAGATATTACCTTTGTAAAAATATATTCATAGTTCTACTTATTTCATTCTTATTTTCAATTTCCCCGGAAAAGGCAGTTTCCCAGATCAAAGTTTTTGAAAGACCGACAGGGAAAGATCTGAATGATGCAGGTCTGTATATGGAAAGCGGAACACGTCAGAAAATTGATCTCAACGGTCCCTGGGAGATATCTTTTAATGAAGGGAAAAGTTTTGACAAATACATTATCCCCATAGCTTTTGACTTTAAGGGCAATTCTGTATTCAGGAAACAAATAGCGGTTTCAGAAGACCTGATCAGGAATTACAGTTTTATTTTTGTGGCGGAAGGTATTGAATATGAGTCTGAAATAAAAATCAACAATAATTTCATTGCAAAGCATACCGGAGGAAACACGCCAATCATAAATTCCCTGCCGGACGGAATATTATCTGCATCTAATGAGATCGTTATAAATATAAGCAGCGAACTTAATTTTAAGAATACTGTTCCGCTTTCAGATCAGATCAATTACTCAAAAGTATATGGCGGGATAACAAAAGATATTTATATTATTGCTGTTCCTAAATTATTTGTTTACAGTAGTTTTGTAAAATATTCAGTGGATAACATGCTGTCAGTGAAAGTCAGTAATCACATTGACATAAAATCTTCCAGCTTATCACAATATCTTGATACATCCGGGTCAAAGGATTTTTTTATACAGACAAAGATAATAAGAAAGTCCAGCAGTACAGATGCAGGTCAGAGCGCAAGAGTACAATTCACCATCGGGGAAAACAATACCGTAAAAACCGTAAACGATGTTGTACTTACTAATCCCGTACTGTGGACTCCGGAACTGCCGGAGATTTATTTAACAAAGACAATTATTACCAACAGCAAAGATGAAGTAGTTGATGAATTCATAGTCGAGACAGGTTTTACAAACCTGACAAAAAAGAATAATCAAGTATTCTTAAGCGGAAAGCAGATCAAGCTCAACGGCATAAACTATTATGAGGATATGCCTAAATATGCATCAGCGCTTGATTATACGGAAGTCGAAAAGGATCTTAAGAACATAAAAACACTCGGATTCAATGCTGTCAGAGTTCCGGGAAGATGCGCAAGCCCTTACATCGTGAATATCTGCAGCAGAATCGGTCTGTTTCTTTTTCAGGAAATTCCTTTCAATGAGCTTTCTCATAATTATCTAGATGAAGAAAAATACAGGCGTTCGGCTCTTAATTATCTGACTGATATTATAGACCGTGACAGAAATTCACCCTGCATATTTGCCTGGGGCATCGGAAATGATTTTGATGTTTCAAAGGAATCTTCACTGGAATATGTCAGATCTGCAGGACAGATCATTGATTCTCTTAACAAAAGGTTCAGCTATTATACATCAAGAGCATTTAATTCGGATATTTGTTCCGAAGAAGTTGATTTTGTAGGGATCAATTTCTATGAAAATAATTTTGAACAGATCAAAAGCCTGACAGCAGAAATAACAAACAGAACAAAACCTGCTGTTAACAGAAAGAACATCAGTCTGTTTGTATCATATTACGGATTAAACATAGATAACAGCAACAGTAACGGTTTCAGTGATCCTATATCCCAGGAATCTCAGATGAAATTTCTGAATGAATGCTATCCTAAGATATCACAGGTAATGTTCGGCAATTTTATTTCGGCATATGCGGACTGGAATTCTGAGAATCCTCTTAATTATCCTCTGGATAAGAATCCCTTTCTAAAAACCAACGGTCTTTACTCTTTTAACAGGGAGCAGAAGCGTTCTGCAGAGCTTGTGAAAAGGATGATCAACAATGAAGATCTTCCCCGTATTCAGGAGGGAAATTTTGTCCCTGAGTTTCCTTATATTTTTGTAATTGCCGGAATCCTTATGATAATGATACTGGTATATTTCATTAACAGTGATAAAAAATTCAGATCAAATCTGATAAGATGCCTTTATAAGCCCACTTATTTCTACTCTCTCGTAAAAGATCAGATGATAGTTTCTACAGGTTATAATATTCTTCTGGCTTTCAGCATTTCCATAGGACTGTCACTTTATTTTTCTTCAATAATGTATCATTTTGCAGACAGTAATTCTTTTGATATGCTGCTTGCAAAAATTATCTCTAATGATTCTACAAAGATTTTTTTCAGTGATATTCTGAAAAATAAATTTTATCTGATCTCAGCTCTCACAGCCATTAATCTGCTCCTTACTTTTTTAACGGCTTTATTTTTATATTTCATTTCATTTTATACAAAAGGAAAGTCATACTTCAAGATCATATACAGCGTCTGCGTCTGGTCTACATTGCCAATGCTTGTATTTCTGTTTATTGGCACGATCTTATTCAAACTTTCTGAAAGTAATCCTGCTTATATAAAGCTTTCTTTATGGTTGTTTGCTATTTTGTATGTATTGTATCTTAACAGGATACTTATTGGCACCAAATCATTATTTGACATCCGATCCGGCAAAGTTTATCTGTACGGGATAATAATTATTATATTATTATTTTCCATTATTTATTCTTATTTCTTCTTTTTTACCGGAGCAATCGAAACCTGGAATCTTATATTAAATTTATCAGCATAAGCATAATTGTATTTATCAAAATTAGAAATATTCGGATTTAAGTCTTTCGCAGATAAAACCACTATCGAGTTTGACAGCGGTGTATCTGCAATTGTAGGTCCGAACGGTTCGGGTAAATCCAATATTGTGGACGCATTGAGATGGGTTCTCGGCGAGCAGGGTGACAAGATCCTGAGAAGCGGCAAGCGTGAAGATGTGGTTTTCAACGGTACAAAATTCAGAAAGCCGCTTAGCGTAGCTGAAGTAGCGGTGACAATTCAGAATAATGACAACAGGCTTGCAACAGAGTATTCTGAAGTTCAGATCGCAAGAAGATTTTACAGAAGCGGAGAGACAGAATATTATCTTAACGGAACAAAGGTAAGACTTAAAGACATAAAAGAGCTGTTTGTCGATACAGGTATAGGACCCGATGCGTATTCTGTGATCGAGCTGAAAATGGTGGAGACAATTCTTTCAGACGTGAAACACGAAAGAAGAAAGCTGTTTGAGGAAGCAGCCGGAGTAGTTTCTTATAAGCATAACAGGGATCTTACTTTCAACCGGCTTGATGCTGTTCATGAATCTCTTTTAAGAGTTAATGATATCATACGTGAAAAGCAAAGGAATGTAAATGCGCTTGAGAGGCAGGCAAAAAGAAATGAAGAGGCAAAGTTAGTTTCTGAAGAATTAAGATCTCTTGAGCTCAAAGTATCTACTTATGAATTCCGGAAACTGATACTGGAAATAGCCGAGATCAAAAGCCGTGAGCAGGAAAATATTGACCTGAAAGAAAAGCTTTCTGATGAAATTGTTGAAAATGATCTTCTGCTTGATAAATATCGAGAGGAACTTAATGAAACAGAAAAAATAATTTCGGGGATAAACGAAAGACTGACTGCAGGCAAGAAAGAGATAAATCTGATAGAAATGGAAAATCTTGTTTTCGGTGAAAAGATAAACAATTTAAATAATGACATTGCCAGGTTAAAGCAGGAGAATGAACAGTTATCCGGAAGTAAAAACAGAAACAGTGAAAAACTGATCGAGATAAGTGATAAGATAAAGGTTCTGACAAATACTATATTCATTTCTGAAATCTCTCTGAGCGAAAAGAAAGCAAAGGTAGATGCTTCAATAAAAGTCATAAATGAGAAGAAGAATGAAATGATAGAATTAGGCAGAAAGCTTAAAGAGATCAATAAATCTGTTACCGATAAAAATTCAGAGTATCAGAAAAACAAGATCAACTATGAGAATAATCTCAAGCAGATGGAGAAATTATCTGCAGTCAATGAAGAATATCTTATCAGTATAGAAAATCTGCAGACTGAAAGAAACAGGCTGGAAGCTGTTCTTAAGGAACTAGCCGACAGGCTCCGCACTTCCGAAAAAGAATTGAAAGCCAAAGAAACCGAAAAGGAAAATCTGGGAACAAAGCTTACTGAAAAGGAAAAACAAATTACCGGAATAAGAACGGAGCAGCATATCATAAAAAGCAGAGCCGAGCATTTGTTAAGCATGTCGGAAAATTATGAAGATTATGCTGAAGGTGTCAAGTATCTCGTAAAAGAGATAAAGGAAAAAAATCTTATAACAATTCTTGATTCCATAGAAGTAGAAGATAAATTCAAGCTGGCAATCGAAACAGCGCTTGGAGAAGTTTCCAATTATCTTATCGCAGATGATTCAAAGAATGTGAATGAATATATATCAAAATTAGCTGAACATAAGAAAGGAAAAGTAACATTCATTCTCAATGATGTTCTGAATTACAAGACATTTGACGGGCTGCCATTCCTGGATAATGATCCTGATTTCATCGGCACAAAGGGAGTTTACGGCTTTGCCGATAAATATGTAAAATGCGTGAAGGATAAATATCTGCTGCTGATGAAATACATTCTTGATGAGTATGTGATCGTTGATAATACAGCTACGGCAAAGAAGCTTGCAGAAGATAATTACTATAAGTTTATTACTCTTGACGGAGATATTGTTACAAAAGGATTTATCCGCTCCGGCGGTGAAGTCAATCTTGAATCAGTAAAGCTTGGCAGGCAGAAAAAAACAGATGAGTTTATTTTAAAAGCTGAAGAACTGGGTAATGCAATTTCAGTAAAGGAATCAGAACTGAAATCGATAAAACAGGAATATGACAGCATTTCCCCCGAAATATTCCGGAATAATTATGAAGCCCTGAAAAAGGAATCGGAAAAGACCGAGCGGGAAATTGCAAATATTGATTTCAAAAAAGAGCAGATGAATAAATCTATTTCGGATAATGACATTTCATATGTTCAGATTAAAGAAACTAACGGCAGTCTGAATATTATAATCAATGAACTGATCGGGGAAGTAGGCAAATCCGAAAATGTGCAGTACAATCTCGACAAAGAACTCATTTTTTTAACGGATGAATTCAATGTAATCGAACAGAATTATTCTCATGATTCTGCAGATTACAATAATTTCAATCTTGAGCTGATAAAGGTCAGGAATGAATTGAAAAATGAAGAGCAGAATTCGCTTAGAATTAACAATTCTGTTTTACACAGTGAAAGGCAGATCTCTGCAAATATATTAACAATATCAAAAGATCAGGAAAGTCTGGAAGAGCTCCGGAAAAAACTTTCGGACAACAGCGAAAAGCTTAAGGTCCTGAATGATAATGCATCCTTAATTGAGAGTGAATACAATATTGAAAAAGCTTCTTATGATGAAAAGAAAGACCTTCAGCACAGCGTGGATGTACAGCAGAGAAAAAGGAGGACGGATTTTGACAGCGTATCACAGAAGCTTATAAATTCACAGATAAGGACAAAGGAAAATGAAATTAAATCAGATCAGGTCAAAGACTATATATTTAAAAAATACGAGAAGGATATTTCCATTTCAGATTCTGTATCCGGAGATGATATTTCTTTTGAGGATTTCGAATTTGTAACCGCAAAGCAGGAAGTCGATAATCTGAGTGAGAGGCTGAAAAAACTTGGTGGCGGATATCAGCAGATTTTATTTGAAGATTTTGAATCTGAAAAAGCTGAACTTGAAAATCTTATCAGCCAGAAATCTGATCTCCTTGAATCCGAAAAAGATATAAGGAAAACAATTGAAAGGATTAATAAGGAAGCAAGAGAAAGATTTCTTGAAACTTTTGAACGTATCAAAGATAATTTTATAAGAATTTTTAAAGAGCTGTTTTCAGACGGTGATGAAGCTAATCTAAGGATAGTATATGAGGCAGATGAAGACGGTAAGCTGGCTGAAGATCCTCTCGAAGCGAAAATTGAGATCATTGCAAAGCCAAGAGGAAAAAGACCTACATCCATTGAGCTTTTATCAGGTGGAGAAAAGACCCTGACGGCAATTGCACTTTTGTTTGCTATTTATCTTGTCAAGCCGTCTCCATTCTGCGTACTGGACGAAGTGGATGCTCCGCTTGACGTTGCAAATCTGGGAAGATTCAATAAAATGATCCGTAAGTTCTCAGACAATACTCAGTTCATTCTAATTACTCACAATGAAAGAACAATGGAATCTGTTGACAGACTTTACGGTGTTACGATGCAGGAAGCGGGAATCACAACAATAGTTGAGACCAAATTTAAGAATGATGAAAAATTACAGGCTTAAGGTCTTCACTGATTTTGACGGGACAATAACGAAGAATGATGTATGGATGAGTTCAGTAAGCAGACTCATAGAAGACAAGGAAGAGTTTAAAAATATCTGCGAAGAATTGTATTCAGGAAAAATCGGGACAAGGGAAACTGTAATTAGACAGCTTGAACTTGTCAGAGATTTTTCCATTGAGAGGTTCAATTCTTATCTGGATGAAGAAGAGATAGATGAACATTTCCGGGATTTTGCCGGGTTCTGCAGGCAAAATGAAATAGAACTTACAATCCTGAGCGGAGGACTTGATTACTATATAGATTATATATTAAAACGTGAGAACATAACCGTTGATTTTTATTCCTGTAAAATGATATGGGATGAAAAGAATAAAATTTTAAAGAGTGAATTCACTTACTCTGATGAATATTGCCGGTTATGTGATACCTGCAAAAGGAATATACTGATTAATAAGACATACGATCCGGAAAATGAAATATCTGTTTATATAGGTGACGGCTCTACGGATTTCTGTGTCAGCGGATATGCTGATATAGTTTTTGCAAAAGGTAAGCTTGCATCATTCTGCTGGAAAAATAATATCACATATTTTGATTATAAAGACTTTTCAGATGTAAAGAGTAAACTTATTAAGATCATGGAAAAAGATAAACTGAAACACAGACAGGAAGCAAAAACAAGAAGACGTGATGTGATAATGGGAGGTTGAATTACGAATTACGAGTTACGATTTACGAATTTCGAATTAGAAAATTTAAGATGTATACTATAAATTACTAACTACTAACTACTAACTATTAACTATTAACTTACTTGCGCGAACTCGGAAAATATTTTTTCAAATACAGAAGTTATGTTCCTTTGCCCTTTATAGTGGTAATGCTGATATTCATGAAGCCAACATTACTGAGCATCATAATTGGATTTGCAATTGCACTAAGCGGGGAGCTTATAAGGATCTGGTCAGTCGGATTTGCCGGGAGTGAAACAAGGACAACTTCCGGTGTAGGAGGTACATATCTCGTCACACAGGGACCTTATTCCATTGTCAGAAATCCGTTATATGTTGGAAATATTATGATCTATAACGGCATAGGGGTAATGAGTTTCGCTCTTTTTCCTTATCTTCAGATCTTCGGTCTTTTATTTTTTACTTTTCAATATTACTGTATCATTCTTGCAGAAGAAGATTTTCTTTCCGGAAAATTCAAAGAGATATTTTCACAATATAAAAATTCTGTTAACAGGTTTATTCCCTGGAAAAACAACATTCCCGAAAATGTACTTTCAAAACTTGATTTCAAACTAAGTGAGGGAATAAGATCGGAACGAAGGTCATTGCAGGCATTTTTAATTACTTCCTCTATAATAATAATTTATTATATCGTTAAAGAATTAATTTAACTCCCATTATTTCATTCCTTATTTCAGTTTTTAAATAACCTGATTTATCAGGCTCTGGGATGTGACTGCTTGTATGCTTTTTTTAATCTTTCCGGTGTGATATGAGTATAGACCTGAGTAGTTGACAGACTTTCATGACCAAGGAGCTCTTTTACGGCTCTTATGTCTGCGCCGTTATCCAGCAGGTGCGTAGCAAAAGAATGTCTTAAAATGTGAGGCGACTTTTTCTTTATATCTGTTACAAGTGAAAGATTCTTCCGGATAAGTCTGTTCACTTTCATTGGATATAATTTCTTACCTGCTGCACTTATGAAAAGAAATTCCGATTTATTGAGATCACAAATATCCCTGATGCTCAGATAATTTCTGACAGCTTTTTCTGCTTCTTTTCCAAACGGAACGATTCTTTCCTTCGAACCTTTTCCAAAAACCTTTATAGTTCTGTTATGGAAATTGACATTATCCAGCCGAAGATTAATCAGCTCGGAAAGACGAATGCCTGTGCTGTAAAATAATTCTATTATTGCCTTATCCAGTATGCTTACTTCGGAAATATATTTTTCACCGAGAAGTTTTTCCAGCTCTTTTTCAGAAAGAAACGAAGGGAGTTTTTTAACAAGTTTGGGAAAGATAAGAGAAGATGAATAATTTTTAGCTATGTATTTCTTTTTATATAAATATTTATAAAATGACTTAAGAACCGATATTTTCCTTGAAATCGATTTCCGGGTGTACTGTTTTTTTCGGGCAAAAGGATCTGCAAGATCAGCGATAAAAGATTTAAGAAAAATCAGATCCAGCTTGTTAAGATCGGTCTGCAGCGCTTTTGAACAGTTGTCTTTACCTTCATGTGATCTTACAATATATTCGGTGAACTGCTTCAGATCGTTCTCGTAAGAAAAAACTGTATGAATAGAATAATTTCTTGTTACTTTTATGTATTCAAGAAATTCAATTACATAATCATTAAAGGTCTTCATAGCATTATGTTGCATCTGAAATTGTTGAAAAATTAAATTCAGAAAGCTTTAAAGACGGTACAACGATCTTAGCATTTCCTGTTTCACTGCCGACCACTTTTTCTGACACAGACATATCAATTACATTTTTGAGGACATTTATGGGAGATTCATTGAACCTGAAATTGTTAACAGGATGCTTCAACTTTCCGTTCTCAATTAAAAACACTCCGTCTCTTGTAAGTCCGGTAAGCAAGATCTGTATTGGATTTACAGACCTGATATACCACAGTCTTGTTACAAATATTCCTTTCTCGGTGGAAGCAATCAGATCTTCTGTTGATTTATCCGACCCCTGCATAATAATATTAGAAGGGAAAGGAATATACTCTGTGTTAGTTTTTTTTGCCCAGTATCTCGCTGTGTACAATTTGTCCAGCACTCCGGAAGTGATCCAGTTCTGTTTTTTCAAAGGATATCCGTCACCTGAAAAAGGAGATGCAGGAGCATCTTTATACTGAGGATCAGAGAATATATTTACTTTTTCATTCACAATCTTCTCCCCTATTTTATTTCCTTTATCTTTTAAAGAGAAAAAACTTCTTCCTTCATCTGCGCTTCTTTTGTTTAAATACCAGCTCAGATTATAAATCATGTCACAGACAGCTGCGTTATCGAGAATAGTAACATATTTTCCGGCATCCTGCTTTTGCGGATCTTTTGACAAGACTGCAAGGTCTATAACACTGTCAGAGAATTTTTTGATATCAAGAAGATTAATGTCTGCATAAGATCTGTTGATTTTACTTGATCCGTTACCTTCTTTAGTTCTAATAGTTGAAGCGAATTCCGCTGATGTTTCTTTTTTATATGCAAAGAGACCATTGGAATTTCCAATGGCTCTGAATCCTGATTCACTGTTGAAATATCCGGCTGATACAAGATCTTTCTCATCTGCTTTATTTATTGTATATGAAAGCCTGTCAGAAATTTCCTGCGGAGTGATACCTGATGTTTCATCAAAATATTCTTTAACTTCCAGATATCCGCTTTGCTTTTCCGGAGGAGGCATAAACTCTTCTTTGTCAGGTGACAGGACTGCAATCTCTTCGGATTTTCTGACACCGTTTTTGAGAGATTCATCATCAATCACTGAAATATTAACTGAGCCGGATTTTTTTCCGAAATTGGATTCTATGTTTGCAGAAATTGAATCTATTGCTCCGCAAGTGGAAACACTGTTGAGCGCAAATCTTAAATTTTTTGAATTGCTTCCGCTTACAGATACTGAAGCAGAATCTGCTTTTGAATAAGAAAGAATCCTTTCTACCAGATTTTTTGCTTCATCTTCACTTAATATCATAATTACTATATTTGTTTTTTTGTATTCAGAATATTTGTCTGCCTGAATCTAGACGGTACAGCTCCATGGCTGACAGGAGAGATCTGTCCGGGCTCACCTTTACCGCAGAATAACGAACCTCCGAGATAATACTCGCTTTCATCACAGATCGCATCACAGGAATTCCAGAAGTCAACTGTATTCCCCTGATATGCAACGTCATTTATCATCCCTGCTTTTTTCCCGTTCTTTATTTCCCAGAATTCCTGTCCTGTAAACTGAAAGTTATATCTCTGCATATCAATGCTCCAGCTTCCCCTTCCAATAATAAGTATAGCATCTTCTGTGTCTGCTATCAGATCTTCAAGTGATCTTTTTTCTTCCGAAGGTTTCATAGATATATTCGGCATTCTTTGAATGGGAAAATGGGACCAGCTGTCTGCAAAAGCGCAGGCAAACGAATCTTCCCTGTTGACAATTTGTGCCTGCTCTCTTGTAGTCTGATAGTTTACAAATATTCCGTTTTCGATTATCGGCCATTCAACTGTCTTCACTCCGTCATCATCATATCCTCTTGTTGCAAGTCCGTATTTTTGTATGCGGTCAGCAGTTAGATTAATTATGTCCGAACCATATTTTAATTTACCGAGCTTTTCAGGTGTCATAAAACTTGTTCCTGCATAATTTGCTTCATATCCAAGAGCTCTGTCGAGTTCTGTGGGATGACCGCAGGATTCGTGTATTGTAAGAAATAAATTATTACCGTGAATTATAACATCTTTTTTACCGGCAGTTACACCGGGCGCTTTCAATTTCATTTTTGCAGTTTCTACTGATCTCTCAACCTCATTCTCAAACGGAAACATTCTGAAATATTCATATCCCATACTTAAGGGTGCTATATCCGTACTCCTTGATTCGAATTTTCCTTCCTTCTTATCTACTAAAGTTACTTCCGTCTCAGCCCAGATCCTGAAAAGATTCTGCGTAATTACCGAACCTTCCGAAGATGCAAAGAACTTCCATTCATTAATAAACCACATAAACGAACTTATATAATCAGCTCCTGAAGTCATTGCGATTTTATTATATTTCAGTTGCAGATTGATTTTATCCGTAATTGAAATATCGAAAGGATTTATTTCTATCGGAGTGTTGTAAGTATCTATATAAGATTTGGTAACGGAAAGTTCTACCGGTTTTTTCTGAAGAATTGAATTTGCTTTTGACATTTCACATGCAAGAAGAGTTACTTTCACGACTTCGGTTTCATTTACAAACGCGCTTGATGCGAATCCCCATGTCCCGTTGATCAAAACTCTTACTCCAAAACCAATGTCATCACTGTCGGAAATATAATCTACTCTTTCTTCACTGGTACTGATATTCTGATTCCTGTCCTTGCAGATCCTTATGTCAGCGTACGAAGCTCCTTCATTCTTTGCAGTGAAAATCGCCGTATCGGCAAATTTTCTGAAATCATCTTCGTCATATCTGAGAAAATTTTTTATTGCTTCTTCATTAAGATTGCTGTCATAGGAATTATTGCCGAGTGCTCTTTCCAGTATACTGCTCCCTAATACCGAACCGCAGCAGCCTAATGTTGTTGTTTTTAAAAAATCTCTTCTGTGCATATAATGATTGTATTAATTAATTTTGTTTACAGAACTTATAACAAATTCACTCCGTGACAGATAAAATGTCCTGAGAAAAAATTAATAATTCTCAGGTTAAATAATTAAACCGCTGCCTCTTCTTCCTTTCCGGCATTTTCTTTTAAATCAGCTCTTGTCTTACATTGCGGACATTCAAGATAATCTCCGTCTTTCTTTGTTGTTTTTTTCAGTAAAAAACTGTTTCCGCAATTTGCACAGTCCTGTATAACAGGCATTGTATTAGCAATGAAATCGCATTCAGGATATCTCGTGCAGCCGTAGAAGAATCTTCCTCGCTTTGCTTTCCTCTGAAGGATTTCTCCCTGTTTGCATTTCGGACAGGGTATTCCTAATGTGATCGGCTTTATTCCGTTGCACTTTGGATAATTTGTGCATCCGTAAAACTTTCCGTATCTGCCGACCTTTATCTGCATCTGCGCTCCGCATTTATCACAGATCACTCCTTTAGCCATTTCAAGATCCTTTTCCGTTGGCTGTACAAGCGGTAAAGCTCCTTTGCATTTAGGAAATGTTTCGCAGGATAAGAACTGCCCGTTCCTGCTCCATTTCTTTTCCATCTTAGCGCCTGTCTCTTTTCCGCATTCGGGACAATCAATATCGGTTTTCTCAACCAGACCTTTCTTAATCTGTGCAGCAATCGTATCGGCTTCAGTAAGATCTTTATTGAAAGGCAGATAAAAATCATCAAGAACTTTTTTATAAGTACTCTTTCCGTTTGCTATAGTATCAAGCTCTTCTTCCATCTGAGCAGTGAAATTAACATTTATAACATCCTCAAAATGTTTTGACAGAACTTTATTAACAGTTCTTCCGAGTGTGGTTGCATGAAGCTTTTTCTCGTTCACTTCCACATACATCCTGTTTATTACTGTCGAAACAATTGTAGCAAAGGTACTCGGTCTGCCTATGCCAAGTTTATCAAGTTGTTTTATAAGACTGCTTTCAGTATACCTCGGAGGTGGATTGGTAAAATGCTGATCTTTTGAAAGACTTAGCGCTTTAACCATATCATCCTTCTTTAGGTCTGCAGGTATCAATGTCAGATCATCATCATCCTCTGCATTGTCAGGCTTATCTGTCGTATCATCTTTTACATCTTCATATACTTTCAGGAATCCGCTGAATTTCATTACACTGCCGGTTGCTTTGAAAAGGTAAGTATTCTTACATCCTCTCGGTGAGAGTGCTTTTATAATAACAGTTTTTTGATCAAGCACCGCCTGAGACATCTGAGATGCTACAAATCTTTTCCAAATGAGATCATACAAAGCATGAAGATCTTTTCCGAGCTTCTTCATATCTTCCGGTTTTCTGTTAACATCAGTAGGTCTTATTGCTTCGTGCGCATCCTGAGTATTCTTCTTCTTGGTTTTAAACACTTTGGCAGTTTCAGGGAGATATTCATCTCCATAATTCGTATTTATAAATTCTCTTGCCGATGTAACAGCTTCATTGCTAACTCTAGTGGAATCAGTTCTCATATATGTGATCAGTCCTACGAGTCCATCCTCTTTATTTCCTTCTATACCTTCATAAAGCTTCTGAGCAAGCATCATTGTTTTCTTCGGGGAAAATCCAAGACGCGAAGATGCAGTCTGCTGCAGCACACTGGTAGTGAAAGGAGCTGGAGCATTTCTCTTAACTTCCTTAACTGTTATGTCTGTGATCTGATACTTATTGTCCTTTAATTCCTGCAGGATCTTATGTGCAGATTCAATGTCCCTGATGCACGGGTTTTCACCGTCAAACTTCAGGACATCATCATTCATCTTATAAAGTTTCGCGCCGAAAGGTTTTGACACGCCGGATGGTTTTGAAAATAATCCTTCTATGGACCAGTATTCCTTTGGCTTAAAATTCTCTATCTCATCTTCCCTGTCACATATTATCTTCAAAGCGACAGACTGAACTCTGCCGGCAGACAGTCCGAAATAAAAAGTTTTCCATAAGAAAGGGCTTACTTTATAACCGAGTATTCTGTCCATCACTCGTCTTGCAACCTGCGCCGAGACAAGATTACTGTCTATCTTTCTTGAATTTTTCATTGCCTCTTCAATGCCGGATTTAGTGATTTCATTAAAAAGAACCCTTTGAATCTTCTTTTTATCAATTACCACTTCATCTGCAATATCCGAAGCGATTGCTTCACCTTCACGGTCCGGGTCAGTTGCTATGTACACTTTCCCTGAAGCCGAAGCAATTCTTCTCAGAGAATCTATAATATTTTCTTTACCGGGGATCACGGCAAATGTGCCTTCATAGCCATTCTCAAGATCTACATTCATTTTGCTTTTCGGAAGATCTTTAATGTGCCCTACTGTTGCTTCTACTATGAAATCCTTTCCCAAATATTTATTGATGGTCTTTGCCTTCGACGGCGACTCCACTATTACTAATGATTTGCTCATTTATAAATTTAAATTTCTGAATAATAAAAATTTTAGTTTATTTTAACAACTGACTGAAAATAAATATTTAGCATCTGCGAAATTAATTTCTGTTTGGTCAGTTTTTTATAAATTTTGACTTCTGTCCCGTTGCTGCATTAATGATTACAAAACACAAATATGATTATTTTTGAATCTTTGAAACTAAAGTTTCATATCTTTCATTGTTCATTTTATGGGACACAAAGTATAGAAGATTTGTGAATAGCATTGTGTATAATGCAATTTATGAGTTTCTTCTCTTTAATAAACTTCTAATGAATAGTCTCATTGTTTTGAAGAACCAGATGATTCAGCGAATTGGACCTGTCTTCCGAATCGAAAAGCATAGTTGAAAGAACAAGCTTTATCTCATCAATTCCTGCTCTCTGGTATCCAGCCATTAAGACCTTATCAATCAGTGTCTCCCCGTCTGAATCAGATATCATTCCAAGTTCCTTCATCTGTATCAGATATCCCATTGCTTCAGTCGTTAAAATGTTTTTCTCCGCTTCATGATAAAATCTGTGAGATTTTCCCGAACGGTTCTTATCATCGAATACTTTTTCACCGGTATCTATTTTGGAAAATATCCAGGCGAAAGCCGTATTAATCTCTGCATCGGTATATCCGTCCTTGTTCAGCTTCTTCAGGTCTATGTCATTTATATGCTTACTATTTCGCATTTCATTTAAAATAAATACTATTATTTCAATGATCTTTTCCTGCATAAATTATTTGGTTTTTAAATATAAGTTTTCTTTTTTTATCATAAGTTCTTTCTGTTTATAAGTTTTGTCTTTGTATCCGCACAGATGAAGCACTCCGTGTATTACAACTCTTTTGAGTTCTGTTTCAAATTCGATTTTATAAAATTCAGCGTTTTCAGATACCGTATCAATTGATATCAGAAGTTCACCTTCAGTCTCTCCATTCTCATTTTCATCATGAAATGTAATTATGTCCGTTTCGTAATCGTGACCAAGAAATTCCCTGTTATATTCACGTATTAAAACATCATCGCAAAAAATCAGATTTACGGAATATATTCTTTTACTTTCAAATACTGATATCTTCCGGACAGTATTTCTTAAATCTTCCTTTATCTCTTTTGATAATGCAAACCTTACTTTATTTATGAAATTAATTTTCAAGGAACGACTCTAATATAATGAATATTATAAAAATTCCGTTCATTCAAATCAGTTTACAGTCTCAATAATAGATAATGCAACTGCTGCAAGAAGTTTTTCAGAGTTAAGCTCAGTAAAATCAGAGCGCAGTATTTTTTTATCTACATTTGAATAAAGAGCGCAATCACCCTGCTTTGAGACAATAAGACCTGAAATGTGCGTATCCGTTTCAGAGATAAAAATAATTTCCTCTAACATGCCGCTGATTATCAGGTTTGTACATGCCTGAAGCTGAAGATGCGTATTGTTAGTATATACGGACACAAGGTATCTGCCGCCTTTTTCCGGAAATATCTCAGCACAGATGTTTGCATTAATTCTCTCATTCCTGATATTGATCAGATATGAACTTTCAGTTACCTGAAATTTTTCCGAGAAGAGAGCTTCAATCTGTTCAAGATCTTCTGCTTTGATATGTAAGTTTTGAAGAGTCAATATTGTAAAAGATTTTCATTTAAAAACCCTAACTGAAGAATTCAATTAGGGTTTTGATTCTGATTTTTTCAAAAAAATTATTTAACTAATCTGACATTGGCAGCTTTCAAACCCTTTGCATCTTCTAATAATTCAAATTCTACATCAGCTCCTTCATTCAGAGTTTTGTAGGAATCATCAGATACAACATCGGCGAAATGTACAAATACATCCTTGCCGTCGCTTGTAACTATAAAGCCATAACCTTTTTTTGAATCAAACCATTTAACTTTGCCTTGTGGCATTTTTCCTCCGGAAAATAAAATTATTGCATTTGAAACTATAAACAAGGACCTTAATATTTTTAAATTGTCTCAAATGCAGTATTTGATCCGTGTTTTTAAATTCTGATTTTTGGATGATTTCAGAATGATGTAAAAATATCTATATAAAATTACTTTGTCAATTGAGAATCATTCTTGCTCGAGTAAACTTAAATTTATTATCTTTAAAATGTTTAGTGTGTTTTCTATTTTCATAAAGATTTTAAATGTAAATTTCTAATGAACTTAATAAACTAAATAAGCTATATGAATTTTATGGATATAACAGGAAACCTTTTTTAAAACTTTCCGTCTTAACCAATAAAGATTTTCCATTCATATAAATTTATTTGCCTGGTAGAATTTTATTATATGTATAAAAAAATATATTTTTCAGCCGCAATTTTATTCTTTACTTCATCAATATTAATTGCCCAAAGTTCCAGGTCAATTAATAGCAACAGTTTTTTCAACAGGTATCTGAGCAAACCATCAATCGAAATTTCTTACGGTATTTCAAATATAAGGTTAAATGGTGACAGTTATGATCTGGCAAATGCCGGAATGATTGAAGTAAAACTGGGTTTTACATCTGAAATTAAAAGTAATTTCGGTGAAAATATTCTGAAATATAAAAACAGGTTTTTATTTCTGAGAAATGCTTCATCGGACAATTACTCCAGCTCAGGTAATCCGGGGACATTTAACGATTTATGGAGCTTTGGCCTTGGAAATAAAGAAGGATACGGAGTAAAACCCGGCTCAGTATCAATATTACCTTACAGTTCAAATTCAATTGCCTGGTCGGAAATATCTTATCCGGCTTCTATGGAAACTGTATCAGAGAATTCAGCTCTTGCCGATTTTAATAATGCTTTCAGATTCGGTACAACTACCGAAGCCGGTATAAATCTGCAGTTGTCTAAAGGATTTTCTATACAACCGGAATTTGAGATTTCTGATATTTTTCCGAGACATCTCTTTGGAAAACAATTAATGAGCTCGGTGATCGAACTCGGGGGACTTTATTTAATAGATGATTTCACAAAATTAATTATGAGTAATACACCGGTTGCAGGAACATTTGTTAATTTCATACTGAAAAATGCCTATGAATACGGTTTCTATCAACTGAGAAAAAATCAAATGTACTGGCCATTCACGAGCGTTGCTCCATTGAGGTATAACACATTTAAACTTGGAATGACATTTATTTTTTAAGTAGTAGTTAGGTAGACTTTTAACTTTCAGCTTTACTTCTCAAAATGCATTTTCAATATGATTTATCTTAACTTTACCATTATCAAGGAAAATACTGACTATATCAATTCTAAGATCGTGATCTGAGTAAATTACATTATCCCTGATAAATCCTAGTGCCGCTTTTTTAATCTTCTGTTGTTTGTAATAATTCACTGATTCTTCCGGTTCACCGTATTCCTTGCTTCGGCGTGTTTTAACTTCAACGAATAGAATAATCTTTTTCTTTTCATCTTCAAAAATAAGATCAACTTCAGCTCTTTCAAATCTGTAATTGTTTTTTAGGAATTTCAGATCTTTATCTGCAAGGAATTTTCTGGCTAAGAGCTCTCCGTTGGCACCGAGTCTGTTCTTACTGACACACTTCATTTTTAAACAGATTAATAGTTCCGGAATATTTTTTGCAGAAGCTCTTTCTGTGTATATCACACAGACCGAACTGTCTGATCTTTTGATCATGTGCGGATGTGCTGTATCCTTTATGACGGTGAAAATCATAATCAGGATAACGCAGATGATATCCTTTCATCATGTTATCTCTGGTAACTTTTGCAAGAATGGAGGCTGCAGATATTTCAAACATTTTTGCGTCACCGTCTATGACGGTTTCATAATTCATTTCATTTTGAAAATTATCAGGTAACCGGAAATAATTCCCGTCAATAATATACTTATCAGGCTTGATCTTTAAAGCCAATACAGATAAGTACATTGCTTTCATTGTTGCTTTGAGAATATTTATTTCGTCAATTTCTGAATGACTTATATCAATGATCGAATATTCAAGACACTTATCGGTAATTCTAACATAAAGGCTATCTCTTTCATATTCATTAAGAACTTTTGAATCGTTTACTTTATCTATTTTAAATCCGGCTTCAAATATCACAGCGGCTGCAACTACAGGACCGGCTAATGGTCCCCTGCCGGCTTCATCTATTCCACATATAAGCATAATGATTTTTTTTTAAAGTAAAATATCTTTAAAAGTTAATAGTTAAAAGTTAAAAGTTGAGAAGGCAAAGAGTGCTGTCCCACATCCGTCCAAAACGTTTTATTTTGAAAATGAATCCGGTTTTATCATCCGCTTTCTTTTCATCGATGAAAAGAAAGCTTGGCAAAGAAAAATCGCCCGCTGGTGAAAAATTGCCGGAAATTCCTCACAATGGCTGCAAAAATCACAACTCCTCAAGGATCCCGATTTCATCGGGACTCGCTCGTCAGACAAGTGATTTTTGCTTACGTCATTGTTCAGAATTTCTTAACGGCAATTT
>DAIPYG010000035.1:0-31559 GCA_036782875.1 Bacteroidota bacterium | reverse complement strand
AAGCGGATGATAAAACCGGATTCATTTTCAAAATAAAACGTTTTGGACGGATGTTGAAAATTATCCCTGTTGTCCAAAACGTTCCGAATAAGCATTTATTTACTTAATTCGTTTGCCGATTTAAAATTATCTGTTTTGTACTTTCCTTTATCCATTTAAAAGACTGTTTTCTTAATTTAAAGTCAGCATTTCAAGATCCTGAAGTTTTGGTAAGATTTGTTTTTATCAGTTCTTTAAATCTTTTCGGACAACAATTTTAAAGCAGATTTCAACAGATATTCTATTCATTAGAATCTTTTATTTAAATTAAGTAATTTATAAAAAATCTCATTAAAGCTCAATGAATGACAATCTAATCTACGAAGGAAAGGCAAAAAAAATATTTTCTACAGACAGTCCTGATGTTTTTCTTCAGGTGTTCAAAGACGATGCAACCGCATTCAACGGACTTAAGAAAGACAAGATCCCTCACAAAGGCGAACTCAATAATCAGATCTCTACAAGAATTTTTCAATATCTGAAAGAAAATGATATCCCTACGCATTTCATAAAGAAGGTATCTGACACGGAAATGCTGGTGAATAAAGTTGATATAATAAAGGTCGAAGTCGTATGTAGGAATATTGCAGCCGGAAGCCTTGTAAAAAAATTCGGATTCACAGAAGGTACGGAGCTTAAGCAGCCCATAGTAGAATATTATCTCAAGTCGGATGAACTCGGGGATCCGCTATTTACTGAAGATCATATCTTTGCTCTGAATCTTACGGATAAATTCGGACTGGACATAATTAAAAAAATGACTTTGCGAATAAATACTCTTCTTAAAAAATTCTTCATTGATAAAGGAATTAAGCTTGTTGACTTCAAGCTCGAATTCGGAAAAGACAAGAACGGCAACATTATTCTTGCAGATGAAATATCTCCCGATACCTGCCGTCTCTGGGATTCTGAAACAGATAAGAAGCTCGATAAGGACAGGTTCAGATTTGATATGGGTGAAGTGGAAGAGGCATACATGGAAATCAAAAACAGGATCATCTGATGCGGCTTACTCATTACGGAAAAGATGTGCTGATAAAAGTCTTCATTGTGGGAATGATACTCAGTGTGGGATCAATTTTTGTTAACAGCATCATTCTGAAATTTCTTTTTACGGGTTTGGCTATATTTCTCTGGTTATTTTCACTTTATTTTTTCCGCGATCCGGACAGAACTCTTCCCAAGGATTATAAGGATGATCAGATCATATCTCCGGGTGACGGAAAAATAGTTGTTATAGAAGATGTCATAAATAAGGAAAGCAATATATTTGAAAAAGATGAACCGCTGAAACAGATAAGTATTTTTCTTTCACCGCTTAATGTTCACGTTAACAGGATACCTCTTACCGGAGTTGTCAGATATCTGAAATATATTAAAGGTGAATATCTGGTTGCTTTCAATCATAAATCATCCGAAAAGAACGAAAGATCGGAGATAGGAATTGAGAATGAAAAGACGGGGAACAAAATATTATTCAAACAGATTGCGGGGTTTGTTGCAAGAAGGATCGTTTATGATATCAGCGAAGGCAATAATGTGAGAGCAGGAGAGAAATTCGGGATGATAAAATTCGGATCAAGAGTGGACATACTCATTAAAAGAGATTCAAAGATTCTTGTGGTAATGGAGCAGAAAGTTATTGGCGGTGAAACTATTATAGCAGAATTATAGATGTTTATTTCAAGAAAATTCATACCGAGCTTATTTACGATCCTTAATGCATTCTGCGGGTTTTTATCAATCATAAATTCCGCAAACGGCGATTTTACCAACGCTGCATTATTTATTATATATGCCTCTCTCTTTGATGCAGTGGACGGTCTGGCTGCGAGGCTTACAAAATCATCAAGTGCCTTCGGTGTGGAGCTTGATTCACTTTCTGATATTGTTTCTTTCGGTGTTGCTCCTTCATTTCTTTTATATAAAATATATCTCAGCGAACTCGGCGACATAGGCGTTGTACTTTCTTCACTTGTCATGGTTTTCGCAGCTCTGCGGCTTGCAAGGTTCAATGTTCAGCTTGTGGGCTTCGATAAAGATAAATTCAACGGACTGCCTGCACCGATGGCTACGATCACTATCTGCACTTATATTCTGTTTTATCACAATAAAATACTTTCTGAATCAGCCAGTAATATTGTTCTTATAATTCTGTCGGTTGCCATGCCGCTGCTGATGGTAAGCAAAATAAAATATGACTCTCTTCCAAAACCTTCTCTTTATGCAATTAAGAAGAATCCTATCGTATTTATTATTCTTTTCATTGCCATAGTTCTTACTATCGCTACTAACGGCGAAGGCTCATTTTCTTTTTGTCTGTTCTATATTTTTACGGGGATCATCCTTTATCTTAAAAATCTGATTTTCAGGAAAAAGAAAAAGGCTGAGGATGGTATAGCAGACGAACATCTCGGATTCAGGGAGACAAAATAATTTTTCCCTTAATTGCTTTCAATAATTCAGATCATTTCATTTCTGTTATTTCAAAACAGGCATCCCGGCAATTCAATTGCAGCAAATTAAAAAGCAATCTATTTATTAATAATGTTTTCTGTAAAATCCTGTGAATAAAGCATTTATAAAGTTATACTGTCCGGATGATATTTTTCAGACAATCTATGAAATGATCCAGATCCTTTAAAGTGTTACTGCGTCCGAATGATATTCTTACCGAACCTAATGCAGTTCTTTTATCTCTTCCAAGTTCGGTCAGGACATAAGACGGCTTATGAGTTCCTGCAGTACATGCAGAACCGCCGGATACGGCTATTCCGGCCATATCAAGCTGTATGAGGATCATCTCTTCATCAAAGCTCAGTTTATCCTTATCAAAGGAAATGTTAACTATATTTGGCAGGGATTTCTCCGTTCCTGAATTGAACAGAATGCTGCAGCCGAATTGGTGTTTTAGTTTTGCCGTTAGATAATTATTTAATGTTAAATAGTGGCTTACATCCCTTTCAAAATTATTTTTCACGAGTTCAATTGCTTTCCTGAATCCGGCAACAGCAGCAATGTTCTCTGTCCCCCCGCGCATGTTTCTTTCCTGCATACCTCCGTGTATGAACTTATCAACTGGAGTCTTATCTTTTACATATAAAGCTGATATACCTTTGGGTCCGTATATCTTATGAGCTGCAATTGTCGCAAAGTTTACATTAAGATCTTTTACATTAAAATTTGTCTTGCCAATGCTCTGAACCGAATCAGTATGAACAAATACTTTTCCCCCTTCTGCTATGTCACTTACCGATCTTATGTCATTGATAATTCCGATCTCATTGTTAGAATGCATAATTGATATAAGAAAAGTCTCAGGTCTGACTGCAGATGCGAGTGCATCCATGGATACCCTGCCTTTAGCATCGGTCTTCAGATATGTAACATGAAAGTTAAATTTACTTTCCAGATATTTCATAGTATCGAGCACAGCTGAATGCTCGATTGCAGTTGTTATGATGTGATTTTTCCCGGTGTTAAGAAAATTATATGCAATGCCTTTAATTGCAAAATTATTCGACTCTGTTCCGCTTCCTGTAAAAAATATCTCTTTGGGGCTTGCTCCGATAAATTCTGCGGCTTCGTCACGGGTATCCTCAAGCATGACCTTTGCAGTCTTGCCGAATGAATGTATGGAAGACGCATTGCCGTATTCATCTTTAAGAAACGGCATCATTGCATTAAGCACTTCATCATCTATTCTTGTTGTGGCTGCATTATCTAAATATACTATTTCCATTTAAATCACTTATATTTTTTAATTTGAATGTTACTTTTATTTTTTAATTTAAGTATTTTTATTCCGTGCAGATAAATAAAGAGATATTTTACGTTTCGAATTTAATTTCAATATTCAGGATGATTCTGCTGATACCTGTCTGCTTTCTGTTGCTTACCGCCTTTGAGTCTGAAAATACGCTAATAATAATTTTAGTTCTATGTATGTATTTTTCGGATCTGCTTGACGGATATCTCGCAAGAAAGCTCGGTCAGGTCTCGGAATTCGGGAAAATAATAGATCCTCTGTCAGACAAGGTCTCGGTGATAATCATTTCAATAATATTATTGTATCTTGGAAAGATCCCGTTATGGTTTGTGCTCATTGTAGTATTAAGAGATGTAATCATAATGCTTTTCGGAATTTATCTTGACAAGAAAAAAGACATACGCCTCATGTCAAACTATCCGGGCAAGATCGCAGTCTTCAGCATTGGGATTATCATTCTCTTTGCTGTCATAAATAATCCGGTCCTAAAACAGATCAGTAATTATCTCTACATTTTTTCGCTTGCGCTGATCTTTTATTCATCTTTCCTTTATTATAAAAGGTTCAGGGAAACTGTAAACAATGATCATGAATGAAATTTCCACAGGAAATAAAAAGATAAAGACCTATACTAGAAAAGATATTGAAAGTAAGGTTTATGACAAGCTTACAGGAAAAAAGCTGACTCAGAAACTCATTGTGGATTCTATGATCGAATCCATCCGGGAACTCATAATGGAAGCGGATCCGGTTGCGAGGATCGAGATCAGGGATTTCGGCGTATTTGAAATTAAGAAGACAAAGCCAAAACCTAAAGCAAGAAATATCAATACAGGCGAGTTTATTTTTGTTCCGGGCAGAAGAAAGATTCATTTCAAGCCGGGCAAAAGACTGAAGGATTTTTTAAAGAAATGATCTTTTATCAAAACCGGGTACCTGTGTTAAATTAATTTTTATATATTGGAAATTACCACAAAATATCTCGCCATAGATTACGGTGAAAAGCGGATTGGAATTGCCTTAAGCGATGAAAGCAAAAAATATTCTTTTTCGAGAGAGCATTTGTTAAATGACAAAAGTTTATATGATAAACTTCTGGCTATAATAAAAGAAGAGAATGTTTCCCGGATCATCATTGGATACCCTCTGAACTTTAAATCGGAAAAAACTATTCAGACTCTGAAGACAGAAGAATTCAGAAATAATCTCGAAAAATTCCTGGATAAAAATTCGCTTAAAGCCGAATTGATATATTTCGATGAAAGGTTCACCAGCAGGCTCGCAGCCGACAGCATTTTAAACTCCGGCATGAATAAGAAAAAACGTCAGGAAAAAGGCAGAGTTGACAGCATCTCGGCGCAGATAATTCTTCAGGACTATATTGACAAAACAAACAATCTTAACATATACAGCTGAATGTATTTAGTAGAGTTAAACGAATTAATAGAAAACGGAGAAAATGACAAAGTAGAATTCAAAAGAAAATTCTCTTCTCCGGAAAAAATAGCAAAAGAAATGATTGCCTTCGCAAATTCTAAGGGAGGAAAGATACTTTTTGGGATAGATGACGACAAGACCGTCAGAGGTGTCGAAAGCGAGAAAGGTGAATTAGAACTTATTTCCACCGCAGCAGGATTTTACTGTGAACCCGAAGTCGAATTTACAACCGAGATAATGCTTTTAAAAAATAAGGATATTGTAGTCGTAAATATTGAAGAGAGTAAAACAAAACCTCATAAGCTGATCACTGCCGACAATACTGACGAAAATAAAGTTTACATTCGTCTGAATGATAAAAGTATTTTAGCCTCTAAAGAAACCGTCAGGATACTCAGAAACTCTAATCACGATTCTCCTCCCGTTCAGATATATATCGGCGATATGGAAAAATCACTTTTTGAATTCCTTGAATTAAATGAAAAGATAACTGTGAAGGGTTTTAAAAAACTCGTTAATATTTCAGAAAGACGCGCCAGCAGAACTCTCGTAAACCTTGTAAAAGCAAAGATCATCAGGCATCATTACTTCGGGAATGAGGATTATTTTACTCTGATATAATTAAGATTACCTCTTCCCCAGCACTGCACAAACCTTCTTAAAATTCTTTCCGGCATTCTCCAGTATCAGATTTGCCTCTTTCATAATTTCATTTTTATAATTCTCATCCTCTATTGCGGGAAGATTTATTTCAACATTCTTAAAGGCTCCCCAGATACCTGTCTCAAGTGACTTTGCGCCGACTTCAAGATCGCTCTTTGAAGATATGTTTCCGTGTTTTGCCATCTGAATCATAGGTTCCCAGCAGGAATCTGAAATTCTCATTACACTTAAAGGAACATTGATTGCTTTCTTTAAACCTTCCTGCATTTTATCTTTTCTGATCTTTTGTTCTGCATCAGTTTTTTTCGGCATCTTCATTGCTGTCATATAATCCGTAAATGCATTTGTATCTGCATCAATTAAAGGAATAAGCTCTTTCATTTTATTATGAAGGGGCGGGATCAGCTTTCTCATTGTAGAGTCAAGATGCTCAAATTTTTTATTACCGTAACTCATCCATCCTACCATCGCTCCGAGAGCTGCGCCTAAAGATGCAACAAGAGCGGAGACACTTCCCCCTCCGGGAGCAGAAGTTCTTGCACCTACCAGCTCAACAAAACTTCTTACAGTCAGTGATGCCAGAGGTTCACCGGATTCTTCCTTTATTAAATATTCAATGATCCTCTTATCCGGAATAAATTCCGAAATAGAAGAAAGACCTAATCTGTCAATAACCAATCTTATTTTTTGTCTCTCATCCAGTATAAAAAGATTTTCTTTTTTAATATAATATTCTGCAGCCTTTAACATTGCTTCAAGCGGGATAAGACCGACAAGCTCGCTTCCGCATACTGCAAGATTCATCCTCTCAGCATCTGCTGCGCATTCTTCAAATGCTATATGAACCGGTGTCACAGTATAATTATCAAGGTTCATTGATACCTGAGCCATATTGTATTCATCTACATACCATCCGATTCCTTTTACAGCTTTCAGTCGTCCGGGTTCATTTTCACTCCTCCCCTGTTCCCTTACATTCAAAGCTATCTTATGCGCCTGCTCCTTTGTTCCGAGGATGTTCACATTATATGCAATAAGAAAAAATCTTGAACCAGTAACTGTCGCTCCGGACTTTTCTATAAATTCCTGCGGACCGAAGTCCGGCTTCCATTCAGGTTTATAAATTTTATTCTTGATTCCTTCATACTCTCCTGCTCTTATCTGTCTCAGCATTTTTCTGTCTGGATTATCAGAAGCCTCCTCATAAAGATATACAGGAATTCCCAGTTCATCACCTACTCTCTTTCCGTATTTCTTAGAACATTCAACGCATTCTTCGGTTGTCACATTTGCAACCGGCACAAACGGAACAACATCCACAGCTCCCATTCTCGGATGCTCTCCGGAATGTTTTGTCATATCTATAAGTTCGTATGCTGTCTTAGAAAACTGAAATGCAGCTTCAACAACAGATTCCGGATCTCCAACAAATGTAAATACTGTTCTGTTTGTTGATTTCCCGGGATCTACATCCAGCAAAGTAACGCCGCTGACCTTTCTGACTGCATCAGCACAGGCATTGATTATGCCTTCATCTCTGCCTTCAGAAATATTAGGAACACATTCTACGATTTTTTTCATTGCAAATTTTTCTTTTAAGTAAAATTAAATTTCAGCATAGAAATTTTCTGATAACTGAAACTGCAAAGTACTTTTTATAAAATTTTTATAATTCCAAGGCTAAATAATTATTTTTTAATGCAGACAAAGAACACTCTCTCATTCTGCTCCCCCGCCTTTCTACCGCTCTCATCTTCTATTCTTCTTATATGAAAATACTTTGACAGTTCATCTGATACTTTACCTATTTCAAACGAAGACTCTTTTATATTCTGCTCAAGCAGAGAATATAAATTCAGTTTTTTTCTTTCAAAGATCTTAAGATTCCAGTTGAATGTATTTTTGAAAATCTTTTTTATATTAATTATCAGATACCCGGAATTGAACTCGTGCATAAAAGGTGATATTGCAGAAAAGTACTCAAGCTTTGCGAGAGTATTTATATCAAAAATAAACAGACTGCCTTTATTAAGATGGTTGTTTACATTTTTAAAAATCTTCTTCCATTCACTGAAAAGCTGAATGTGATTCATGGTGTCATAAAGACAGATTATAAGATCAAATTTTTTATTAAATCTGAAATTCCTTATATCCTGCCGGTAAAAGCTGCAGCGGGGTAATTTCTTCTTTGCTATTTTGAGCATCTCTCCTGAAATATCTATTCCTGTCAGTTCCATACTTTTACCGAAAGTCAACAAATTATTACCCGTTCCGCATCCGAGCTCAAGTACAGAGCTTGTATTTCTATTATACCTGTTTATCTTTTTTTTCAGATATTCATTTGTTTCAAATCCTGCTCCGATGACATTATCATAATATTTTGCTATTATGTTATAATCAGCTTCTTTCAATGAATTCTATTTTATTGTATCATATAACATTTTCAGAACTTCAGCTACTCCGTCATCATCATTGGATTTTTTTGTAACATAATCTGCCATTTCCTTCAGTTCATCCACGGCATTTTCAAGCGCTATGTTGGTTGCGCCAAACTGAAACAGATCCCGGTCATTATACCAGTCTCCGAAAACCATCACTTCCTCTTTTCTAATATTGAGATATTTAGTGAGCATACGCAGCCCTGTCTTTTTGCTTATACCTTTACGGATCACCTCTACATTAAATACTCCCTGAAATGTCTGTGACCTGTAATACTTCACTTTCAGAAACATTCCAAACGGCGGCCTCATTTTGCTCTGAATATGCTTCATTATTTTTCTGTCATTACCTGACATAATGATCTCCAGCACATTGTCCATATAATTGTCATAGGATTTTACAAGAGTATAAGTTGTTCCAAGCCGTGTCATAAAATCCCTTATTACCGAGTTGTCTTCAGTATAGACAATTTCATCATTATAGCATAAAGCTATTTTGACATAATGTCTTTCTGCAAGTTTTAAAGCCCGCTCAACGTATTTTTTATCTATGATCGATTTATTCAGAATTACTTTACCCTCAGTGTCCTGTATGAGCGTTCCGTTTAGTGAAATATAAGGGATATCAATATCAAGCTCTTTTGCAAGCGGTACTATGGAAGAGTGTACTCTTTGTGAAGCCATGGAAAACAGTACATTTTTAGTGCGAAGTTTTTTTACAAGTTCAACTGTCAGAGGACTGATCTCATTACTGTTTGTTACCAACGTTCCGTCAATATCTGAAACAATCAGTTTTATTCTGCTAAATCTTTCTTTTAAATCACTTAATGATAAACTCAAATTTACTTTCCTGTTTATTTATTACGGTTTCACAAATAACGAATCTAAATTGGGGTTTCAGAACAGATGTAATATATTTATTGTGTGCTTTACTTAATTAATAATACTTAGAATATAAAATACTTTCAAAGTATTTTTAAATAGCATTCCTTTTAACTAAGTTGTGTAGAAAATAATATCAGTGATTACACGACTAAATCAGTGTTATCGGAGTTCCATCAAGTATTGTCGAGTAATGAGTTTACTTTAAATACAAACAATAATAATTCTGAAGTGATTTTGGTATAATACTTTGATAGTAAGAAAATTAAAGCTAATGCTTTTTCAGTGCAGAAGAAGGTTCCGGCACCCAGTGATGAAGCCCTCCTGCAAGTTTGTCATTAAAGGTCACAGGAATCGAACCATTTTCAGTTCTTTCTTTCCAGGTTTCAACTCTATCACCGTTGTCCTTTCTGGCCATCTCTATGCATCCTTCTACCGGGCATACAAGAGAACATAAATTACATCCTACACAATTTTCTTCTATTATATAAGGTACACGTGTGCCATTGTTTGAAAGTCCTATCGCCTGATGCGCTCCGTCTTCACATGCAATATAACATAACTGGCATCCGATGCATTTATCATTGTGAATCTCTGCAATTATTTTATAATCAAGATTCAGATTTTCCCAGTTCGTAATATTCGGCAATGCTTTTCCTACCATTTCATCAATTGTCCTGAATCCTTTTTGTGTCATATAGCTTTCGAGTCCCGGCAGCATTTCTCTTATTATTCCGAATCCATAGTGCATCACTGCTGTGCAAACCTGAACAGTACTCGCGCCCAGCAGAATAAATTCAACTGCATCTCTCCAGTTTTCTATGCCGCCGATTCCTGAAATCGGAAGATTTATCAATGGATCCTGCGCGCAGTTCTTTACCATGTTCATTGCGATAGGCTTCACTGCCGGTCCGCAATATCCGCCGTTGGTGCTCTTTCCGTCTACGACCGGATACGGAACAAAATTATCTATATCTACTCCGACTATGCTTTGAATAGTATTTATCAATGAGATAGCATCTCCGCCTCCGAGCTTTGCTGCCTGACCGGGTTCGGTAATGTCGGAAATATTAGGTGTAAGTTTCACAATTACGGGTTTTGTTGAAACTTCTTTCACCCACGACACTATCATTTTCAAAATTTCAGGTTCCTGACCAACTGCAGATCCCATTCCTCTTTCACACATACCGTGCGGACAACCGAAGTTTAATTCAAGTCCGTCCGCTCCTGCATTCTCTGCATCTTTTACTATCTGATGCCATTGCTCTCTGGATTCTACCATAAGAGAAGCGATCACAGCGTGATCGGGAAAATATTTCTTTACTTCCTCTATTTCTTTTAAATTATCTTTAAGAGGTCTGTCGGTTATCAGTTCAATATTATTGAATCCTACCATACGGCTGTCTCTGTAATTTACACTGCCGTATCTGCTCGAAACATTTATAATGGGAACTCCGAGAGTTTTCCAAACTGCTCCGCCCCATCCAGCTTCAAAGGCTTTCATGATCTGATAACCCGAATTAGTAGGCGGCGCTGATGCAAGCCAGAATGGATTTGGTGATTTTATTCCCGCAAAATTTACTGAAAGATCAGGCATACGCAAGTATTAAATATTTAGAATTTTATAGAATTTTATTTTTATAAGAAATTAATATAAAATAATCGATATAATTCAAATGCCCTTTGCTAATTGTTTAACTGCTTAACTGTTTAGCCATTTATCAATTCCAACAGCTGCAAGCTTTGCCTCAGCTACAGCATTTACAACTTCCACTCCTCCGTTATATACATCACCGGCTGCAAAGTATTTTGGATTGCCCGACTGGAAAGAAATTTTATCCGCAATGACCCGTCCCTGTTCATCCGTGATCAGACCTTTAATATTCTTTAGGATGTTAACCTGCTTTGTCTGACCTGTTGCTTTTATTACCATATCACAGTTCTCAATAAATTCACTTCCCGGAATATTTTCCATCTTACTGTTTACCACTTTTGTCCTTATAAATTTCACACCTTCTACTTTGCCGTTCCCTGTGATCTCAACAGGTGAGACATTGAACATTCCCTCCACGCCTGCGCTTTTAGCAAGATCATATTCGAAATCGTACGCCCTGAGATTATTTACAGATCTTCTGAATGACAGAATTACCTTTTCAGCACCGAGTCTCGCAGATTCTGAAGCAGCATCCATTGCTGTATTGCCTCCGCCGAGCACTATAACTTTCTTTCCGATCTTTGTATTATGCTGATTGATCCTTAGTTCAGAAATGAACTCTACTGCTCCAATACAATTTTCAAGCTCTTCTCCTTTAATCTTTATTGAAGAAGTTTCTCCCAATCCTATGCCGAGAAAAATTGCATCGAATTTTTTTTCGAGATCATTAAACTGCTCTTCGGAAGTCACCGGTATATTATAATTTATTTTAAAATCGAACTGCTCCTGCAGATAATCTATTTCCTTTAAAGCTTCCTCGTTGGTAATCTTATAAGGCGCGACTCCGTACAATGACAAACCCGAAGGTTTTTCCTTAGCTTCAAAAATTTCTACTTCATATCCTTTTGATCTTAATTCGCATGCACAGGAAATCCCTGCTGGTCCCGCTCCTATCACAGCAACTTTCTTTCCGTTCGGAACGCCGGGTGAGAATAATTTTATTTTTTCACTAATTGCTTTTGACGATGCAAATGTCTGTAGTCTTCCTATCTCAATTACTTTTACATCCTGCAGATTATAAACACACGCACCTTCACACAATACATTTGTCGGGCAAACCTTTCCGCATGTATTTCCGAAGTAATTGGATTCAAATATGGTCTTTGCAGCACCGGTGATATTTCCGGAATTGATCTGCCTTATAAAAAGAGGTATGTCTATATGAGTGGGACATGCCGTTACACAAGGCGCATCATAACAAAAAAGACACCGGGAGCTCTCATAATATGCCTGCGTTTCATTCATCTGTGGTTTTATCTGTTCGAAATTCTTTTCAAACTCGAGTTTGTTTTTCGGTTTTTGGAATTCACTCATATCAATATTGATCGGATTTGTAATATAAAATTAAATTACAACTTACAAGATTTTACTTCAAATGTCAAAGTGATTTTAATGTATGCGGTAATAAAAGCCTTTCCGAATATTTTCAATGCTGTGCAAATCTTTGTTTTAAATTTTTTAATTAATATTATAAGAATATTTATCTTGACTCCGCCTGAAGTCTGTATATATTTATTCTTCCCTTATGCAATTCAGCATTTATTTTCTTTTCAATTTAATCATATAATTTATAAATTATGACACAGTAATACTTAATTTTTTGACCTCTTTGATTTATGAATAAAAACTCTTTTTCAATTAATATAATCAGGACAATTATCATAAGTATTATTATTGTTTCTGCTTTTGCCCTGATTGCTTCTGCGGTAGTATCATTAAACTGGAGATATTATCACGATACACCGATAATGATCTATTGTGCTTACTTAATTGATTCAGGGTTTATTCCATACAGGGATTTTTTTGAAATGAATATGCCTGGAATATATTTTATAAATCTTCTGGCTGCTAAAATTTTCGGATGGTCGGATCTGTCATTTAGAATTTTTGATATCCTTTACCTTTGTGTATTGTCTCTTTTTACGTTTTTCTGGCTGAAGCCTTTGGGAAAGCTGACCGCAGCATCCGGAGTTCTTTTATTCGGCTTGTATTATTTAAATGAAAATCCCTATTTAATCCTGCAAAGAGAGTATATTGCGTTGCTGCCTTTCGCAGTTATGCTCTGGCTTATAATTCCCAAAAGTAAATTAAGTGAAGGGAGAACTTTATTTCTCAGCGGGATTTTAATATCTCTCTCTTTCCTGATCAAGCCGCAGTTTATTTTACTTTCTTTGCCTGCCATAGGATTTTTTATTTATGAAAACCGGCTGAAGCTAAGTTTCCTGAAGCAGCTGAAATATCTTGCGACAGGATTAGTCATTCCTGTTATTGTATTTTTATTGTATCTGATAATTACAGGAAGTTTAAATTCTTTCTTTGATATTGTATATAACTACTGGTATTTATATTCAGATCTGAATGGAGATCACCGGATTCTTGAAGGTTATCAGAAAATTACATATGACTTAAAGTCTTTGTTCAGTGGTTTAAATTCTTCACTTCTTCCGCTGGCTCTGATGGGGATTCTTATTCTGAGTTATGAAAAACCTAAAAACAAGTATATACTTTTATTGTTTCTGCAGTTAATAGCTTCAGCAGTTTACCCTGTCATTTCCGGACAGTACTTCGATTATCACTGGATCCCATTCCATTATATTGCTTTATGTACAGCAGCTAATCTGGTTCAGCTGCCGGCTCAAAAATTAAATGCCGAAAAATTTATTTTATTTATTGCTGCAATGCTACTGTTTGCACCTCTTTTAAAATCAAATTTAGGATTTACATTTTATTATTCGAAGAAAAAAGAAAAAATTGAAAAGGAAAGATTTTTAGTTGCAGATGAGATTACAGAATTTCTGAATAATAATTTAAAAGCCGGAGATAAAGTGCAGCCCCTTGACTGGTCAGGAGGAGCAATTCATGCAATGCTCAGGGCAGATGCAAAAATAGCAACACGTTTCATATACGATTTTCAATTTTATCACCATATAAATTCCCCATACATTAACAGACTTAAAAAAGAATTCATGGATGAACTTGTTAAAAGCAAACCGGAATACATAATTCAGATCCTGGAAAATAAGCCCTGGCCCATCGGTGAGAATACTTCACGTAATTTTGAAGAACTGGAGGATTTTATTAACAAAAATTATTATTCAGCTAAAGAGGGTCCCGGATTTAAAATCTATAAACATTATTATTAACTTAACCGGTTTTCCGCTCAGTACATTTTATAATTCAGTCATCTTTCCATATGTTTCAGGTCTTCTGTCTCTGAAAAAATGCCAGGTCGATCTGACTTCTTCAATCATATCAAGATCAAATTCAGCTATCAGCAATTCGTCTTTATCATCCGATGCAATTGCAAAAATCTGTCCGCGAGGATCTACGAAATAAGACGATCCGTAAAACTTTCCGAGATTCCAGGGTTTCTCTTCTCCAACTCTGTTAATGCAGCCCATGAAATATCCGTTTGCTGCTGCGTGAGCCGGTTGCTCGAGCTTCCAAAGATATTGTGATAACCCGGAAACTGTTGCCGAAGGATTATAAACTATTTCTGCGCCGTTCAGTCCGAGTATCCTTGCACCTTCAGGGAAATGTCTGTCATAGCAGATATAAACTCCAACCTTGCAGTACTTTGTCTGAAATACCGGATATCCGAGATTGCCGGGTTTAAAGAAATATTTTTCCCAGAAGCCTGATGTGTGGGGAATGTGATTCTTCCTGTATTTCCCAAGATATGATCCGTCAGCATCTATTACTGCCGCAGTATTATACAAAACACCTGCCTGTTCTTTCTCATATATCGGAACAATCATTACCATACTGTATCTCCTGGCATACATCTGCATCTTTTCTATTGTAGGACCGGGTACTGATTCAGCTGATTCGTACCATTTCTTATCCTGTCCCGGACAAAAATAAGGCGTATTGAATATTTCCTGAAGACAAAGTATTTGTGTTCCCTTTTTTCCTGCATCTTCTATGAAAGGTATATGTTTGTCAACCATTGCATCAACGATTTCCTTTATGGTACCATCGCCTTCCGTTTTAGGAAGACTCATCTGAATCAAACCGGATTTGATTATTCTTGGCATATAGATTTTTTAAATTTATATTTTTTTTAATTAGAAATTTATTTTTTCTGAAAACTGATCTTTAAGTATTTTTGAATTTCAGTATTTGTTTAATACTATCCGTCTATAAGTTAATATATAGCTTCAGAAAATTCTTAGAGTATATAAAATTTTTTGTTCTATCGGAATACACAATTGCTCAATATACCAGAATCATTTTTTTAGAATCAATAACTTCTCCGTTCACTAACATTGAATAAAAATAAACTCCGCTGCTTAGTCCCGGATTACTGTAATTCAGCTGAATATTTCCGCGTTCATAAAATTTATTATCTACGATCCTGTCTATTTCTTTACCGCGTACATCGTAAATTACCAGACTTACATTTCCGCTTTTATTTAATTTAAATACGATAGTCGTTGAAGGATTAAACGGGTTAGGATAATTTTGTAACAATGTATAATCTTCAGGATACAATGCCTTCTCATTCTGCGCTTTCTGTACAGCTAAAAACGCATCTACTACTCCCCAGCCAATAAGATTATTAGGAACATTGCTGTTACTGGCTGTACTTTTTAAAATCTCTTTGACTTCAACAGGTGTAAGGTCAGGATTAACTGACAACATCAATGCGCATACTGCTGCTACCATTGGACAAGCAAGTGAAGTTCCTGAAGAAGAATTAATGTAACCCGAACTGCCGGATCCGAAACGTGCCGTGAAATTATTTGTTCCCATTGCCATTACTTCGGGTTTTATTCTTCCGTCGACTGTCGGACCAACGGAAGAATATCCTGCCCTCAGCCTGTTGGATCTAACAGCGCCAACCGTTATGACGCTGTCACCGTCAGCAGGAGCATTGAGTGTATTATGACTGGAATTGGAGCCGTCGTTTCCTGATGATATTACAACTATAATACCTTTTCCAACTGCAATATCTGCCGCCTTTGTAATCATTGCTGTATTACCGTCCATTGACTGCCATGTATACGAAGGATATGGCGGATCGAATGCAAGATATCCGAGCGAACTTGAAATTATCTCCGCGCCAAGGCTGTCAGCCCATTCAGCTGCCGCGATCCAGTTATCTTCCTCCAATGGAGTTTCACTGTCCGAATTTTCTGTCTTGGCTAAAATAAATCCTGAGTTGAATGCAGGAGAAACTAAAAATCCGGGATCATATCCGCAAATAAGTGAAAGTGTAATTGTACCGTGCCAGCCGCTTCCCATTCTTCCTGTACCATCTGAAACTATTGTATCGCCGTTCACAAAATCGTAAGTATGCAGTCCTTTGGATCTGATATTATTAAAACAACTGTGTCCGAGATTATCAAATCCTGCATCAAATACTGCAATTAAAATCCCGTCTCCGCTTACACCTTCATCATGAACGGGCGGGACATTTATAACATTTGCCTGATCCAATGATTGTCCGTAATTCATTGTCGTCGGACTGTTGTATCCGGGGTTTCCTGAATTTTCTTCAGGGTTATTTTCAGTTTCAAAATTACTTTTAATATATCTCTGAACAATATCTATTTTTTTCACTGATTGCATACCTGATATTTCACTTATCTGCATTTTGTCAGCATAACAGGAAACGGCATTGAACCATTTTGAAACATGCCGGATCTGAATTCCTGCTGCGGTTAATTCATTTATATAATTCCCGTAAACCGGTATGTCTCTTTCATCAAACTTTGATACGCTGTTTATTCTTTTTAATCTTCTTCGTATGGATTCCTTTGTCAGAAATGACTCCGGGGCAGATAATTTGCTGATAGCTTCGGGACCTTTATCGCTGAAAAATATCCATACAAGATTTTTTTCTCCGTAATTCTGATAAACCAGTTTTCCCGAAAGCTGTAAACTGATTTTGTCATTTCCATTGTCGAAACTACTTAATAAAACTGCTGCAATAAGAAGTATTGGGAATACTAATATTCTGTTTGAGAGTTTCATAATTTTAATATTTAAATTATTGAATCTACTGGGTTTATTCTTATAAATTAAGTATTATAAATTGAATGTGGCTTAAACTAAACCCTTTGAATTTTAAAATCAATACCTATTTGTTTTGTTATTGGGTATTAGGTCTGCGTAAACACGGACATTATGTTTGATATAAATTAAATTCTGAAATTGCAATAATAAAAAAGCCGGGAAGATTTCTCTTTCCGGCTATAGTATTATTTTTAAGATCTGTTTATTATTTCAGTAAAAGCATTCTCTTTGTACCGATAAAATTTCCGTCAGCAATGAGCGAATAGAAATAAACTCCGCTTGATAAATTACTTCCGTTAAAACTTACTGAATAGTTTCCGGCATTCTGTCTTGTATTTACCAATGTATAAACTTCACTTCCTAATATATTGTATATCTTAATACTAACATTACTGTTTGCATTGATAGAATAACTAATGGTAGTAGAAGGATTAAATGGATTCGGAATGTTCTGATTCAATGCATATCCTTTTATTATTGAAGCATGGGTCCCGCTATTTATCGAAGTCATATTTCTTGCAATCTTTACAGCTTCCCAGCAGTTGATTAAACCCCAGCCTCTTCTTCTGTTAGGAGCGAATGAACTGTCCGCAGTCTGTGTAAGCAATTGTCTTACCTGCATAGGAGTGAGACTATGGTTTGCAGATAATAATACTGCACATACACCTGCAGTCATAGGGCAGGAATATGATGTTCCGCTGCCTGAAGAATATCCCGTGTTTCCTGAGCCTGACTCTGCAACTATATTGCCGCTTCCTAAAGCACAAATATCTGGCTTTATTCTGCCGTCAACAGATAATCCGACAGATGAAAATCCTGAACGCTGTTTATTTGAATTAACTGATCCTACACAAATTACGCTGTCTCCGTCTGAAGGCGCTCCGAGTGTGTTATGTGTTGAGTTAAAGCCTTCATTACCGGCTGAGTTACAGACTATAATGCCTTTATTAACAGCAAGATCGGCTCCTATTGTAATAAGGCAACTGTCTCCGTTCATCCACGTCCAGTCATAGTTTCTGATAGAACCCTGATCCATTCCTATGTATCCAAGCGAACTGGTAATTATATCAGCACCAAGACTGTCAGCCCATTCTGCCGCAGCTATCCAGTTGTCTTCTTCAAGCGGTGTTTCGCTGTCAGTATTCTCTGTCTTTGCTAATATATATCTTGATCTGAAAGCCGGTGATATCATATTTCCGGGTCTGTATCCACCAACCAATGATAATGTTGCCGTGCCATGTGAGCCTTCTCCCATCTGACCATTTTCATTAGCTACATTTGTATCGTGATTTACAAAATCATATGTGCGCAATCCTCTGGCTCTTATTGAATCAAATACCGGATGTGAAAGATTATCGAATCCCGCATCAAAAGATGCTATTAAAACTCCCTGACCTTTGTATCCGCTGTCGTGAGCTGTCGGAGCATTAATAAGATCCATCTGCGGCAGTGAACTGCCGTAATTTAATGAATACTCAACATTGTTCTGCCCACCGTTATTATCCTGAACGGTTAAATTCTTTTTAATTTTTAGTTCATCATCATTTATATTTTTTTTGAACTTCATGACAAGGTCGACCCTGTTTACAAAATTAAAATTTATCAGTTGCTCAAGCTGCACTTTTGTAACATTACAGGAAACCCTGTTGAACCATTTGGATTTGTTTCTTATCTCGATTCCTGAATTCTTTAACTCAGTTATATAATAATTATTCAAAGGAATATCCGTATAATCAACCAGTGCATTCAAAGGTTTGACTTTTTTCCTTCTTTCAATTGATTCCCTGGTAAGATATAATTCAGGATGTGCAAGCAAATAATTAACATTATTTCCTTTATCCGAAAGATCGATCCATACGGAGATCTTATCATTCTCATTAATTAAATTAAGCTCTTCTAAAAGACTTTTGTTGAATTTATAATGGTTGCTGAAATTATTGCTTCCGAGAAGGGTAAAAATTGTTAGAAAAAATATAACTGAAACAATTGATGTTGAAAATTTTCTGCTGCTTTTCATTTAGGTTGGTAATTTTTATTTGTTCGGGAAATTTTTGTTAAGTAAAATTAGGTAATTTAATTTTAATAATCCAAACTGAATTGAATGGTATTTAATTTCAATAATTAAAAAGAAAACGCCCAGCAAAGTTACTGAGCGTTCATATATTTTATATTTATTTTTCTAAGGTCTTGAGATGCTCACGAAATTAGCCGAATTATTAAAAGATGTCAGAATGTCATCAAGATCAACTGCATTATCCCCGTTCACATCCGAAATTATATAGCCCGTTTCAAAATTTGATGCATCATTATAAATCTGAATTACATCAGAAAGCTCGATCACACCGTTACTTAAAACATCTCCGCTGAATATTGTCCATCTGCTTCCTATTTTCTTTAAGTTATTACCGTAAGCTTTTGCGGAGTCTGAAGTAAAATTATAAGTCAATGCCACAGATCCGAAGGTCTGAGCGGACTTACTCCAGGTCTCAAGTGCATTCCTATGAGAGATCTGTAGATAATAACTGTTTCCGCTGATCGCATTATAGAATGTAAATGTTCCTGCTCCCGATGTATTTAATTTTCCTTTAGCCGAATCAACAAGTCCATACGGAGAAACATTACTTCTTAAATATACTCTTACAGTATCACTTATCATTGAATTTAAACCGGCATCATAAAGACCTTCAGCGAGCACTGTAAGATTGAGTGTCTTTGGTTTAGCCATTTTTACGGCTTCCCATGTATTTATCAATCCCCAGCCGCGAAGACGGTTAGGTGTGGCAGAGCTGTCTGCTGTCTGTCTTAAAATCTGTAAAACCTGCATAGGTGTCAGTCCTGGATTTGCAGAAAGAATCACTGCAACGGCACCAGCTGTCATAGGACATGAAAATGATGTTCCGCTGCCGGATGTATAACCTGTATTTCCTGCACCCGTACCGGCTACATAATTATTGGCACCCATTGCGCAGACGTCCGGCTTGATCCTGCCGTCAACTGTTAGTCCTACTGATGAAAAAGAAGATCTGCTTTTACTTGGTGAATTTATTGAGCCGACACAAATCACACTGTCACCATCTGAAGGCGCTCCAAGTGTATTGTGTGTAGCGTTAAAGCCTTCATTACCGGCTGAATTGCAGACAACTATTCCTTTATTAACTGCAAGATCTGCTCCTATCGTAATTACACAACTGTCTCCGTTCATCCAGGTCCAGTCATACGAATGAGAAGATCCTCCGTCCATTCCGATATATCCAAGTGAGCTGGTAATTATGTCTGCTCCAAGACTGTCAGCCCATTCAGCAGCCGCAATCCAGTTGTCTTCTTCCAGCGGAGTCTCGCTGTCGGTATTTTCTGTTTTTGCTATTAAATATTTCGATCTGAAAGCCGGAGAGATTAAACTTCCCGGTCGATAACCTCCTACAAGTGATAAAGTCATTGTTCCGTGCCAGCCCTGCCCCATCTGACCTGATTGATCACCGACAATAGTATCGTGATTTACAAAGTCATAAGTACGGATTCCTCTTGCTCTTAAAGAATCAAACGCGGGATGAGAAAGATTATCGACTCCTGCATCCAGCAATGCTATCAGGACTCCCTGACCTTTGTACCCGCTGTCATGAGCCATTGGAGCGTTTATAATATCCATTTGTGTCAGAGAGCTTCCGTAATTAAGCTGATAAGATACATTATTCGGAATTCCGGAATTGTCTTCTTCAGGTAATAAATTATTTCCGGTCAATTCAATATCTGCAGCACTTTTACTGAATGTCTTTACAAGATCTATTTTTGAAACAAAATTATTATTAATCATCCGCTCTATTTCCACCTTTGTAGCGAAGCATGAGATCCTGTTGAACCATTTCGATCTGTTCTTAATTTCCAGACCGGAATTCTTTAATTCGTCGGTATAAGCAGAGTTCAATGGAATATCCGTGTAATCTACAAGCGCATTAGCGGGTTTGACTTTTTTCCTTCTGTCAATGGATTTTTGTGTTAAATACAATTCAGGGTGAGACAATAAATACTGTGTGTTGCTGCCTTTGTCTGAAAAACTAATCCATACTAATATTTTTTCATCATTAGATCTCATATTCATTTCGGACATGACATTACTGCTTATCTTATACTGATTGCTGAAATTATTGCTTCCAAGAAGTGATAAAATCGAAATGGAAAATATCGCATAAAAAATGATTTTCCCGGGGCTTAAATCTTTTTTCATTGTGAGAAATTTTAGATTTGTTAAATGAAATTAATTAATAAATTTTTCTGAAGTGTATTCTGAAAAGATTCATTTGGGGTAAATTCACTTTACTTCAAAATAAAGTATTTAATCTGCAAATTGAAATCAAAAAGAAATATTTTAAGTTTCGCCGCTCTACACTATGATTTTTCAGAACGCGGATAACGCTGTTGCGGAAAACCGCTGATTTTAATAAGAAGAATTAAAAAACTTAAAAATAACATTTATCAGGTAAAGAAGATGGTTTGAATTATCACTTTCTCATATCGTCCAACTCTTATGAGACCATACTTAATGAAATCATAAATATAGAGATTTTAAGAAGTATCAGAATTGCTTTTAAAAAAAGAATAAGCTGACTTAAAGTTATTAAAACAATGCCTGAAGCAGCTGCCGGGAAAGAAGATTCTGACAATTGAAGAAACAACATCTTCACAATGGCTCAGCGGAGACGAGAGCGGTGATTATTTTTATAGATTTGCGGCTGGTGATTTTGTGCAGACTAAACGTATGGTTTTGTTAAAATAAGGACATTTGATCTTTCCAAATGTTCCATTAAAGATTTGTTATTGTATTAATATTTTAAAAAAAACAGCCGGGAGAAATATTTCTTCCGGCTGTTAATATATGCACATATAACTTTTCTGAGAGACTTTATTTTATAAGAACCATTTTTCTGGTTTGTACAAATGAACCTGCCTGCACCCTGTAGAAATAAATACCGCTGGCAAACTGAGCTCCGTTCCACTTGACACTGTAAGTCCCTGCATCTAATTTTTCATTAACAAGCACATTCACTTCCCTTCCTGTTATATCAAATATAGATAATTTTACATCTCCGGCATTCGGAATGTCAAATTTAATACTTGTTTCAGGATTGAAAGGATTCGGATAATTTTGTAACAAGGCATATTCTTTCGGGACTATATTTGTTACTTCCTGTCCGCTGCCCGGATTATCTGATTCTGTAGTTCCTATTACTGTAACATCTTTAATTTTTCCGTCCTCAAATATGCTTACTTTCGTAAATGGATTTTCCGGACCTGTTCGGAAATTCAGATTTAAAGGAACATTTGCAAATTCTTTTGCAGAAGTAGACAGTCTTACTTTAGCAACAACAGTTCCGGGTGCTGTCGAAGATATTTCCGGAAGATTATCTGTCGAAGGAATAGCATTAACAGCTATTCTTAAAATATTATTATCGATAGATGAATTTGTCGGCTGAGAACCCTGCGGTAGATCAGAACCTATTATAGAGAAAGTCATCTTTCCCCCGTTTCCTATAGCGGAGTTAAAATTCATAAAATACTGCCCGAGCATGTAACTGAATTTTGAATCCCCCGGATTTGTGTGCTGTAAACAAATGTCAAACTCAAGTGTGTTTGCAGATGTATTCTTTAAATTCTGAACAGTTAATTTGTAAGCAGGATCTTTTGCCAGGCTGAAGTTAAGCGATAAAGCAGTCAGAAGCACTGCCAGCACTAATGTAGATTTAAAATTTTTCATTTTAAATACTCCGTTGTTTAAATTAATGAATTAATTTTTTTATGTGAAAGAATGTGAGCGGTCGAAGAAATTATTTATACTTACAATAACAATATTTTATTAATAATAATATGGAAAAATATTTAGGACTCCGGTTAATTTTCCACATCCGTCCAAAACGTTTTATTTTGAAAATGAATCCGGTTTTATCATCCGCTTTCTTTTCTATTTAATAAAAGATGAAAAGAAAGCTTGGCAAAGAAAAATCGCCCGCTGGTGAAAAATTGCCGGAAATTCTTCACAGGCGGGGTTGTTTTTAAAAAAACAATAATAAGTTTAATTTTGAATCAGATAACATAATTAATTCTCATTTAAATATCGTTTTAGACAGCATTGTTAATTTTCAGAACTGTCCAAAAAAAATTAAAGTATCCATAATTGTTTTGATTACAGAATATAAATAGGGAAATTTTTAAACCTGTATATTCATTTACTGTATATAAAACTTTTAAATTTCACCTTTAATCTTCATTGTGTAACAATTAAGTTTACAAAACAAAAAATCCAATATGATATTATCTTTAAGAACCTTTATTTTTACCATTCCACTTTTTTTCATAATCATTTCAGGCAGTAAGACTTTTTCACAGAACACAGCTGTTCATTACAATTTTGATACAACACTTGCCAATGCAACCGGCAGCATTGTCGTTTATGTAAAGAATCCTCTGAACATATCACTGATAATAAATAATGTCAGGACACTTACGCCTCAGTTCTATGTTACTCAGAATAATTTTACCGTAAATCCTCTCGACAGCGCGCCTGTAACTGTTTATTTCAGATCCAATCAGAACATTACTTACAATGATTTCATAATCTTTGAAAGCAGTGGTCTGAATTACTCCATAATCGGATACTTATCTGCAACAGCAAAATATCAGGACACAAGATACAGCTTCACTCAAGGTCTCATTGATGAACCGTTGAAAATTGCTTTGAAAAATTTCTGTTCTACAAATACAAACAACAATTACACAACTTCGCGCACGGCTATGTTCTCAACAATTGATGATTATAATTCAGATGATACAATTGAATGCGTATATACAGGCAGAAAAGTTTATACTACAGGAATTCCAAGTGTAAATCCGCCGCAAAGCATGAATACTGAGCATACCTTTCCGCAGGGATTTTTCAGCCAGGCCGAGCCAATGAGAAGCGATATACATCATTTATATCCGACCGATGAAACAGCAAACAACAGAAGAAATAATTATGATTTTGGCTTTGTGGTTTCCAATATTACATGGGAGGGCGGAGGTTCCAAGCTTGGACTTGATGCCGGAAGTAATATTGTATTCGAAGCCAGGGATCAGCAAAAAGGAAATATCGCAAGGTGTCTGTTTTATTTTTTAATAAGGTATCAGAATTACGGCGGATATATGGATGCAGTGCAGGAGAACGTTCTAAGGCAATGGAATCTGCTTGATACAGTCGATGCTCACGAGCGATTTAGGGAAAACGGGATAGAAGCTTTTCAGAATAACAGAAGCCCGTTCGTCGATCATCCGGAATTCATAGACCGAATTAAAAGCACATTTTCCGTCATTCCATTTATACCGCGGCCGGAAATATCCGCTTCACCTTTTCAATACAGATTTGATACTCTGGCAGTCAATGATACGGCAAGTCTAATACTTTCTTTATTTAATTACGGTACCGGAAATCTTAACATCAGCAATATTTCATCTTCTGCAGGACAGTTTTCAGTAACCGGATTTCCTTCTGTAATACCTCAGAATGAATTTGCATACGCAAGAATTAAGTTCAGACCCGATCAGTTTAATCTTGCTTTTGCTTCGACTCTTTCAATAGAAAGCAATGATACAACTATTTATATTAATGTAACCGGATACAGCAATAATACCATTGGCGTAACTACACTATCTACAGAAATACCCGTTAAATATTCCCTGTCTCAGAATTATCCGAATCCGTTTAATCCTTCGACAGTAATTCAGTATTCACTTGCAGCAGTCAGCAATGTTTCAGTAAAGATATATAACTCTGCTGGCATAGAGATCGTAACACTTTTAAATGGTAAACAAAACTCAGGCACATACTCCATAGACTGGAATGCATCGGATCTTCCGAGCGGGGTCTATTATTATAAATTACAATCGGATAACTTTACCGAAACAAAAAAAATGCTTCTTGTAAAATAAATTTTTCTACAATACTGTCGTTTCAATAACATTAAAATAAAATTCTATTTTTAACCTATGAAAATTTCCATGATTAAAAGATCCCTGAAAGGCATATGCAAAACTTTCATTCTATTATACTTACTTTTCATATTCACAGGAAAGCCTTTACCAGCACAGACAAAAACTGCATCAGACGGCAAATACACTTATGAATATGTCGAAAATGATCCGATGAATACACGGATCTATACGCTTGATAACGGACTGAAAGTTTATATGAGCATAAATAAAGATGCTCCGAGAATACAGACCTACATTGCCGTTGCTACGGGCAGCAAGAATGATCCGCACGATGCGCAGGGACTTTCGCATTATCTTGAGCATATGGTTTTTAAAGGAACGGACAAATTCGGGACAAAGGATTATGAGAAAGAAAAGCTGCTGATCGATACGATCATTTCTCTGTATGAACAGAGAAGACAGATAACAGATCCTCTGGAAAGAAAAATGATATACCACAAGATAGACAGTGTTTCCTATCTCGCTTCTGATTATGCTATCGCAAATGAATATGATAAGATGATCTCATCAATCGGAGGAACCGGAAGCAATGCATATACTTCGGTTGAACAGACTGTTTATGTGTGTGACATTCCATCTAATCAGCTGAAGAAGTGGATAGAAATAGAAGCAGAAAGATTCAGGAAGCCTGTAATGAGATTATTTCATACTGAGCTTGAGGCAGTATATGAAGAAAAGAACAGTGATGATGACCGTGATAAGGTATGGGAAGCGATGATGAGCGGACTTTACCAAAAGCATACTTACGGCACACAGACAACCATAGGAAGCGTGGAGCAGCTTCAGAATCCTTCTATTCAGAAGATAATTGATTATTATAATGAAAAATATGTCCCGAACAATATGGCGGTGTGTTTGTCCGGCGATCTGGATTTTGAAAAAACAATTGCGCTGATAGATGAAAAATTCGGGACTCTTGTAAAAAAAGATGTTACTCCGTTCATTCCCCCTGTAGAAGATCCGATCTCCTCACCAATAGTTAAGGAGGTCACAGGACCTTCTCAGGAATCGGTGATGTTTGGATACAGACTTCCCGGTGCAGGTACTAAAGAATCGGAAATTCTGACAATACTTGATAATATCATGAGCAACGGCAAGGCAGGTCTGATAGATCTGAATCTTAATCAGAGTCAGAAAGTGATCGATGCATTTTCTTCTACGGATATCAACAAGGATTACTCCGGATTTTTTCTAGGCGGCAAACCCAGGGAAAATCAGTCTCTCGAAGATGTGAAGGATCTACTAATGGCTCAGATTGAAATTGTAAAGAAAGGAGACTTTCCTGACTGGCTGATCCCTGCAATAATAAGCAATCTTAGGCTAAGCCATATCAGAGGACTGGAAAGCAATGAGAACCGCGCGGATGCGTTTGTGAGCTCTTTTATACTCGGCATTACCTGGGATAAGAGTATTGATTACATAGACCGATTATCAAAAATTACAAAACAGGATGTAATAAATTTTGCTAATGAAAATCTTAATAATAATTATGTTATAGTTTATAAACGCACAGGTGAAGACAAAAACATGCAGAAAGTTGATAAGCCCGAGATCAGTCCGGTTAAAATTAATCAGAATGATAAATCTGAATTTTTAGAATCCGTAATATCAGAACAGTCAGAAGACATTCAGCCGGTATTCATAGATTTCAAAAAAGACATACAGGAATTAAAGCTGAAGAATGACATTCCGCTTTATTATCTGCAGAATACAACCAATGAACTTTATGACATTCATTATATTGTAGAGACGGGTACAAATCAGAATAGGAAAATTAATTTAGCTCTGGATTATTTAAGTTATCTCGGAACATCAAAATATACTGCAGTACAGCTTCAGGAAGAATTTTATAAACTGGCAAGTTCATATAACATAGGTGTTTCAGAAGATGAAGTCACAGTAAGTCTTACAGGTCTCAATGAGAATTTTAACCGCGCTTCAGAACTCCTTGAAGAACTGATCGCAGATCCAAAACCTGAAGAAGAAGCTCTTGCCAATTTGGTTGATGATATTTTAAAGCAAAGAGAAAATGCAAAGTTGTCAAAGAGGACAATCCTTTGGAGCGGAATGTTCAACTACGGAAAATACGGAAAAGATAATCCGTTTACTTACAGATTATCAGAACAGGAACTGAAAGATATCAAACCGAAAGAGCTGATCAGCATTATAAAAAATCTATTTGATTACAAACAGCGTGTATTGTATTACGGACCCGATAATTCTTCCGCTGCGGTAACGGAAATAAACAAATTCCATAAGACACCTTCCGAACTGAAGAGTCTTCCTGTTGCAAATAAATTCACCGAGAAAGACATTACTGAAACTTCTGTTTATGTAGTTAATTATGACATGCCTCAGGCGGAAATAATAATGCTTTCCAAAGCCGGAGCTTATGATAAAACCAATGCCCCGATCATTTCACTTTATAATGAATATTTCGGAGGAGGAATGGGATCAATTGTATTTCAGGATCTGCGTGAATCCAAAGCGCTGGCTTATTCTACTTTTTCAACTTATCAGTCGCCGGCAAGGAAAGACAGGTCCAACTATATAATCTCTTACATTGGATCTCAGGCAGACAAGCTTCCTGAAGTAATGTCCGCTATGACGGAATTAATGAATAATATTCCGCAAGTTGAAATGATATTCAACAACTCCAGGAATTCTCTCTTGAAACAGATTCAAACCGAGAGAATAACAAAATCAAATATTCTATTCAGTTATGAAGCGTCAAAAAAGCTTGGGCTTGACAGTGACATAAGAAAAGACATATTTGAAAAAATTACAAACTATCAGCTCAGCGATGTGATCGAATTTCAGAATAAAAATATTCAAAATAAAAAATATGTAATTCTTGTATTGGGTGATATTAAAAATCTGGATATGAAAACACTGGAGAGTTACGGGAAAGTTAACATTCTGACTTTAAAAGATATTTTCGGATATTAAAAATCTAAGCTGAGTTTCAGAAATTTATCTTTTTTAAGTAGTCCCAGTTTTATACTGTCGCTGACATCGAAATCGTATAATTGCGCATCCACATAAGCATCTATAAGATTTACCACATAAAGTATTAAAGAATAAATAATAAAATTATCTCTTTGATCCCTGTAAAACTCTCTGAGATACTGCAACTGGGGATTTCCTGCAGGATTTTTTACCGTCTGTGAATTCTGATACTGTGTTTTATAATCGAGATACTCGTTATTATTCTTTACCCATTCATAGACAAAATACCCTCCCAGACCTGCGATGACGGGTATTTTCCAGTAAGATTTATTGTAGAACTGACCGGCACCGGGAAGTACTGCAGAATATGCAACAGCTTTCCATGGACTTTTTTTCATTTTAAAAACAGGCTTCTCTGAGGATTTTTTTTTCAGAGAATCAATGAGTGAATTTGTAACATCAGAATTATTAATATTGAGCTTAGATGTGAACTGAACAGGAAAATCTTTTGCTACCTGCAGATAAGATTTCTCCGGATACGATAATATTAGAATAAGGATAAAAAAAGCACTATGAATTCTCTTCATAGTGCTTAATATAAACTTTTTAAGTTTAAATATAAATTTCACATTTACTATTTTTCAGCCGGGGTAGTTGTCTCCGGAGCCTGAACATCATTAGGTTTTGTTGAATTATTCTTATCCTGATTTTGATTCTGTTCACCTGCGGGTGGCTGAGAATTATCTGTCGGCGGAATATTCTGCGGCGGCATCTGCTGCTGCTGCTGACCCGCATTTTTCTGAATAATGCTTTCGTCAACCGTTCCTTTGTTTCCGATGAGAAGATTCACAACAATACATCCAACCATTAGTACAGCAGCTAAGATAGTAGATGATTTAGTAAGCAGATCTGATGTCCTTCTGACACCAAACGCCATTGTAACACTTGAACCACCAATAGGTCCTGCTAATCCGTTTCCTTTTGAAGACTGCATTAAAACTACGGCAATCAATAAAATAGAAATCAGTATTAGTAAAAGTATAAGTAATGTAATCATAGTCTGCAAAATTACACTTATCAGCCCAAAATTACAAGTCAGAGACCGAACTAAAATTTAAACCCTGTCTTTTAAAACCATAGACTCATAAGGTGAATTGAGAATAGTCTTTTGGAATTTATTTCTCTTTTAATTAAAAAATGTCCGGGAACATTTTCAATTATGTAAAGTATGAAAGAAAATTTAATCAAAACTATTATGAAAGCAAAAAAATCAATCCTTCTGATCTTAGCTTTTGCACTTTTAAGCGGTTGCGGAAATAAAAGTGAAAATACCTCTACAGATTCAGACATAAAGCTCTCCGGGACACTTTCAGAAACAAGATCACCATTCACTTCAGAAAAAATAATTCAGGCAAATGATAAAAAAGTGATTACATCAGATATTATTACTCCGGTTTTTAAAGACAGGATGATCATAAGAACAGGAACTATGAATCTTGAAACTGAAAATTTCACTGAAACTGTGAAAACAATAACAGAACTTGCATCCGGATTTAACGGATACATAACTAATTCAGGATCATCAGTAAATACTTCAGGTAAAAAGCAGGGAACGGTCGAAGCAAGAATTCCTTCGCAGAATTTTGACAATTTTATTTCTGAAGCCGGAAAGACAGGAAAGGTCATGTCATTAAACATAAACGGCGATGACATAACAGAAGAATATATTGACACCGATGCAAGATGCAAAACACAGAAAGCATTGGAAGAAAGACTAATTAAACTTCTTGAAGAAAAGACAGCAAAACTTGCGGACGTTGTCGAAGTTGAAGAAAAGCTTGCAGATGTCAGAGCACAGATAGAATCCATGGAAGGAAGATTGAGATTTCTGAAAAGTCAGTCAGACTATTCCACACTTACAGTTTCAATATTTGAGCCTTCACTTCTGCAGACATCCACAGGAGGCGGATTTTTTTATGAAATTGAAGAAGCATTCGGAAAAGGATTAAATGGGTTTACTGAAGTTCTGTCGGGACTCATAACCTTTATTGTTTCATTCTCACCGGTACTTATCTTAGGAATAATAATTTATCTGACTTTAAAAAAATATTTCCGTAACAGAAAGATTAAAAAAACTGAAATCCAGACTTCTGCTGTATAACAAAAATAATAACCGGTCTTTCCTGTAAAAGAAATGAACAGTAAGACCGGGTTAAGTACCTCCACTTTCAACTGAACTATAAAAGCACTTTTATTATTTATCATATATCTTTACACTCAATATAACTTGCATAATTTTGATTTCCGCTCATCGCTGCTGATATAGTTAGAATCATCCGTTACAGAGGGATTTTTCAAAAGAGATAAATTTTACCCTTAATAATATAGGGTAACTGCGTTAGATTGACCAGTGAATAATGATAGAATAAAAGGCAGAGGTTCTCAGTTTAATCTTCCAAACCGGTTCGAAAAAATTCATCTTGATCATTCAGAATCTGATGATCCATCTTTTGATGAATTGGGTGAAGACGAAAAAAAGATTCCAACCTTATTTTTTAAAGATAACTCAAGTTCTGTTCTTGCAAAAAATAACAGTCCTGATTTAGGTTTAGGATACAGCATAAATCCTTACAGAGGATGTGAGCACGGATGCATTTACTGTTATGCAAGACCTACTCACGAGTATCTGGGTTTTTCTGCCGGTCTGGATTTTGAAACTAAAATTATGGTTAAACATAATGCACCTGAACTCCTTGTAAAAGAATTCCTGAAAAAGAGCTGGGTGCCGCAGTCAGTTTTTTTTTCCGGAAATACCGACTGCTATCAGCCTGTTGAAAAAAAACTGGAGCTCACGCGAAATTGTCTTGAAGTATTTCTCAGATTCAGAAATCCTGTTTCAATAATTACCAAGAATGCACTGATACAAAGAGATATTGATATTTTAAAAGAACTTTCTAAATTAAATCTTCTCAGGGTTGTGATTTCAGTCACTACTTTAAAAAAGGACCTTCAGAGAAAAATGGAGCCCAGAACTTCTACTCCCGATATGAGATTGCAGACAATAGAATTTTTATGTAATAACGGAATCTCAACCGCAGTGAATGTTGCGCCTATTATTCCGGGACTGACCGATGAAGAGATTCCGTCAATATTAAAAGCAGCTTCTGAAAGAGGAGCAAAACTTGCCGGAAGGGTCATGCTCCGGCTGCCTCACGGCGTGAAGGAATTATTTACAGACTGGGTAAAAAGAGAATTTCCTGAAAGGTCTGATAAAATTCTCAACAGGATAAAGGAACTTCACGGAGCAAAACTGTATAACAGTCAATTTGGGACAAGACTTACCGGACAGGGAAACTGGGCTGATGCTGTTCAGAGGATATTCGATACGAACTGCAGTAAATATAATATTAATAAAGAAAAAATCCCTTTAGCAACAGACCTGTTCAGAATTCCGCCAGATGCAATAAACAAAGATCAGTTTCATTTATTCTGATAATCGTCAGGCAATTTTTTATTCAATTTAATAAAGATAGATTAATCATTAATCTTTGATCATTAAACATAAATCATAATACAGTACTGTCCAAAATAAATATGAATAGCTTATTATATGCATAAATTGGTTCAG
>DAIPYG010000034.1:16512-32075 GCA_036782875.1 Bacteroidota bacterium | reverse complement strand
CAGGGTGAGTAATGTTACAAATTGCAAATTACAAGTTACAAATTACTTTTTCACGTTCGACGTTTCACATCTCGCGTTTAGCGTTAAAATATAATGATCCGAAAGGAAGTGAGCCTTTTTGTTTATTTAAAGACAGAAAGAGAAGAATCCCTGATTTATAACCGGAGTTCTTGAATTCCCAACATGTAGATTCATTATTAAAGAGAATGTTCAATGCTCAATCGTTAAATTATGACCAACTCTAATGAATAACACCGAAAAAATAATACCATCAGGAAAAGTAACATTTCTCTTCACCGACATTGAGGGAAGCACCAAGCTTTCTCAGGAATTTCCTGATATTCTCCCTGCTGCTCTGGAAAAACATCATTCAGTTTTGATAAAGGAAATAGAATGCAACAACGGTTTCATCTTTCAATGTGTTGGAGATGCTTTTTTCGGTGCGTTTGAAAGTTCGGAAGATGCTGTCAAAGCGGCTGTTGGGATACAGATAAAACTCGCAAACGAGAAATGGGATGAAGCTGTAATAAAAGTAAGGATCGGCATTCATTCCGGTAATGCTGAATGGAGCGGAAAAAATTACATGGGCTATATCACTCTTGCACGGGCTGCAAGAGTGATGTCTTCAGCGTACGGCGGACAGATACTCATTTCAAACGAAGCTTATGAACTTTATATAAAAGACACTGAGTCTCAAAGTAAAAGAGTGATGGAAACAGATTCTTCCGTTTGTCATGATTCTGAAATAGGTTTCCGGGATTTAGGGGAAAGAAGATTGAAAGATGTCATTCTGCCAATTCGGCTTTATCAGGTTGTTAGCGTCGGACTTCGTGAAGACTTTCCTCCGTTAGAAACTCTCGATGCCCGCCCTAATAATCTTCCTGTTCAGCTCACGAGTTTTATCGGACGGGAAAAAGAGATGAAGCATGTGAAGGAAACACTGAAACTGAGCCGGCTTGTGACTCTGACATCAGCCGGGGGATCCGGGAAGACAAGACTTGCGCTTCAGACCGGAGCCGAAGTAATAGATGAATATAGTCACGGAGTATGGTTTGTTGATCTGGCACCTCTGAATGATCCTGCATTGTTGACTTCAACAATAATTGATGCTCTCGGCATTAAGGAAGAATCAAAAAAATCAACGGAAGAGACATTAATTGATTTTATTAAAGAAAAGGAAATCCTGATACTTCTTGATAATTGCGAGCAGTTGATACATGCCTGTGCCAATCTTACTGAAAGATTACTATCTTCATGTCCTAAACTGAAGATCATTGCAACAAGCCGCGAAGTAATGAACTGCGGGGGCGAAAAAATATACAGAATCCCGCCACTTGCAATTCCTGATCGAAATTCAAATAATACTCCCGAACAGTTAGCTCAGTATGAATCGGTAAGATTATTCATCGAAAGGGCACTGGCAGTAAATCCTGATTTCAGGATAAATAATGAAAACGCTCAGGCGCTGGCGGAAATTTGTTCACGGCTTGACGGAATTCCGCTTGCTATAGAGCTTGCTGCAGCAAGGACAAAGATCTTATCGGTAGTAAAAATTTATGAGAGACTGGATGACAGGTTCAGTCTTCTGACCGGAGGTAAACGAACAGCTTTACCAAGACAGCAGACTTTGAAAGCTCTGATTGACTGGAGCTATGATCTGCTTTCGGAAGAGGAAAAAATATTGTGGAGCAGACTATCAGTATTTTCAGGAGGGTGGACGCTTGAGGCGGCGGAAGAAATTTGTTCCGATGAGATGATAAGCAAAAACTTAATACTTGATCTTCTAAGTCAGCTGACAGAAAAGTCTGTAATAATTTTTGACGAATCAAATGAAAGATACAGGATTCTAGAATCATTAAAACAATACGGCATAGAAAAGCTTTCAGACGGGAACAGAATATTCTTGCGGCATTTGGATTACTTCTTAGAGTTATCTGAAAAAGCGGAACCGGAACTAAGAGCTGAAAATTCAAAATTCTGGTTCGACATAATTGAAGCTGATCACAGTAATTTTGTATCTGCAATTGTTAGGTCTTTAAATAATGAGAATGCAGAAAAAGGAGGACTTGTTGCATCAGCAATCGGAGAATTCTGGAGTACAACCGGACAATATTCAACCGGAATCAGGATTGTTGAAAATATTCTGCAAAGTTCCGGCATGTTGGATAAATCTGTAAAATCAAAGGTACTCTCACTTATTGGTTCTCTTAAAAAGGATCAGGGAGATTATGAACAAGCTAAGAAATATACCGAAGAAAGCCTGGAAATCAGAAAAGAGATTGGTGACAATTACGGAATTGTTGTTTCTGTAGTCAATCTGGGAAGTATATCATTCCATCAGGGAGATTATGATCGGGCTAAAAAGTATTTTGGTGAAAGTCTGACACTTAACAAAGAACTTGGTGATAAAAGAGTAATGGCTGCTTCTAATGCCAACCTGGGAAACATATCATACTATCAGGGAGATTATGAGCAAGCTAGGTCACATTATAAAGAATGCCTGACTATCAGTAAAGAGATTGGTGACAAAAAATTAATTGCTATTTCCTTAAACAGTCTGGGAAGTATAACATATGTTCTGGAAGATTCTGAACAAGCCAGTGAATATTATGAAGATTGTCTGAATATCAGTAAGGAAATTGGTTATATATCAATGATTACTTCTTCAATGAATAATCTGGGATTTCTGGCAAACTATCATGGAGATTATGAGCTGGCAAAGAAATATTATTTTGAAAGCATGGCTATCAGTAAAGAAGTTGGCAACAAAGGAGGAATAGCAACTTCAATGAGCTTTCTGGGAAACACATTATGTTCTCTGGGTGATTATGTGCAGGCTGAGAAATATTATAAAGAGTGCCTTTCTATTTATAATGCAACTGGTGACAGAAAGGGAATTGCTGATTCGATGAACAGTCTTGGAGATGTAATGTACACTCAGGGAGATAATGAGCAGGCTAAGACTTATTTTGAAGAAAGCCTTGCTGTCAGAAAAGAACTTGGTGACAGAAAAGGAATTGCTGATTCCATGAACAACCTCGGAAGATTAGCTCGCCATCGCGGAGATTATGAGCAGGCAAGGAAATATTATGAAGGAAGCCTGGCATTTAAAAAAGAAATTGGTGACAAACAGGGGGTTGCAAACACGTTGATTTATATAGCGAGATTACTTGAATTGAATAAAAAGCACTTCGATGCAGCCAGATTGCTGTATGCGGCAGAACTCAATGTTAAGTCTATGGGAACAGCATTTGATTCTAATGCAGAGAAAGAAAAAAATGAAATGACTGAAAGACTGAATGAAATTTTATGTGATGCAGAGTTTGCAAAATGCAGGGAAGAAGGAGAGAAGATGACGCTCGAAGATGCTTGTCAGATGACGTTGAGATGCTGAGATGTTTTTACTCTCGTTTCGAATCTGCTGATACGTAGCGCAAATCACTTCATGTTTATTATTTCTTTGTATCAGAATTAGTAGTCCTCAGTGTCCCCGCAGCAAAAGTCTTCGTTAGTTCATTTAAAAGCAATGCGGGAAACACAGCGGAGGCACCATTGAACATTGATAACTGATAATTGAATTAAAAAACATATCCGAAATTCAGTCCAATTACAAAATTGAATACATTATCAGTCTCACTATTCCCCGGAAATCTGAAGCTTAAAGCCGGACGGATTTTTTTATAAGGAACTACTATACTCAAACCATACTGAATAATATTTATTTTCTCCGTGACCAGCTCATTTGAAGACAGATCTTTTCTGCCCACGAGGCTTAGAATCACATTAAGATTTTTATCCAAGTACCCTGTCTGAACTGCGTAATCAAACCGGACAGATGGGTTACTTTGTATGCGTAATGTGTCATTGTTGAACCATATATCTAAACCGGTTCTTGCCATAAATAGAATTTTATTATCACTGACTGTTTCAAAATTCACTGCTCCGTATATTGGGAAAACATGAGCAAGAAAAGCTTCGCTTCTATCCAGATCTGAAACTGAACCTGCAAATTCAGCCAGACCCTGATCATAAGGCGCTAACGGCAGACGCAGTCCAAGCTGAAAATAAACAGGTGATTCAGTAATATCAAATTCAGCTCCGATATAGGGATTGCCGAAAGCCCATTCTGATCCGTTCAGATTTGTAGTATCGTCTAAATATCCGTGTGATAAAGGTATGTCTGAAACGAAAGTTATATTCTTATTTTTTTTCAGTGAATATCTGCCTGACAAAAAAATTGAACCCGATCCCGGAGATAGCCCGGGAATTGTGTGCCTGCCGGCATTAATGGAAGGAGTAACCGGCTTATTTATTTCCAAAGCAATTAAATTAGCTTTTTCTCTGCCGTACCAGACTGACTGAGCAGAGATGTTTTCAGAATAACTCAGTTCAAAAATGAAAAGTACTGTAATTATTAATTTAACCGGTATAAGTTTTTCTTTCATATTATTACATCGGCTTTATGATTATTATAGAAAGCTGTCAACTGCAATTCACTTCAAAATCTCAAAGACGCAATGAAAATCATTTGAGATCTTTGAACTTCAACTACCATCTGTAGGCAATCAACAGTCAAACGTCACGGTAATGATGTACAAGGAGGACTCACATTAGGAATACTGCACGTTGGCGATACAGGGAGATTCAGATTCAGATAATTCTGAAAATCCTCTCCGCACATAGTTAAAAATCCGCCTGCATTTGTATTGCTGTAACCAGTCAAACATCCGTCTGTACCGGTGAAATCTGTTCTTACCGGGATGAAAAATGCATTCTGTGGATTTGAATTTGTTGAATAATAAGACCACCCCGGTGCAGCAGAAGTGCTGTTCCATTTGAATGGCGCAATATCGTGTACATTATAACCATCTTCGGTTTGACAAAACTGCATATACCCGGAGTATCCGGCCGGTCCTCCCCATGGCAAAGCCTGTCCCGATGTATTCCAGGAAGATTGAATACCACGTTGTGAACCCGAATATTGCGAACATGGAGCGCTTGAAATAACAGTGTATCCTGTATAATACATGGAAACATCAGGTGCATTTGTCTTATTATATCCTATAAAATCATAAAGCTCTGAATATATGGCTCTTTTAGTAATGTCATTATAATAATTTTCCTGAGTAAATACCGGATAGCCTGGGCTGATATAAGGAATGACGGTCATAGTATCGATGTAATATGAGAAATCATTGCCGGTACTGACAAGCTTTATCAAAGTATCGGCTATAAGAACTTTGGGAGGATTCACATTCATATTTTCAAATCCCAAGGAATCCAGGAAATTTCCGATGGTTCCGCTTGTTGTAGGAGTAGGGTTTACTAATCCATTCAATTCATTAAAACCCGGATTGTGAAATTTCTGTGTCCCGTAATAGGTGGTATATGAAAGTGTGCTGCCGGCTTTGCCGATAGTAGGACCGCATAAATTATTAATGTTTAAAGGATAATTGCAATTCGCACCAGACTGATCAGTATAATCTTCGAGTGACCTGACCCATACAACATTTTCGCCGTTTAAATTCTTTTGATAAAGCAGATCTTCTCCTGTATAAGGAGCGCCGGTTTCTTTAAACTCAGTCAATAATGTATTATAAACATTATTGGTCTGGACTATAACAGAATTACAGTCAAAGATCGCATTCTGATCATTGCAAATCAACTGGACGGAGTCTGCGCTGTAGCCTTGTCCAGTTCCCGGACCACCTGCAGCCACCCATGCCTTCCAGTGATATGCCTCGCTTAAAAGTCCAAGACCTATTGTCTGATAATAGTAATAATAATTCAGTAAACTCTCTGCTGTTACATAATAAACTGAATCTCCTCTGAATGTCCCGTTAGAAGGTTTCGGTATAGGCTGCAGACAGCTTACTATTACTCCGGTACCTGTATTTACGTTTACCTGAATCCCGCTTAATGCAGCCGGTACAGAAAATAAAGTTGAAGTACCGTTAATTACTTCATTGGCAAAATTTGTAAAATTAACATACTGTCCATTGGTATCGTTTTTTGATGCATCAAGCATTAATGTGTTATATGTATCCAGATATGTTTGTATTGCCTGTGTTTCGGGCTGAAGTGATGTATTTTGTACGGAGCAGTTAAGAATTTGCAGAGTGTTGTTTATTTCTGTAAGTTCCGCATTGGTTTCAGTCAGAAGAGCAATAATCTGGTCAAGGTCTTTATTTATTGTTGCAAACTCTGCTTCCCAGTCAGGGCTTGAGGCGGTTAAACCCATTGAGCTTAAAGCCCATCCCATACCTATTTCTCCTACCTCCTGTGCTGCACCTGATGCAACGGAACTAAATGTTAAAGTTATGGGAGATGGGGTCTTTTCTCTCAGACCATGAACATGCTGATGATAGGGGCTGTGTCTGTCTGAATTCAGAGAAGAAATTATATTGTCCTGATCCGAACAGCTTACAATGAAAGTTGCTGTCCCGAGAGTGGATATCAGGAATAAGCTGATTATTATATCACGAAGATTTTTTCTTTTCAATTCTATCCGTCCTTATTTGGGTTGTGAAAAGTATAAATCGAACATAATAATTGCAATAAGAAAAATAATCCTATGACAATTCAATCGTACGTCCGTCCAAAACGTTTAAAAAATTGTTGTAAAATTTTTATTCACTAAGTAGTATTGAATGATCAAATATCATTAATTTTTAAGCCATTGATCTTTTAATACAACTTTTGATTTATCTGTAAATTCAATTTTATTACCATCAACCTGATTCAGTTTAACCTTTCCTTTCAGATCAATTGTTTTTCCGTTTCTTATGACTTTCGCAGTATACTCGTCGCCATCTTTTAGGTTGTAGGCCAGAATAGAAGTTAATTTACCACTTTCAGATCCTTCAGGTTTAATGCCCCTAAGCTCTACAATCTGATCATTATCCTGAAATCCTACGGATTTCAGGAATTCATTCTTGCCATCTAAAGTGGCTATAAACACTTTGTTTGTTTTGGGGTCAACTTTAAAATAAGTATTTGCACCCAGAGAAAATGCCATTTTTACAGGCACCTTAATCTTTTGAATGGACAATCCGACCTTATCTAAATAAAAACCATAATCTATTGGATTATTTTTGACAACATTATTTTGAAGAAATTCACCCACTTCAGGATAGGTAATATTTGTAAATGCCGGAATTAACTCATCATCATTGAAGGCTTTATCTGCTCCATAAAGATTTGATAATTCTCCCATAACACTTAGAATACCCCTTTTTCCATTACTTTTTTCTCTAATGATAATATCCAAACACATGGCTACTAAAGAGCCTTTACTGTAAAAATTACCAAACTGCTTATTTATAACGGGATCCACAACATTCTTACTAACTTCTGTTAATGACATTTTATCATCATACAAAGTTGAGGCAAAATTTATTTTTACAGCTAAAACATCATACAATGCCTGTTCGTCTGCTAAGCCCTTATTGGTTTTAAATAAAACAGAAAAATATTCGGTAATTCCTTCATACATCCATAAATGTTCCGACATTTTGGGGTTATTAAAGTCAAAAAATTGAATTTCTTTAGAATGAACATTTAAAGGAGTGAGTGTATGAAAAAACTCATGCGAAATAGTGTGACTAAGACCATCGGCTTCCATATTATCTTCAAATGTGCCAGAAGTAGAACTGTTGTGCTCTAATGCACCGGTACCTTGGGCATCGTTTTCCGCTCTTGCAGTCAGATAAACCAGGACCGCATACCTTTTTGTTTTATTGATGGGACCTAAGTACTCTTTTTGAGCAATCATCGTCTTTTGTAAAGCAGGCATCAGGAATGCAGAAGTAACCTTGGCATTTCTAGGCGAATACACATGGAGAACAACCTCCATATCACCAATAGTAAAAGTTGAAATATCGGGTTTGGCATACATGATTGGATTATCTATCAATTCTGCATAACGGGTAGCACGAAAAATATCTTTAGCTGTACTTGTATCAGCATCAATCATAGCAGTGGTTCCTGTTAATTCCTGGGGATGCTCGATGGTTAAAACAAATGGTTTCTCTTGTTGCTTTTCGAAATAACCTACAAAACCGCCAAGATTTAAGTAGAAATTTTCCCCTTTAAGTATGTTAGTACCCGCCGGTGAAAAGGCGACGATTTCATTTTTTCCCATTTGACTCACTTCTTCATCAAATGTGTCATTTACAAAATATTCTACCCGGTCTAAATTCCTTGCATCAGAAATGACCCAGGTATTCACATCTTTTTTAGATACGGTTAATAAATTTCCGGATTTATCCAATGCCTTGAAATCCTCAATATACCTGCCATAATCTTGTTGAGCATAAGTGCCGGGAATAATTTTCGGCACTTGGAAAGTGATGGTAGTAGAATTAATAGTGGCTGGTTTTACCACCACTTTGACTCTGTCGTTTGTTACATTCACCAGATCCAAAGTGACTTCAATTTCATTTTTATTGCCTGAGCCAGTCTCTTTTGAACAGGAATAGATTCCTAGAACTATCGCTAAAAGAAAAAGGGAATAAGCATGTTTTTTCATTGGTAAGTGCATTTTATTGTTTTATTAAATGGATATGTTAAATTCGATGAATATAAGGACTAGAAAAAAAATCTTAAATATCAATATTTGATCAATGCTGTCTAAAACGATTTTTAAATGAGAATTAATTATGTTATCTGATTCAAAATTAAACTTATTATTGTTTTTTTAAAAACAACCCCGCCTGTGAAGAATTTCCGGCAATTTTTCACCAGCGGGCGATTTTTCTTTGCCAAGCTTTCTTTTCATCTTATATTAAATAGAAAAGAAAGCGGATGATATAACCGGATTCATTTTCAAAATAAAACGTTTTGGACGGATGTGATATTTGATCCACCGTTCACTTTATTTGGGTTACTAAAGTAAAAAGAAAATCAGTTAGAAAACAAGTCGGCAATGAGTGCAGGTTTACTTTTTGTCCGTTTGTAAGATCGTTTCTATGTTATTGGTAAGATGTCAAAATGGTTTATTTATTTCGCGTTGTTAATTCACTTACCCACATTCATTTATATCCGGCGGAATAAGTCTGCGGGGACGACGAGGAAAGCATCTTCTATTTCCAAAACCCGGCTTGGTAAAGAGTGAAAAAACTCAGCTTGCCGGGGCTTAATAAAATTTCCATTGTTAAATTAATTGTATAGAATTATTTTTACAAATCAATTTCCCCCAAAATATATTTGCCGGTGTTATTATTCTGCGACACAGTCCCGTATAAAATCAAAAACTATTAAACTAAAATAAAACAAATGAATGTCAGATCATTCTTGTTCATAACAATTATTGCAATTCATTTCTTTTTCAGCACTTCTGAACTTGTCTTGTCAAATACTTCAGACAATTTGCTTAAAGCAAACATAGATCTGGTAAACATTCAGGACGATAAAGTCAGAGTTACTATAACAGCTCCCGAAATGGGAACCGATGAGGCTGAATATAATTTTGCAAGGATAATTCCGGGAACATACGCAATCGCTGATTACGGAAGGTATATAGATAATTTCGAAGCATTTGACAAAGGAGGAAAAAATCTTGCTGTCGATCGCAAAGATACAAATACCTGGATAATCAGGAATGCAAAAGAACTCGGCACCGTAACTTATCTTGTAAATGATACTTACGACTCTGAATCCGGAAACGCATTTTCTGCACACGGAACTACAATATTCTCTCCTGCCGGCACTAACATTCTTGAAGGAAAGAACTTCATGCTGAATATGTGCGGATTTGTTGGATATTTCAGCGGTTATAAAGATGTGAAATATGAGATCATTGTCTCTCATCCGGCGGACCTCTGGGGTGCAACTGCTATGACTGATACGGACATCAGCGATACTAAAGCACTGTATTCAGTTTCACGCTTTGCTGAACTTGTTGACAGCCCGGTAATGTTCTCTGTACCTGATACTTCAACATTTAAAGTCGGGGATATGGAAGTTCTGCTAAGTGTATATTCACCGGATAATAAAAGCATTACTGCTGATGGATTTACTCCGGACCTTGAGCGTATGATAATTGCGCAAAAAACCTTTCTCGGTAATATAAATAAAACAAAGAAGTATGCAGTACTTGTTTACATTTCAAACGGTTCGGCAAATGATGCCGGAGGATTTGGAGCTCTTGAACATAATAATTCAACTACTTCGGTTTTTCGGTTGAACATGAAAAATCAGGAACTGATCAATGTAATATCTCATGAATTTTTTCATACCGTAACTCCTTTGAATATTCATTCAAAACAAATACAGAATTTTGATTTTAATGATCCTGTGATGCCGCAGCATCTTTGGATGTATGAAGGATTTACGGAATACTTCGCGCAGCTTTTTCAGGTCAATCAGGGATTAATGAGCGAGGATGAATTTTATAAAGTGATGTCAGGAAAAGAAGTTAATTCTAAATCCTTTTATTCTGATAATTTGTCCTTTATAGAAATTAGCGAAAATGTACTGGATACAAATTACAAAGCTCAGTATCCCAATGTTTATCAGAAAGGTGCTTTAATGGCAATGTGCCTGGATATTATCATCCGCGAAAAAAGCGGAGGAAAGCGCGGCATACTTGATCTTATGGGTCAGCTTTCGGAAATTTACGGACCGGAAAGACCTTTCGATGCATCCGAACTCATTCCGAAAGTAACTGAACTAACTTATCCTGAAGTCGGCGAATTCATTCAGAATCATATCACTGTGGGAAATCCAATTGATTATGAAAAGTATCTTAAAATTGTAGGTGTAGAAAGAGCGACTATTCAGTTACCGGAAGTTCTTGCTTTTATAATAGATAAGAAACCATATATTTTTATAGATACCGCCAAAAATACCATTACAGCGCTGAAACCGGATGGAAATAATTTCTTTATGGCATTGGGAATAAAAGAAAATGATCAGCTGATTGAGATTAATGGTCTGCCGTTTGACCCGGATAATTATATGTCTGTTCTGCTAATGGGATATGATTTAGAAGAAAACAGTCCGGTTACCATGAAAGTTAAACGAAATGGAGAGGTAATAGAACTCAAAGGCGTAGTAAAATTAAATTATAAGGACGGACCCGGATTTGAATTTAAAGATAAGTCAAAAGAAGAATTAAAAAATGCCTGGCTGAAAGGGTAATCGATCTGGAATTTTGGATTTTGGAATTGGAAATTTGACAAACATAAGAAAAGATTCCAGCTTATTAAAAATTAAAATAATGGAATCTCTTTTCGTCTGAACAATATAAGTGAACAGTGTATTTTAGTTCAATTGGTAACTAAAAAAATTAAAGTAAGATAATGCCGGATACCCATTTAAAAAGTCAACTCATATTTTGCAGGGCTTTTCAGAGAATTATCACATCCGTCCAAAACATTTTATATTTGAATTAGAAATTTTATATTTTTTGACTGCGACAGAGAAGTCTAAAAGAGAATACACTCCGGCAAGTTAGAGAATGTGAGCGCTAAATCCCTTTTCATTTACACCCTGGTGAGTACCGGTTTCATAAGCGGATAAAACCAAACTGCCGTACTTCGAGGTCCATGGAAACGGATTTTCTTGGACAGCACCGGTCCGGGAAATGCCCCGTTTATACATTCTGAATGCGCTGTTTGCTTTTTCAGTCCAGTCCTGTGTACTGCCAACATATACATGGCCACCGGCTGTTACCCACAGCAAACGGGTACAAGGAATTACCACAGTTGACATGGTTCAGGAATACAAAAGAAAGTAAAAATCCGGGAAATAAAATCGAAAGTTTTATCCTAAGTTGAAGTTTTATTTTTAAATACAAAATTATACTAAATTCTCCGGAGTTCAAGGAAATATTAAAGCAGTAATAGTCTTCTTTCATCATTCAATCATTGCCATCATAGTTCGAAAATCATTACGATCATTCAATCCCGGTTATCCGCGCATATGTATCATCACCGCCGATATATCCGATGGTCTCACACCCGATATCCTCATCGCCTGCCCAATAGAAACCGGTCTTATTCTGCTGAGCTTTTCAGTTGCTTCGGTTGACAGCGACCTTATCTTTTCGTATTTAAAATCCGCTGGAATTTTTATTTCTTCATTTTTTATAAAATGACTGATCTGTTCATCCTGACGGTCTATATAACCCTTATATTTTATGTCAATCTCGATCTGATTTACTGCCTGCTTATCATTTTTTATTTTTTGTATCAGTTCATTTTCATTGAAATACTCAAGATCTATTATACCTTCTAATTTAACTTCATTTCGTTTGATAAGATTATGCAGAAATTCTCCCTGAGTGATCTCGCTGGTATTAACTTCTCTTAAATATTTATTAGCGAACTTCTGATTTATCGTATTTGTATTAAAATATTCTATGCCTTCTTCTATAAGTTTCCTTTTAATTTCAAGATTGTTCATCATTTCGTCGTTAATAAGTCCAAAACTGTGCCCGTATTTCATAAGTCTGAGGTCCGCATTATCCTGCCTGAGAACAAGCCTGTACTCTGCACAGGAAGTAAACATACGGTAAGGTTCATCCGGGCATTTATTTATCAGATCATCTATTAAGACACCTATATATGCTTCGCTTCTTTTTAAGATGAACGGCTCTTTGTTCTGAATTTTCAATGAAGCATTTATTCCTGCTATCAGACCCTGCGCTGCTGCTTCTTCGTATCCGGAAGTACCGTTGATCTGACCGGCAGTGTATAGCCCTGATACTAATTTTGTTTCTAAAGTTAAATTGATCTGATGAGTAGGAAAGAAATCATATTCGACAGCATATCCCTGTTTTATCAGATCTACATTCTCCAGACCGGCAATTGTTCGCGCTGCTTTCTTCTGAACTTCGATCGGCAGACTCGTCGAAAAACCATTCATATAAATTGTATTGCCGCCAAGAGTTTCCGGTTCAAGAAATATCTGATGTCTCGGCTTTTCTGAAAATCTTGATATCTTATCTTCAATTGAAGGGCAGTATCTCGGTCCAACACCTTTGATCCTTCCCGTAAACATAGGCGAATCTTCAAACCCCGTTTTTAAAATTTCATGTGTTTGTTCATTTGTATGCGTAAGATAGCAATCTACCTGTCTTTGAAAAGGGAAATGTTCGTATTTCTTATGTGAAAACGGCTGAGGATCCGCATCTCCTGTCTGAATTTCCGTTTTAGAAAAATCAATTGTATTGATATCCAATCTCGGCGGAGTCCCCGTTTTCAGTCTTCCTGTTTCAAATCCCAGATTTAACATGCATTCTGAAAGACCCGTTGCGGCTTTTTCATCAATCCTTCCTCCTTCAACATTTGTTTTCCCTGTATGCATAACGGCATTCAAAAAAGTCCCTGATGAAATTATTACTGATTTACATTCCATTTCAATTCCTGATTCTGTTTTTATACCGGAAATTATATATTTAAAAATACCGTCCTGTATTTTGTAATCTGTAATTTGTAATTGTTTAACCATATCCTGAATTATTTCAATACCTTCCTGACCATTTATGATCCTTGCCGCCTCTTCAGAATACAGATTTTTATCCGACTGACACCTTGGCGACCAGACTGCCGGTCCTTTTGAAGTGTTCAGCATTTTAAATTGAATTCCTGTTTTATCAGCGATTTGCCCCATAACTCCACCCAAAGCATCTATTTCACGAACCAAATGACCTTTCGCAGTTCCACCGATGGCTGGATTACAGCTCATTCTACCGATTGCGTTTAAGTCCATTGTGACGAGTCCGACTTTACAGCCCATCCTGGCTGCAGCATAAGAAGCTTCAATACCGGCATGTCCGGCTCCTATTACTATTATATCATAGTATTTTTTCATAAATTCAAAATAACAATTTTATTTTATACATTCTATCTAAGAATTTGATTTTTCAATATAATCCAAAGTTTATTATGTGCGTCTGTATTTTATATTTGTTTAAACAATAATATACCTCATTATTTATATAATTTTTTCTATTTATTGTTAGCTCGTTTTAGAATTAATCAAAAGAAGTTTTTCTACCTTTGCTCAGAATGTCTAATTCAAACTTTTCAAAGGGCTGCCTTCTAGCAAAAGTCCGGTCTCAAAACCTTACAAATTATTAAAACTGCAATGGCAAAAAGCCTCTATGCATTCTATATTCAATTGTTTCTTCTTTCGGGTCTTAGAGTCTTTGTGTTCTTCATAACTGTCTGATACAGACTTATACAAAAGGCGGGCACATTGGGGAGCTTTCAATGATCTTCATTATATATTTATTGCATATTCTTGTCAGGAATTCAACCGATAAGAAGTGATGAAAAGGGATCAGAATATTCTTGCTTAATCCGTTCTCCTTTTGACTTCGAGTTCTTCGAGGTTTTCAGAAATGAGACTTTGGAATGCGAAGGATAGATTCTTTACTTTGTAACATTCCTTAAACTTTCATAAAACCTTTTGACTTATTATTCCGGTCCAACTTCAGAGATCTCGGTTTAGCAATTTTTTAATAAAAATACAATAGCAGGAGTGAAAATCTAAGATCCTAAAAGTTTAATAAATATTGGTATATTTTTGGGACTATTAGTAACCAGGGTTAAACGTTCTAAATGTTAACAATTTGTTAAGAACCAATTCAAAGCGAACCTCAAATCATTAATATATTCAGAATAATCGAGTTTGTTTCTTGAGAAACAATCTCTGTTGACAGGAATTTAGGATTGTTTCGTGAGAAACAATTGTTCAAAAAATTTATCAATTAAATTAGGTTGAGAGTATCTTGTTTTTAAGTTTCTTCATATAAAATTGCGGGTTATAATTGATGAAGTGAGGCCAGACATCTTTTTAAGAAATAGTAACCTTTACAATGTTAGATTGTTTACCTGTTGGCTTAAAGTTTTTTAAATAAACCGCATAATATTCCCGGTTTTCAGGATTGTTGCTATCAAGCTTTTTTCTCTTGTCTATAAAAGGTGAGTGTGCACAGTTATCCAGAAATGAAAATTCTTTTTCATCTCCACGCTTTGAATAAATGGCAATTCCGTCTTTTCTGTGTTTAGTGAATTTAATTTCAGCTGCTGTACTGCTGGCGCTGATTCTTAAAACCGGTTGTTCCTCTTCGGGGCTCATTTCAGATTTGAGACTACTTATAATGCCAAGATCCTGGCCTATAGCCGGAGTATAGTTCTTTGAAGCGCTGACCAGCCGGGCGATTCTTCTGAATTCTTTAGTAGCTTTCTTATTTTTTGATATATGATCTTCGGTTGCTGCTTTGGACTCAGCTCTCTTTGAGATCATCCTGGAATAACTGTCAATATGATCTTTCAATATGCCGATGGTATTATTCATATCTTCAGTACTGATTCCGATGTTCTCAGCGACCTCTATGAACTTTTCAATGAAGTTTCTTTCCTTTACTATAAAATTGGAATATCTTGTAGGGATAAGATCGTTTCTCATTATTGTATACCTCCTGGTTAAAATTATACGAAATATGTTAATGGCATAGTAAACCCATAATACGGGAATATATTTTCCAAGTTAATATTTACCAATACTAATGTCAATGAAGTCCGTATGGTATATTCTGTGTGCAGAATAAT
>DAIPYG010000034.1:0-16412 GCA_036782875.1 Bacteroidota bacterium | reverse complement strand
TGTGGTGGTTTATGGTGATTCAATTATTGCTGATTCACAAATTACATAATAAAGTTATACAATTTATACTCATTCCATTTACTTCAATTAAATCCGGATTTGTTCACACAGAAGAATAAAATGCGAAACATCATTCTAAGTTATATATTCTTTTATCATCCGCGGCTTTATTTGTTTGAATATTAGAATAGGCTATTTGAAATGTACCTGTCTTTTTTACCGGACACTCATTTATAATTTGAAATCCATTTCGGATAAATTTATATTGCTTACAGAATTATGTAAAATTATCATATTCATGTGAAGCTGATATTCTATTACTGTTTAAACAGTAAATTCTTTTAAAAATATTTAATAATATTAAATCATAAATCCTTTTTTTATGTCCTTACCTAACATATTTACTAAACCCGTTACTGATGAGATAATTCAAAGAATCAACAAACTGACACCTGAAACTAATCCTCTCTGGGGAAAAATGAATGTATCACAGATGCTGGCTCACTGCAGCGTATCTTATGAAATGATATATGAAAATATTCACCCGAAACCGAATCCTTTTTTAAAATTAATTCTGAAAACGATTGTAAAAAGAAAGGTAGTAACTGAATCGCCATATCCTCACAGCGTCAGAACTGCCCCGCAGTTTTTGATCACGGATAACAGGGATTTTGACAAGGAAAAAGATAAGCTGATAAAATATATAATTAAAACACAGGAGCTGGGTGAGAATCATTTTGATAATAAAGAATCCCATTCATTCGGTGTTCTGAATAAAACAGAATGGAATAATATGCTTTTCAAACATCTGGATCATCATCTGCTGCAGTTTGGGGTGTAAAGGGAATTAATCATTGAAAGATGAATGAATTCAATGTTTAGGGATATTAACTAAAATTGAATGATGAAATGACTACTATAATCAGACCGGTTCGGGTTTGCCTCAATCAAAATTGCTATATTGTTAAAATAATTTTGTTAAAATAATTTCAAATGACATTAAACGAAAATGATATAAAAGCAATATTATCAGATCTCAGCAAAGCAAATCTGAAGCTGAAGGAAATCTACCCTGGTGACAGACACGACAGGCAGCCAGTTCAGACTGTTTACGGCGGTGCGCAGCTTTTTAAAAGCACTTCAATTAAAAGAATGGGTGAACTGGCATTAAGTTCTTTCAGGGAATATGCCCCCGGAAAAGATGCTTTTGCAAAAGCTTTTGGTATGGATAAAGATAATGATCTTACCGAAAGGATTTATAATAAAGTTATCAGAAAACTCGAAATCGAAGCTGTTGAAGATTTCAGAATAGACTTTGAAGACGGATTCGGTAACCGACCGGATAAAGAAGAGGATGAAACTGCTGAATTTACAGCCAATGAAGCCGCTAAAGGAATGAATGAAAATTTATTATCTCCCTTTTTCGGAATAAGGATAAAGACTTTTTCTGAAGAACTGAAACTGAGAGCAATAAGAACCCTGGATATTTTTCTTACCGCACTTGTAAAAAGTACCGGAGGAAAGCTTCCGGAAAATTTTGTTGTGACCTTACCAAAAGTCACGGTGCCGGAACATGTTACAGCTCTCATTGATGTATTTGAAATGCTTGAAAAGAAACTGAATCTGCCGGACAACATACTTCAAATGGAAATAATGATTGAAACCACCCAGTCTATATTTGATCAGGACGGAAGGTCTAATATTATTTCTCTTGTAAGGGCGGCAAAAGGCAGATGCAAAGCCGCGCATTTCGGAGTTTATGATTATACTGCATCCTGTGACATCACGGCAAAGCTTCAGGCAATGGATCATCCTGCCTGCGACTTTGCAAGGAATATGATGAAGGTTTCACTCGCCGGAACCGGCGTGTGGCTTTCGGATGGTGCGACAAATGTGATGCCTGTCGGTCTGCACAAAGGAAATAATTTAACAAAAATACAAATAGCTGAAAATACGGAAGTGGTTCACCGTGCGTGGAAACTTATGTATGATCATGTTCAGCATTCTTTAAACAATGCTTTTTATCAGGGCTGGGATCTTCATCCTGCGCAGCTGCCGGTAAGATATGCAGCAGTTTATATGTTCTTCTTAAACGGACTCGAAGCCGCTTCAGCCAGGCTGAAGAACTTCATCGAAAAAGCTGCACAGGCGACACTTGTCGGGGATGTATTCGATGATGCCGCAACGGGACAGGGACTTTTAAATTATTTTCTGCGCGCACTTAACTGCGGCGCAATTACTGAAGCTGAGATCTTACAAACCGGACTTTCTCTTGAAGAAGTCAGGGGGAAATCGTTTCTTAAAATACTTGAGAACAGAAGGTAAAATAATTTTGGATTTATTCTAATTTGAAAATTGGGATTTCGGATTTGGGATTTATTTTTCCGGCTGAGATACCCGTTTGATTTACATTTCAAAAAATAATTTAGGGCATTCTGAGAACAGAAAGGCATAATAAAAAAAGCTTCGCTCTGATATTTAAATTCCAATTCCGAAATCAAAACTTCCAAATAGACACAAATTCCAGTTCCCAAATTCCCAATCCCAAATCCATTCAGTATTCTCCCCCCACTTTTCTGTAATTAAGCATTTCAATTTCAGATCGCGGAAGTTCTGGAGGCGGGGATTCAAATTTTATTTCTTCACTAAGTGAATTTATAAACATTATCAGTTCATTTTTTTCTGAATAAGACAAATGCAGTGAATCCGGTGATAATGTCTGATTAATTACCTTTAAACCTCTGCCTTCGCCGCCGCCTGTATTATAAAAATCAATCACCTGGCTCAAAGTACTGAATACACCATTATGCATATAAGGTTTTGTAAATTCAGAATTACGGATCGTGACAGTTCTGAATGAATTAAGTGTTTCTTTAACTCTGTTCAGTGAATACCTTCCTGAGTCTCCGCTTATTCCCGTATATAGCGAATCTGCGGGAGAACCAATAACTTCAAACTCTGAACTTATAAACGGCGGTTTTACTCCGTTGAACTGAGGCACAAAGTGGCAGGTGCCGCATTTTGCTTTGCTCATAAATAAATTAAATCCAGTCCTTGCACTTTCATCAAGTTCTGAAACTCCATTCATTGATTCATCAAAGGGCGAATTGTAATCACTGAATTTGCTGTAATAAAAAGTGATTGCTGATATTATATGGTCAAATGAAATTTCTTCCGGCTGTGAAGAGTATTGCTTAAGATCGTTAAATGATTTGTTGTAATCGGGACAGCTCAGAATTTTTTCCAGCAACTCATCTTTATTGCTGTTTAATTCTATAGGGTTCGTAATTACATCCTGTGCCTGCATCTGCAGCGTGACGTGTTTACCGTCGAGCATTAACAGCTGATTATAAACTACATTTATAAGTGACGGAGTATTTCTTGATAAAAAATCTGTCCGGTTAAACTGAAGTGAAGCCGGAGAAGCAGTGTCAGTAAAGTATTCTTTTGAATTGTGACATGAAACACAGCTGCGCTGATTATTGCCTGATAATAACGGATCATAAAAAAGCAGTTTGCCTAAATGTTCAATTTCCGACAGCGTCTTTTCATCTTTTGCTTCTTTGAATATTCCTTTTGAGTTCTGAAGTCTGAAAAGATCCTTGCTGAAGATGGATCCGCAGCTGTTGCTAATGGTTCTGTCTGAATTGCTTCTGGAATTAACTCTGTATTTATTTATCATCTGCTGATTTAATCTGAACAGCGGGTTTACATATTCTTTAATAAAAGCATAATGGTCAAATCTACTGTAATCATCAGGCTGACTCTCAGCAAATGAAACTGCATTATTATACAGAGTTAAAAAATTATCATCAAGCTTTGTTTCACGAAAAGACTTATTAAAAGATTTATAAATGCTGTAAACATCCGTAAGCATTGATCTGAGTTCAGGAATGATTTTTCCCGTATCAGGGCATTCAAATCCGGTAGTATAAATTGCAGCAAGATTCAGAAGATAAAGCCGGTTGCAGTAAAAAAAATGATCCGGCGTCTGCAGCTCTGCGGTAATAACTTTTGAATTAAAGATTTTGGAAGTATTTTGTGAAGCACGGATAAGGTTAATAAGCGAATCTTTCAATATATGATCTTCCTCAAGATACAAAGCAGCAAGTGTCAGACCTGCACCTTCTTTCCTTTTAGGTTTCTCATTCAGTTCAAATTCCCATTCCACAGGTAAGGCACCGTTGATTTTTTTATAAGAAACCGGTTCAAGATACCGGAGCCAGAAGTCAGTGGATTTAAGCTGCTTTCTTGTGAGAAATATTTCTTCCTGTATTTTTTTAATATCAGCTAAGGAGTTTACATCACTTCTCTCAATTAAGTTTATTAAAGCTGTAAGCTGAATTTCGAATCTGTCCAGACCGGCAAAGTAAAGCCCAGCGTATTCTTTCTCACTCTTATCTGCAGGCAAATATGCAGCAATAAAAGCAAAATTCAAAAATGAGATAATGAAATAAAATTTTTTCATGATAAAAATTTCCGGAACGCGGATAACGCCGATACTGCGGATATCCGCTGACAGGTTTAATTAAAATTCAAAATCTACTTTTAATATTTCTTTTATCAATTAAATATATCCGGGGTCTTTCCGCTCAAACGGCGTCATCGACATTCAAAATTTTTTGAATAAATATTCATGTCAGTAAATATAATATACAGCATTGAACATAAAATGAAAATCCGATAAGTTGCTCAATACAGACATGAAAACTAAAATAATCAGCTCAGCCCTTTTCTCAAAATTCCCGGAGCTTGTATTCGGTTTCAGCACAAAGACCGGTGGAGTTTCGCCCGAACCTTTCGGATTGAATCTCAGTATTTCTGTTGATGATGATCCCAAAAACGTGAAACGTAACAGGGAAATATTTTTTAATGAACTTGGAATAGAAGAAGAGCAGGTAACATTTCAGAAACAGATCCATTCATCTAATATAAACTATTCATCAAAACCCGAACACTTCGACGGATGCGATGCAGTCTATACTGATAAAGAAAATGTTTTTCTTGCCGTAAGTGTAGCTGACTGCATTCCGGTGTTTCTTTATGCGCCGGATAAAAGAGTCGTTGCGGGAATTCATTCCGGCTGGAAAGGAACGCACGCAAAGATAGTAACTCATACTATAGAAGAGCTGATAAATAAATTTCATATCAATGTAACGGATTTAATAGCATACATCGGTCCCGGCATTTCACAGGATAAATATGAGGTAGGTGATGATGTTGGAAAATTTTTTGATGATGATATAAAATATGAGAGGAACGGAAAATATTATTTGGATCTTAAGAAAGATAATTACAAACAGCTTATTGCCGCCGGATTAATAAATGAGCATATAGAGATATCAGAGCTTTGCACTTTTGAGGAAAAAGGACTGCTGCATTCGTACAGGAGAGACGGTATCAGGTCGGGAAGGATGTTTGGAGTCATCGGGATGAAAAATTAAATTTACAGACGGGATGTTTTGAGACACTCGCGCGCGGGGAGGGGTGTTATGATATTCGGTATGATTTCAAAGATAAAAAATTTTACAACAGCTTTGTCAACATTTATTCAAAACGTTTTGGACGGGGTTCTCATTAAAATGATTTTATTTAAGCTTTTATATTGTAATTAAGTATTGATATGCCTAAATTGTAAATGTAAAAAAACAGTACAGCGTTTTTTTGTTCCGCTTATGCGGAATTGTTCTACCCAAATAAGAAAGTAGCAACAAGCTTTTAATATATTGCTGGTGTTAAAGCCTTTTAAGGTGTAAGTCGCCGCAAATAAATCAGGAATGTAAATTCCCGGTTGAAAAGATTTAAGAGCCAAAAAATTTGCAAGCGTACAATTTAACAATCACAAAAAAGGAAACACAGCAATGGAAAAAGGAACTGTAAAATGGTTCAACGTTACTAAAGGTTATGGATTCATAACCAGAAGCAACGGACAAGATGTATTCGTACACTTCAAAGCAATTAATGCAGAAGGATACAAAAAACTTGACGAAGGCGATCAAGTAGAATTTGAAGTTGAAGACGGAGCAAAAGGTCCTCAGGCTGCAAATGTAACTAAGGTTGACTAAAAAATATTTAACCTAAATAAAAAGCCCGTGATGCAGATCACGGGCTTTTCTTTTATATATTAAAAATTTATCTCAGAGTATCTTTTCCCAGTAACCGACATCCACCCATTTTCCAAACTTAAATCCGACTTCTTTCAGAGTACCGCATTTAATGAACCCGCACTTTTCATGCAGAACGATGCTAGCTTCATTTGGCATCGCTATTCCGGCAAGTATGCTGTGAATTCCCTTTTTCTTTAACTGAACAATTAATTCCTGCAGCAGCATTTTTCCGATTCCTTTTCCGAAATGATCTTTGTGAACATATACAGTATTTTCAGCTGAATATCTGTAAGCAGACCTTTCCTTCCATCTGTTGGAATATGCGTATCCGTTAATTATTCCCTCTTCTTCGTTTATAATCCAGGGAAATTCTTCTGTCACAGATTTTATTCGCCTGATAATATCATCTTCTTTAATTTCAGCCTCTTCAAATGTTATTGCCGTGTTTCTTATGTAATGATTGTATATCTCACTTATCTGCAAAGCATCGGATTCTTTTACATTCCTTATCAAAATAAATTTACTTTTTAATTTTCACTATTGACTACTCTAAAGCAGAGATATCAGCAACTCAAATAATAAACCTAAAATTTAATAACTATCAATTCTCAATTATCAACTACTTAGCCAGTTTACTGAGCATTTCCTGTGCATTCTTATTGTTCGGATCTATCTCAAGTGACTTTTTGTAATTTTCAATCGCCTGTTCAGTCTGACCATCGAGCATGCAGGCTTCTCCCAGACTGTCAAACACATTGGAAGAATTCGGATAGACTTCAGCATTGAGTTTTAAAATTTCCAGCGCTTCCTTTGTTTTACCAACCTGTATCAGCTGGTATCCGAGTGAGTTAAGCTGCGCTTCCTTAAAATTATATTTATCAGGATCGCTTGCTTTCAAAGCCCTGTATTGACTGACCGCGCTTGCAACATCTTTTTCAAGTATAGTCTGTAACAGCACATTTGATATAGGTTCTTTAGGATCGCTTACACTGATCAGTTCGGTATCAAATATTAATGTAGCGTTAGGAGGGATGACATTGCCGGCACCCTTGCTTCCGTAGGCGAGTTCCGGCGGAATGATAAGACGGTATTTGTCACCGATACTCATTAATGCAATGCCTTCGTCCCATCCTGCAATGACCTTCTTGTTTCCAAGAATGAATTCGATCGGTTCGTTCCTGTCTCTTGATGAATCAAAGACCTTTCCGTCGAGAAGATATCCCGTGTAATGCACTTCAACCGCTTTGTTGTTCTGAGCTTTCTCACCCGTGCCCTGCTCTATTATTATATATTTCAAACCGCTTGGAGTCGTAACCGTATCCTGCGCTTTTGTAATACTGATTGCAATTAAAACTGCTATTGCAATAAAAAGATGTTTTTTCATTTTATGTATTTGATTTATTTAAAAAAATTTTCAATCAGAAATTCCCTTCATTAATCTATTCAAGATCGGCACTTAAGATTTTTCGCCGGTCATTTAATTCACGAACTGTAACGTGAATTTATTTCTTCAATGCTTTCTTCCACTTCCTCTAAACTGAAATTACCTTTTGCAAGCTCTTCATCTGTTTTCATCTGAAGTCTTTCATAAAACTTTAACGCTTTAACTTTAATGCCTTCTGCATCTGAATCAACAAGTTCAAATAAAATATCTTCAGCTTTTGAATACTGATCTGAATATTCATAATATTCAAAAATTTTTATTTTAAGATTTGTATCAGATCCGGAAGTGACCAGACTTTTAATTAGAAAATTTATTCTGTCAAAATATATTTCCGGCTCCGGCAGTTCCTTCGTCAGCATTGTTTCCAGATAAAGCCAAAGGGATTTAATGTAAATATCTATGCTCTCGTTTATTCTGTCTTTTTCACCGAGTATGTCCCCGTATTCTTTCAGAAGCTCAGCTGAGATCAGGCATCTGCCCGCATACACATCAGAAGTTTTCATAAGCTTGATCACATCTTCGACATTCAGAATTTTTATAAGATTCAGATCAAGCCCGACTATAGTCTTGGCAGCAGATTCAATCTCTTTCTCTGCTTCGATATAATTTTTTTTCTCTTTATTAAATAAGACCTTTGTCAGAACTGTTGTCAGCATCTGAGTCATTTTCATTAAGTAATCCCGTTGCAGCATTTCCGTTATTTAAATTTTATTTATGGATTATTTTTTATTAAATATCTGAGCGCTTCCTCTATATCAAGCTTTCCGTAACCCCAGTCAGGATTCGGAACGTCACCGGTAAAGGAATCTTTTTTAGCTGTATTAAATAATATCTGCTTTATCTGATAATGCGTAAGTGCCGGATCATACTGAAGCATCAATGCCGCTGCTCCAGTAACGTGCGGAGCGGCAGCGCTTGTTCCTGTGAAAATCGTATAACCGTTACCTATCGTTGTGGAAAATGAAGAATGTCCCGGTGCAGTAATATCAACTCCCCGCTTGCCGTCAATATTATAACCTCTCGGACTGTAAGTCGCGAGCTCTCCGACCTTTTCATTCCAGCCGTAATTGACCGCGTAAGCTCCCACGGAAATAATGCTGTCAGCTGTTGATGGAAATGTTACTGTCGTTTCATCAGAAATGTCAGAAGTCCAGTGAGTATTGCCTGCCCATGACTGCGAAATATCTGTGACAAATCCGTTAATTATTATATTTTCAGATGAAGTAACTTTAATACTCCATTTTCCTTTTATCGTCCCGGAATCAGATTTGGAAAAACCCAGTTTCATCATAGCTGTTCCCTTCGGCGAGACATCTTTAGAATATGAAATATTATAATTCCCTGTTTTTAAAAGGTCATTTCCCGCAGAGATCTCCGGAGTTTTATTATTATCAGGTGTTTCAATTTCAAATTTCAATTCTGAATCTGCGTCATTCCAGATGAAAGATACAAATGCGCCGTCATTCATTTTTCCTTCTGACTTATCGGGTGCAGTAACAGTATAAGTCCTGGAATCGCTTGAATTCAGAGTATCTTTAATATGCATTTTATTTCCGGCAAGATTACCCGCTCCGCCGATGATGACCATTCCTTCTCCGGCATATTGATTCACAAGCTGCTCTTCTTCAGTCGAACCGTCAAGAAATTCCCAGCCCCATTCGCCGTCTTCAAATAAAAGTATGTCTGCATTTTCATCTTTAATGAATTTTACAAGATCGGGAAAATTCTTAACAAATCTCGGTGTGTAATCATATTTTATTATTGCCATTACAAGTTCTGCATCAGGAGCTATCCCTCCGATCTTCTGAATTCCCTTCGTACCTCCCAGCAGGGCACCAGCAACCTGAGTCCCGTGACCGAAGACAGAATCCATTTCTTCATACTTAATCAGATCAATGCCTCTTCTTCTGACGGTACCGTCTTTTTCCCTTACTGCTCTGACTTTAGAGGTTTTTAATGCGATTAATTTTTCACCTCTGTTCAGTTCATCATTTTTATTCTTGTCAACTGCGATGAAAATCTGTTCTCCGTATGTCGGATCACTTTCATTGAATCCGTCTTTGATTCCGAAATCCCTTCTGCCGTTATTATTCTTATCTATGTAAAGAAAATCAAGATCCGGATTGAAATTGTCAGGATCCATCTGAATAAGATTATAAGTGCCGTTGTTCATTTCAATGTATCTCAGCACTTCGCCTTTGTCAGCTTTACCGTTCCTGTTAAGGTCAACGGCATCTTTTCCCGGAGTAAATTTTCCGTTCTTATCAGCGTCTATAAGCTCATACTCACCGCCGTCAGCAAAGAAGAACATAGGATTGAAAATATCTATACCCGAATCTATATCGCCAACCAGCACGCCTTTACCGGTAAGAAGATTTCCATTCTTATCATAGAAGTTTTCCTTGAGCTGAGTTGTGATTTCGATTGGTCTGTATTGAGAGAATACAAATTCCGGAAAGATCAGAATTAATGTTAAAAATATTTTTATTGATTTGGTTAACATATTTAATTTTGTTTTGAAACTCATTTAACCGAAAAGACACAAAGAGTACAAATCAAAATTCTAATTTTAATTGTGTCTTTGTTACTTTGTGGTTTTATAAATTCTTTACACTTTCCTAAATCCCGGCTTTGAAAAGTTTAAGGTTTTACAAATTTCCTGAATTTTTTTTCAACCCAGGAGATAAAAAAATTTATACATTTATAATTAAATCAAATCATCAGATTTCCATTAAGAACCGTAACAGCTTTCCCTGCGATCAAAACCCTGTCACCATCGAGAGTAACAGTAAGATTGCCGCCTCTTTCCGATGCCTGAAAAGCTTTCATTGTTTTCTTATTCAGTTTTGCACTCCAGAAAGGAGTCAGCACACAATGAGCCGAGCCGGTAACGGGATCTTCTTTTATTCCTTTTGCAGGAGCAAAGAATCTTGAAATGAAATCAAGATTATTTTTTTCTGATCTGCAGGTAAGTATAGTTCCATACTTTTCCAGCTTTCCCAGAAGATCAAAATCGGGAGAAACATTTTTTAATTCATCTTCTGAATTCAACTCAACTAAGTAATGATGATCAGTAGTACTGAGACTTAAAGATTTTATGCCGAGAGCTGTTTCGAGTTCTTTGTTCTGTTCTGATGGAAAAGGAGCATTCACGGGAAAGTTCAGTTCGATCTCATCACCGATTTTCTTTGCCGTAAGCTTTCCCTTGAAAACTGTATGAAACACAGCTTCCTCCTCCGGCTTAAGAATCCCTTCCTGCCACAGAATATGAGCGCCGGCAAGTGTAGCGTGTCCGCAGAGTTCAACCTCCACCTTTGGAGTAAACCATCTAAGGCTGAATCCGTCATTTATTTTCTTTACAAAGGCAGTTTCTGAAAGATTCATTTCAGAAGCGATATTGAGCATTAGTGAATCTTCTATTTCTTTTTCCAACAGGCAGACAGCTGCGGGATTTCCCGAGAACATTTTGTCTGTGAAGGCGTCTACGGTGAATGTTTTTATCATATTTAAGTAATTTGTCTGAACCCGAATTTCTGGAATAAAAATGAATTACACGAATTAAAGAATTTAAAAGATTAATAACATCATTCTGTAAATTCGTTAATTCGTTAATTCGTTAAATTCGTGTTCAGAAATTTTTTATTTAATAATTCCGATACGTTAAACTTCTGCAAATTCATAGTAACAATTTTAAAAAATTTTTACAATTACAAACTGTAGTTTTCAGCAAACTTTTTAACAGTTAAAAATAAATTTAAAAAATTTTCAACATTATTAAAAAAAAATTAAAATCAATAGTGAAATTTTTTTAAAACGTTTGCATTTAAAAATCATTTATTATAATTTTGATTAAATAATTTTTATCGCATCTTTTCTTCCAATAATTTTTCATCTGATACAAAATTGACAAATAAATATAATCTCATATTTATATATAAACCTGTAACTATTTTTTCAACCTGTCACACTTCCAATGAAAATATAAAGCACACCAAAAAATATTTTAATCAAATTTTTTTTTCATTAACCGATCATAATATTTATGTAAATGAAAATTAACAGAGTCTTTGTAAATAAAGGCAGTACTGCCTTTGACATGATAGAATTTGACACGCGCACTTCAGTGATAAGAAACCCTGACGGCTCAATAGTATTCGAAATGAATGACATCAAAGTTCCAAATCACTGGTCGCAGGTCGCAACAGATATACTTGCTCAGAAATATTTCCGTAAAGCCGGAGTTCCTGTCTTTATCAAAAAAGTTGAGGAAGAAGGCGTTCCCGAATGGCTTCAGAGAAGCGAGCCTGACAGCGAACGTTTAAAAGACATTGTAGAGGAAGAGAAATACACTTCGGAAAAAGATTCGACACAGGTATTCACTCGCCTTGCAGGTTGCTGGACATACTGGGGATGGAAACACGGTTATTTCAACTCAGAAGATGATGCAAAGAATTTTTATGAAGAGCTCTGCTATATGCTTGCCATGCAGTTCGCCGCGCCTAATTCGCCGCAGTGGTTTAATACAGGACTTAACTGGGCTTACGGTATAACAGGTCCTTCTCAGGGACATTTTTATGTAGATCCTAAAACTGAAAAGCTTGTAACATCCAAAGATGCTTACACACACCCTCAGCCGCACGCGTGCGCACTCGGAAATACAAAGATCTTTACTGATAAAGGAATTTATACTATTGAAGAAATAGTAGAAAAGAATTTAACTGATCTGAAAGTTTATGACGGAAATGAATTTGTAAATCTCATTGCCGTAAAAAACAACGGAGTAAAGAGTGTTTACAGAACAAAATTACAGAATGGAAATTTCATAGAGTTCACGGATGATCATCTGATCTATTCTTCCGATAAAAGATTAAAAGACGGCGGACATTATCAATGGAATGAACTGAAGACCTTACTTGGGAAAAAAGTTCAGCAGTTTTCCCTAATAAATGAATTAATTAATGAAGAAATTCTTCAGGAAGTTTTACACGAAGAAAACAGCAATGCCAGCAACTTCAAAATAACTCTTTCGAATTTAGGAATTGAAACAGAGAACGAACCGGAAGATGATATAAAATTAAAACTGGATAAAGCTGCTCTTGCAGGGTGGATCTTAGGTGACGGGTATTATGGAAAATATAACAGTAATAAGAAAACAACTATGTTCGGCGCAGTTACCATTAATGATGATGAATATAATTATGTTACCGGACTGTTTGAGAATATATTCGGAACATACAGGACAGTTGTAAAGCAAAACGTAAATGAGCTATACAGGATTGTCAGGTATGATTCCGATAGTGTGAATGATTTTGTGAATGAATATGAACTTGATGTGACTTCATTTACAGCCGGAGTTCCTGATGTGATCTTAAAATCTGCAAAAAAGGAAAAGATTTATTTTCTCAGGAGTCTATTTCAGGCTGAAGGATGCGTAAGGAAAAGAAACGAAGAAGGAAGAAATTCCGGAGACATAGTACTAAACACGATCTCAGAAAAGCTTGCGCACGATGTACAGATTTTATTATTAAGTCTGGGCATTTATTCAAATATTTCAATTTGCAGTGATTCCCGTGACAACCGAAAGCCGCTTTACCTGCTGAGCATTTCTTATTATTCCGAAAGGAAGAAGTTTGAAGAGAAGATAAATTTTATCTCTGAAGATAAAATTGAAAAACTTAGATCACTGAATGAAAATGTTTCGGGAAAAAATAAGTCCGCACTTTCGGAAGAGACTGTCATTTCAATAGATTATACCGGTGAAGAAACTGTTTATGACATACAGACAGCTTCTGCGAAATTCCTTGCCAATGGCATAGTTGTTCATAATTGCTTCATACAGTCTTTATCCGATGACCTTGTCAACGAAGGCGGCATAATGGATCTTTGGGTCCGTGAAGCGCGGCTGTTCAAATACGGTTCGGGTACAGGCTCTAATTTTTCAAACGTTCGCGGTGCCAATGAATCCTTAAGCGGCGGCGGAAAATCATCCGGCTTAATGTCATTCCTTAAAATAGGTGACAGAAGTGCTGGAGCAATAAAGTCAGGCGGTACGACGAGGCGAGCGGCTAAGATGGTGACGCTCGATCTTGATCATCCTGACATTGAAGAATATGTTAACTGGAAAGTAACGGAAGAACAGAAAGTAGCAGCGCTTGTTGCCGGATCAAAAATTCTGAATTTACATCTGAATAAGATCATAAAAGCCTGTCATGAATCACATCCTGAAAATGACGGCTTCGACAGAAAAACTAACAAACAGCTTGCGCACGCTATACACGATGCAAGAAAAGTTCATACTCCTGAAAATTATATTGAAAGGGTTATTCAGCTTGCAAAACTCGGATTCAAGGAAATTGAATTTCCTGAATACGATACTGACTGGAATTCAGAAGCTTATGTAACAGTGTCAGGACAGAATTCAAACAACAGTGTACGCGCAACGAATGAATTCATGGAATGCGTACTCGATGACAGGGACTGGAATTTATACTGGAGAACAGAATTAAAAAAATCAGCGAAAGAAAACAGGGATCCGAAACCCTGCAGGACCATGAAGGCGCGTGATCTGTGGGAACAGATAGCATATTCTGCGTGGTCTTCAGCAGATCCCGGAATTCAATTTCATACTACTATTAATGAATGGCATACCTGCCCGAACGGCGGTGAAATTAAAGCTTCCAATCCGTGTTCTGAATATATGTTCCTTGATGACACTGCCTGTAATCTTGCATCGCTGAATCTTATCAAGTTCTTTGATTATGATAAGAATAAATTTGATATCGAAAAATACAGACATGCTTCGCGTTTGTGGACAATAGTATTGGAGATAAGTGTTCTGATGGCGCAGTTTCCGAGCAAAAATATCGCGAAACTTTCTTATGAATACAGAACTCTCGGACTCGGCTATGCAAATCTCGGCGCGATGCTGATGGTACAGGGAATCCCTTATGATTCTCCTGAAGCTCTTTCGATGACCGGCGCTCTGACTTCCATACTTCACATGACCTCTTATGCGACTTCCGCTGAAATGTCAAAAGAGCTCGGACCATTTCCAAGATATAAAGAGAATGAAAATGAAATGCTTCGCGTAATCAGAAATCACAAGCGCGCTGCATATAATGTTTCCGGAAATGAATATGAAGGATTGTCGATCACTCCGATGGGTATTAACAAAAAATTCTGTCCCGATGAACTGCTCGAAGCTGCAAGAAAAGATTCTGACAAAGCTCTTGAGCTCGGAGAAAAATACGGATTCAGAAATGCGCAGGTCACGGTGATCGCTCCTACAGGAACTATAGGACTTCTTATGGATTGCGACACTACAGGCGTAGAGCCGGATTTTGCTCTGGTAAAATTCAAGAAGTTAGCCGGCGGCGGTTATTTTAAAATTATAAATGAATCTGTTCCGCCTGCTTTGAAGAATCTTGGATATACACAAAAAGAAGTTGAAGAGATCATAAGATATACAAAAGGTCACGGCTCACTAATAGGCTGTCCTCACATAAATGCGCAGACACTTACGGATAAAGGATTCACGAAAGATGTATTATCAAAAATTGAAAAGTCACTGCCTTCTGTATTTGACATTAATTTTGCTTTCAATAAATGGACACTCGGCGCCGGGTTCTGTAAGAATGCATTGGGATTTTCAGAAGAGCAGTTAGATGATCCGAATTTCAACGTTCTCAAGGAACTCGGTTTTACAAAAGAGCAGATCGATGAAGCAAATGATTATGTCTGCGGAACTATGACAATAGAAGGAGCGCCATATCTTAAAGAAGAACATTATCCTATCTTTGACTGTGCAAACAAATGCGGTAAGAAAGGAACGAGATACATTCACGCAGATGCTCATATTAAAATTATGGCAGCCGCTCAGCCTTTTATATCAGGCGCTATCTCGAAGACGATCAATCTTCCGAACCATGCTAACATTGAAGACATGAAAAATGCCTACATGATGTCATGGCGTCTCGGAGTAAAAGCAAATGCGCTATACAGGGACGGTTCGAAATTATCGCAGCCGCTTAACAGCGTGACAGATGATGAAGACATTGACTATAATGCAGCGGACGAAATAAATGTAGCTGCAGTAAGAACGAACGATATTGTGAAAGTTGCAGAAAGGATCATACACAGGTATATTGCAAAGAGAAGAAAGCTTCCGTTCAGAAGAAAAGGATATACTCAAAAAGCCAAGATTGGAATGCACTCAGTTTATTTAAGAACAGGTGAATACGAGAACGGACAGCTTGGCGAGATATTTATTGACATGCACAGGGAAGGCGCGGCTTTCAGGAGTCTGATGAATTGTTTTGCAATTGCCATATCACTCGGACTGCAGCACGGCGTACCGCTGGAGGAATTTGTAGATGCATTTGTTTATACACGCTTTGAACCGAACGGTATCGTGATCGGAAATCCGAATATTAAAATGAGCACTTCCATTATTGATTATATATTCAGAGAGCTTGCAGTTACTTATCTGGGAAGAAATGATCTTTCGCATATAGAAAATCACGCAGAGATGCAGAGATCTCCCATTGATGCAATCTCAAAGCTGGAGAATGATGATGATTTTGACGGGGAGGAATTATTCAGCGAAAGGATAATTGATGAAATTCCTTCTGTGAAAAATACTCCGCCTGTCACACAAAGGAGTGACAGTACTTCTGATACAGCATCAAAAATTAAATTATCAGGTGTACAGACCACGACAATAGAAAAGATAAAGGAAGCAAAGCTTAAAGGTTATACCGGAGATATCTGCACCAACTGCGGCAGCACGACGATGGTCCGTAACGGAACGTGTCTGAAGTGTATTACCTGCGGCGAGACAAGCGGATGCTCTTAAGAGCAAT
>DAIPYG010000033.1:10710-32460 GCA_036782875.1 Bacteroidota bacterium | reverse complement strand
GGCAATTTTTCACAGGCGGGTTTATTTTTAAAAAAATATAATTGCTTCGATTCAGATTTAATTTAGCAGAATAAATCTGCTCATCAAATTGTTTTGGACACTACTGATTCAGAAGAGAAATGTTTAGTATATTTATCTTTCATTAAATTATATTAAAATAATCAGATGCTGATTAATATCACATCCATTCAATCGTTTAATATAAATCTCTCTGTTTAATTTTTTATTTTACAACTAATCTAAAAATAATAAATATTTGCTACCACCCCAAACTACTTACCGCGAGTTTGTTTCAAAACTTAATAAATATTAAAACCACTATGATCAAAGTCACAAAGAAATAAACACTATTTATATGCATATTTTTTTTTATGTCGTCGTGCCTTTGGGGTTTACACAGATTTATAAAGACATCCTTACTGGTTGCACATTGAGTCTGGAAAATTATCAATAAATTACATTTCATTTATATTTACATATAGTTAATTTTAAACATGCTAAAGAAAAGTTTAATATTTATTGGAGTTATCATATTCCTGATGTTCTTAATGAACAATGTAATAATGCCGTGGTATGTCAAGCATTCTGACACAGTAAAAGTACCTAAGATAACCGGAATGAATTTTGTTGAGGCTAAGAAAATTGCAGAAGATGGCGGTCTGGAAATAAAGCAGGGAGAAGTAAAGTATGATGAAAACATTCCTATAGGGCAAATACTTGATCAGAATCCGCCCGCAGACGAAACAGTGAAATACGGCAGAAGGATATATGTGACTATATGCGGAGGGGAGCAGCTTTCCGAAGTCCCCAATCTAAAGGGAAAGTCCTTAAGAGATGCTAAATTTACTCTGGAGCAGCGCGGTTTAAGACTTGGCGAGACTGTTCGTAAAAATACAACTGAATTTCCTTCTGATTTTGTATTGTCTCAGATCATTCAGCCCGGAAGCAAAGTTAAAAAGAATACCGCGATGGATCTGATATTGAGTGACGGTCCTGTTGTAGGGGATCTTAAAGTTCCGGGTCTCACCGGTAAGAATCTTGAAGAAGCTAAGAAGATCATAACGGATAGCAAACTTAAGCTTGGAAAAATTACCTATCAGACTAATAATGATCTTCCCCCCGGACAGATAATTGATCAGTATCCGAAAGTTGATAAGTCAGCAAATGAAAATACTGCTGTAGATCTTTTTGTTGCAAGAAAAAAAGTTATCATTCAGAAAGATTTAGAAGAAGAAAACGGAGAAGAAAAGTCAACTCCGGATAACAACACAGGCAAGACAGATGAAACCGGTAAAAAACCGGACACACCAACCAAAGAAAAGAAAAAGGATGATGCTAAGCAGGCACCAAATGATAAAACATCCGATAAGAAAACAGATAAAGCTCCGGTAATAAATAAAGATGACAACGGCACAAAGAAAAATGATAACAGTAAAGACACACAGACACCTGATAATAAATAGCATCAGTAAGGAATATATATGAAAAAAATTTGTCCCTCATTACTTTCGGCAGATTTTTCGGATCTGAAGAATCAGATCTCAGAGCTGGAATCAGCCGGCGCTGACGTACTTCATTGTGATATAATGGACGGCAGTTTCGTTCCCAACATAAGCTTCGGTGCAAAGATCGTTTCGGATATAAATAAGATCACCGATCTTCCTCTCGATGTCCACCTTATGATTAACAATCCCGAAAAATATATAAATGAGTTTCACAGGGCAGGAGCGGATTATATTTCTGTTCATTACGAGAATAATCTTCATCTTAACAGAATTATAAATCAGATAAAAGATCTTGGAATTAAATCAGGTGTGGTTTTAAATCCTTCGACTCCTGTGTTTATGCTTGAAGATATTATAGAATATGCGGATTATGTACTTATTATGAGCGTGAATCCAGGATTCGGCGGGCAGAAATTTATTCCGGATTCATTAAAGAAGATCAGGCAGCTATCGGAACTGATAAAAAAGAATAAGTACAATTGCGAAATTGAAGTGGACGGGGGAGTCGGGCTTAATAACATTAAAGAGCTTTCAGATGCAGGCGCAGATATGTTTGTATGCGGTAATTCCATATTTAGCGCAAAAAGCAAAAGCGAAATTATTAAGAAGATGAGAGCAATCCTATTATAAGATAAATTATATGCTTAATGTTTTCTTTAATGACGAAGTATTAACAGCTGAAGGAAAGATCTGTTCCTCACTTGGGATACCTGCAATTTTATTAATGGAAAATGCAGGACTGAATTCTGCTGAATATGTCATCTCAAATTATAAAGATAAGATTTTAAATGAAGTTGTTATTGTAACAGGTAAAGGCAATAATGCCGGAGATGGTTTTGTCATTGCCAGACATCTTGTCAATAATAGTGTCAAAGTAAAAGTGCTTACACTTTTCAGAGAGACAGAACTTAAAGGAGATGCATTGGTAAATTATAATGTATTAAGGAAACTGAAAAACGAATATATAAAGATTGTTCACTGCAGAGACGCAAAAGAATTAAATAAAGAAATTCATTCTTCTAATAGGATTATAATAGACTCTATATTCGGAATTGGCTTTAAAGGCACACCTGATAAAAGAATGAAAGATATTTTTGAAATCCTGAATAATTCCAAATATGCAGAGATCATATCGATAGATACTCCTTCGGGATTATATAAATATGATCAGATTACGGAATCGATAAATGCAGATGTAACGCTAACGATGGGAGTTAAGAAATTTCATTCACTGTTTTATAAAGGAAGAGAACAAACAGGTAAGTATGAGTTGATAAATATCGGGATCCCCGGTTCTGAATTTACTAAGTTCAACATCAGGAAAATATTTCAAACTGAAGAGATTGATGTGAAAGCAATGAAACCTGTGAGAAATATAAATTCCAATAAATATTCCGGCGGAAAAGTATTTATATTATCCGGATCAGAAGGACTCACCGGAGCAGCATATCTTTGCTCAATGGCTGCACTGAGGTCAGGAAGCGGAGCGGTGATAACAGGTGTACCTGAATCTTTGAATCCGATTTTGGAAATTAAAATGACAGAGGTTATGACTATTCCATTAGCTGAAACTAAGCAGAAAACTCTTTCTATGAATTGTTACGATACAGTAAAGAAAAAAGCAGACTGGGCTGATACGGTCTTATTGGGTCCGGGTCTTTCAAAAAATGAAGAGACAATGGATCTTGTGAGAAAGACAGTCAAAGAAAATAATTTTAATTTTGTAATTGATGCTGATGCTATACATGCATTTAAGGGCAATCTTAATTTACTTAAGAAAAGAAATGTCATATTGACTCCTCACTTCGGTGAGTTTGCAGATCTTATAGGAAAAGATACAGGTAATATAAAAGAGAATTTCTATGCTTTAGCAGAAAGTTTTGCAAAGGAATACGGTGTAGTACTAGTTCTTAAAAATTCGCCGACTGTAATATCTGACGGTAAGTCATTTTATATAAATTCAACCGGAAAAGAAAATCTTGCTACGGCAGGTACAGGTGATGTTTTATCAGGAATTATAGCCGGATTATATTCTCAAAGCATGAATAACCTTGAGAGTGCACTCGCAGGGGTTTATCTGCACGGCAGATGCGGAGACAGACTGTTCGAGAAAGACGGCGCAAGTTCGACATTAGCGGGAGATCTGCTGAATATTATTCCTGAAATAAAGAAAGAGCTGTCGGTATTTGAGAATTAAAAACGGAACTTATCATATTTTACTTGTAATTTACTGTCTGATCATTTTCATACTTTCGTCTATACCAGGTGAAAATTTTCCTAAGGTCGATTTTGAATTCAGTGATAAAATTGTTCATGTAATAATTTATTCAGTACTGTATGTTTTATTTTTTTATTCCTTAAAAAATCAGTCTAAATATATTAAATTACGCAGTTCCGCATTATGGTTTTCTTTATTCTTCACATCTCTGTACGGTATGACAGATGAGTTTCATCAGTATTTTGTAACCAACAGGAGCTGTGAATTTTATGACTGGGCTGCCGATTCAGTCGGTGCACTGTTAATGTTTACAATTTTCAGCATGGTAATTAATAAAAAAATGCATAAGTCCTTAATATTAATTTTTCTATTGTTAACCGGTTGCGGAAGTTCAGAAGTAAATGAGGGAAAAAGTAAACCGAGAGTTGTAATAGAGTCTGCTGAATCCTGGCTTGATTTCATGCCTGTTGTAGGTGATAATGACAAGAACAGGTTTGGATTTGTAATAAAGTTAAAATTCACGGGAAAGAATTTAGATACAAATTATACCGTGAGTGATTTCCAGATTATGCTTAATAATGATACATTAAGAAACAAAAGATTCAATACGCAGATCGAGAGTTATAAGGATAGCATTTTTTATATGAATCTATATCAGGCTTATGATGAGAAGTATCTTGATAAAAATAAAGAGTATCCTGAACAGGTGGAATTTGCTTTTAAAGTAAACAGATCAGATAAATTAATTAAAACATTCATTACCCCTAAAATCAATATTCTGAAAACACAATAAATTAATGATACAGACAAAAGATCTTTTCGATGTACTGCCTTTGCTTATAATAGCATTCTCGGCGACTTTCATATTACTAATAGAAGTTTTTATTAAAAAAAGCGATGGAGTTATCTTCGGATTAAGCCTTGTTTCGGTTGTTGCTGCTATCGGAACTTCATTTATGTATTTCAACAAAGAGCTGATAGTATTCAACAGATTTTTGAAAATCTCCAATTCATCTCTTACGTTTTGTGTGATAATTCTCATTAGTCTTCTGATCACAATTATCGCTTCGAAAAATTACATTAAAAAAGAAAACATTAATTTCGGGGAATATTATTCGCTTCTGTTATTTTCTCTGATGGGTATGATGCTTATGATATTTGCAAATGATATTCTTGTAATATTCATAGGACTGGAATTAATGTCCATCTGTTTTTATGTGCTGGCGGGATTCTTACGGCTGAGACAGAAATCAAATGAAAGCGCGCTAAAGTATTTTCTGCTTGGTGCTTTTATGACAGGTTTTATTCTGTACGGAATAGCTCTGATGTATGGAATTACAGAGACAACAAATCTTTCGCAGATGTATCTTAACACAAAAATATTTACCAACTATGTTTTCATTGTCGGGTTAGGGCTGTTTGTAATAGGTTTCATGTTCAAGATCGGTGTTTTTCCTTTTCAGATGTGGATACCAGATGTATATGAGGGAGCCCCTACGGTGGTTTCCGGAATGCTTTCCACAGCCGGTAAGATCGCTGCAGTAGGAACAATTCTTCCGATCATCATTGCGACAAATGTAGTTGCTTTCAAGATAATATTTGCAGTTGCAGCTGTTGCAACAATGCTTTACGGAAATATTATCGCGCTGGCGCAGACCAACATAAAACGACTTCTTGCATATTCATCTATAGCAAGCGCCGGTTATATATTTGTCGGTGTTGCTTCGATGAATGATTTTGCAGTCAGAGGAATTTCATATTATCTTATTGCATATACTTTCATGCAGCTTGGAGCATTTGTTATTGTATCAATGCTTGAAAAAGAAGATGACGGATCCAGAGAATATAAAAACGTGGATCTGGATTATTACAAAGGACTCGGTAAAAGAAATCCTGTAATCGCAATCTGCATGACTTTTTTTCTTTTTTCCCTGGCAGGCATTCCCCCGTTTGCAGGATTCTGGGGAAAATATTACCTTTTCTATGCAGCCATTAAATCAAATCAGGTTTGGCTAGCAGTGACCGGTATTTTGTTAAGTTTGATTGGAGTTTACTATTATTTGAAAGTCATAGTTTATATGTGGTTCAGCGAATCTGCTGAGACTTCCCTTGCTCAGGAAATATCATTCTCCAACTCCGGAGTTACTGCGACATTAATTGCAGTACTCGGCACAATTATATTCGGAGTGGATCCGAATTTATTTTTCCAGTTGTTTAAATTCATAATTCCGCAACAATGAACATTGAATATTCCAAATGGCGCCCTGATTCAATGACTGATGAAAAGAGACTTGAAGATCTTATTTCAATATACAGTTATATTCTTCTGCAGACAAACGGCGACATAGAGGAAGCACTGGACTGGCTTGAACAGCTTGATTCGGAATATAAATTGTTTGACAAGGACCTGACCTTTGGCAAATTTATAGATGAGTTAAAGAAGAAAGGTTACATAGCGGAAAAGGAAGGAATTAAGTTACTAACAGATAAAGGCTCGCAGAAAATGAGGTCGGATTCTTTGAAGAAAATATTTTCCGGAATGAAGCCGGATACTTCAGGATTTCATGAATCAAATAAATCTGGGAGAGGAATTGATAAGCTGGGAGAACTTAAAAAATATGAGTTCGGGGATCAGCTTACAAATATAGATCTTACTTCTACCATCAAGAATGCCTTTCTAAAATCCGATCTGGATAATTTTAATCTCGAAGAAAAGGATATTGATGTTTACGAGACAGAGCATATGACAAGCTGTGCAACTGTTCTGATGATAGATATATCTCACAGTATGATCCTTTACGGTGAGGACAGAATCACTCCGGCTAAGGAAGTTGCGATGGCACTCTCGGAACTGATCCTGACCAGATATCCTAAAGACAAGTTAAATATAGTTGTCTTCGGTGATGACGCAAAGGAAATCACAGTAAGAGAACTTCCTTTTTTATCAGTAGGTCCTTTCCATACAAATACAAAAGCCGGTATAAAACTGTCCAGGCAGATCCTAAGAAAAAAAGGAAATGTCAATAAGCAGATATTCATGATCACCGACGGTAAACCGTCAGCATTATTTACAGATGACGGCAGGATATACAAGAATTCATTCGGGCTTGATCCGAGGATAGTTAATAAAACTCTCGATGAAGCCGTAGCCTGCCGCAAAGATAAGATAAAAATTACTACATTTATGATCGCGCAGGATCATTACCTCGTCAATTTCATCGAGGAGTTTACCAAAGCCAACAACGGCAGCGCATATTATTCTGATCTTGACAATCTCGGACAGCATATCTTTGTTGATTATTTAAGAAACAGAAAAAGATTTAACTGACATTTCTTGAGATCAATCACACTTCTTATACTTTTAATTCCACAGATCTTATTTTGCAGGGAATCTGTTCAGAAAAAAGACAGTCTGTATTTTTTTACATCCAACACTTTATATGTTCCTGTCGAGGCAAGTATTTTAGAGGCAAAGAACGGTGTGACAAAATTTACTGACAGCAAATATCTTACATTGAATATCGGAGCTTCATTTGACCTCATCGGTCTGAAAGCAGAGAAAAATACATTTTCATTCGGAATAGATTTTTTTACTTTTTCAAATCTGAGAAGCGAAGATAATTTTAAATTCCCCGTTGATGCAATTGACTACCTATTCGGGGTGAATTTTAATCTGAAAAGAAATTTATCAGAAAAAAATGTGCTGACATCACGGTTCAGGATATCACATATTTCCTCACACTTTGAAGACGGACATATTTATGAAAGAACAGATACAATATTTACGCCGTATGTATTCAGCAAGGAATTTCTTGAGCTTTCTGTAATGAGCAATTACAGGATAAATGACGGAATGTATTTTAAAAGTATGCTGGGATTAAATTATATATTTCACGCGATACCAGATGAAATCGCTCCTGTCTCCGGGCAGCTCGGTCTTGAATTCAGATATTTCGTTACGAAAATTCTTAATGTATATATTTCAAATGATGTAACACTTGCTTCAGTAAATTCAGTAACAAATTTAAATGAAAGTTTTGAAACAGGTATTTCCTTTGGAAGATTGAATTCGAGAGCCGTAAATCTGTATTTTACTTATTACGACGGACAGGATTATAAAGGGCAATACTATGGGAAATATCTTCACTTTAATGGTTTAGGAATAAGGTTTAAACTATAAAACATTATCATGATACTTTTAATATTTTTAAATTTCTTTTTTTTGAAAGGCGATTCCAGTCTTACAAATCTTACAAAAGTAAAATCGATAGGGGATTTCAGGAATGCAATTTCAATCACAACTGATGGCAAGGAAAATATCTATGTGCTTGATGCCGGCACAAATCAGATTGTAAAATTCAACAACAATCTGGAATATAAGAAGCGTAACGGAAAGCAGGGCTGGGGAGAAGGTCAGTTTGACTATCCTACATATATAGATGGTTCATCTGGTCTGGATATATTTGTTGCTGACGGCAAGAATCACAGAATTCAGAGACTTGATCTAGATCTGAATTATATCTCATCATTAATAACAGATCTTCCTGATTTTAATGTTGAATTAAAGTTCAGAACGCCTGCGGCTTCATTGATACTGAATTCCAGCGAGCTATATGTCATTGACCATGATAATAACAGAATAGTAGTATATAAAGACGGAAGGAATCCGTCTTATGTTTTCGGAGATTATAAATCCGGAAAAGGTCAGCTGATTCATCCGGTCAAGATATTAAAAGATTCCAAGAATTTTATTTATGTTCTGGATAAGGAACAAAAGGCAATCGTAAGATTTGATAATCTTGGGAATTACAGCAACAAACTCGAGATCATTGATCTTGAAAACTTTGCAATTAGAGGAAACACATTGTACCTTTTCAACGGATCAGAAATAACAAGGTACGATCTTGAGAAAAATTCAGTGATTGACAAGCTTTCTCTTCCGGCTTCGTACAGGAAAAAAAAATTTACTGATATTCTCGTTCTGTCAGATGAAAAGTATTTACTCTTAAAAAAAAATGAGTTAAGTTTGTGGGTGAAAAATTAATTAAAATATAAGGAGGAAATCATGGCAAAGGGGTTAAACAAGGTAATGCTGATCGGACATCTGGGAAAGGATCCTGAAATGTCTTACACACCAAAGGGAATTGCACTATGCAGGTTCTCTTTAGCAACAAGCGATTCATATAAAGGAGAAGATGGAAACTGGATCGACAGAACTGAATGGCATAACATTACTGTCTGGAATAAACTTGCTGAAATATGTTCACAGTATCTGAAAAAAGGAAGTAAGATCTATATGGAAGGAAAGATCCAGACGGATTCTTATGATAAAGACGGAAAGAAAACCTATTTTACAAAAATAATAATGAGTGAAATGGTTATGCTCGATAAGAAAGAAGGGGGAGCGGTTGCATCAGAATCAACAAACGGAACAGCTGTACCTGAGCAAGTATCTGATAAATCAACTGAAGAAGATCTTCCATTCTGAAGAAAGAAAAGTGATCAGTAGATCATGATCTTCATACAGAATACACTTCCACCAGATTTCATAAATTCACCGGTCTCAACTTCAATAAGGTTGAGGCCGGTTTTCGTTATATCTTCTATAAACTTAATGCTTCCTCTCTGAACGATCACATTCTTTCCGTCAGGGCAATGACAGTTGCATACAAAATAATCAAGATTTTCTTTTTCCTCTGCATAAATAATAGTTTTAAAGCTATCCTTTATGGAATTCAATCCTGTTTCATCAAATGCACTTTTCTGAATTACTGCAGTATCTGAATTTATGATAGAGAAACAGGTATCAAGATGATAGAGAACCGGGTTTATGAGCTTGAGCTTAACTATTTTAAAGTCAGTATAGTTAGCAATGAAATCATAAGTTTTTTCTTCAGTTCTGAATCCGTAACCACCGAAGAGTATATTTCTTTCATAATCAATTACACAGTCTCCCATAGATTCAAAATACCGGATCTCATCCGGTAACTCAATTACTGCATAGTCACGTCTTAAGTAAAAATCTTTGAAATACTTAACTTCATTTTTACGCTGATCATTTTTCATTTTGCTTAGTATTACTTTTTTATTACCCTCAGCATCAAGAAAGGGAAGAGACTGATTTGCGGTAAAAACCATATCAACGAGTTCTTTCACGGGTTCAATCAGAACAACTTCATAGCCCAGATCTTTATATACACTTTTCAGGTGTGTCCATTGAGACATTGCTTTTTCTTTATTTACGTTATCGATGTTTCCTTTCATAAATTCATTTCCGGAATAATTCACTTCAAAGAATTCAGGACTGCACATTAAGATTTTTAGAGGATTCATAATTAGAAATTATAGGATTAAATTTTAGATATAAATTATTCAAAAAAAGTATAATTTGTAATTTAAATAATAATCAGATTGAGCTATTACGAAAAAAGTGTATTGATAAACTGCCAGTTAGAAGAAGCATTCGGATTTCATTCCGACACAAATAATTTAAAAAGAATCACTCCTGATTTCATTAAAGTCAGAATAATAAAGATCGATCTTCCATTAATACTGCATAGTGAGATTTCGCTTGAAATCACTCAGTTTGAGTTTTTCAGAACAAAGTGGAAATTAGAGTTAACTGATTTTAGTCCGTTCAGTCTTATAACTGATACACAGATCAAGGGACCATTCAAAAAGTGGCAGCACAAACATTGCTTCGAGCCGAAGGATGGCGGGACAATGATGACAGATAAGATAAACTATGAGCTGCCGTTTGGATCTATTGGACGAGCTGCGGATAAATTATATGTATCTAAAATGATAGATAAGCAGTTTGAATACAGGCATAAGCTGACTAAAAACATACTTGAGAAATCAAACTTATAAATATAAGCTGCGCATTTTTTATTCTGAATTAACGGAGCATAGTGAATTGAAGAATATGAATTTAAGCCGGATTTGAAATAGATGGATTCTTCGCTTCGCTCAGAATGAAATGAAAATGTAATTTGAGTTACTTTCATTAAAATATTATATAAACACATTTTAGAATCTCTGACTGATAATTATAGAAAACAGGTGTAAAGCGGTGATAGCTGATATAACATGAACTGAACTGATCAGTTTTATTTTAATATTCCTATTTAATCATACCAAAATATTTTCTTAAAAAACAAAAACTATAAACACATTTATAATTCCACTTAATATTTATTCAGAATTAGTTATTTTTTTAAAAATTATAAATAAATGTACAATACAATTTTATTCGAAGAAAAAGATAATTTATTGATTATCGCATTAAACAGACCTGATGTATATAATGCTTTTAATTCCGAAATGCTGTCCGAACTTCAGGATGCATTCAAAAAAGCTGGTGAAAATGAAAATGTGAGGTGTGTTATACTTACAGGGGCAGGGAAGGCATTTTGTTCAGGTCAGGATCTGAAGGATTTCAATGAAAAGAAACTTACATTTAAAGAAGCGCTTGAGCAGAAATATAATCCACTGATAAAGAGTATTGCATATCTGCCGAAACCGGTGATATGTGCAATAAACGGAGTAGCAGCCGGAGCAGGTTTATCGCTGGCATTAGCCTGTGATTACAGGATAGCATCTGAAAGCGCTTCATTAATTGAAGTATTTATAAATGTTGGTCTGGTGCCTGACAGCGGTTCAGCTTTCTTTCTGCCGAGAATAGTCGGATATGCGAAAGCTTTTGAAATGTGTGCAACAGGAGATAAAGTTACAGCTGCAGAAGCAAAAGAGATAGGATTAGTGAATAAAGTCGTATCCGGTAAATTACTAATGAAATCATCAGAAGCAGTTGCAAAGAACTTTGCGTCAAGACCAACAAAAGCCATTGGAATGATAAAAGATCTGATGAACAGGTCTTTCGAATCAAGTCTGGATCAGATACTGCAGCTTGAGGGTGATCATCAGGAGACAGCCGGAAACACAGAAGATTTCAGAGAAGGTATTGCATCGTTTCTGGAGAAGAGAAAACCTTTATTCAAAGGAAAGTAAGGGGAGAAAAAGTTATATTTGTCTTAAACCGAATGAGGTCTCATTATGTCTGAACTATTGAACTAATCAGTTTATTCAATAAAATTGGATTTTAATTAGACTCAGTAAATTTTACATTCACTATGTATCAGATTTTTTAATGATTGTATAATTTGAAAAGTAAAAGATAAAAAATGATTTCAGAAAGTAAAATAATAAGAAATAAGTCTCAGCTTGTTGTACTGATTGTCCTTGTCAGCTTTATGATCTCACTTGCTTTATTTTACAGCTGCGGTGCAAATATATATTCAGTCGATGATGATGTTCAGCTTGGAAAGGAAATACAGCAGCAGATCAAGGATGAAAGCGCACAGTTTCCTGTATTAAAAGGTCATGAAGATGTAAAGCAGTATGTTACCGGTCTAGGAAGATATGTTCTTCAGAATTCAAAATACATACAATATAAAAATGTTTTTCCATATCAGTTCGAAATAATTCACGATGACAGCACAGTTAATGCTTTCTGTATTCCGGGAGGATATATTTATGTTTATACCGGTCTTATAAAGTATCTGGATAATGAAGCAGCGCTGACGGGAGTGATCGGACACGAGATAGCGCACGCTGAGAAAAGACATATGACTCAGAGACTGACATCATATTACGGAGTGAGTATTATAATGAGCCTTGTACTGGGGAGTAATCCAAGTCAGCTTGGAGAGATAGCAGCCAACTTATTTGTCGGACTGGGATTTCTTGCAAACAGCAGGGCAGATGAAGAAGAAGCTGATGATTATTCCATTAAATATTTAACCGGGACAAAATATTATCCGGGAGCAATAACATATTTCTTTGATAAAATAAAAGAAGAGCAGAGAAAAAAAGGTGAGACACCGGGTGATCTGGAAAGGCTGCTTGCTACACACCCTTTGCCACAGGACAGAATAGATAATGTAAAATTAAAACTCAGTAAAATAAAACCCAGTCCTGACCCAACCAAGGGTTTATATACTGATGAATACCAGAGAATGAAATCAAAATTGCCTTAATCAATTAAACTGTTAACATTTACAAATATTCAAAACAAAAAATATAAAAAAATGAGAAAAATAATTTTAGCATTTATTACATTACTGTTTATGACCTCTTTGACATTCGGACAAAGCGGGATTGATATCAATGATGCGAATTACAAATTCAAATTTACTCTTTCATCAGACTGGAAAGAAAGACAAATGGAAGAGACTCCCAAGAAAGATGCAATTTCATATTCATTCGACAAGAATGACGGAAAGATAGCCATAATGCTACTTGCATTTAAAGTGAACGAAGTCAAGAATTTAAATGATTTTGTTTACACATTAGAAAAAGATCTTACACTTAATATTCCCAAGAAGGACGGCGACTATACGGACTTTGATTCCGGAAATTATGACGGAAGAAGCGCAAAATACAAGGATACGGAGTTTACAGAGATAATTTATTATTACCGTTCAAAGCTCATAGATGCAGAGAATTACACATATTTGTTAAGATTTATTACACCGACAAGTAATTTTAATTCCGGAGTTGAAGAAGAAATAAAAAAGATAGCGGGGAATTTCACACCAAGTTTTTAAATAAAGAAAAAACTTTTATAAATCTATTACCGGCTGAATTATAAATACAGCGGAAAAATACTCAGACACTAATATTTAAAATCTTTTTGAAGGAAAGGATTAAATTTTTTTTCATCTTTAACGTTTGTGATTTCCATGTGACCCGGGTGCAGTGTATAATCATCTTTACTGACCTTGAATAATTTATTTTTAATTGAATCCAGAAGTACTTTTATATCGCCTCCCTGCAGGTCAGTTCTACCGACAGAGTTCTTGAATATTAAGTCACCGCAAAATACATTTTTGTTTTTGTCGTCAATAATGCAGATACTGCCCGGTGAATGACCCGGCGTATTGATGAATTTCAATTCAGTCCCGTTCAGGCTGATGGAAGTATCATTAGTAATAAATTCATCAACTGGCGGAGGCGGCGGGAAATCAAGTCCAAAAAACCTTGCCTGCTCTGAGGAATTGTCCAGAAGGAAAACATCGCTTTGATGCATCATCACCGGAACTCTGAAATAATCTTTTGCAAATTTATTTCCGAGAATATGGTCAAGATGACCATGAGTATTGACAATGTATTTGATCTTAATATCATTGTCTTCAGTAATTCTTCTGATATTGTTTTTTTCAGCTTCAGTAAAAGCGCCGGGGTCAATAATAATACCGTCTCCGGAGGTTTCATCGAAATAAATATAACAATTCATGCTGAAGGGATTGAGCGGGATCTGAATTACTTTCATTGTTAATAAATTGATTTTACTTTTTTAAAATTTTAATTTGAACCTGATCTCAATTTAATGAGCGAATCTGACAAAATTAAGGTAATTGCAACTAATCGTAAAGCTAATTTTGAATACGAGATACTGAACAGGTACGAATCCGGTTTTGTGATAACGGGTACGGAAGTCAAGTCTATCCGGGACGGAAAGATAAACATACAGGAATCCTACGGCAGGATAATTAATGACGAAGTTTGGATAATCAACTCTCACATCAATGAATACAAATACGGAAACATCAACAATCACGAACCATTAAGGAACAGAAAGCTGCTTCTGAATAAAAGGGAAATAAGAAAGATAAAGCAACAGCTTCAGGAGAAAGGTCTTACACTCGTTCCGCTAAAGGTTTATTTCAAAGGCTCGCTTGTAAAAGTTGAAATCGGAATAGCAAAAGGAAAGAAACTTTACGATAAAAGAGAATCCATTAAAAAAAGAGATATAGAAAGGAATTTAAGCAGGTTATAATGTTTGCACCGGTAAAAGAACAAATGGATATCATCAGGGAAGGAACAGTTGAAGTAATTCCTGAAGATGAACTAATAAGGAAATTTGAAAAATCAATAAAGGAAAAAAAGCCTTTAAACATAAAGCTTGGATGCGATCCCTCCAGACCCGACCTTCACATTGGTCATTCTGTAGTATTAAATAAGCTGAGACAGTTTCAGGAATTAGGTCATAATGCAATACTGATAGTCGGGGACTATACCGGAATGATCGGTGATCCTTCCGGAAAGAAAAAAACCAGACCTCAGCTGACCTTTGAAGAAACAAGGGTCAACGGTGAAACATATTTTAAACAGGCGGGAAAAATACTTGATCTTGATAAAACAAGGGTAGTCTATAATTCCGAGTGGCTGAGCAAGCTTGATCTGAGAGAACTAATAAATCTTTTAAGCAAATTCACCGTACAGAGAATACTTGAAAGAGATGATTTTACAAACAGGATCAAAGAGCAGACCGAGATTTCCTTTCACGAAATGCTGTATCCTATTATGCAGGGATATGATTCCTATGCGATCGAAGCCGATGTAGAGCTCGGCGGCACTGATCAGAAATTCAATAATCTTGTTGGCAGAGATGTTCAGAAGAGATTCGGAAAAGAACAGCAGGTTGTTATAACTATGCCTCTGATTGAGGGAACAGACGGTTACGAAAAAATGAGCAAGTCTCTTGATAATGCAATTGGCATAACTGAAGAGCCGAAGAATATATTTGGAAAAACACTAAGCATACCTGATGCTCTGATTTATAAATACTTTGAACTTACCACAAGAACTTCAAAGGAAGAGCTTAAACAGATACGCAAAGGACTTGAAAACGGCGAAGCAAATCCAAGAGATGTAAAAAGAAGATTAGGATTTGAACTTGTAAAACTATATTATGATGAAGATACGGCGAATAAGACCATTGAAGAATTTGACAAGATATTCATTAAAAAAGAAATTCCGGATGACATTCCCGAAATTAATGTAAGTGAAGATTCGATGAAGCTAACGGATCTGATGACAGCAAACAATTTAGCCGAATCCAAAACCGCTGCAAGGAAATTAATAGAGCAGGGAGCCGTCAGCATTAACGGAAAAAAAGAATCAGATGTGAATTCAGTCATTAGTATAATAAACGGAATGGTGATAAAGGTAGGTAAGAGAAAATTCCTTAAAGTGATGAAGTAGATATTAAAGCAGTAAAAAAGTGTTTACAGAAAGACTTCACAGAATTCAAAATATAAAAATAAAATATAAACACAATTAACCAATTTACAGAATTTACTAATCAACAAAATTAACACACTTAACAAATAAACCAACAAACAGGAGAAAGATAAATTGTTCAAACCAACAAAACTATTTTTTACTAAGGGTGTAGGCAGGCACAAAGATTACCTTCAGTCATTTGAGCTTGCTCTCAGACAGGCAGGGATAGAAAAATGCAACATAGTAACGGTATCGAGTATATTTCCGGGCGGATGCAAAAGGTTAACCGTGGAGCAGGGAACAGCAATGCTTGAACCGGGACAGATCACGTTTTGTGTAATGGCGAGGAATTTTACTAACGAACCAAACAGGCTGATAGCATCTTCTATTGGTGTTGCTTTACCATCAGATGACAGTCATTACGGATATATTTCAGAGCATCATCCTTTCGGAGAGCCGGAGAAAGTTTCGGGCGAATATGCAGAAGATCTCGCAGCAACCATGCTTGCAACAACACTCGGAGTGGAATTCGATCCTGAAACTGCATGGAATGAAAGAGAGAATCTGTACAAACAAAGCGGTAAAATAATTAAGACTTTCAATATTACACAATCTGCAGAAGGTGACAAAAACGGATTATGGACCACAGTAATAGCGTGCGTAGTATTTCTTCCGTAATCAGATGAAACTTAAAAAGGAGACAGGAAGTATGTCTAATAAATTATTAGCAGGCATTCTTACAGGAATGCTCGCAGGAATTTCCATAGCGTATATATTAAATTCCAGAGATAAGGAAAACGGCTTTTGGGATAATGAAAGTCCGGATGAAAATGATAAACTCGATAAAGCCAGTCAGTATCTGTTAAATGCAAAAAACAAAGCAGATGAAATGATCGAAGATGCAGCAATCAGATCACATTCCATACTTGAAGATGCAGGCAGGATATTATCAGAGGCAAAGGAGAAAACTTCTGCTTTGCATTATGATCATATTGAAACTGCTGAAAAAGAGTTTATGAAAATAAAAGTGGATATAGATAAAACAATTGAAGAATTTAAAAGAAGACTGGATTCAGATTAGAAGCAAAAAGAAATATACAATGAGTTAAGTGAAAAACAGAAGCAGAGAAAATCTGCTTCTGTTTTTTATAACTGTCTTGATAAGAATATTACTTTGTAAGCGGAGATTCAACCTTGGCAAAGACTGATGAGTTATTGTAACATCTGATCAGATCTCTTGTATCTACGAAATCATCACCGGTCAGATCTGTCGCCAGTCTTATTCCTGAAACAAAATCATTCACATCATTTGTAATAGCAATGAGATCTGTATTATCAACGAACCCATCCTGATTTATATCACCTGAATACATACAATATCTTGTTCGTGTCAGTATCAGATTATTACCATAAGCCTGTGAAGCATCGGTTATGAAAGAAAATGGATTTGTAATGGCGCTGTTCGATACAAGGCTTTCTCCGCCGGCTTTACTCCAGATTTCAATACTGTTAAAGTGTTTAACAACAATGTAATAATAATTAGAAAGTGCGGCTGTAAAAGCGAACTGTCCGAAATAGTTAACAGTATCTACGGGACCTTTTGCAGAATCAAGAATAGCATAAGGAGCAGCAGTATCTCTCAAATAAACTGTAACAGTATCTGTTCTTCCCATTCTTCCGGTTGACCGGACAAGACCTTCCATACCGACATTTAAATTCAGAATAATGCTTCTTAAAGGCAGATAATCCACAACGCCTAGCACGGTACTGTCAGCATTATGAAAAATATGTTTTTCGACAGAATCAACTATTCCTGTACCCCAGTAATTATTTTCAGCAAACACAGGAGCTATAGTATTATTAAAGAGATCAAAAGTTTTGCCCGAGTTTCCGTTGTTATAAATTTCATTCAGTCCGACATCAGTCGTATCTGCGCTTGTCAGATCACCCATATTAGGCTTAGCAGTACCCTGAATAGTAATACCCCAGAGATTTCCTCTGATGACATTCCGGGTGACGATAGAACTTTGAGTGGCAGTGCCGTTGAAGTTGATTCCGCTTCCTCCGAGAGTTGGGCTGCCCTGAATATTGTTACTGTCAATAATATTATTATTGATATAGAAATTAGAGCTTCCGCCTGCTACGGCGATACCATATCTGTTCTTTTTAATTATGTTATCTTCAATAATAGCTTTAGGAATAGAACCTACAGGCAGGAATGAAATACCGCCTGACATAACATACAAACCGATAATTGTATTTCCTCTGATGATCATTGGATCAGGTCCGGTAGCTCCGAAATTGATCTGCGGAGTATTGGCATTATCAACATCATTTTCTAAAATCAGATTATTAAGGATCTGAGGAGATGAAGCTATGTTGGCACCGGAAACAAAAGCAGCTCTTCTGTTGCGGAATATTTTACAGTTTGAGACTACAGAATTGGATCGGAAGAAAGAGATCGCACCGGTAGCAAACGAGCTGTTCTGCGTATTATAACGAATTGTACAGCTGTCAATAAGAAAACTGCAGTCAAGCATTCTGATAGAGTTTCCGTATTCCATAATTACTTTTTTCAGCAGGGAACCATCGCTAAGATCTTCAAACTTCAGACCGAGATATTTCAGTGTTGTATCCTGAGCGGTAATCAAAACAGAATCCGGCGGATTAATTATCAGGACTCCGAAAATATCAACAAAGACACCCTGTGCTAATTTCATAGTAGCATTATTCAGCACACTTACAGTATCGCCTGCGGAAATATTGATCGTATCATTGATCATATAATTACTTCCGGACATTGTCACATTTCCCAGAGAGTAAGCAACAAGACTGTCAAGGTCCCATTTGACGCCGGTTCCGGGCGTTGAATAGTTCGAATAAGAATTTGAAAAGAAAAACAGAAAAAGAAGGACAAGAATTTTTTTCATGAGGATAATTTTTTTAGTTTTAATAATAGTTTTACACAGCTTATAGCTAAGCTTAAATTTAATATTAATAAATTTGAATACTGCAAATTAATAAATTTAATCTTTGAATATTAATGATTAATTTATCTCAAAATTAATTATAAATGACAATTCCTTTTAACTCACTTCCTTCATACAGCGATCTTTTTTTAAAATACATCGAAAATTATCAGAGTCTAAGTAAATATTTTGAGTTTAATTATACATCGGATTCAGAATTCCTTAAATGCACTGAACTGAAAAAAGAATCATATGCACGCGAAGGGAATTTCAGCAGAAATGATATCAGCGGAATTCTCAAAGAGCAGAATGAAATATTCGGCTCAGGAGAGAAGACATTTACAAACATAGGGCTTTTGAATGATGAAAATACATTTGCAGTTGTAACAGGGCAGCAGTTAGGATTTCTGTCGGGTCCCTTTTATACTGTTTTAAAGGCAATTAATACAATTCAGCTTTCTGATAAGCTCAGCGGAAAATTTCCTGAATACAAATTTGTTCCTGTATTCTGGCTTGAAGCAGATGACCATGACTTTTCGGAAATAAATAATATAAATATTATTTCTAAGGAAAACGAACTGAAGAATCTTAAATACTTTGAAAAAGGGCAGGAGCAGGAAAAATATCTGAAGCCGACAGGAAGTATAATATTAGATGAACACATTGATCAGTTTATAAATGAACTGGAAAGTTCATACAACAAAACTGATTTTACGGAATCATTATTCGGTATCATAAGAGACAACTATAAAAAAGGAAATGATCTGAAAACAGCGTTCGCGGGATTCCTGAACTCTGTTCTGAAAAACAAAGGATTAATATTCATAGACCCTTCAGATAAGAGAATAAAGGAATATTTAAAGCCTGTATTTGAAAAAGAACTGAATACTTTTCCTCAGGTATGTGAAAAAGTTATAAATACATCCGTAGAGCTTGAGGAAAATTACAATGTGCAGGTAAAACCAAAGCCTATTAATCTGTTTTACATTCACGATGGAAACAGATATCTTCTTGAGCCACGGGAAAACGTTATCTTTGCCCTCAAACATTCCCGTCAGAAATTTTCCGGAGAAGAATTATCAGGACATCTTGAAAGCAATCCCGAAAGGTTCAGCTGGAATGTAGTGACAAGACCCGTATGTCAGGATTTCATTCTGCCTACGGTTGCATATATAGGAGGACCTTCGGAAATCTCATATTTTGCACAGTTCAGGGAAGTATATAAGTTCTTTGATCTGGGGATGCCTGTGATATATCCGCGAACTTCAGTAACAGTAATGGAAAGCAGAGTAAAAAGTTTTCTTGAAAAATATAATGTCAGATTCAATGAACTGTTTTATGAAAAGGACCTTTCGAAAAAACTTCTTAAAGACAGTGCTGTAGTAAGCGCGGATGAGATTTTTTCTGAAATGAAGGAAGAGCTCACAGGAATATTTTATACATATGAAAAAGAGCTCGGAAGAATAGATGCAATTCAGACTGAATCATTTACAAAGAGGAACAGACAGTTCCTGGAATCCCTTGATATAGCCAAAGATAAATTCTCCGCATCCCAGTCAAAGAAGAATGAAGTTCTTTCAAATCAGTTTCAGAAAGTTTTGCTTTTTGTATATCCGGATAACACCCTTCAGGAGAGAGTTCTTAACATAACATATTTTCTGAATAAATACGGATTTGATTTCATAGATAATCTCATTCAGGAAATCAATATAGATGAATTTTCACATCAGTTAGTTGAAGCATCAGCAGTCAGGAATCAATAAAATACCTTTGACTGAAATAAAAAAAATACTTGTTATCCGTCTTTCATCCTTAGGAGACATAATTCTCTCATTTCCTCTTTTAAAAAAACTGAACAAATCATTTCCCGATTCAGAGATCCATTTTCTGACAAAGAAAGATTACACGGCAGCAGCAATATTGAATCCATATATAAACAGGATCATCGAGTTCAGTGATTCGGTCAGTGAAACTAGGAAAGAGATAAAGAAAGGGAGATACGATCTGATAATAGATTTACATAAGAATTTCAGAAGCATATCTGCAAGCATATTTACCGGAAGCATGGTAAGAAGATATTACAAGGGCAACTTCAGAAAATTCCTGCTTGTAAAATTCAAATGGAATCTCTTCAGGGAAATCATTCCGGTATATAAAAAATATATTCATACAGTATCTGATCTGATAAAAGAGAATGACGCGGAGTTCACTGTTTCAGATCTTACATTTGATAAGAAAAGAATTTATGATTTTAATTATATTGTAATCTCTCCGTCATCAAGACATTTCACAAAGACATATCCGGCAGATAAATTCATAGATTACATTAATTCGAATTCTGATAAAAAATTCATTCTTACAGGTGATAATTCCGACCGAGATAAAATTATCTGCAGTCATATTGAATCAAAATGCAGTAATACTCTGAGTCTTTGCGGAAAGCTGGATCTTAATAAACTGGCAAATGTAATTTATCAAAGCGAATATGTAATATGCAACGACAGCGCAATACTGCATCTTGCAGAAGCACTGGGTAAGAAAGTTACGGCAATATTCGGATCGACAGTAAAGGAGTTCGGGTTCTTTCCGCAGCTTGAGCAGTCTAAAGTAATTGAAGTAAATGGACTTGAATGCAGACCCTGCACGCATATAGGAAGGGAGAGCTGTCCGGAGGGACACTTTAAATGTATGGGGTTAATTACAAATGACAAATTACAAATTACAAATAATTAATTGCAAATCAGGAGTTACGAGTTACGAAATACTAACTATTAATTACTGTGCCAATTTACAAATGACGTTACGTATTTTGTCATTCTTAACGAACGGAGACGAGTGAAGCGAAGTGAAGTGAAAAATCCTGACATAAGCTGGAATTGAAACTGCTGGATTCTTCGATTCGCTCAGAATGACAAAAAAATGTATTTTGAAACTTAAGCAGCAAATATAAATTAACAAATATAAACTAACGAATAAAAATTAACGAATA
>DAIPYG010000033.1:0-10610 GCA_036782875.1 Bacteroidota bacterium | reverse complement strand
AATTAACGAATAGTAATTAAGGAATAGCTAAGAATTGTTTTACATAATAATATCAATAGTAATCATACAGCGGGTGACTGAACTTATCATTGCAAGGAGAAATGAGAAATGGCTCCGGGCAAATGGAGCTGCAGAGTCTGGGAATGAGCATTACAAATACATAGTTCTGCTTCATATAATGTTTTTTGTTTCTATGTTCATTGAATATAATTTCAGGGGAAGGCATTCGGAATTCAGTGTCATTAATTATTTGTTTTTGGTAATTTTCATTTTCATGCAGGTAATGAGGATTTGGGTATTAATTTCTTTGGGGAAATACTGGAATACGAAAATACTTAGAATTCCGGGATCAGTACCCGTTTCAGATGGTCTGTACAGGTATTTTAAACATCCGAATTATATTATAGTCTGCTGTGAGATCATTTCCATACCGATGATATTTGATCTGTATTTTACTGCTGTGATATTTACAGTCCTGAATGCTTTGGTGCTTAAAGTAAGAATAAGAGAAGAGAATAAAGTATTATAATTTACCTTAATTCACTTATTTACTAGGATAGGGGATAGGATATTAAAACGAATAAGTAGTTCAGAAAAAATAAGAAATTAAAATATAGAATAATGAAAATTCAATTAAAAGATATCTGTCACGGAAGAAGCGGTGACAAAGGAGATGCGGCAAACATTGGACTGATTGCATTCAAGAAGGAAGATTATGAGATCATCAGAAAAGAGGTCACTGCTGAAAGAGTGAAGAAATATTTTGAAGGGATCTGCGAAGGTGAAGTTGAAAGATATGAGATGCCTAATATCAATGCCCTGAACTTCATTCTGAATAATACTCTGGGCGGCGGCGGAACGGTTTCGCTGAAACTTGACGCACAAGGAAAGACGCTGGCGTCTGCGCTGCTTAAAATGGAAATTAATTACTGATTTTGAGTTACAAGTTACAATTTACGGGTTACATTTTGCGAATTACGAGTTACAGATTTATTAACTACTTAATGCTAAATATAAATTACATTAAAAAAAATATATAAAAACATGTTTGAACAGCAGAAGTACAGATTAAAAGATTCAAAAGAGAAAATAGCTTCCTTACGGAGGTTTCTTTGACGTTGATAATAAGATATTAAAGATAAAAGAGCTCGAAGCATTATCCCAGGCGGATAATTTCTGGGATGACAACAAAGCCGCACAGAAAATACTTCAGGAAAATTCCGGTCTGAAAAAATGGGTAGAAGAATACCTGTCAGTTGAAAATCATTTCAATGATGTAACAGGTCTTATCGAGATGGCGGAATCCGAAAAAGATGAGTCAATGGAGCAGGAGATCGAAGACGATATAAGTAAATTCCTTAAACATTTGGATGAAATAGAATTCAAAAATATGTTATCAGATGAAGATGACATAAGGGATGCCATTATTACGATTAATTCAGGAGCAGGCGGTACCGAATCGCAGGACTGGGCAGAAATGCTGCTAAGGATGTATCTGCGTTACTGTGAGAAGAATGGATTTCAGGCGAATCTTGTGGACAGACTTGACGGTGACGGAGCCGGGATAAAGAGCGCGACTGTTGAGGTAAAAGGCGAATATGCATACGGATATCTGAAAGCCGAGAACGGTGTGCACAGATTAGTAAGAATTTCTCCTTTTGATGCAAATAAAAAACGTCACACATCATTTGCGGCTGTATATGTCAGTCCTGTGCTTGATGATAATATTGAGATAGAGATAAATCCTTCGGATATAAAAGTTGATACTTTCCGTGCCGGCGGTGCGGGAGGACAGAACGTGAATAAAGTTGAGACTGCAATACGCATAACACACTTTCCTTCAGGCATTGTAGTACAGTGTCAGAACGAGCGCTCGCAAATACAGAACAAGATGAATGCAATGAAAATGCTAAAGTCAAAACTTTATATCATAGAAAAAGAAAAAGAGATGGCGAGACTTAATACTATTGAAAGTTCAAAGAAAAAAATAGAATGGGGAAGTCAGATCAGAAGTTATGTTTTTCATCCTTACAACATGGTAAAAGATCACAGAACGGATCATGAAACAAGTGATACGCAGGGAGTGATGGACGGAGACCTTGAGGGATTCATTAAAGCTTATTTACTGGAAAAATAAACAGAAGATATTTGAATTATAAATATTTCATTGCCAGACGTTTTTTATTTTCAAAAGGCAGCTCAAAATTCATTTCATTTATAACCTACATTTCGATCATCGGCGTAACACTGGGTGTTGCTTCGCTGATAATAGCAGTTTCAATATTAGGAGGATTTGAAAAAGAGATCCGGGACAAGGTAGCAGGCTTAGTGTCTCATATACAGATATCATCTTTCACATCTGACGGTCTTACTGATTACGAGAAAGCCATAGAGACAATCAGAGACAGTGTACCCGGAGTGACAGGGATCTCACCTATAGTTCAGAAAGAGGCAGTAATAAGATTCAAAACAAATGTTGAAGGAATACTTCTTAAGGGAATAAATATTTCCACAGATCTGTCCACAGCAAGGAGCCGCGTTGTCAGAGGTAAATTCGATCTGACGCCTGTGGACTCAACATTCTCGAGATTATTAATCGGTGATAAGCTTGCAAAGAAGCTGAACATCGATACAGGTAATAAAGTAATTGTGTTCGGACTCAACGGCGTACCGTCTCCGATGAATCAGCCAAAGATCAAGCAGTTCATTGTTAGCGGAATATATGAAACAGGTCTAAGGGATTTTGATGACATAATTATTTATACTGATATCAGGACAACACAAAAATTATTCAACTACGGAGAAAGCGTAACAGGGATCGAACTCAATGTTAGCAATCTTGACAGTGTGGAAAGCGCTGTAACAAGAATAAAGAAAGTTGTAGGATACCCTTACTTTCCGAAGTCATTATTCAAATTATACAAACCGCTTTTTACCTGGGTGGAACTTCAGAAAGCCCCAACCCCGATAGTTCTGGGATTGATAATCATAGTTGCAACATTCAACATAGTAGGAACGCTGCTTATGCTTGTACTTGAAAAAACTCGTTCGATCGGAATTTTAAAATCACTCGGCGCTAGCAGATCGGGAATATTAAGGATATTTTTATTTGACGGGCTGCTGATCGGAGTCATAGGAATCATACTGGGAAATATAATTGGTCTGGGAATCTGCATAATTGAATCGAAGTATAAATTCTTTTCACTTCCTGAGATATATTATATGAAGAGTGTTCCGATACTGATACAGCCGGAGAATATAATATTAATTTCAGTGATCACTATCATATTAGCTTTTATAGCGACGATGATCCCGTCTTATGTTGCATCCCGCATAGATCCGATAAAGTCTATAAGATTCAGCTAAATGACAGATACAGAATTAGACAAATCGAAACAGAAGATCGAATCAATGTTCGATGAGATAGCTCCAACTTACGACAGGCTCAATCATTTTTTTACATTAAACATTGACACAAAATGGCGCAGGGAGATCGTGAAGAATATAATTAAAAATAATTATACAACATCTAATATTCTGGATCTTGCAACCGGGACAGGAGATCTGACGGCAGAGTTAGTCAGACTTAATGCCGATAAAATATGCGCTGTTGACATATCGAAGAACATGCTTGAAATACAGAGAATGAAAATACGGGACAGCCGTCTTGAGCTGATACAGGCAGATGTAAAAAGTCTTCCATTTGAAAAAGATACTTTTAACATTGTGACAATAGGATTCGGTGTAAGGAATTTTGAGTATTTGGAAGAATCCTTAAAAGAAATAAGAAGAGTAATGAAGACTTCCGGAAGATTAATTATCCTTGAAATGTTCAGGTGTGGAGGAATCAAAACAAACATGTTCAATTTATATTTCGGGAAAATAATGCCTCTTATCGGAAATAAAGTATCCGGAAGTAAATATGCATACAGTTATCTTTTTAAATCAGTCAATAATTTTCTTACTGTGCCGGAATTTATAAACTTATGCAAAGGCTGCGGTTTTGAAACTGAATATTATAAGAATAATTTCTTTGGGATAGTAAATACGGTTTATCTTAAAGCCATATAGATTTATAAGATTTGTAAGATTTCTAAGATTTCTAAGATTTATAAGTTTTGTAAGATTTGTAAACTTCTCATTTGTTTTTAATTCACCCAGAGAACAAGCTTTCTCATCAAGTATTTTCTCAATAACATAAAGAAGAATACTGAGTTTAAGAAATAATAAATATTCCTTAACAATATCTTATGTAATGTTGGCTGGGGGTTACTATAATTTAAAGAATGTTGTCACTTCACAGATTAAACAAATAAATCTTCACTTCATTTAAATTCTTTCTGCTTTATTGTGCACAAATGCAGGCGGTCGGAATTAACAATATTAGGTAAATCCCTATATGAAACAGAGGAAGCTTTCTCTCTAATCGAAAAATAGATCTATTTTTTCCATTTCTCAAGCACCTCATCTATAATAAATTCTATTTTCAAGAATCGAAATATCAGCTCTGAAATATCCTTCTCAATAGTTTTTTCATTAAGACTGATATTGCCCTGCAAAAGTGTCCCGGGACCGAAACTCATACTGACATTTTGCCAGAGATATACATATTCATTAAACATTTTTCTGAAATCACCGGCAAACTTAATACTTTCTATCTTATATCCTTTCAATTGTCTCAGCTTCAGAGCGTGGATATTATAATATATTTTATTTCTATTCAGGCACTTGTCTTCAATCCAGACAGAAAAAAAAATGGAAGAGCCGGTTGTTTTGTCCATCCATTTTTTTTTAAAAAGTTTTATTACAACAGAATCCAGCCATTTACCTGAAATAATTTCTATTCCGTATTTTCTGTTGAGATCATACTTAAGTTCAGAAGTAATTTTTTTGAATATTCCCGAATAATATTTTTCCTTTTTAATATCTTTCATTTAAACTTATAAATAAATATGTAAAATTAATTTAACTGAAAATAATTCTGTAAATGATACCTGCAAGAATAATTATGAAAAAAGTTGTATAGATTTGTTTATTGTATTCGGCAAGCCAGGCTGGCAGATAAATATCAAAATTTGGATTAGCCGAATCTGAATACTTTCTTGCTAACACAGTAAGCGGGCATTTGCTGCCAAAGAGCATAAGAACAATACCTTCAATGAAAATGACACACATACCTGCATACACCGTAAAGTCAATTTTATTTATGATCACAGAATAAGCCAGATAAAATAATACCACATTAAACAAAATCCATATCAGAGTATGATTTACTTTTATGATAATTAATTTCTGATTATTACTCAAAGCTATGATCTTTAAATTATATTTCAGGAAGACAAAAATATAAATACTGCTGATGAGATTCCATTGGAAATTAAGGCACGGTCTGAACCCGAAACAAACAGATTTGCGGAATAAGGCTTTCGCTGATTTCAAGAAATTGATCCGAAGAAGAGAATAATACATTCACAGCTTCGACGAAGAGTCTTTCGGATAACGATTATTCTGAATTTAAAATGCAGGCAGTTGAATGAGTCGGCGTTTATGATGATTGTTGTTATCCGGTAATTTAATTCTCTGAAACTCCGGTTCAGTTGTTCACTTACTATGCGGATATCTGTCCTAAGAATGTCAAGCATCTTATTCAATTTGATCTTCAACTTTCTAACTCCACAAATCATTATATTAAATGATTAAATCCCGTAGGGATTGAACGCCAGATCAACCGAAGTTACATCTCGTCCCAACGGGACCATTACTTTTATCGTTTATTACTACCAATATTTTATCCCTACGGGATTCTTTCAAAATATTATATACAATAAAAAATTTTTAAAAAAGAACATCCTGGCAGTACAAATGTCCTTATTTTATTAAAAGCATTCTTTTTGTTTCTTTGTATTTTACTGACGAACTTATGACTGAAAGTTCATAAAAATAAACACCGCTTGAAACACTTTCTCCGTTCCATTGTACCTGATAGCTGCCGGGGGAAAGGTTTTTATTCATTAAGATCATTACTTCACTGCCGAGAATATCATATTCTTTTAAAGTGACAAATCCTTTCTCAGGTATTTTGAATTCAAGATTTGTTGCCGGGTTGAATGGATTAGGATAATTCTGATAAAGCATAAATCCTGATACAACTTCGTTATCCGGATTTCCAACAGAAACAATGTTATTGTCGCCATAAACTCCGTTATGTCTGACATTAAACTGAAAGACAGGATTTATTATCTTCGATGCATCAAAATTTACACCTGCATTCCAGATATAAGCGCTGGTCTGATTGCTTCCGAATAAAGTAATACCGGCACCCACAATATCAAGAATTCCGTCATTATTCAGATCAATAAGACAAGGCATGTTAAACATAGTAGTACCTGAAGTCGGTAGAGGCCAGCCTGATACCGGTGTGCCGTCGTGATTAAATGCCAGATATTTTCCCATTCCGCTTTCCTGTGTATTATCATCTATCATAAGTTCAAGTTTGCCGTCATTGTCAATATCTCCGAGAGCTACCTGATTATTTACAGCATTGACCGGTCCGATGGGAAATCCGTTCAGTACATTTCCATTTTTATCCCAGCCGTAAACATAATTCACTAAAGCACCGCCGATCTGATCTCCGGCAACAATATCAATTACATTATCATCATTAATATAACCTAAGACCGGCGGACCATAGATCCAGTACGTTGTAGTTTTTGGCCAGCCAGGTAAAATTGTCCCGTTATTTTTTAATATATATAAATAACCCAGACCGGCTCCGCCTGACTGGTGCGAACCGAAAATAATTTCCCTGATATTATCACCATCAACGTCTGCGAGCACGGGAGATGAATAGGAATTTACGTCTCCGTTTGGAAGAATAAACGGGAATCCGTTTACAGGATTACCGTTGCGGTCCCATGCATAAAGACTCGTGTAGGATTCAGATATTATTTCAGGAATACCGTCACCCGTAATGTCACCTGCAGCCGAACTTGAAGCCGGAACATGGTTTATTGATTTTGGCCAGCCGGGAAATACAGTTCCGTCTCCTTTAAAAACATAAATCTCTCCTGCCGAAGAAAGCCTTTTAGTTGTGATGATTTCCAGACTGCCGTTCAAATCAAGATCACAAAGTACAGCAGAACGGGTAGAGCCGCCGTTATTAATTGGAAATCCTGATACAGGAGTTCCGTTTTTTTCAAAAGCATAAAGAATTCCCAAAACGCCTGTGACATTGGCAGTTCCTATGACAATCTCCGCCTCACCGTCTCCGTCTATATCACCGTAAGCAGGTGCACCCTGCGTATTATAAGTCAGGGATTTAGGCCAACCCGTTACATTGCTTCCGTCAATGTTCCATGCCTGAACTGTTGTACCGATGCCATAGACAATTTCCATTTCGATGTCTGCATCCATCTGGCAATAAATTCCGCCTTCAGTTGACTGGCCATTTACAACTTTTGGAAAGCCCGTAAACACAGGCAGAGAATCAGCGTCATAGATTAATGCTTTTGTATAATCATTGTTATTATTAAGAACCTGTACTTTATTCATCACATCAGGAATGACGTGACTTCCTGAAGTAAACAAATCCGGCTGATTACACAAAGCAATATTGAGGCAATTTATTATAAAAATCACAGCAAAGATATTTTTCATTTTCATTTAATTTTTTATTTATAAAAATAATTTGCTTATGGTTAACTTAATAAAATAATCTATATATTGAAAACTAATTTCGTCCCCAAAATGACTAAGTACAGTTTAGCATTTAGCAGTATGGTATTAAGCAGAATGGCAGTTAAACAGTTTATCACAATCAGAGTTACCGTTTAGAATTAACAGTTAAGCAGTTAAACTGTTAATTAAACATATTTTCATTTTATAACTAATTTTATTAAATTCACAAATCCAAAATTTTCATTAACCTAACCTTCAAACACAATGAAGAAAATCCTTACTTATTTTAAAGGGGATGCTGAGAAAGTATTCAACATTACTTTACTTTTAGCATTTGCTGTTGTATTTCTTTCAGCAGATATGACTGAGAAAAATACAGCAATCAGCAATTCAGTAAGTCCGGAGTGGAATCAGTTTGCAACTGTTTCACAGCAGGATTCAATAACAGTCGGAAAACCCGTGCAGGGTGATCCGGGAATTACAGAAACAGTTCAGGAAATAATGGACAGGGAAGCAGTAATGCCTCCGGACTATTATCCAAAAGCAAGAGAGCATGTCAATCCTGATATGGAAGAAATGGAATATGAGATTGATGCTCAGAATCCGAATTCACCTGAAACATCACAGTGGCCTCCGCTTAATAAAGATCAGAAAAATGCAGAGCCGAATCAGACTGATAATCCTCAGACAGTAGGAACAAGCTTTCTGGCAATGAATGTTTCAGTCTCGGGATATATTCCTCCTGATACTCAGGGAGATGTAGGACCGACTCAGGTTCTGACAGTTTCCAACGGAAGAATAAGGGTTTACAGTAAGGCAGGTGTACTTGGAGGTTTAAATTCAGATCTCGATGTATTTTTTAATTCTGTAAGAAACGGAGCAGGTACGACAGACCCTCATATAAGATATGACAGATTATCCGGAAGATGGTTTGTAGTGGCAATCAATGTACAGGCAGCTCCGAACAGAATACTTATTGCTGTCAGTTCAAGTTCAACAATTACAAATTCAGCAAGTTTTACTTTTTTCCAATTCACGGAAAATCTCCCAGGTGCAATAAACGGTTTTGCAGATTATCCGACCTTAGGTGTTGATAAAAATGCTTTATACATTGGAATGAACATGTTCAATGCTGCAGGAACGGCTTTCCTGGGATGCAACGGATATGTTATAAATAAAGCCAATCTTTTGGCTGCTACTCTGACAACTACAGGTTTTACTTTCTGGACAAACGGAGTTTCGTCAGGACCTTATACTCCTCAGGGAGTGGATAATGATGATCCATCTGCAGCTGAAGGATATTTTGTTGGAGTAAATAGTGCAGCCTATGGAAGTCTTATTATCAGAAGAGTTATAACTCCGGGAGGAGTTCCTTCCTTATCCGCAAATTTATCAGTTACAACACCTACAACAACAGCATCAATAAACATACCGTGTTCCGGTACGTCTGCTCCCGGACTAGATCATAATGACTGGAGACTTTTTGCAGCCATGATACATAAGAACAAAGTTTCGAATACAGTATCATTATGGACTGCTCATCATTTTCAGGTAGATGCAACCGGAGTTGCAAACAATGCAGGAGGAAGGGAAGGAGCAAGATGGTATGAAATAACCAATTTAACAACTACGCCGAGCTTATTGCAGTCAGGAACATTGTATGATCCTGCGGGTGCCAATCCAAGATTTTTTGCATTTCCAAGTGTGGCAATGAACGGTCAGGGTCATATGGCTCTGGGAAGTACAATTGCAGGCGCGGTAAACAGAGCCGAAGTTTCAGTTGCGGGAAGATACAGGACAGATGCTCCCGGAACAACACAGGCTTTTACTCTTGCGCAGACCAGCACGACTGCATACAACCTAATTGCAGGAGACGGAAGAATCAGATGGGGTGATTATTCACAGACAGTTGTTGATCCGACAAACGATATGACAATGTGGACATTTCAGGAATACTGCGATGCAAATAACTCATGGGGAGTAAGGGCGATTCAGCTTGTTGCAAGACCGCCTGCAACACCATCATCTTCCAGCATAACGGATATCTTAACCGGTCAGCCGTCAGTAAATATAGTAATTACGGGCACATCAGTGTCGGGATCTGAATTCTTTGATCCGGGTGCAGATGCCGGCGGACCGGGATTTACAAACCATATTGCAGCATCAATTTCAGGAACTGTAACAGTTAACAGTGTTACATTTACTGATCCGACGCATGTGACCTTAAACATATCTACGGTAGGTTCGCCTGCCGGATTAAAGAACATCACAATTACTAATCCGGATGGTCAGACAGCAACAGGAAACAATCTTATTAACATAACTACTGTTTCTCCTGCGCCTTGCGAAGATTTTACAACAGTAACTTTTCCTCCGAGTTCATTTTCAGTTGATTTTACAGGAACAAATTACTGGAGCAGAGCGACTGTTTCAGCATACGGTTCAGGAAGCGGTTCAGCTAAGTTTGCTTTTTACGATGCAGGACCTGCTCTTCCGATTGTACAGTCACTGGTTTCAAACAATTTTGCAAACACAGCTGCAAATACATATCTGACATTTGATGAAGCTTATGCTCCATATGGATCAGGTTTTGGTCCTGATACATTATTAGTGGAAGCATCAGGCAATAACGGCGGTTCATATACAGTACTTGCCACATTGCTCGGACTGGCGGACGGTTCAGGAGAATTGAATTCAGCTCCTGCAACGGTAACTTCTTATACGCCTGCAAACACAGAATGGAGACCGAAAATATATTCATTACCGGTTGGTACCAACAAGATTAGACTAAGAGCAAAAAGCGGGTATGGAAATAATTTGTATTTAGATAATATATGTGTTCAGGCTCTGAGCGTACCTGTCAGCGGATTCCTGGGAGTAACTCCTCAGGGATTTTACAGAGGAACTCCGGGAATATACAACGGAATCGGAGA
>DAIPYG010000032.1:23786-32643 GCA_036782875.1 Bacteroidota bacterium | reverse complement strand
GATTTGCATCACATCCGTCCAAAACGTTATTCAAAGACTTTACAATAAATTTAATCCGCTTTTCATTTGATAGATCAAAAGAAAAGCTTGGCAAAAGAAAAATCTCCCGCTGGTGAAAAATTGCCGTTAAAAAATTCTGAGCATTGACAACGATTAACTTGCAAATAACAAAGCAACTCAGAATTTTGAAAATGAGGTTAAGTAAGATGAATATGGAAAGTATAAGAAATTTAAATTACCGGAAGTGACGGAATTGGGATTTATGGAATTAGTCAAAGAATACGGGTTTAAATTAAAAGGACTGAATGATACTCATTCAGTCCTTATTTTGATGAATTTATTCAATAATCACATCGATGATATAATTTATTTCATCTTACATTTATTCAAACTTCACCGGATCTCATTACTAAGGCGGTCAATTACTTCCTGATCAGATCTTGTCATTACTGTATTAATTACAGGATCATTCTGGAATACTGCTCCCGGAGGCGCTTGCCTGGAAACGAAATTTGATGAGTTATTGAATGTGATAAGAATATCGGAAAGATCCACTAACCTGTCTCCTGTGAGATCAAAAGCATTATATCCTGAAGTAAAAATATTCGCCGCATTGGAAACCGTTAGTATATCAACAAGATTAATTGTTCCTTTTGCTGCAACATCACCGCTGTAAACGCAATACTGAGTCCCTTTTTGAACTAAATTATTTCCGTATGCCTGTGATGAAGCAGTTGTAAAATCATAATTCAAAACGGATCCGCGTATATATGATTCGCCGCCTGATTTACTCCATGTTTCTATAATATTCCATCCTGAAGCTGCTATGTAATATGTTCCTGTTGAAGCATTTATAAATGTAACTGTTGCTGTAGATGTTACTGAATCAACTATACCGGATGCTGAATCAATTATTGCATATGGAGTAACTATATTCCTCAAATAAAATTTTACGGTATCCCGTATGTTTAATCTGTTGGTCAGAGTATCATAATATCCTTCTTGTGCGATCTTAATAGTAGCAGGAACAGGAGTCACTGCATTTGTAATTGTAAAATTAGTATTTGATATATCAAAGAATACATTTCCTACTGATTCAACTTTTATTCTTGCAGTTGTTGAAGAAATATTCGGTAAGGTCACACCTTCTGATCCGTCGTTAGCTGTATTGGATACTAAAGTTGTCGGGAATGTTACACCTCCGTCAGTTGATAATTTTATATTTACCTGAGAACAATTCACCGGCGCTGCAGTTGTATTTGCAACATTCCAGGTTACAGTCTGAGCTCCTGCGTTCAATGTTACTGATGTATTTGGTGAAGTTACTAAAAACGGTCCGGAGCCTGAATTTACATTAAAGGTAACTGTATCGAAATTTATTCCACCGCCGCCCGCAGAGTTATCCCTTACAGCTAATCTGAATTTCAAAATTCTTGTATATGTAGGTAATATTTCTCCGATGGTTGAAGTATTGTTCAGCAGATTTGTAAGCTTAGGAAAAGTCCTTGTCGGAGAAGTGACAGGAGAAAATGATCTGAAGATAGGCGCGTTGCCGACAGGTGCAGTTGGTGCTCCTGCAGCTCCGAGATCAAACTCTTCCCAGCAGTATGTCAATGCTCCGGGAGTTTCAGCGTCTGTTGCTGATCCGGTTAAAGCAAATGGTGTGCTGATCGGGATAGTAAAGCCGCGTGTAGAAATTGTAACTGTAGGAGGAGTATTTCCTGTATTTGTAACAACCGGACACGAGCTTCCGCCTCCTGTCTGAGTGAAATTTGTAAGCTCAATCACATTTCCCGAATGAAATAATGCATCACTGTTAGACTGAAGATCCTGTGGACTGCAGATCCCTGCATATCCCATTATTGTAGATCCGCTTCCGGGTTCCCATGCTGTAGAAGCGTTTCTGTTACCGCCGGCACAGCTGCCTGCATTTCCATTGAAGGAATGATTTCCGTTGAATTGATGTCCCATTTCATGAGCTACATAATCAATATCATACGGATCACCGACAGGTGCCGGAGATCCCGTTACACCTCTTGCTTTATTTGAAGTATTGCATACCACTCCTAATCCTGCAACTCCGCCGCCGCCCGTACTGAATACGTGTCCAATATCATAATTTGCTGAACCTATTACAGTTGTAATGTTAGACTGATTTTGTCCGAGCATTGTGCTGCCGTTATTGTTTGTATAAGGATCTGTAGCAGAGTTTGTATAAACCAGGGATGAATTATTTGCAACCAATGTCATTCTTACTGATATATCACGCTCATAAATTGCGTTTACACGGTTAATGGATGTGACTATTGCAGCCTGACCCTGTGCAACTGTACCTCCGAAAAAAGCTGTATATTCGCCCGTTGCAGCGCATGCAAGCCGGTATGTCCTTAACTGCTGTCCGGTCATGATATTATTAAAATTACTGCCTGCATCTAAACTTACGGCTTCTTCAGTCACAAGACATTCGAAAAGTCTGCTGCTGATAAAATCCGTTTTATAAAAACTGATATAATTTTCAAGATTATTCAGACTCATAGGTTCTATAAAATAATCTCCTCCGGGAGTAAGTATCATTCCATGAAATCCCAATGAAGTGAAATCGATTTTTCCAACTGCATAAGGATCATCGATTCCCTTTACGGAATAAGTTTTTATTTCCGGAAACTGAGCTGCTAAACCCGGCTCCATCATTGAATATTCCGTTACATAAAATTTTGACAGATTACCGTCAGGTGCCGGAAGCTCTATCACAAATGGTGAATTCAATGCTCTGTCGCTTTGTTCAAAAGGAGCTGCATCAAGGATAACTCTGAATGAACTTAAATTCAGTTTCAGGCTTCTGTATTTCACAGGATATACTCTTCCCGGATCGCTGTTATTAATGTCCTGAGCAGGAATGTCAGTCCATACAGAAAAATTGTCCTGTGCCATTAGATCATTGCTCACGGTTAATGATCCAGATCTGTCCGTGCTCAAATTTATGGCACTTAAAGAAAAGAAGATCACAAACGAAGCAAAAAGAAATTTTTGAAATGTTTTCATTTTTTTGTTTTTAAATTAACGTATTTGTTATTTGTATTATTTAATTTTTTGGAATATCAGAAATTCACATTTCACTATGCATTAATAAAAATGTAATCTCAATTTGATATTTTTCAGAAAAGTTCTATTTTTATAAATAAAAAAGGGCTGTGAAAATAATATTCACAGCCCCCTTTCAAAAAATTAAATGTCAGTAAAATTGAGCACTTTAAGTGTGAAACCTACAATATTTTAAAATCTTATTTAATTATCCTTGTTAGTTTTTTAAATCTGGCACAAACGCATTAATTACAGTACTTTTATATTATGAAATTCGTGAAAACAATTTTAATTATCAATACAACTCTGAATTGTTCAGAAAAGATTCCATAAAAATTAATTAATTTGTAAATAATCAATGATTAATAACTGAAGTCATTCTTTTATCAATCAATAATATTAGCATTCTGCGGGTATAAGCCGGACTCATTTAATTAATAAAAATTACAGGCAAGCTATTTTATAAGTTCAATAATTTGCTTGAAAAAATATTTAAGAGCAAAATAATGCAAATAATTTCTGATTTAAAGTTAAGAAAGATATCATTCAGTTGATCTGCTATTCAGTTTAGCATTGGAGACTTATGAAATCAGTATGTCAGCCATTTTTGCCTGACAATAATATCCGGAAACATATTGGTACATCCGCACAAATGAAAAGTACCAGCGAGCCGCACGAATAAACCTGCGAATCATTTTGCAAAATAAAAACACTGATTAATTGAAAAAACTACCTTTTAATCCTCGTCTCAGCAGAGTCTCTCCCAGTCAGCATTTCAAAGACCGGAAAATTTCACCGGGAGGATTATGCGTTGAAGCGCCTTCACAGGCTGAGTCTCCGCATTAAATCTGTTCAGCTTTCAGGATATCTAAAGCGGGAAACTCAGACGAAGACAAAAAAAAGAATAATATGCTTAAAAAAGGACTGAATGATAAGCTCACTCAGTCCTTAATGATTAACTATGTTGAAATGATTAAATAATTACTTTGATTTAATTATTTTATTGCTCTGCTCTTCATTACTCTTATTATCTATTGTCTTACCAATTGTCACCGGGGCTTCATAGCTCATACGGTCTATAACTTCCTGAAAATTTCTTTTCATTGAAGTTATCTTTCCCGGATCATTCGGAATCAGCGCTCCCGGAGGCGCCTGTCTTGACACGAAGTTGGATGAGTTATTGAAAGAGATCAGTATATCCGAAAGATCAACCTGCCTGTCACCTGAGAGGTCATTCACATTAAATCCGGTTGTAAATATATTTGCAGCATTAAAGATCTGTATTATGTCATCGAGATCCACAGCTGTATTCTGTATCACGTCTCCGCTGTATATACAATACTTAGTTCCTTTTAATATCAGATTGCTTCCGTATGCCTGAGCTGCGCCTGTTGTAAAATTGTAACTGAAAGCAGCTCCTCTCGTGTATGACTGACCTCCGGATTTACTCCAGGTTTCAAGTATATTCCTGCCTTTGACTACAAGATAGTATGTTCCCGTTACTGCATTTGCAAATGTTACAGTTCCGGATGAAGTGACAGAATCTATTACGGTCTTTGCAGAATCAACTATCGTATAAGGAGCTGTAATGTTTCTTAAATAAAACGTTGCCGAATCCCTTATCGTAAGTCTGTTTGCCAGCGTATCATAATATCCCTGCGGTGCGATTGTAATTGTCGCTGGAACCGGCGCTGAACTGTTTACTTTGCAGATGCTGTCGAGATATAAATTATTTCCGAATCCGCTTCGTGCTCTGAATTTTATTTTGTTTGTTCCGACAGGCAAGGCTAATTTTTTTGTCTGCCATTGTCCGGAAGAAGCCGGAGTATATTCGGTTGACTGTGCTGCAACTGTCTTTATTGTATTGCCTACACCAATTGTATCAGTTGTATATCCTCTTAGTCTTCTTAATACAGTATAGCTTGTTCCTCCGTTGGTAGATGTCTCAATTATAAGAGAATCTCTGGATGTCTGGTATGGCGCGTAAGAGTAATCATACTTTAACGAATCTCCTGTTACAGAAGCGCCGAAAGTCAGAGTATACAAAGATTGAATTGTTCCGCTTGCCGCATTCCAGAAATCAAATTTAGCCGAACCAACTCCGATATTGTAGCTGCTTACTGCATTCCTTGTCCAGTACTGAGTTCCTGTGAATTCATTTGTCCAGTTTACCGGAGGGAATGTCGCTGAGAAAAATCCTTCGCATAATATATCCTCAATAATTTTAAATGAATATAATGAACTGGAATCCCTGTTATGTGAAAGCGAATTATCCTGAGCGAATATTTTATAATAAATAAAATCACCGACTGCTACATCAGCATTTACAGAATTGAAAGCTGCACTAAATGTGCTGCCCGATGTATTAATTAGTTTGAACTGTTTTAATGGAGATGGAGAATTTTTGTACCATACTACCCAGGATGAATCTAATCCTAAATTATCCGTTACGGTTGCTGTCACAGTTGAAGGCCACGCCGGTTTAGGCTGATCTGTCAAAGGTGTATGAACTATTACAGGATTTACATTATCCGGCTGCGCAAGGAATGTATGCAGAACTGCCGGTGCTGTTGGAGGTGAAAACCCTGACCTGTTCAGACTGTCTGTTGTCCTGATGTAATATCTGTAAGTTGCCGGAGATCCGTTCGCCGGAATGTCCGCTGTCCAGTTAGTTCCGCCTGTATTTGTCATAAGAAGACTGTCGGTAACCGTTACATTGTTTCTTGACCAAAGTAATTTTGTAAGAGCAGGAATTGGTCCTGTTCCAAAGGTTGTGATTGTGCAGTTAACCGTATATACTCCGGAGATCTGTTCCGTATTGCTTAGCGGAGTATGAGTAATAATTGGAGTGCTTGTATTTAAAATTGTGAAATTTGAATTTGATATATCGAAGAAAATATTTCCAACAGCTTCTACTTTTATTCTGGCTGTGGTGGTTCCTATGCCCGGCAAGACAACTGACTCTGAACCGTCATTGGCAGTATTTGAAATTAAAGTTATGGGATAAGTATATCCGCCGTCAGTTGATAATTTAATGTTCACAAGAGCGCAGCTTACTGGAGCAGCAGTTGTACCTGCAACATTCCACGTTATTGCCTGAGGTATTCCTGAATTCCAGCTGACTGCTGTATTCGGAGATGTTACAAGAAACGGACCTGCAGCTGAATTTACATTGAATGAAATTGAACCGAAATTTATTCCGCCGCCGCCTGCAGCATTATCTCTTACTGTCATTCTGAATGCAAGACTTCTTGTATAAGATGGCAATATTTCACCGAGTGTCTGTGTATTGTTAAGAAGATCGCTGAACTTTGGAAACACTCTAGTGGATGAAGTATCAGGCTTGAATGATCTGAAGATCGGAGCGTTACCTGAAGGCGAATTGGGTGAACCTGCCGGACCTACATCAAACTCTTCCCAGCAATATGTAAGTGAATTCGGAGTCTGTGCATCTGTCGCAGAACCTGTTAACTGAAACGGAGTATTGATAGGAATCGTGAATCCGCCTGAAGGAACAGTAACTGTCGGAGGTGTATTACCTGTAGCAGTAGTAACAGGGCATGAATTTCCGCTTCCTGCCTGTGTATAAGAAGTAATTTCACTTACGCTTCCTGAATGGAAATAATCATCACTGTGCGGCTGAAGGTCATCAGCACCGCATATACCTGCATAAGGCATGATGGTGCTTCCGCTTCCCGGCTCCCATGCAGTGGTAGCATTTCTGTTGCCGCCTCCGCAGCTGGATGTAGTGCTGTTGAATGTATGATTGCCTCCGAACTGGTGTCCCATTTCGTGTGCGACATAATCAATATAAAAATCATCACCGACAGGTGAAGGTAGACCTGTAACTCCCCTTGCTTTGTTTCCTCCTACACACACAACTCCAAGCCCTGCGACACCGCCGCCGCCTGTGCTGAATACATGACCAATATCATAATTTGCAGAACCAATATAAGACACATTATCAAGTGTAGTCTGATTCTGTCCAAGCATTGTACTTCCGTTATTATTGGTATAAGGATCTGTACCTGAATTTGTAAAAACTATGTTTGTATTATTCGCTACGAGAACTAGTCTTACAGCTACTTCCCTTTCATATACACCGTCAACTCTGTTTATCGCAGTTACGATCGCAGCCTGTCCTGCCGCGACTGTTCCTCCGAAGAATGCAACATATTCACCTGTAGCAGCGCATGCAAGTCGGTAAGTTCTTAAATTCTCGCCTGTCATTACTGAATTGTTGTAGCTCTGATTATCGGTGACATTCGGATCTGCCTCAGTCAGACATTCAAATTTACCTTTGCTGAGAAAATCCGATTTATAAAAGCAGATATAATTTTCTGTGTTCTGAAGGCTTACAGGATCGATAAAATAATCACCGCGAGGTGTAAGTACCATTCCGTGAAAACCGAACATTGTAAAGTCTAATTTACCTGAAGCATAAGGATCATCAATTCCTTTAACTGTATAGGTTTTAATTTCCGGGAATTGTGCAGCAAGTCCCGGCTCCATCATCGAATATTCCGTTACATAAAACTTTGAAAGGCTGCCGTCAGGCATTGGCAGATCAATAACAAACGGAGAATTAATCGCTCTGTCGGAATTTTCAAATGGAGCGTTAGCAAGAATGCTCCTGAATGAAGACAGATTTAATTTAAGACCTCTGTATTTCATAGGATAAACTCTGCCCGGATCGGTATTTTTTATATCCTGAACCGGAATGTCTGTCCATGCAGAATAATTATCCTGAGCAAAGAGTTCAGCTCCTATTTGTATAACTCCTGCTCTTTCAAAATTAATATTTAATGTGCTTAACGAGAACATTAAAACAATTGAAGCAAAAAGAAATTTGTGAAAAGTTTTCATTTTTTGTTTTTTAAATTAAAGTATTGGTTGTTTACAATTTTTTTATTCTTCAGAATATCATGAATTTAATTTTCAATATTTAGTATTTAATATGTAATCTCTAAAGATATTTTGATTTCTTTATTTATTTTTAAAAATAAAAAAGGGCTGTGAAAATAATATTCACAGCCCCTTTCAAATCTAACAATTAATGTTTAATTTTTTACTTTTTCGATCTTTCTGTTCCAATGTCTTCATTGTTTTTCTGAATGTTACCGGATTCATAATTTTTCTGATCATCTTCAGTCACCTGATTTTTAATGATCAGAGGTTTTCGTGAATTATCCGATTTGTCCAAAGGACCTGCTCCCGGAGGAACCTGCTTTAAGACAAAATTCGAAGAATTATTGAATGAGATAATTACATCCGACAGATCAACCTGCCTGTCTCCGGTGAGATCATTTATGTTAAATCCTGTTGTGAATAAATTTGCAGAGTTGAATATCTGAATTATATCGTCCAGATCAACAGCTCCGTTTTGTATAACATCTCCGCTGTAAACGCAATACCTTGAACCTTTAAGTATCAGATTGTTTCCGTACGCTTTGTTTGCAGCCGTAGTAAAGTTATAACTGAAAGCAGAACCTCTTACATAAGATTCTCCACCTGCTTTACTCCATGTTTCTAATATGTTTCTGCCTTTTACAACAAGATAGTATGTTCCGGTTACTGCATTTGCAAATGTAACAGTTCCTGATGCAGTAATAGAATCAATAACTGATTTAGCCGAATCAACTATTGTATAAGGCGATGCAACGTTTCTCAGATAGAAAGTTGCAGAGTCTCTTATGTTTAATTTTGTATTAAGCGTATCGAAATATCCCTGTGCTGCAAAGGTAATTGTAGCAGGCACCGGAGCTGAGTTATTAAA
>DAIPYG010000032.1:0-23686 GCA_036782875.1 Bacteroidota bacterium | reverse complement strand
TGCAGTCCAGAAGTCAAACTTTGCTGAACCTGCTCCGATCAGAAATGCGCTGACTGTATTTCTTGTCCAGTAGTTGGTTCCTGTGAACTCAATGTTCCAGTTTGCCGGTGCAAAAGTTGCTGAACTAAAGTCTTCACAAAGTACCTGATCAATTATTGTAAATGAATATTGTGCCGTGGAATCCCTGTTATGTGCAAGCGAATTATCCTGAGCAATGATTCTGTATGAGATTACATCACCTATGTTTACATCTGCATTGAGTGAATTGAAAGCTGCAGTGTAAGTGCTTCCTGATGGTATGAGTTTAAATTGTTTTGTTGCGCCTGCATTTATATTCCATCTTACCCATGAAGAATCAACTCCTAAATTATCAGTTACAGTAGCTGTAACAGTCGCCGGCCAGTTTGGCTTGGGTGTATTGCCTAATGCCGTATGAACTATTACAGGTTTTACATTGTCAGGCTGTGCAACAAATAAATTCAATATTCCCGGAGCTCCTCCGGGTGATGTTGCCGTTCTGCTGAGACTGTCTGTTGTTTTAATGTAATACCTGTAGGTAGCAGGAGAACCATTAGCCGGAATATTTGCTGTCCAGTTATTTCCGCTTGAATTGGTCATTAATAAACTGTCTGTTATTGCAACATTATTTCTTGACCAGAGTAATTTTGTAAGAGACGGGTTTATACCTGAACCTGAGGGCGTGATCTCACAGTTGACTGCATAATTTCCCGCAATCTGTTCAGTATTTGGCAATGGTGTATGAGTAATACCCGGTCCCAGGTCAATGGAAGTTGTCCATGCCTGATAAAGTCCGTCAGGACCCGGTCTGTCATCCATCCAAATCGGCCAGAGCTTTCCATTACCGGAAGTAATACCGATATAATCTCCCTGATATCCTGTTGCAATACCGCTGACTCCAATCGTTTTAGGTTTAAATCTGTGATCACTGACCAGCGCATCAGTAAATGTAACACCTCCGTCAACTGATCTTGAAAAATAAATCTCACTTGAATCTGCTGCAGTATTTCTGTCATCATAATAAACAATATTAACACCGCCTGTTTCATCTACCCTGATAGCCGGGAACCACTGATACTTTCCGTTATTCAGTGCATCCTGATTTACTCTTACACCTGCTGACCAGCTTGTTCCGCCGTCAGTAGATTTATGCATTACAACATCAGGATCCGATCCTGCGGGAGCAAGATTTTTTTCAGCTGCTACTACATAGATCCATCCGTTTCTCGGTCCGCCGCTTCTGTCAACATCAATTCTTGTGAATCCATTAACTCTTATATTGTTTTTTGTAGGAAAAGTACCCCTTATACCGTTCATGTCGTAAGCATTATTAGTAACAGTCCAGTTAACTCCGCCGTTTGTTGATTTTGCAAAACCGGCAAAGTCTTCAACATTCGACGCGGAAGTATTCGGAGCAGCCCATACAACATATACTTCTCCGTTAGGACCTACCCTCATATCGCATCCCTGCGAATAGTGACCTGATACAGAAGTATTTATCTGTGCAGCTGCTGACCAGCTTACACCTCCGTTGGTTGTATAAGAAATAGCGATCGGAGGATTTGATACACTGAATAAAGACCAGACTACATATGATCTTCCGTAATAAGGACTTGAAGGCGCATCATCGGTACCTGCAAGATTTTTATCCTGTGAACCTGATGCAATTGTAAATGTTGATGACCAGGTAGATCCGTTGTTTGTTGAATAATTTGCAAACATACCTGAAGTGGAATATCCCAGATGTGTCATTATAAAATTACCGTTCTTATCAATAGTCGGACCCGGATCCCCGCCATGATTCAGGATAGGAGCTCCCTGAAGAGTATCACTACCGAACCAGTTGGCTCCGCCGTTTGTAGTTACATAAACACCTTCACTGATGAAGAGTGTTCCTGTATTGTTAAATGCATTTGAAGAACCAAACATAATAAGAGGATTTAACGGATGCCTGCAGATGATGACCTCCGACTGATAACTGTTTGATCTTGGTAAAATTCTGAAATTAGGATTAACGGCGTAAATTCCGTTAGGGTCGCTGATATATCTTGTTGCAGTGTTAGGAATAAAGATATTATCATAATCCTGCGGAAGCGGTGTATTGTTCACTACGCTCGGATCATAAATTCCTGTCTGCTGAGGATCTAAATTCCATTTTTCCGGGCGGTCATTTGATTTCTGACCCATAAAAAGAAATGCCCCGATGCAAAAAATTGGAATAAATAAAAACAATTTTTTCATTCTTTTAAATGATTTAAGTTTGGGAATAATTTGTATACAATTTGGATTGGCTTAAAATAAGTAAAATCAAGATATAAAGAAAGGTTATCGTAAATAAAAAACAATTTGCAATGAACAATGAGCAAAAGTAATAAATAACGAGTAATGAACAATGTGTCTATTATATTATGTTGTAAATTTAAAACTATTTGTAATTTGTAATTTGTAATTTGTAAAAAAGTTCAGGCTGATGGTAATTAAACCAACAGCCTGAAAATTAATGGGAAATATATAATTTATATATTAAGGATTACCCAGAACATTTCCTTTATGATTTATATTTGCGTCTGTATTGGAATTGCTATTTTTATATTTGTAATTCTTTGGAGGATCTTTTGTCCAGACAGGCTTGCTTAATAAAGGAGAGCTAATTTTCATCTCATTTCTTATTTTCAGTCCTGATTCATATTTTTCCCTCTGAGCATCATTTTCAAAAACCGGTACCTGAAAATCTGATTCGACGTTTGGTGACGGCTCAGGCTCTGCACCTGCAGGCTTTTTAACAGTTACAAAGTCTGCATTATTGTTGTATGTAATTAAAAGATCTGAAAGATCAGTAAGGTTATCTCCGGTGACATCTGTAACTAAATATCCGGTAGCAAATAAACCTGCATCATTATAAACCAGCGTAATATCATTTAGATCTATAAAGCCATTCTGTTCTATGTCTCCTCCGAACATACCGTAAAATACTCCTGACACTAGTGCCTGATTGCTTCCGTATGTATTCAATATATTATTTACAAAATCAAAAATAAAAGCAGCGCCTCTTGTGTAAGATTGACCTCCTGCTTTACTCCAGGTTTCAATGCTGTTCCTGTGCTTAACTACTACATAATACTGACCGGTCAGAGCTCTTGAAAGCAAAGTAACGGCAACAGCTGATGTTGAATAAGTTACTTTAGCAGAATCAACTGCTACATTAGGGAAATCTGTTCTTCTGAGAGATATATTTACTGTGTCGGATACTATCGATGGTCCTGTCCTGAAAAATCCCTGAGGAAATACACCAATTGAAGAAATTACCGGCGCTGAGAGTACCTGAACACATAGATTATCTATGTATAAATTATTTCCGAAACCGCTCTTTGCTTTTAGTCTTACCTTGTTTGTCCCCGCAGGAAGAGTATATATTTTAGGTCTCCATTGAGAATTTAAAGGTATAAATGATGAAGTAGTTGCCGGCGCTGTATTTAATTCCCCCGTTCCGTCCCCTCTTCCTATTAGTGTAGCTAATTCGGAAAAAGATGTTCCGAAATTGGTTGAAGACTCTACTAATAATGTGTCAGGTCCGAAAGAAGAAGAGTGTGGCGCATAAGCCTCATCAAATGTCAGATAAGTATTTGCAGCAGCATTTGTGAAATTGTTTGAAACTATTGACTGAACTGTACCAACACTTGCATTGTAAAAATCAAACCTGGCTGAACCTGAACCTATTCCATAAGCCGACACAGAATTGCTTGTCCAGTAATTTGTTCCTGAATATTCTTCATACATTGATGCCGGAGGAAACTTTACACCTGAAAAATCATCGCAGGGAGCAGCGCCGACAGATGTGTTCACTGTTAATGTTACTGTTCGTTTATGAACCGGGGTTCCGTTTGATCCCTGCCCTACTATATTGACTGTGTAATTTCCTACAGGCGTTACGGTTCCAACTGTCTTTACTTTCAGAAATTTTGAATCAGGATAGCTTGATAAAGTATTTCCTCCGAGAAATTCTACCTGAAAGCTTCCTGTAGAAGGAGCCGGTGTTACAGTTGCGCTGAATGTAGTTACATCCGTATATAGTTTAACTGCCGGTATTGATACAGAAAAATTTCTGCTGTCATTGGTCTGATTGACTGTCTGCGAAGCAGGTGAAGCAAGCATTCCGAAGTCAGGAAAATATGAACCTACATTTTTATAAGTCCCTGATCTTCCGTCATACCATACAGCAAAACCTGCTTTTGTATTTGCTGTCATACCGTCATAGTCACCTCTGTAACAGTTTGTATTTGCAGCACAGCTTGGGTTAGGATAAGTCCATGAAGTTGTAGTCAGCTTTTGATTAGGTGCAAATGTTGTTCCGCCGTCGTCTGAATATGTTGCATAAACATTCACTGTATATGTAGCAGGATTTTCTCTTGTATCATACCATTTTATATAAAGTCTTCCTGTCTCTTTTTCACACCATATCGCAGGAAACCACTGATCGCTCAGCTGAGGATTTGCATTATCATTCACCGTAATTCTGCTCGACCATGTAGATCCCTGATTCGTTGAATACTGAAGAATGATATCCGGCTTATTTCCGTTACCTGCAGGAACATTTGATGCATATATTAAATAAAGTCTGCCGCGGTTCGGACCGTAACTGTTATCCATAGCGATCATCGGGTACGGTCTTGTTCTGCCGTTGTTTATTACAAGCCTTCCAGCAGTGTTCAGTGTACCGACATATCCTGCGACAGTCAGACTTGACATTACAGTAAAATTCGCTCCTCCGTTAGTCGATCTGTGAAAAGTATAAGTTACATTTTGTGTAGTTCCCGTGTTTGTTACATACATTACGCAGCCGCCCTGTACTGCTCCGTTCGGACCGACAGCTATCATAGTTCCCGGAACTGTATTAGAAGGAGCGTAAGTCTGTGTCCAGGTTGCGCCGTTATCCATGCTTCTGGTAAAATTTCCCGGAGTAATGGCTGCATACAAAAAATTAGCATAAGGTCCGCCTGTCTGATCAGCCGCTAATGTATTTCTGTCATTTCCGTTGACGGATAAAACACCTGCTCCGTATGTCTGCCCGCCGTTTAAAGATTTATATACATATTGTCCTGTCACACCTGAGCCGTAAAAAAGATTTCCCAGACTGTCAAAAGCAGACCATGGGTCGCAGCAAATTGAAGCATTGTAAGAAGGATTACTTTGTGTCCAGTCATACCCGTTGATTGTATAGTATGCATTCTGCCCTGTAGAAGAATTATTTACACCAAACTGCATATTAAGAGGGTTTCTTGGATTAGAAACAAGCATCTGCTCTGCAAAGTCAACTCCGATTTCGAAATTATCAAAACCGTTTGCATCAGTGATCATATCAAGATCAGCGTCATCCTTAGCCACTACATGTGTTAAAGCTTCTCTGGTTGGTCTGTCAATGTATGGATTACTTTCATCATAATCAAACATGTCCTGTTTCACGGGACTTTCAATAGATTTCTGGCCCTGGAAAATTTCAAATCCAACTGTTAAAAAAATCATAAAGACAATAAGGGTTGCCATTCCTCTTTTAAAGTGTGAGGTTATTTTCATTAATGTATAAATTTTTATTATAGGATAATTAAACTATATTGAATATAAAATTAATGCAATGTAAAACTTTGATTGGTTCTAAAAAAAAATATTTACTCAAATATCCTGTCTTTATATTCTATTTTAACTTTTCAATAATATTAATTTCTGTTTTATATTCAGATGTTCATTCACAGTCTTACTGGAAAAGTATCAGCAGTCCGGTAAATACCAACCTCCGCAACTGCGTATTCACTGATAATCTCAACGGCTGGGCAGCGGGAGATGAAGGTGTTATTATTCATACTTCAAATGGCGGAAATACTTTTGCAATTCAGAATTCCGGAATCAGCTATTACATAAATGATATTTTTTTTCTGAACAACCGTCTTGGCTGGGTTGTGGCAAATGAATTTCTGTTTTCCGGAACAACTATTCTTTCTACTTCTAATGGAGGTACTAACTGGACTTCCTCTTTATTCCCTGATACTTCAAAATTCTTCAGAACTATTTATTTTCGGGATTCTCTGAATGGTTTTATGGGCGGCTTCGGAGGAGCAATATATAAAACTACAAATGCCGGAGTTTCCTGGATATCTTCTAATATTGATTCATCGGAATTTTCCGGATTCCCGGTTTCACGGATAACTTTTTCATCTCCTCTAATTGGTTTTGCCTGCGGTGGATATACTGATGTTGCCGGAGTGATATGGAGAACTTCAGACGGAGGTTTCATCTGGTCAGCCGGAGCTTATTCCCCTGAGCCATTCTATGATTTTTATGTTAAAGATCCCGAAAGATTAATATGTGCAGGAGGTGATTTTGAATATGGTGTTCAGATTACAAGTACTTCCAATGCAGGACTTAACTGGGTATACTCTTCACTTAAATTATTCGGACAGGCTTATTCAATAGATTTCCGAACACCTTATGAAGGATGGATGTCACTCGGCTATTCATTAAACTGGGCTGTTACCTATGATTCGGGCAATTCTTGGATTAATATACCTGTACCTGATAAAGCAGAGATTTATTCTGTTGATTTTACAGACTCACTGCACGGATGGGCTGTAGGTAACAATGGTGCTGTTTTAAAATATGTTCCTGCAAAAGTCAGAATTGATTTCGGAAATACATTAATCCCGGAATCATTTTCTCTTGATCAGAATTATCCTAATCCCTTTAATCCTTCTACAGTTATAAGATACACCTTAATAGAAAATGGTTTTACCGGTTTGAAAATTTATGATCAGTTAGGTAAGGAAATAGCTGTTATTGTAAATGAAAATCAGCAGGCAGGAATTTATTACGAAAAATTTGACGGAAGCAATCTCCCCGGTGGAATATATTTTTATACCTTAAGTTCAGGTAATACTTCAGTTACAAAAAAAATGGTCATCATCAAATAACGTTTACTTTATGTTTAATATTTAACTTTTAACTTTAATAAAAAATGGCTGAAAGAAATTAATCTTTCAGCCATGATATTAGAATTACATTATTACATTTACTTACTTCTATCTGTTTCCGGCATTTCCGCTGTTCCTGCTTTCATCTGTATTATATTTAATCTTGTTCCTTTTATCTGCATCTGCCGGCGGTTTACCTGTCCAGACAGGTGTATACTTCTGAACTTCAGTATTAGCAGACTGCTCCATTAACTGTTTTGTCAGTTCATATTTCTTTCTCTGTGCATCATTTTCAAATGTTTGTGTATTGACATCAGGCATTTGAATGACCGGTGACGGTGTTGGTTCTGCTCCCGGAGGTCTAACAACTACTACAAAATCAGCATTATTATTGTAAGTGATCAGAAGATCAGTAAGATCAGTGATATTATCTCCTGTTACATCTGTCTTTTTATAACCTGTAACAAATGCAGAAGCATCATTATATACAGTTGTAACATCAGCCAGATCGATTACACCGTTCTGGTCAACATCTCCGCTGTACATCCCCCTATAGAAAGGTGAGGTACTTACTACTGCCATATTATTTCCGTATGATGCTCCGTCCGGAACAAAATTATGATGGGAAGAGCTGCCCCTTGTATATGCAACACCGATATTGCTCCATGTCTCAAGTGCATTTCTGTGTTTAACTATTCTGTAATATGTACCGGATAAGGCATTATTAAAGAAAAGATTGTCTTCAACTGCATTTGATCCCATTATGCTTTTTGCTGAATCAACAATAACATTCGGGAAATCTGTTCTGGCTAAATATACTCTTACAGTATCTTCCAGTCTCCAGAATGGATTCGTTGAAATGAACATTCCCTGATTTAGAAGACCTACTGAATTTGCGACTGCAGCAGAAGTCTGTACACAAATATTATCAAGCCAGATATCATTTCCGAAACCGCTTCTGGCTCTTAATTTAATTTTGTTTGTTCCGATCGGAATGGAATAAAGCCTGGATCCCCACTGTCCGCCTGTAGGAGTTAATTCACCGCCTCCTACAAATACAGTATTCAGAGGTCCGGCTGCTGCACCCAGTCCACCCCATAATTTCTGCAGAATGGTATAAGAGGTTCCGCTGTTTGATGATGTTTCAATAATTAATGAATCAACATTTCCGCCTGACCAAGGTGCATAGGCAACGTCAAATGAAATAAATGTTTGAGCAGGTGCAGAGGGAAACTGATATGTTATTAATGACTGACTTGTACCTGCTGATGCAGACCAGGAATTAAATCTTACTGATCCTGTACCGATATTATATGCAGATGCAGTTGATCTTCTGCTCCAGTAATTTGTACCTGAATATTCTTCAAAGAAATTTCCTGTATTAACAGGAAGTACTGTTGAACCTGTATCTTTATTGCATGAGAAATCTTCACAGGGATTACCTATTGTAATATCAACCAGAGAAGCATACGCCTGATATCTTCCTCCTGTTGAAGTATTTTGCTCGCACCAGTATGGAATAATCTTTCCTGCTCCGCCGGAAGTAATACCGATATAATCTCCCTGATATCCTGTTGCAAGACCTGAGATGGGTACCGGTTTAAATTTATGATCAGATACTTTTACGTCTACAAATGTCGCTCCGCCGTCAGTAGAGCGTGACAGATAAATTTCAGCTGAATCATTTGTAGGAACATTTCTCGTACTGTAATAGCATACATTTATTGCTCCTGTTGCATCAACGTTCACTGCCGGACACCATTCATATGCGCCGCTTGCACTTTGATTAACTCTTGTCCTGGTCCAGCTGCCGCCGCCGTCAGGAGTTTTCATTAATACTATATCTCCGTTGTCTATTGCAGGAGCAAAATTCTTTTCAGCCATCACTACATATTCATCATCAGCTGAAGATCCGCAGGTTTTATCACCATCAATTCTGGGAAAACCATTAACCCTTATAGCTACATTTGAAGGTGTTAAAAAGTCGGATGATCTGATCCCGTTTGTATTCACTTTCACATCTGACATATCGCCCCATGTAACTCCCCCGTTTCCTGATTCCGCCCAGCCTAAATAGTCTTCGGTAGAATTCTGTCCGTTAGATGTGCAGTTTGCATAAACTACGCGAACCCATCCGTAAATATCAACTGTCAGATCGCAGCCCTGGTGATGGTGACCCGCAGATGGAACAGGACTGATAGGAGTAATAGCTGACCAAGTTACTCCGCCGTCATCTGAATAAGTCGCGACTATTCTGTTCACATATGTACCTCCGAATTCCGTATATACAGTATAGCATCTTCCGTAATATGCACTTGTAGGCGTACCGTCCGTTGCAGATAAATTCTTATCCGAATTTGTGGTTGACCCGGGGAAAGTTACCGTTCCTGACCAGGTTGTACCCAGATCAGTAGAATAAGCTGCTCCCATTGCTCCTGTACTTGTAATATAAGAAATAAGAACTCTTCCGGTGTACATTACCATAGGACCGGGATCACCGAAATTAAAATTTGTAGTATCATCACCGAAGAAAGTCAATCCGCCGTCAGTGGTTATATAATGTGAAGTGCTGAATGTAGTAGTTCCTCCGACATTATATGTATTGGCGGACGCAAACATAAAGTTAGGGTTTTGCGGATGTCTTGTGATCGGTGTTTCGCTTTGTGTTCTTGTGGTTGTAGGGTGAACTCTGAAATTCGGACCAACTGAAAAAGTACCTTGAGGTGTGGAAATGTATCTTGGTTCATCGCTGAAATTCTTACCGTCTCCCTGAGGAAGATCTAAATACTGTCCGTCAGGATTAAGGCTGATAAGTGTTTTTGGACTGTTACTCCATCTTGGATCTTCATCATTGTTTGAAAATCCGGAATATAACAGCCAGAAAGAACAAATAAATATTACCAGAAGAGTAAATTTTGTCTTCATTGTAATTCCCTTTCGTTTATTTGGTTTTTGAGCTGTGGTATAATTAGAAAATCAAACCTTAAAAAACAAGTCCAATTATGAGTTACATCCTTATTTCTCTAGTTACTATAACTTTCTCCGCTGCAATGAAGTAATTTAAAGATGTATTTTGAATTTGAATTCATAAATATCTTAATTACTTTTGATATAATAATAAATAAGTTTTCATCCTTTTATTGTCATATTAAATTATTTGAAAATGAAGATAATATATTACAGGTATATTTTTTTTAAGAATGCCGCATTATATTTATTAATGATTTTTATAATGTCGGGCACTTCATTTTCCCAGGATTACTGGAGCTTAATCCCGGGTCCGACATCCAGGACTCTTACAAGTTGTTTTTTCATAAATCCATCAACCGGCTGGATTTCAGGAGATTCGGGCACGATAATTCAAACGACCAATTCAGGAAATAACTGGGTAATACAAAACTCCGGTACATTTAATAATATTGAAAGTATTTTTTTTCTGAATGAAAGACTTGGATGGGCATTGACATATAATGTATTCCCCGACACGGGAGAATTTCAGGGCACGGAAATATTAACAACTGTTAACGGAGGAAATAACTGGAGCAGCTCTATGTTTCCTGATACAAATATGTTTATGAAAACTGTTTTTTTCCTTGATTCACTTAAGGGTTTTCTTGGAGGTATCGCCGCTTCAATAGTTATGACTACAAACGCCGGAGAAAGCTGGACATATACCGATACTGACTCTACTTTATTGTTCATACTTCCGGTTTTCAATATTAAATTCTTTGATAATAATCTGGGATATGCTTGCGGCGGATTCAGAGATATAGCGGGAATCACATGGGTAACCACTAACGGCGGATTTAACTGGAAAGGTACTGTTCTTGCGCCTGAACCATTTTTTGATCTCACTATTTTAAACAATCAAAATGCAATTTGCGCCGGAGGTGACCTTGAATACGGCTCGAGCATTGCGAGCACTACTAATATGGGGAATAACTGGTATTACGATACACTCGGAGTGTTCGGACTTGCGACGGGCATAGATCACAGAACCTCTTCTGAAATATGGATGGCGACAAGCTATGCAGAAAAATTTATTTTTTCTACTGATACAGGAATTACCTGGACACCTATGGAAACTCCCGGCAACACCGCCATATTCGATATTGACTTTGCTGATTCAAGCATCGGTTTTGCCTGCGGTGTGAATGGTTCTATTCTAAAATATGACAGAACATCCTCTTCAATAATTAACAGTTCTGCAGAAGTCTCAAATTTTGGTTTTGAACTATTTCAGAATTATCCCAATCCCTTCAACCCGAAGACAGTTATTAATTATTCGATTTCCGGTAATCGATTTATAACTTTAAAAATATTTGATGTGCTTGGAAATGAAGTTGCTTTACTTGTGAATGAAAATCAAAAAGCAGGAAGCTATAAAGTGAATTTTGACGGAACAAATTATCCAAGCGGAATATTTTTTTATAAAATTACTTCAGATGAATACTCGGAAACTAAAAGAATGTTATTGATTAAATGAAAATTATTTCAAAAAATAATTTTTCCGGCAAATAAAAATATTTATTTAAACAAAACGGCTGAACGAATTACTTCATTCAGCCGCTGTTCTTAAAATGTTAATAGTTTACAAATTTAATTCCTTATTACTCACCTAAACTATATCTTCCTTCTCTTTTTGGTGAATTATCCGGAATGACGATATTAATCCTGTTCTCATAATTCTCAGGCGGTTTGGCATTCCAGTTAGGTGTATTCTTCTGAACTTTAGTTTCAGCTGTTTCATTCATGAGTTTCTTTGTTATTTCATATTTTCGTCTCTGAGCATCATTTTCAAAAACCATGTTTTTATCTTCAGTTCTGATAACCGGTTCAGGTGTCGGTTCAGCTCCTGCAGGTTTTTGTACAGTCACAAAGTCTGCATTATTATTATATGTAATAAGGAGATCGGAAAGATCAGTGAGATTGTCGCCTGTAACATCTGTAATAATATATCCTGATGCAAATGCCGAAGCATCATTATAAACTGAAGTAATGTCATTCAGATCTACAAATCCGTTTCTGTCAATATCACCGCCAAACATACCATAAAAAGGAGCAGGATCTATCATATACTGATTATTATTGAATGCCTGATTTACCGGCTGGACAAAATTAAAAAATAGACTACTTCCTCTTGAATAACTCTCTCCCCCCGACTTGCTCCAGGTACTAATGCTGTTTCTGTGTTTCACTTCTAAATAATATGATCCTGATAATGCTTTAGTGAATGGAGATGTAGCAACTGCTCCCAGATTAAGATAAGATGTGGCAGAATCTACGATGACATTCGGGAAATCAGATCTGTGTAAATAGATTGTTACTGTGTCAGGCACAGTTTGCGGAATCGGTAAAGCCCTGTAAAATCCCTGTGGGAGAACTCCGATCGATGCCGTTGCAGCCGGTGTGGAAAGCTGCTGAATACATACATTATCTATATATAAATTATTTCCATATCCGCTGACAGCTCTTAATCTTACTCTGTTGGTTCCGGCAGGCAGAGAATAAATTTTCGGAGCCCATTGAGAAGATGTCGGGACAAATTCACTTGTAGTTGCAGGAGCTGTATTTAATTCACCTACGGCAGGAAATTTACCTGAAAGCCCTGCGAGATTATTGTAAGTAGATCCTCCGTTTGTTGATGATTCTACATATAAGCTGTCAGGACCCGGAAAAGATGCGCCATAAGGAGCATAAGCTTCGTCAAATGTCAGATAATATCCTGAAGTAACCGGTTCAAAATTAGTAATTAATGACTGTGTAGTTCCTATTACTGAAGCATTATAAAAATCAAACTTTGCTGAACCTGTTCCTGATCCGTATCCGCTTACGGTATTTCTGGTCCAGTACTGCGTTCCTGAATATTCGAGATTAAAATAATTCGGAGTAAATGAAGTATTGGAAAAATCTTCACATCCTGCACAGGGATTCGATGGTATCAGCTCAACCTGAGCAGTCCAGGCATTATATACACCTGAATTATTCGCAGTCCAGTATGGCCATATCCTTTGATTTCCGTTTACTGAATTACCTGCAACCAACGCGGAAGTTATTCCAATGTAATCTCCTGCATATTGTGTGTTTACACCAGCTACACCTGTGGGTGCATGTTTGAATTTATTACCTACTTTAAGATCTGTAAAAGTTACTCCTCCGTCAGTTGATCGTGATAAATAAACCTCTGCGGAATCTCCTGTAGGAGTGTTTCTTGTATCATAATAAACCACATTCACTCCGCCTGATTCATCTACTCTTATCGCGCTCATATATTGTTTCCTTCCGTTACCGAATGCATCCTGATTTACTCTTACACCTGTTGACCAGTTGACTCCTCCGTTTGTTGACTTATACAATACTATGTCGGAAACGTCTCCGGCAACTCCGGGATTTTTTTCACCCATTACGACATAGATCCAACCGGCTCTTGCGCCGCATGTTCTGTCAACATCAATTCTCGGGAATCCGGCAACTCTGATGCCGTTCATCATATTAAATGTTCTGTTTCCGTTAACATTGGCTACATTATTTCTTGATATTGTCCAGCTGACACCGCCGTTTGTTGATTTTGCAAATCCCAGTGAATCTTCAGTAAAAGGATTTGTCAGACTGCTGTTCGCCCAGACAACATAAACTTCACCATTAGGTCCGACTCTAGTATCCGCGCCCTGATGGAAATGATTTGTTGATGGGGTTGTACTCACAGGTGCAACCGTACTCCAGCTGACCCCCTGATTGGTAGTATATGTACCTAAAATTCTGTTAACATTAGCGCCTGATGCAAATTCAGTATAATAAGTATAGCTTCTTAAATAAAACGAGCTTGTCGGAACATCATCTGTGCTTGATAAATTTTTGTCAGATGAAGTTGTAGAACTCGGGAATGTAGCTGTGCTTGACCAGTTCACTCCATTGTTCGTAGAGTAAGAAGCACCCATCTGTCCGGTAAGAGTAATATAAGAATTTAATAATCTTCCTGTCCCGTCTATCATAGGTCCCGGATCACCAAAGTTAAATATGGCGGTACCTGTAGTACTGTATAGTGTATCATTACCAAACCAGTTAAGTCCGCCGTTTGTAGTTACATACCATCCTGTGCTGAAATTACCACCTCTGGATGTATTGGCAGAACCAAACATTATAAGGGGATTAGTCGGATGTCTAGTTATAGGAGTTTCTGTCTGGTGACCTGCAGTGATCGGGTGAACTCTGAATGCAGAATTAACTACAAATACTCCCTGCGGAGATTGAATAAAAACCGGTTCATTTATTACCGGACCTGAGTAATCTACCTGAGGCAGCTCAGAATATTCAGTCTGAGGATTAATATTTATTCTTGTTCTTGGATCCGGATTCCATCTCGGACTGTCGTCATTTGGAGTGAATCCTGAATTCACAGCCCAGAATAAAAACAGAACTGAGCTTAACAGTAAAAGTTTTGTTTTCAATTTTCCCTTTCTTTTTAGTTGATTTTTTTTTTGGATTGCACTCAAAGAATTAAAAAAAGATCATTATTTCAAGTCTAATTGTGAGCTATATGATTTATCTCCGGAGACGGCAAAACAAAATGCCTGCATAATACTCCGGAATTATAGTTACATAATGAATTTAATTTTCAAACTTAATGAGTTATTTTTATATAATAAGAGATCTTATTCCGGGAAAAAATTGTACTCAGATGAAATCATTCAAAATTAAATTACTTTAACCCGCTTCATTAATGAAAAAGAAGTTTTTATCAGTTTTATTTCCCTTATTTATTTTTCTGCCGCAAATTAATTATGCACATTCAAATGAATACTGGCTAAGACAGAATAGTCCTACAAATTCAAATCTCAAGAACTGTTTTTTTATAAACAATAATTCAGGATGGATTTCAGGTGAATCAGGAATAATAATCAAGACCACCAATGCCGGATTGAACTGGAGTTTTCAGCCTACCAACATTACAAATGACATACAGTCAATATTTTTTATTAATGAAAGACTCGGATGGGCAATTGCCTATGAAGTAATGCCTGATACAAACAGTTTTCTGGGTACAAGAATACTGAAAACAACAGACGGCGGCGCCAGCTGGATAAATTATATGTACCCTGTTGAAAATAAATTTATGAGAACTATATATTTTCTGGATTCACTTACCGGATTTATGGCGGGAGCGCCGATTACAATTGTCAGAACAGGCAACGCTGGAGTCAGCTGGGAAAATATGGATACCGATTCCACTTTACAGCTGGGACTTCCTGTGGAAAATATCAGCTTTATAAATGATCAGGTCGGATATGCCTGCGGCGGATTCAGGGATATCGCCGGAACTATGTGGACAACTACAAACGGAGGTTTTAACTGGGAGGGACTTATCATTGCTCCCGAACCTTTTATGGATCTTTATATTTTCAATCCTTTTAAAGCTATTGCTGTCGGCGGTGATTTTGAATATGGCTCCAGCTATGTAAACACTACTAATCAGGGGCTTTCCTGGAACTATGATACTTTAGGTACATTCGGAATTGGCAATGCAGTCGACTTCAGAACTCCTTATGAAGGATGGATTGCACTTGGCATAGCTCAGAAATTTTCTTTTACACGTGATACGGGAAATACCTGGAATTCATTTTATACTCCTGACAGTGTATCATTGAATGACATTCAGTTTACCGATTCACTACATGGCTGGGCAGTGGGATATAATGGTGTTATTTTAAAGTATTTTAATAATACATCTGCAATTAGCAGCGCTGAGGAAGTTCATCTTCCGAAATATTTTTCATTGGATCAGAACTTTCCGAATCCTTTCAACCCAAGGACAATTATCCGGTATTCGTTATTCGTGAATCGATTTATTACTTTGAATATATTTGATGTTTTAGGAAATGAGATCGCTTCATTGGTAAACAAAGAACAGAAACCGGGAAGTTATGAAATTGAGTTTGATGCTGGTAACCTGCCTAGCGGAATATATTATTATAAACTGCAGTCACAGGAAAAATCCATTACAAAAAAAATGGTGGTTTTAAAGTGATCTGATTAGTTAATTATGAACTCTTCAATATTATTTTCTATAACAAATAGCTGGAGATCGGATTTCTAGGTAGCCATCTGTGATTAATTCATCCGGTGGCTTAAATGCTGCATCTAAAATCCTCACAATCAATTTTTTGAGAATAAACAACCTCGTAAGGCTTGCAATAAGGGTTGATAAACACCATGCATATTTTGTTATCTGCTCTAAAATACTTATGTATTAGATAACTGATCCAGGCTGTTCAAATCATCATCATTACTGCATTTTCTATTGTTCCAACAATAAAAGTATTTCCTCATCTTTTAGAATGTCAGGATTTTTTTTCACCGGTAATTGTCTCTCTCCATTTGAAAATATATTTTATATTATCCTTCAACCTTGCTGCAAAATTTATTTTAGATTTTTTCCGGTTTTTTAACAATTTAAAATCCAAAAATCCATGTTCAGCTGCTGCAACACTTCCCTGGGGTATAGAAATTTTATAAACAGCTTTATTGTCAGAGATTTTTCCATCTATCGGTTCCTAATTTATCTGTTTTTTTCTTAAAGTCTTTCCTGTTTAATTTAGAGGGTTTTCTCAGATGAAAAAATTAATTTTACGGCGTTATCTTTTGAATGAATTTATTCGAATTGTTGTAAGTCAGTAAAACATCTGTAAGGTTTGAAATATTATCCCCGGTCACATCTGTGATCACATATCCTGCAGCAAAAACGGAAGCGCTGTTATATACTAAAGATATATCGGTCAGATCTGCGTTTCCGTCCTGATTCACATCGCCTCCGAAGATAGCGAATCGCAAAGGCGAAGCATCTGCCTGGATCTGATTATTGCCGTAAGCGGAGGAAGCAGCTGTTGAAAAGTTATAAGACATTGAGCCGGACACGAAGACATTAGCTCCCGCGCTCCAGGTCTCAATTGAATTTCTGTGCTTTGAAACTATATAATAGTTTACTCCATTCGATGCATTGGTGAAATTCAATGATCCGGAACCTGACGTATTCAGGATACCTTTTGAAGAGTCAATAATATTATAAGGAGCCGAGGCATTTCTCAGAAATACTTTGACACTGTCACTTACCAGCATATTCGAAGACTGGTCATAAAAGCCTTCTATGAAAGCAATAAGATTAAGCGTAAATGCGGGCTGCGGTTTATATTTTATTGTTGTGATCATATTTCCGAACAATGAATCATAACTGCTGCCTGCTATAAAAACATTTCCGTTCAGATCTACCGTGACCGGATTATGACCGGTTATAATATCATCTCCGCCGGAAGTGTCCTCATAAACTTTCGACCATTTGAAAGATCCGTCATAGCCGAAACATACAGTCAGAAAATCATGGAAGACAGAATAAGTAAATCCCGTAATGTAAGCATTTTCATTTTTATCTACGGCAAGACCCACACATTTGTCAAAATAAGAATTTATGTTACCATAAGTATTCTGCCAGAGCTGCGTTCCCGCAGAATCAAACTTTGTAATTGTATAATCAGCATTCAGCAAACCCGTAATAATACTATAACCTGCAGCAAATATCTTAGTCTTTGAAGTATCGGTTCTTATAGCTACTACTGCTTCGGCTCCCGTAGTTGCATTCAGATTTACTGTTCTCGTCCAAAGCAGAGTACCGGAAGGATTATACTTAAGGATCACTCCCATTTCCCCTCCCACAGTCTGAATTTTTGTACCTGAGACATAAGCATTTCCGCCTTTATCTGTTATCACATTTCCCGCCATGTCATCAAGATTAGCAGAACCATTAACTCTGCGTGACCATTGAAGATCACCGGCTGAACTATATTTAAGAGTAACAATGTCATCGTTAGTGGTTGCGCTGTCGCTTGTTCCAGTTACATAAACATTCCCTGCCGGATCAACGGTAACAGACTTCGGAATATCAGTTCCTGCAAAAGCATCGCCGTATTCCTTTATCCATAAAGGAGTTCCGCCGGCATTAATTTTTATAGTTGTAAAACAATATTCTCCGGCTATTGTAGCTTTTCCTGTAATATAAAAATTACCGGAATTGTCAAGTTCACATGCAACGGGTTCACTGTAAAATTCATAATCAATTGGAAAGAAATAATAGGAACTTCCGTTTGAGTCGAGCTTACCATAATAAATATCGCGGGCAAAAGTGTTCGACAGAGTCGCCGTATAATAAACATAACCGTTGGAATCAACTTTAATATCAACACCTTCATCAAACAATGCAGGTCCGTTTTGGTAAGACCATTTTAAAACCCCTGCCGAATTGTATTTTGCAATGAGAATATTATCGCCGAAATTTGACTGATATTTTCCTATAGTATAAACATTTCCTTTTTTATCTGTAGTAATGCTGTTTGCTTTATCGTTTATAGTCTGCGCTCCGTTAAACCTTTTAGCCCATTGCAGATTACCTGCTGAGTTATATTTTAATGTTGCGAAATCTCTCTGGTCCGGATCAGAGCAGTATCCGGTCAGGATTACATTTGAACTGTTATCAAGATGGATAGCTGCCGGTCTTTCATAATCATTTGAAGTAAAGCTGTAATTTCTTACCCATAAGGAATCGCCTGCAGTATTGTATTTTATGGCGAGAGTATTTTCAGCTGATGAAGAGTCGGAAACTCCGGCAATGATAATATTACCTAAAGCATCTTTGACCATATCACTAGGTTCATCCTGCAGAGCTGAAAGTCCGGAATAAACCCGTGTCCACTGAAGAACACCGTTGAGATTGTATTTTAAAGTAGCAATACTGCCGTTAGAAGATCTGTTGGTAAGACCTGTGACAAAAACGTTTTCGGCAGCGTCAACTTCAATGCATCTTCCGAGATCACTTCCGTTAGCTGTTCCGTTAAACTTTCTTGTCCATAGCGTATCACCGGTCGTGCCGTTATATTTGATAGTAAAGTAGTCAAGATTACCGTTATCAAATTCACCTGTCACATAGACATTTCCACCTGCTCCAACTGCTATATCATTTGCAGAACAGTTAAGATTACCCGCACCCTTTAACATTTTAGACCATAACAGGACACCTGAGGGATTATATTTTGCAGTAACATATTTAGTTTTGATCGAATCAATCTTTCCTGTAAGAAGAATATTCCCTGTTGCATCTTCAGTAATTGCGTTCCATGTGCCCTGACTGTACCCGGGAGGATTTGTAAACAAAGTGTAATAGAGCATTGTACCGGACGGGCTGTATTTCAGAAGATAAGCATTGACTGCGTTTCCGCCTGCAGTATAGCAGTTACCCGAAGCATCGACATGCATTACTGGTTTTGTTGCAGCAGAAAAAGTGAGAAAAGTACTTTTCTTCCATATCAAAATACCGTTTTGATTATACTTGATCACCCATATTCTCCCGTTACTTTGATTTAAAACCGATGTATATATAAAAATACTGTCTCCTGTTTTGTATTGAACAAGAGAATAACAGGCTTCAACTGAGAAATAACCGGAATCACTGTGAAAAGTTTTTCCCCAGATATAATTACCGGCTGAGTTATACTTTACAAGTACCATGTCATAGCCGCTGAAGCCTAAACTGGTTCTGCCTGCAACATAAACATTACCGTAAACATCAGTCACTGCATCATAAGATTCCTGAATGCTTTGCTGATCTGTACTGAATTTCCTTACCCAGTCTTCGGTAACCTGTGAATGAGAAGTGCCCGCTGTAAGAAACAGAATAAGAAAAATTTCAAGAAATAATTTTTTCATGGTTGTTTAATTTATATTTAATAAAAAAAATCCGTTTTGCTTTAATGTATATGAAAAAGTAAATTTTTTAAAAGTCTCTGCTCTTCTTATGCCGCATTCAGAAATTCAGAAGTATCAATTTCTTAATTTAATTTTGCATTATTATAATTCATATTGTTTCCTCATAAAAATATTTTAGTCAGCGATACAAAAATATATTGCACAGATGTGTCATACTAATTAGACTTTTTCTTAAATCTTGGACTAAAGCAAAATGCTAAAAAGTAAACTTACGCAAATACTTTCCGGACTGGATCAGTCAACATTCAGAGATTTCGGCAAATTTATCAATTCACCTTATTTCAATTCTAATAAAAAAGTATGCGAACTTTATGAGATCCTTAAAAGATATTATCCCGGTTTTGATGCGTCTGAACTTTCAATGGAAAATCTCTTCAGAGAATTGTACAGGAAAAACGGGATTGTAAAAGGCACAATGTATTTTCTGTTTTCCGAGACTGAAAATCTTCTTGAAAGATTTCTGGGTTTTGAAAAAATAGACGATATAATGATCGATGCAGCTTCCTTAAAGGCGATTGGGGAGATGAGACTTTATAATATTTTCGACATAAAGTACAGGGATATAAAGAAAAGGCTTCCAAAGGCGAAAGATCCTGACAATATTTACAGGTTCCTGCTCTCCGGCATTAACAGGCATAATACAATTGAAAGAAAAGAATTTCTGACAAAGAAAGACAAGTTCAGGAATGTCTGGATGGAACCTGTGGATGAGCTGATTAAATTGTTCCTGAAAAACATGCTTTGGAATGCAGTGCTGCTTTCAAATTTCAGGCAGACTCTTAATGATGAACTGCATATACCTTTTTATAAAGAATTAATGGATTATGCGGAGAAAAATGAAAAAGATATGAATGATACAGAGATGAAGATCCTTTTTTATGAGGCAAAGGTGATCATAGAAAATGACGTTAACTATTTTTTCAGACTAAAGGATCTGCTGAATAAAAATCACAGATCAATATTACCCGAAGCGATACAGGAGATATGCACCGTGCTCAGCAATTTCTGTTCATACAGAATACTCACAGGAGAAGATCTTTACAGGGAACAGCTAGAGATACAGAATCTTTATCTCAGACATTACATAGACAGGACAAAGGATATATTTCCTGTTGACAGTTTTCATCAGTGCTTTATGCTTCTGATCGCTCTGGATGAGATTGATAATGCTAAAAAATTTTTAGAAAAATATTTAAAACGACTAGAGGACAAGTTTAAATCAAACGCGGCAGCATTCGGAAAAGCTTCAATATATTACGGTGAAAAGAAATATGTTGCGGCACTGAAAGAGATCATCACTATTAAAAATTTTACACATATTTTTTATAAGCATGCTGTGAAAGTACTGCAGCTAAAATCTTTCTATGAACTTGGATTATTTTCTGAAGGGGAAGACGCTGCGAATGCATTCATGAATTTTCTCAGGCACGATAAGCTTACAACTACGAACGTAAAGAATAATTATCTTGAATTCATTAAATTTTATAAGAGACTTCTTACCATACAGTTTTCCGGAAGTAAGAACATGATCAGCAGGTATAAATTTGATCTTGAAAAGAATAAGAGCTTTACCACGGCAAAAATCTGGCTGATCGGGAAAGCTAACGGACTTGAACTGAAATGATTATATTATCTCACTTCAGAAAAGAACAAATTGTTTTAAGTCCATACCTTTGACCAGTGGGCTTTTTGAATTGGTAAATGAGATCCTGAATCAATGACGAAAGTAATATTCATAATTTACAGGATAAAGAAAATTATCTGTTCCTAAATCCGTCTGTCAGGAATATATCTACTTTAATATTGAGAGAGGATACGGTAATAAAGCAGTTTAAGAGAATATCAGAAAACTAAATCTGAATAAAGATTTTAAATCCAATAACTAAGGCACAGTGCTATTACTGAGCTGATCAAGAATAATGATCCGTTAAATAACATTCACTTCATATTTTTTAAACGGGTCGACTTTTCCTAATATTTCGGATTGAATCAGCAAACAGGTTATTATATATGAATTAATTTATACCCTTTAAGGTACAAATAAAGTAGATACTATTAATTTATACCCGATATGATATAGTTACTGCAAATAATATTGAATTTATACCCGTAAAGGTATATATTGTTTTAAGATTATTTAATGCAATAAAATTATATGATATTAAGCAAGTTTATAAAAGAAAAAAGAAATAATGCAAATCTTACTCAACCGGAACTGGCACAGAAAGCAGGTGTAGGACTTCGATTTGTAAGAGATCTGGAACAAGGCAAAGAATCAATGCGTCTGGATAAGGTAAACCAGGTTTTACAACTTTTTGGATTTCAAGTTGGTGCTGTACCTATGGATCGGGGAGCAAATGAGAAGGGCTGAAATTAGAATACATGATACTTTAACCGGTATACTAACTCAAGATGAAAATGGTTACAATTTTATTTATGATAATAAATACCTTGAAAGCGAAAATCCGGAACCGGTAAGTCTTACCTTGCCTTTAAGCAATTCTTCATATATTAGTAAAGTTCTATTTCCCTTTTTCGATGGTTTGATACCGGAAGGATGGTTATTACATATTGCAGAAGCAAACTGGAAACTGAATCCCCGAGACAGAATGGGTTTGCTTTTAGCATGCTGTAAGGATTGCATTGGTGCAGTTAGTATTCACCCCAAAAAAGAAGAAGAAGAAATATGAAAAGATGCTTGTACTGTTATCAACTTCTCGGAGAAAATGAAACGGATTTTCATCCTCCCTGTAGTAAAAAGATCTTTGGACAACCAAATCCGCCGGAATTACCATTCACCGAATCACAAATGGAAGAATTGGCAAAACAGGTTGTTAGAAGTCACATCACAGTTCCTGGAGTCCAACCTAAAATATCTTTAGACCTGCCAACTTCTCAAAATAAAAATGAACCTAAAAGGTTTACTATTGTTGGTTTATGGGGCGGATATATCTTAAAACCTCCAAGTAAGAATTATCCGCAATTACCGGAAGTGGAAGACCTGACCATGCATCTTGCAAATATTTCAAAAATCAAAGTTGTTCCTCATAGTTTGATCCGGCTTCAGTCAGGTAATCTTGCCTATATTACCAAAAGAATTGACCGCATTAAAAAAAGTAAACTTCACATGGAAGATATGTGTCAGCTCACGGAAAGGCTCACTGAAGAAAAATACAATGGGTCATACGAACAGATTGCTAAAACAATTTTAAAATATTCAGTAAATCCGGGACTGGATGTAGTAAACTTTTTTGAACAATTAGTATTTACATTCCTCACAGGAAATGCTGACATGCATTTAAAGAATTTTTCACTGATCAAAATGATCGGTTCAGGTTATATACTTTCACCCGCTTATGATATGGTTGCAACAGCACTCGTCAATGCGGCTGATAAGGAAGAATCAGCATTGACACTTAATGGTAAAAAGAAAAGATTAAAACGAAGTGACTTTGTTGCTGCATTTACTGCAGCAGGACTTGAAGCAAAGCAACAGGAAAATATATTTAAAAAAATGGAAACAGCAAAAGAAAAATGGTTGGAATTTATTGAGATCAGTTTTTTGAGTAATGAATTTAAAAAAGCATACAAAGAACTTATTCAGGAAAGATTCTCCGTATTAAAGAACTAACCTCTTATATTAATTTCGAAAAAAGTAACTACAGCTAATCAAATTTTCATTACAAGACAAATGATTAACAATCAATTGGAATTTTAATATTTAAATCCATAGTAAACTCATTAGTAAATACATTAGTCAGAGCACTAATGAATCACTAATGAACGACTTTTTAGGAATTTTCACAAAAACAAAAACCCCCAAACAAGGCTGTTTAAGGGCTTTTCCTGAGCTGGAGACGTGAGTTGAACACGCGACCTGCTGATTACGAATCAGCTGCTCT
>DAIPYG010000031.1:0-32742 GCA_036782875.1 Bacteroidota bacterium | reverse complement strand
AGTTAGTAGTTAATAGTTAGTAGTTAGTAGTTAATAGTTAGTAGTTAATAGTTAGAAGTTTATAATTAGAGAATCCGTAATTCGTAACTCGTAACTCGTAACTCGTAACTCGTAACTCGTAATTCGTAACGCGTAACCCGTAACTTATAATACATTATACTAAATGAAGATCATCGAAATCCGCGCTTTAAGAGGTGCAAACTACTGGAGCAATCACTGGAAGAAGCTTATAATTATGAAGCTTGATATAGAAGATTATGAAGAGAAACCATCAGATAAGATCCCGGGATTTTATGACAGGATTGTACAGTTAATGCCAACATTGAAAACGCACACATGCAGTTACGGATATGAAGGCGGGTTTCTGCAAAGAGTCACAGAAGGGACATGGGCAGGGCATATCATAGAACACATTGCACTTGAGATGCAGACACTTGCAGGAATGGATACAGGATTCGGAAGAACAAGGGATTCAGATGCTCCGGGAGTATATAATGTTGTCTTCAGTTATGTTGAGGAAGATGCCGGAAAATATACAGCCAAAGCTTCAGTAGAGTTGTATCTAGGTATAGCCGAAGGAAAATCCATCAGCGAACTTAAGAAACAATTGAATAATGATATTCAGAATTTAAGAGAAATAAGGGAAGATGTCAGGTTTGGACCCAGTACCGGTTCTATTATAGATGAGGCAGAAAACAGAGGTATTCCTCACATAAGATTAAATGAGAACTCATTAGTGCAGCTTGGTTATGGAAAATATCAAAAGACTATTCAGGCAACAGTGACCTGCAGAACCAGTCTGATCTCTACTGACATTGCAAGCGATAAAAGCCTTTCAAAAAAACTTTTACAAAGTATGGGAATTCCCGTACCCAAGGGTTTTAAGATTTACACAGAGGTTGAAATTGAAGACACCATAAGTTCTATAGGATACCCTGTTGCAGTAAAGCCTCTTGATTCAAACCATGGAAAAGGCATTACGGTAAATATAAAAAATCTTGAAGATGCAAAGAAAGCATTTGAATCTGCAAAGAGATATTCAAGGGCAATAATAATAGAAAAATCACTGGAAGGTAAAGACTTCAGAGCTCTTGTCATAAATAACAGATTAATTGCAGTCGCGGAAAGAACGCCGGCATTTGTAACAGGAGACGGAAAGTCTACTATTAAATCTTTAATTGACCATATCAACAAAGACCACAGAAGAGGATACGGTCACGAAAAAATTCTTACGCAGATAACAGTTGACAGTATGACACAAAGAATTCTCGAACAGAAAGGTTATACTCTTGATACAATTCTTAAAAAAAATGAAATATGCTTTTTAAAATCAACTGCAAATATATCTACCGGAGGAACAGCCATTGACAGAACAGATGAAGTTCATCCTGATAATATTTTTATTTTTGAAAGAATAGCACAGATAGTCGGACTCGATATAGCCGGGATTGATGTAATCGCTCCTGAAATTTCAATACCGCTTTCTCAGAACGGCGGAGCGATAGTTGAAGTAAATGCTGCGCCGGGATTCAGAATGCACATTGCTCCTTCAGAAGGATTACCCCGTAATGTAGCTGAGCCTGTAGTGAATATGCTTTTCCCGCCGGGTGAAAAATTCAGGATACCGATCATTGCTGTCACAGGTACAAATGGCAAGACGACTACAACACGCCTCATTGCACACATTATGAAGAACATAGGTATGAATGTTGGATTCACAACCACAGAAGGTGTATATATCGGCAACAGGCTAATACAACCGGGGGATAATACAGGTCCTGTTTCAGCACAGATGGTATTAAGAGATCCGACAGTAGATCTTGCAGTACTCGAAGTAGCAAGAGGAGGTTTACTCAGAGCCGGACTTGGATTTGACGGCTGCGATATCGGAATAGTGATGAATGTAACTGCTGATCATCTCGGACTGAAAGATATTAATTCACTCGAAGACATGGCAAGAGTAAAAGCCATAGTTGCAGAGAATGTATTTAAAAGAGGTTATGCCGTTTTGAATGCAGATGATAAGCTTGTATTAAAAATGCGTGACAGACTGGAATGTAACATTGCTTTATTCAGTATGGATGAAAATAATCCTGCCATAGCTGAATATACTAAGAACGGCGGTATAGCCTGTGTGTATGAAAATAATTACATTACTTTATTAAAGGGACAATGGAAGCTTCGTGTTGAAAAAGTGATAAATATTCCTTTGACATATTCAGGAAGAGCTGCATTCATGATACAGAATGTACTTGCTGCAACTCTTGCGTCTTACATACTGCATGGAGTGAGGATAGAAGATATTAGATTCGGATTAAATTCTTTCGTTCCTTCAGTTGCACAGACACCGGGTAGACTAAATCTGATAGAAGTTGGAAACTTTACAGTATTAATTGATTTTGCTCACAATCCTGCCGGAATGGAAGCTCTGTCAAAGTTCGTGGAGAAGCTTCCTAATAAAGTAAAGACCGGAATAATTGGCGGAACAGGTGACAGAAGAGATGAAGATATAAAGAACCTTGGCAAAGCAGCTGCAAGAATGCTTACAAATATTATAATACGCGAAGATGAAAGTCTGAGGGGCAGGGACAGCGGAGTAATACCTCAGATCATGATAGACGGAATAAGAAGTGAGAAACCTGATGTACCGGTGAAAATAATTGAAGATGAAGTGGAAGCAATTAATTTTGCACTTAAGAATTCAAAGAAGAATGAACTTCTCGTAATCCTGCCGGATAATATTCCAAGAGCTATAGAGATAGTAAGTAAATTCAGAGATAAATTAAATTCTGTAAAGATCGAGCAGAGTGATATTCCGAATATAAATGAAGACGACAGATAGTTTGTTGAGTTCATTGAGTTTGTAGAGTTCGTTGAGTTCATTGAGTTTGTAGAGTTCGTTAAGTTCGTTGAGTTTGTTAAGAACTTAGAGCTTGAAGAGAATAACGAGGCATAAGTTTGTAATTCAAAAATGTCTCACATTTCTTAATAATCATACCATCATTTAATCATAGTTAAATGTATAAAAAAATAAACGAAGAGATATTAATAAAGCTGAAAGAAATTGTCGGAGATGAGTTTGTAATTACAGACGAAGAAAATTTAAAGTTGTATTCCAGAGATTATACCGAAAATCTTTCATTCAATCCGGAAGTAATTTTAAAGCCCGGCACAACTGATCAGATCTCAAAAATTCTAAAGTTAGCAAATAAGCATAATATACCCGTAGTTCCCAGAGGCGGTGGGACAGGACTATCCGGTGGAGCTCTTACGATATACGGAGGAATATGCCTGTCGATGGAGAAATTTAATAAGATCATTGAGATTGACAGGGAAAATTTTCAGGCAATTGCAGAACCGGGAGTCATTACACAGATACTGATGGAGGAGTGTGAAAAATACGGATTGTATTATCCGCCTGATCCGTCTTCGAAAGGAAGTTCTTTTCTCGGAGGAAATCTTGCTGAATGTTCCGGCGGTCCGAGAGCAGTAAAATACGGAGTGACTAAAGATTATGTATTGGGTCTTGAATTTGTAACTCCGACAGGAGAAATCATAAATTCCGGTGCCAGGGTTCTTAAAAATGTTACAGGTTATAATCTTACTCAGCTGCTTATAGGAAGCGAAGGAACTCTTGGAATTATTACAAAGATAATTTTCAGACTTATACCATTGCCAAAATATAAAAAGGTAATGTTAGCGGCGTACAATAACATTGAAGACTGTGCAAAGACAGTAGCTAAAATATTTCAATCCGGTATCACACCGTCTGCGCTTGAATTCATGGAAAAGTCAGCCATCAAAGCTGCAGAGAGTCAGCTGGGAAAAAAATTTCCTAACAGTGATGCGGCTGCTCAGCTGCTGATTGAAGTTGACGGTAATTATGAGGAAAGTATTGACAAAGACATTGAAGTCATCGCTGAAGTTGTTACTGGACAGGGTGCGTTTGACATTATACTTGCCGAAGATTCACAGAAGATGAATGAGATCTGGGCTTTGCGCAGATGCATAGGAGAAGCAGTAAAGTCTATATCGGAATATAAGGAAGAAGATACGGTCGTGCCGAGGTCCAGAATTCCTCAGCTTATAAAAGGCGTAAAGGAAATTTCTGGAAATTATGGTATCACTACGATCTGTTACGGACACGCAGGTGACGGAAATGTGCACGTCAATATTTTAAAGGATAAGCTCGATGACGGCAGCTGGGAAAAAAATCTGGATACGGCTATAAGGGAGATATTTAAATTAACTGTTTCACTTGGCGGTACCATTTCCGGTGAACACGGAATAGGTTATTCCCAGAAGAGCTATCTTCCTATTGCTTTAGGAACGGAAGAAATTGCCTTGATGCAGAATATTAAGAAAACAATGGATCCGAATAATATCATGAATCCCGGAAAGATTTTTCAATGAGCAATTAACAATGAGCAATTTGCAATGAGCAATGAGTAATGAACAATGAGAAATGAATAATGATTAACTATTAACAATTAACTACAAACTGTTGTGATAGAAACCGTCATAGAATACAGGGTTTTATATGCACACACTGACAAAATGGGAGTGGTGAATAATGTCCGGTATTTTGAATATTTTGAAGCGGGCAGGAATGATTTCTTAAGAAAACTGGGATTTCCATATATAGATCTGGAAAAACAGAATATAGGTCTCCCGGTAATTGAAGCTTATGCAAATTACATTTCTTCGGCAAAGTATGATGATGTAATTAACATCAAAACTATTCTGAAAAACATTCCCACAGTAAGATTCAGGATCGATTATGAAATAGAATGCAGCGGAAGAAAAATAGTGACCGGATATACGGTGCATTCATTTGTTAATTTCGAGAAAATGAAACCTGTCAGACCTCCGGAGAAAATTATTGAATTAATAAAAAACAGATTCTGATAAATATAATATTTACTTAAGAATTTTATTAAAGCTATATTAGAAACTTAATTTTAAAATTATTTAGTTTGATTTTGAATTTCTGTTATCTCTGATTGTAGTTATATAATTATCACTTCTGTTCTGCTAAATTTAACTAAATTAAAATTGAATATAATCATTACATCGGAATTTTGAATTATTATAAAGGATTTAATTTCAACGAATCAGATAAACTTATAAGATCAGCTTTAAAAGAGGATTCTGGAAAAGGGGATCTAACATCAAAACTCTTGATTCCGGAAAATTCTGTTTCAAAAGCTGAATTACTTGTAAAAGAGGACGGTATAATAGCCGGACTGGAAATATTCAGATCAGTATTTAAAATTATTGACGAAAGTACAATTGTAAAATTAAATGGAAAAGACGGACAAAGAGTAAAAAAAGGTGAAGTCATCGGTACAGTAACCGGAAATACAAGAAAATTATTATTAGGTGAAAGAGTTGCGCTAAATTTACTTCAGAGAATGAGCGGCATTGCGACTTTTACGGATATTATCACCCGAAAACTCGGAAATAAAAACATTAAGATCATAGATACCAGAAAGACAACTCCAAACCTAAGACTTTTTGAAAAACTTGCAGTGACAATGGGAGGCGGTGCAAATCACAGATTCGGTTTATATGATATGATCCTGATAAAGGATAACCATATTGAAGCAAACGGCGGCATCTCAAAAACTCTCGAAATTCTGAATAAAATGAAAGACCGGATCAAAGTTAAAGTGGAAATAGAAGTTAAGAATATTAAAGAACTCTCAATAGTAATTTCAAAAGGGGAAAACATTATTGATAGAATAATGCTGGATAACTTCAGCCTGAAGGATTTAAAAAAGGCAATTGTATTGAATGCCGGCAAATTTGAGCTGGAAGTCTCAGGAGGCATAGATCTTTTCAATATTAATAAATACAGCAGCTTAAAAGGCATAGATTTTATTTCAATCGGAGCTTTAACTCATTCAGTAAAGTCACTCGATATCTCATTTAATTTTATTACTTGAATATCACTTTATATAATTCTAAATTTGTAAAATTTTTTTTAACCTAAAATCAAAAGAATGAAAATATTTACCAGGAATTTAAATTTCATAATTGCGTTATTTGTCTGTTTTTCCTTAATCGTAGCATGCGGAAGCAAAAAAGAATCATCAGGTGATTCAAAAGATGATTCTAAGAAGGAAGAAACAAAAAAAGAGCAAACAAAAACAGAATCCACAACCACATCAAATTCAGGTTCCAATCAGTTGTATTTTGTAGAAGAATATACTAAAGACGGTCAGGAAGTAGGAAAGAGTGATAAATTCTTTATTAAAAGCAAAGGCGGATATATTACAGCAATGTTGAAAACTGCTCAGCCGATCGGCGTTGGTACTGTAGATGTGAGACTCGAAAGAGAATCGCTTGACGGAAGCGAGATCATTGATACACAGCCTTATGATGTTTCCCCGGAAAAAAGCTATTTTTTCTTTGATAAGATAACTTTTTATAAATCCGGAGATTATAAAGTCTCTGTATTCAAAAAAGACGGAACAGTACTGGCAACAGGCAAAGTAAGAATTGAATTCGAATAATTAAAAAATAAAAATCAGAAAGGAGCAATAGTAAATGAAAAAAGCAAAGTTATTATTTGCAATTTTAGCTGTAATATTTGTATTTGGTTTTAAAGCAACCTCTTATGCCCAGCAGTATCCTGTATTATACTTCTGCGAAAAATACGGAAGCAGCGGGGAAGTTGGGGTAAGTGACAGATTTACTACCGGTTATTTAACAGTAATGGTAAAAGCAGACGGACCGCTTGGTTTAAGAGACTGCTCAATTCAGCTTGATAAATATGACTGCAAAACAGGAGTATTCAACTACTATAAAAAATTTTCTTATTCAGTAGAGCCGGATATGAAGTATGTTTACTTCGCAAGAAATGATGAAAGTGACATGAACTTTGCCGATGTTGGAATTTACCGTGTATTTCTTCTTGATCAAAATGACAGGACGGTCGCAAGCGGACTGGTTGAGATCATCCCATAAATTTAAAACCTTTTACATGAAAATTAATAATAAAAATTTTTTAGTTTGTGCTGTAATTGTTCTATGTTTTGTTTTAAGTAATCCAGTCTTTTCGCAATCACTGCAGTTCTGTGAAGATGTCAGTAAAGACGGTGTGCCCATCAGCGCAAGTTCCGTTTTTAACATCAGCACAAAAGGAGGATATCTGAAATGTCTGACTACGCTTCCGTACAGGATAAATACTTCTTCAGTGTATTATGAAGTTTACAAGATCGATTCGGATGGATATGAAACATATGATAATACAATTTATCAGGAAGTAGACCCGAGCTGGACCTGGTTCTGGAAAGAAATTACTTTTTACGATGAGGGAAGATATAATATTAATGTGTATGACAGTGAAAAGAATTTTCTGGCAACTGCACAGATAAGAATACAATATTATTAAAAATAGTACATATTATTTAATGAGGTTATTCTGTAATTCCGGAATAACCTCTTTTTTTATTCTCTGATAACCTGTTATACTTTGATTGATAAATTAAAAAGCCTTTCGAAAGATACTTTGATATATGGTGCAAATACCATAGTCGGAAGATTTTTAAATTTCTTTCTGATTCCTTTCTATACTCATAAATTCCTTCCTGCTGAATTCGGGATCGTGGCTATTCTTTATTCCTACATAGCTATTTTGAACGTATTCTTTTCGATCGGTCTTGAATCCGGATACATGAAATTTGCTTCTACACTCGAAGCGGGAACAAAAAAGCAGAATTTTTCAAATCCCTTTATATTGGTTCTGTTAAATTCATTATTCCTTTCAGCTTTAATTTTTGTTTTCTCATCTGATCTTACGGGTCTGTTTCAAATCAGTGAGAATTATTCTTACCTGATAAGATATTCTGCGCTGATACTTTTATTTGATACTGTAATTCTGATCCCCTTTGCTTATCTCCGTCTGCATAATAAAGCAAAATCATTTGCCGGAATAAAAATATTGAACATTGTTACTAACGTGATATTGAATATTGTGCTGATATCATATTTCGGCTTCGGTATAGAGGCAGTGTTTATTAGTAATCTTGTTGCGTCTGTCGTTACATTTATTTTACTTCTGCCGGTAATAAAATCAAACATAGATCTCAGGTTCAGCAGGGAACTGGTCATCGAACTGTTCAGATTCTCAATACCTTATATTCCCGCAGGTATTGCAGCTAACATTATTCAGATCATTGACAGACCTATTCTTAAATATCTTACAGATGATAAAACAGTCGGTATATACCAGGCAAACTACCGCCTCGGTATTTTTATGATGCTTGTCGTGTCAATGTTTGAATATGCCTGGAGACCTTTTTTTTTGAATAATGCAAAAGATCCTAATGCTAAAAATATCTTCGCGAAAGTTCTTACCTTATTTGTTCTTGCTGCATCTTTTATTTTTCTTGTCGTTACTGTGTTCATTGAAGATATAGTGAAAATGGATCTCCCATTCGGATATAATCTTATCGGAAAAGCATACTGGGCGGGACTCAGTATTGTGCCTGTAATTCTGTTTGCTTACCTGCTTAACGGAATATATGTGAATTTCATGGCGGGGATTTACATAGAAAAGAAAACGAAATATCTACCTCTTATCACCGGTGTAGGTGCAGTATCAAATATTGTAATGAATTTTATTCTTATTCCTGAATATTCTTATATGGGTGCTGCAGTATCAACTCTCATAAGCTACTTTCTTATGATGCTGGGAATTTATTTTGTCTCAAACAAATTTTACAGAATCAATTATGAATATAAAAAAATAGGTTTGATATTTGCTTCTCTGGCAGTTACAGCAGTTTTATATTATTATGTGAATATGTCATTCTCAATCAGCTGGATGGCAAAGGCTGTATTTCCTCTGTTGTTTATAATTCTGACTTTTCTGTCCGGTATAATTACTAAATCAGAAATTGGGAAATTGTTACCTGCTTTAAAAAAAAGAAGTTGATTATTTTATTAAATTAAAATTGTAAAGTGCAGTTAACCGGTCATCATAAACTATTTTCCCTTCTTCTGTAACTATTACTCCCATAATTCCAGTTGAATCTTTCGATCTTAAATAATCCTCCGCACCTTTTATAAAAACCACTTTTGATAATACTACCGATTCTTCAGCTGTTAGGGCTAAAGCAGTCCCGCTCTGAGATATCATTACAGGATAACCCGTCTTTGTATTGAAAATATGATGGTATCTTTTCCCGTCAATAATAACAAATCTTTCATAGTCACCGCTTGTTCCGACAGCCATATCAGAAACCTCAAAACCGGCAATGATTTTATTTCCATTTCTCGGATCCTTAATTCCAATGCTCCACTTCTCATCTCTATTTTTTGTACCGCTCGCATAAATATCTCCGCCTGCATTTACGAAGAAATCCTTCATTCCGTAATTTCTCATTATTAAAGATGCCCTGTCAACTGCATAGCCTTTTGCAATTCCTCCCAAATCAATTCTCATTCCTTTCTTTTGAAGAAACACGCTTGTATCTGATGGATCAAGCTGAATCAATTTATAGTCAACCAGCTTAATTAAAGAATCAATGATCTTTTGATCAGGTACTTTATTTAGCTTTTTATCCGAACTGAATCCCCACAGCTCGCTTACCGGACCAATTGTTATGTCAAATATTCCTTTGTATTTTTCTGAATAGTCTATTGATCTTTTAATAATGGAGTATAATTCCGGGCTGACTTTTACCGGTGATATGCCTGCGTTAATGTTGATCTGTGATGCTTCTGTAGAATCGATCTGAACACTCATAACTCCCTGTATCCTTTCTATTTCCCTGAATGCAAAATACATTGCCTTCTTCATTGAATCAATATTGCTGTGTATGGCAGTAATGTCTATCTCTGTGCCAAGCAGATATTTAGTAGTTTTTACTTCGAACCTGGGCTGCTGAGCGTATGGATCTGACGGAAAGAAAATCAATGTCAGGATAAAAACTGAGGTAACTGCAAATGGAAAAAAAAGAGATCTTATCCTATTCACAGAGTATCATTAATTCGTTGGGGATACAGACAATGCTTTCCCCGGAAAAAGCTATGCTTCCTGAATTGATGCAGGTCTTATGAGTACAGGATGATTCAAGTACTCTTGCTTTATTGCTTTCTATATTTAAAATCAGATTTCCCTTCGAACCGTTTAAATTTATTACAGCATCCCTTCCTCCAGTATTTATGGATCTTATAAGAACATTTTTATGGAAAACTAGAATTCTTTCAGCCGGAGCTTTATTCCCGGATAAATAAAATCTTATTCGTGAGGGATTAATTAATTTCTTAGGCAGTGAAAGAGATCCGGCAATTATACGAATATCCTTTTTTAAATCATCAGATCCTTCTTTGAAATTTATGAGCTTTCCGTTTCTTACAAAAACTATGTCACCAAAACTATTTCCGGTTATAGGATATTCAGAAAATTTGATGATCGTATTTTCTTTATAATAATTTTTTAAAAACTCTTCTGATAGTTTAACGGCTTTATCAGGTCTGTCTGTAATGATCTCCAGAGAAAAATTTTGTGTGTTGTAAACAGGATTTGCCGCAGGCTTACTGAAACTGATACCAGGGATTCCCGATAGTGCAGCAGCAGATATTGCTATAGAACTCTTTTTAAAAAAATCTCTTCTTTTCATTTTTAAAAATTAATTATTAAAAATTAAATCATCACAGATGATAACGGATACCAATATTAAATATAAATGAATATAAATTCAGCAGACCGCTGTGCCAGTCCGGCGAATCGTAATGTCGTTTGTAATAACCCAGTGTTCCAAGTAGCTGCATATTAGGATTTGATATGAATGAACCTTTATGACCCTGAAATGTAAAGTTGAAATTCACAACATTCGAATAACCGGAATTTATCTGACCGTCAACTCCCATATACTCCTGCAATGTAAAATAAGTTGGCAGAAAGAAAAATGCAGCTGTCTGATAATATTGCCTGTATTCTGCCGATGCTGAGAATGTTTCTGAAAAATTCTTGCTTAAAATTGCTGATATGGTACTGGAATTTATATCCCAGGAATCCCAGTAATATCTGTAACCGGGCTGAAAAGTAATATCATCAGTTATGCCGATATTGCTCTTTATCCCCAGCGCTCTCCGGATTCGTGTTTCAGGATAAACCGGCTCATATGTTATGAATGCTCCTTTTTTCTCATTATAAATTCTGACTATCTGATAACCAATGAGTTGATATCCGCTTACATCAATATATGATGCATCAAGCTGAGCAATAACATTTTTCCCGAGAATCTGTGAAAAAGCGGCATTGAATGCATATGTGTTTCTGTCTTTTGTCCAAGTTCTGTTTTCCGGAAAAATTTTGTCAAAGCTGGCAGTTGCTCCAAATGTCAGATATGTATTCTGCTGGGCAAAAGGATATGTAACAGAACCTAATATCGTCTTTGATGAATAATCGTGTTCAATGCTGTAAAGCCCGTTTACATAAAAACTGCCTTCGGATATTTTCTGCGTCAATCCCAGACCTATCTCGTGTCTCCATTCCTCAGGTGTTTCATCCTTGCCGCCGTAAGTTCTGTTGGTCGCGGAAGTGACCCCGTCAACTTCAAACAGGCTCTGCATTGAAGCAGCGCTGATTATGTCAGTTAGATAAGTAGCGGAAACACTTGTATTGTTGGAAAGTTTTTTTGAATAATTAATGGAAGGATAAATCACTGTTACACCGAAATTATCGAAGTAAGTATTGATACGCGCCTGAAGTTCATCTTCAGGTACATCCTGCGCATAACTTATTTCAGCGGTCAGACAGATCAAACATATTTTCAAAAAAAAATTGAATATTTTACCCACAGCCGCAACCACCGCTTTTAGCTCCGTCAGCTCCCTGGGATCCTTCTCTTATATAAAGATAATGATTCTGAATTCCCTGCTCGATCGGGTTTTCATCAAATATCATATTAGGATCGGCAAGTCTTTCCCTGTCAATTGGCTTAACAACTGTACAACCGGAAAAATAAACTGTAATTGAAATAAGAATCAGAAACAGGAAATTTCTGTAGTTTATCATATGAATATTTTTAAATAAATATGAATTCATTTTCTACCTCTTACATTTCCCCATAATTGCCCGTGACACTGGTAGCAGGACTGTACATAAATATATTTTCCGTTTAGAGACTGGACACCGCCGGTAAGATCTGAACCATGACACTCATCGCATCCCAGTGCATCCTTCTCGCCGCTTTTGTGAAGAAAAATTCCGTGCAGAATATCGTGATCTGCGGGGACATCCGGTTTGGATTGATTTGAAACTAATTCATCACAGCCGTTGATGTATAGAATTGTGACGAGAATTATTCCAAATAGAAAATAAAATCTGATCATTGATAAAAATTAGGTGCGTAAACTTATACAGAATTATGATTATTAACAATAAACAATTTTAAGACAATCAAAAAATCTATGAACACAATATTTCCTTATGAAGCGCGGATAACTATAAATTTGGCGGAACTGTAATGATAGGAAAAAAGAAAACTAAAAATCATTTTAAACTCATATCCGTCCAAAACATTTTAGATAATTGTTGTAAAATTTTTTATTCAATAATAATTAACCTTTAAAATATACAAATATAGACCCATCCCGCGGGCGGAGAAAATGGAAGTGCATAGAAGAATTAATGTTAATTATTATTTTTTGTTCGCAGCAAATTTATTGGTTTCAAATTTGTTTTGACACATTGGAATTGAACTATTTTTTAATGCAGCAAAAAGATTTATGAAATTTTATTATTCCTCAGCATTCAAATCATATAATAACATCTAATATGATTCTATCAAAATATGTAACTGCTCTTCATTAATTTTTGGATTAGAAAATTAATCCGTCATTGTCCTAAAAATCTGCGTCATCCGCCTTCCATTTCTTTTACACAGTCGAAAAATATCAATACGTCTTGCTGAAAAAATAGAAGTATGAATATTATTAATTGAGTGGTATTTTTAATTCAAATCAAATAAGTTAAACGACATTAAATCAGATGTGTATTTACACAAAATAATTCTAAGCTATGAATAAAAAATTTATTGCAGCAGTTACCGTGATCTTGTTTTTTTCTGCAAGCATTGTTCTTTACGGCGATATCGGTGGAAAAACTGGGAGGACTCTCAAATCCTCAACGGCAGGCTGCGGCAGCTGCCATGGATCCTCAGCTAATTCCGGAGTTTCTGTTATAATATCTGGTCCTGATACTTTAAATACAGGACAGACGGCTCAATACTCTGTGACTGTTTCAATGACAGGTAAAACAGGTGCCGGATTTGATATTGCAAAGCGTAAAGGCACTCTGAGTCCTGTTTCATCAAATGTTCACCTTTCAAGTACTGAAATTGTTCACAGCACAAATATTGCAATGACAAGCGGTTCTGCAACTGTTTCTTTTAATTATACAGCTCCGTCAATGGAATCTGTTGATACGATCTGGGCTACGGGACTTGCTACTAACAGCAGCGGGGGAACCGGCGGAGACAGCTGGAACTGGGCTCCGGCCAAAAGAATTGTTGTGCGAACTCCTTCCGGTATAAATAATATCTCGGAAGTAAAGGATTTTCAATTATATCAGAACTATCCTAATCCGTTTAATCCCGCTACTAACATTGAAATTGATCTTCAAAAATCTATGAATGTAAAAGTCTTTATTCTTGATGTACTCGGAAATGAAGTCGATGTGATCAGTGAAGGTAAACTGGATGCAGGTCAGCATATTCTAAAATGGAATGCTTCCGCTTTTGCAAGCGGTATATATTATTATGAAGTTAAAGGGAAAGATTTCAATTTCACAAAAAAAATGATGCTGCTTAAATAAAAAGTTTACCCGTTAGAATAAGGAATGCTGAAATTTAAATTCAACTATTGTAAAGCAGCAGAGTGAAGTCTGAATCATTTTCCCTCAACAGCCATTTCATAAAAAGAAAAATCTATAAAAATTCTGATATCAAAGATGTGTCGGAATTTTCAATAATAAATTATTACAAATAATATATCAGGTATTTTACCTCCCGGTCTGTGTCACCCGCGTCCTGTTTTTATATATTCACAGAATTTTTAATCCCACCTGATAATTCAATTGACACTGCTATGTAATTATGCCATATTGATTTATGGATAAACTAACTACCAAACAGCAGAGAATTCTGAACTTCATTGAGAAGCACAGAATTGAACAAACTTACCCTCCGACACTTAAAGAAATCGGAGAAAAATTCAACATCACCATTGGCACAGTTCAGGATCATATTTATGCGCTTCAGAAGAAAGGTTATCTTGAACGCAAAAAAGATATAGCCAGAGGTTTTAAAATAATTAAGTCGGATGAAGAGAAGAGCTTTGAAAAAATTAGATCTGATGTTAATCTGATTCCTTTGTATGGAAGTGTAGCTGCCGGTGAACCTATTTTTGCAAATGACAACATTCAGGGTTATGTAACAATGGAAAAAAATAAAAAAGGACATCAGATTCATTTTGCTCTGAAAGTTAAGGGAGAGAGCATGATAGATTCAGGAATCTATGACGGTGATATTGTAATTGTCAGAAAGCAGGATACTGCCGAAGACGGTGAGATTGTGATTGCGCTGCTTGATGATGAAGCTACTGTGAAGACTTTAAGGAATAAAAGAATAAAAGCATATCTCGAAGCATCAAATTCAAAATATAAAGCTATCATTAATAAGCCCTTTCAGATTATTGGTAAAGTAATAGAACTGAGAAGAGATTATATTCATACCTGAAGAATATTTAAATATGATTTATGATCAGAAAGAATATGATATAAGATCAGAATGGGGGATCAATGGAATTGAAACTCTGGCTCGTGTTTCAGATGTGATAATTATTGCAGATATTCTTTCTTTTTCAACAAGTGTTGACATAGCCGTCAGCAGAGGCGCAATTGTTTTTCCATATTTTTATAAAAACGGATCAGCTGTTGATTTCGCCTTTTCAAAAAATGCAATACTTGCAGAAAGTGACAAACTAGCTTCAGATAAATATACTCTTTCTCCGGCATCATTAATAAATATTCCTGCAAATACGAAAATTGTTTTACCTTCACCTAACGGATCTACTTTATCTCTTTCAACAGGAACTACTTTAACCCTCAGCGGCAGCTTCAGAAATGCAAAGGCAGTTGCTGAATTTGCAATGTCAAAAGGTAAACAAATTTCAGTAATTCCGGCAGGTGAGAAATGGACAGATGGTTCTGTAAGATATGCAGTTGAAGATCTGGCAGGCGCAGGCGCAATTATCAGCTTTCTCAAAGGTAAATTGTCTCCCGAAAGCAGGTCAGCACTTGCTGTTTATAAAAGTATTGAAACCGAACTTAAAGAGCAGATAGAAAAATGTGTTTCGGGTAAAGAGCTGATCGAAAGAGGATTTGGAAAAGATATTGATCTGGCTTCTGATTTCAATGTAAGCAGCTGCGTGCCCGGGATGATAAATGGTGCTTATGTTGATTTGAGTAAAGTGTAATTTTTCAAAATCATATTTTTGTTTTATAAACTCTTACAAGAGCTTCGATGGAATGTTCAGTTTTTCATTTAAAATGTTAAGAATTCACTTTTCCATTTAATCCAACCCTTCTGAATATAAAATCAACATTCTTTTTTGACTTATCATAATTAAAAATCTCATTCAGCTCTTTTTCATTTAAGTATTTCATGACATCCTTATCTTCTTTCAGCAGTTTTAAAAAGCTTATTTTTTCTTTCCAGCATTTCATGGCAACTGTCTGCACTATCCTGTACGCCTGCTCGCGTTTCATCTTCTTTTCAATCAACTTCAGTAAAACAGTCTGGGAAAATACCAGACCGTTTGTAAGCTCAAGATTCTTTTTAATATTTACTTCGTTAATTACAAGATTGTCAATTAGTTTTGTAAACTGTGCAAGCATATAGTCCATTAAAATTGTTGAATCCGGAATTATTATTCTTTCAACTGATGAATGACTGATATCTCTTTCATGCCATAGAGGAATATTCTCAAATGCAGCAAGTGCATTGCCTCTCATTACTCTTGCCATGCCTGATAGTCTTTCACTTAATATAGGATTCTTCTTATGAGGCATTGCTGACGACCCTTTCTGACCGGAAGAAAAATATTCTTCAATCTCTAAAGTCTCTGTCTTCTGTAAATGCCTGATCTCTGTTGTAAACTTTTCCAGTGATGAAGCAATAATAGCCAGAGTTGACATATATTCCGCATGCCTGTCTCTCTGTAAAATCTGTGTGGAGATATTAGTTGTTCTGAGTCCTAATTCTTTACAGACAAACTTTTCAACCTCAGGGGAAATGTGTTCGTATGTCCCGACAGCTCCGGATATCTGCCCGATAGAAATTACATCAATAGCTCTTTTCCACCTCTCAATGTTTCTGCTCATCTCATCATACCACAGCGCAAACTTAATACCGAGTGTAACAGGCTCAGCATGTACCCCGTGTGTCCTGCCGATCATCGTCAGATATTTATACTTCTTAGCTTTTTTATAAAGTGATTTTTTCACTTCGGCAAGATCTTTTAATATAAGCTCACCTGCCATTTTCATCTGAACGGATAAAGCAGTATCTATGACATCAGAGCTTGTCATTCCAAGATGAATAAATCTGGAATCTATTCCTATATATTCACCGACATTGGTAAGGAAAGCAATTACATCATGTTTGACTTCTTCCTCTATCTTTAAAATTTTATCAACACTAAACCTGGCTTTCTTTTTGATATTTGATAATGCGTTTTTCGGAACCAGCCCTAATCTTGTCTGGGCTTCTGTTGCTAAAATTTCTATGTTAAGCCAGATCTTAAATTTATTTTCATCTGACCAGATTGATGACATTTCTGTTCTGGAATATCGCGGAATCATTTTATATTTATTTTAAAGTTAGGATATTTGATTAATAACAACGGGGATAAATAACTTTTGTATTTAAGAAAGCTGCTTTCTTGATTTTATTTTTGTGATCACAAGAGTAATGTCATCATTCTGTTCAGCATTGCCTCTGAAGCTGTCAACTGAATTTATAATTTCTTTTTGAATCAAAGAACAGGAACTCTGTCTGTTAATATCTATTATATCCATGATCTTGTCTGTCCCGAATTCTTCACGGTTCTTATTCATGGCTTCAGTAAGTCCGTCTGAGTAGAAAACAAATACATTATCATTCGAGATATCCATTTCTGATTCTTCAAGATTTTCATCAAAGAACTTGTTGCTCTCCAGACCAAGACCCATTCCCTTGCTCTTAAGCAGGTGCAGCTTGCCGTTGACAGAATATATTGCAGGATTATGTCCTGCTCTGCATATTTTAACCTTCATTTTTTCAAGATCAAAAAGTGCAATGATTGTAGTAATGAAAGATCTTTTATCTATTTTATTATGGATTTGCTTGTTTACTTCAATCAGAATATCTTTAGGTGATTGAAAAATACTTGCGGCAAACTGAATCATTGCCTGTACCTTTGACATATAAAGCGCTGCAGGTATTCCCTTTCCGGAAACATCCGCTACTATGACAAGCATTTTGCTTTCACTGATCTTTATCACATCATAAAAATCACCACCTATTATCTTGGCAGGATTGTAAAAACCCGATACTTCTATACCCTCTATGCTGTTGATGGACTGTGGTAACAGACCCATCTGTATCTTTCTCGCGATCTGAAGTTCTTCTTCGATTTTTTGTTTTGATATCTTTTCTTTCTGCAGCCGGGAATTCTCAAATGCAATTGCCGCCTGAGATGCCAGGGTTTTCAGCAGATCAATGTCTTCTTCTGAATAAGATTTACCCGAAGGCTTTTCACCGAAATTCATTGTTCCAATAAGATTATCTTTTATGTAGATCGGGATCAGCAGAGCAAAGTTTTCTTTCTTAATGACCTCTTTATATGAAGCCGGGATTTTGAATTCCTGTATATATAGATCGTTCAGGATTTTCGGTTCCTTATTGTTTAAGAATAATGATGAGAATGCTTCATCAAAATTTGATTCTTTATGAATCACTTTTTCGTTATCTGATTTCTTCTCATACTCATTCTGAAGAATTCTCTGATATTCATCATCCTTAAACCAGACATTCAGATGATCTATTCCCATAGTGTCCTTGACAGATGTTCCGATCTTGTCTATTATCTGTTTAATATTGTCCAGATAGGGAAGCTCCTCCGAAAATTCCAGCAGCGATTTTCTGTAATTATATCTTTCCCTGTAAAACTGCTTGTCTACGAACTCCTTTGCCTTCTTGTTTACAAAATCGAAACTGAATGTCACTATGACTATCAGCGCTATGGTCAGAAGCTGCTTATTTTCCGGCATGAACTGGCTGAGTATAGAATTAAGCACTAAAACAAGAAGAAGATATATTCCGACAATAAACGCGGTTATTATTCCGAATACGAGTCCTTTCTTTACAATGAATTCAGTGTCTAATATCCTGTATTTAAAAATAGAATATCCGAATGAAATGGGAATGAACAATACAAGCGCGCATGGAAGATATATCCAAGACTGAACCAGGAAGTTAGGTTTCTTTATAAAAAACGGGATCAGAAATGAATAAATAAATCCCATTCCTCCTATTAAGAATCCATTTATTATAATTTTAAGAGGTTTCTTAAGTGTTTCATTCTTAAGCTTATAATATGAATTCATGAAGAATGTAATACCGAGACTGATATAAATAACAATTATTGCAATTCCGATTGAGCTCGAGATTCTGTTAAACTCAGGAGTTTCCTGCTCAGTATATATCCTTAATAATCCCATTATTATAATTACACCGTATATAGCTGTAAGAAAATATTTCCTGTATTTAAATTCTATCCGGATAGGATATGTTAAAAAGAAATGAACAAACAAAGGGTAAAAGAATAACTGTCCGATAAAGAAATTGAACTGAAGAATAGTAAATGAACTTCCGAACGTAGCTATTCCGATCATTGAAAATCCCATTGCAGCTGAACATCCGAGAAAGAAAAACAGCTGGGAAGTAAGCTCTTTTGGCTTTGAATATCCGACTAAAAATGAAATTACCAGAAATCCAAAACCAAGAAGTGAAAATATCAGAAAAACGATATTGAATATTTTCAGAACCCGCAGATCTTTTTTCAGAATTGTATTGTCTCTTAATATTGTATATTCAATAAGCTCATTTGCCTCAAATCCGTTAAGAATGCTCTGGGCTTCGTTTATATTGTTAAATTTAATACCGTTGATAGCAAGTAAAATATCTCCTTCCATTATACCTGCAATATCCGAAACACCGCCGGGAAGAATCTGAACGATATAAAGACCTTCATTCAGCTTGTTCCCGTTGTATTCTGCCACCCATAAGCAGTCATCTGATGTCATTCTTTCAGTGAACATTGTCCTGATGAAAACAATAGAAGAAAAAATCAGACAATACAATGCTATGAATGTAAATATTACTCTGATCGTACTGTCTGTATATTTATTGAGAAGTTTCAAGATCTGAAATTATAAGTTATTTACTTTACGCTTGTTAATTATTATTGTTACCAATTTACTTACCTTAAATATCATATCCTATTGAATAATAAAAATCATACGGACCAAAAATAAATGAATCCTGTGTCAGTCCTTTCTTTACTATAAAGCTTCTTCCTACTGAAAAGCTTGCTTCTCCTATTGGAGTATCGAATTCCAGTGACAGCCCCAGCCCGTGCCGCAGATCCCTGAACCTGATATCCTCTGCAACCTGCCAGACATTTCCAAGATCATATCTTATGCTGAAGTAAGTATCAAAAAAAATTTTGTATGGAAATAAATATCTGTACTCAAGAGATGCCTCAAGTATCTGCCTCCCTACCAGTTCGTCTTCCACCATTCCGAAAAATGAATTCTGTCCGCCAAGATAAAACTGTTCTGTTAAAGGAGTTGTGTTGTCCCCGAATCCGAATATAAATCGTGGTCTCAGTATCTGCGATTTTGCTACAGGAAAATACTGGTCAAAGCTGAAATATAACTTTGTAAAGCTTGTTTTTGACTGAAGCGTATTGTTAGCAGTCTCATAGTAAAAATTAAACAATGTGCCCTTGGTCGGAAACGGAACTCTATCTTCTGTATCAAACACAGCTCCGAATTTTAATTTAATTACCCTGAGATCTTCTGTCAGATTCTGACTGTCAAATTTGTTAAGTATGCCGAGATTCTCAAAGAAAATCTGACCGTAAATTGTACCAAATCTTTTTACCTGAGCACCAAACAAAAAACTCATTCCGTATTTCAGATCCCTGTATTCACCGATCTTAAAAACATCAAATTCGTTTTGGGTCGTGTCAATAACTTGTGCATATCTGTATATGTCAGTGAATTTATAAAACAGATTGTAGTTAAATGTCAAAGGCAGACTGAAGAACTGATTTGATTTTATATCAAACTGGTATATTCGGTTACGTAGACCTCCTGCGGCAAGAAGCCCTGTCTCTATTGCTGTTCCGAATATATTCTCATCTCTGAGATCAAACATCAGCTGCAGATTTCTTACATTGTCTGCTTTCAGTGAAAATCTTAATGCTTTAGTATTCTTCTCCACCATGTTGATCTTTAATTCCGGATCATTAATGTGTTTGGAAAAATCATATTCAAAACTGACCTGCCTGAATAGGTTTGTGCTCATAATGTTCTTAATGCTCTCGTCAGTGTTTCTTTTTTTTACAGTTGCAGTCGGATCCAGCTTTATTTCTCTTAATATTACATTATCATTGGTTGTTTTATTTCCTACAAGTTCTATTCCGCTGATCTTACCTTTACTGAACTTAATTTCAAGAGTATTGCTGGAATGATCAAAATAAAATTTTTCTATATCGGTTACAGAATATGAATTCGCTCTTAATTTTCCGAGCAGGTCATCATAGAATTTATGGTATTCAAACAGATTTATTATCTTCCCGGTATTATATTTTTTGAAAACAGAAATCATACTGTCCAGTTCAAAGACAGGATTTTCTATCTTTAAATTTTTCAGAACGGGATTAGCTTTAAGTATATAATTTATTGTTGCGGAGAATCCTGATCTCGAAACTTCCGCAATCATTTCACTGTACTCGCCTGTATTATATATCATTTTGAGATTTTTTTCAATAGATGTGTATTTCTCAAAATTTTTATCTGACAGCTCTTTCAATGCATCATTTAATCCCGTGTTTATAAAATCAGAAGTTATTTCAATTTCAGGATTTGTAATGAAATTATTCATATATCTTGATTCCGATAATTCAAGTGAATCGATCTTCATCTTTATCCGGCTCATTAATTCTGCTGTCTTTTCTTCTCCTTTTTTTATCAGATAATTTATTTCCGTATAATTCAATGCCGAATATTTTTTAATGTCGGGAGTGATGATCAGGTTTGCGCCGTTTAGCTGCAGTTCGTTAAGCTGAGCCATTGTAATGGAAAGTATCTGATCTGCTGTATTAAGCGGATCATCGAGTTCTTTGTCGGATTTCAGATTACTGGTGGAATTTACAACTATCGTAAAATCTGCACCAAGCTTCTTTGCAATGTCATTTGGTATATTTGCTGTAAGACCGCCGTCAACCATATTCTTCCCGTCAATTATTATTGGCGTGTATAATAATGGAAATGTCAGCGAGGCTTTTATTGATTCGCTGAGATTACCTTTTCTCAATACTACCGCTTTTCCTTTATCAAGATCTGTTGCTACGGCAGCAAAGGGAATCATTAATTTTGAGAAATCATCTTTGGAATGATATCTTGAATTAAGTATATAAGAATTAATCTTCTCGCTTAGGTAAAGACCGTTTGAAAACGAAGAAGGAAGTATAACAGGTTTTATGCCGTCCAGCGGTATTGTGAGCAGACTCCTGTCCTGTACTTTTTTCTGCTCAAGAAACAGGGAAGTTCTCTGGTAATTATTTGTAAGGCTTAGTGCTTTGTTCCAGTTGAACTTTTCAAGTATGTTTACTACTTCATTTACTTTATATCCTGAAGAGTATAATCCGCCGATCAATGCTCCCATGCTTGTTCCGACTATCATATCGATCCTGATATTATTTCTCTCAAACTCTTTTAAAACTCCGAGCTGCGCCAGACCTCTTGCACCGCCTCCGCTCAGTACCAGAGCAACTGTTTTTCGTGAATATGATTTTGGGAATATATTGAAATTATTTGTATCCAGACTGCTTTTAGTGAACAGATCAAGCCTGACAGTATCCTTGACAGTGGCAAATGCTGTATCCTGAGAATACAGGTATGCCTGTCCGGAGAAGAGAATCAGTATGGATAAAATAATTTTTCTCATGAATAGAATAGAAGAACATATTAAAGATATTTATGGATCAATAATCGCTTTCAGTCTTTAAAAATTTTCTGTTGCTGTAACCGATCAAATAAATGATCAATCCTGTGATCATCCCCGGATACATTGGCTCAAGCCCGAAAGGAAAAACCGCCTGACCGCCTGCTTTATTCAGCATTCCAATAATAAATGAAATAAGAGAAACAGAAAATGAACCTGTCATTGCTGCGAAAATATATTTGGAGTGTACATGAAGTTTTTCAAAATAACTGCTGATGACGCTGATCAGTAATGCCGGAATGATCATTGTTCCGATTGTGTACCAGATATCTACGACTGAAGGAATGAAATATGCCAGACCAAATGCAAATAAAGCGCTTATAAGCATTCCGCTTCTGTTGTAAAGGTATTTCTCCTCATCTTCGTTTTTCATTCTTGAAACAATGTCCCTCCCGAATGTTGTTGCTGAAATAAAAATATATGAATGAAGAGATGACATTATTGTTGCTAAGAGTCCGACTATGAATATCCCCCGAGCAATAGGAGGCAGGATTTTTTCAGCTAATAAAGGAATTGAATAAATTGGTTCCTTTAGATCATTTAGAAAATAGGCTTTTGAATAAAGACCGGCTGTCGTTGTCATCAGATCAAAAATGAACCAGAAAAAAAGAGAGATCAGTATTCCCCGCTTAGGCGTTTTTTTATTTTTTACAGCGTAGCATCTCTGATAAAATACAGGATCTACAAGCGCCCATGTTCCTATAAAGAACCACGGAATGAAATACTGAAGAGTTACATTACCCGGAAAACTCAGATACTCTTCCGGCAGTCTCGCGCCTAAGTAATCAAATCCTCCGAGTACGTTAAAACAAAAAGGTAATATCATTCCAAATCCTATAAACATCATAGCAAATTCTAAAATGTTTACTCTTACATCCGAACGAAAACCGCCTTTGATAAGATAGATAATGGAAAAGACCAGTGAAAATAACATTGCATATATCAGCTTTACTGCGAATATCCACTGAACAAGTACGCCCATCATAAAAAGATACGGAGCAGGAGTTGATAAAAGAAATATCAGCATTCCTCCGAAAACGCTCACCTTTTTCCCGTAAACTCTGTAAAGCTTATCCGGTATTGTGTAAAGATGTGTACGCCGGATCTTGTTAGCAAGAAAGAAAGCAAATATTGTTATGAAAAAATAAAAGGGGAATGCATACAGAAGCCATCCTGAGATACCAAATCTTGCTGTAAATTCACCTATCCCAAGAACTCCCCCGTAAAAAGATGAAACAAGCGTGGCAATGAATGCCGGCAATGTAAGTGTCCTTCCGGCTATAAGATAATCCTTTACGGAATTATCTGATTTTCTTGTTTTAAATCCTATAATTAAGACTGCGATGAAATATGCAATGATAATTAAATAGTCATTTAGTGTTAATGGTATCTTGGTTAATGTCATTTAATCTAAAAAATGCTTTCTGAATAAAAGTAAATTTCCTTTCCTGAATCTTATTGTGATCTCCCCGGAAGTGGATCTGTTTAATGCACCTTCTCTCACTCCGAATTCCAGATTCTCATTTTTCAATTCATACTCAAGTCCGGTTGTAGTAACTTTTTCAGCTATAGGTATTGCAAGCATTGAAACTATCTCTCCGGTTCTGTAATTGAATTTGAAATATTTCTCCATAAAAAAAATCTCGAACTCTTCCGTGATAAGTTTGATATCTAATTTCTTAATATACCTTTTCAGGATGCTGAAATTATTTAATGTGTGATCAGGTCTCATGCTTAAAGAACCGAATACCTTGACCGGATTTTTTCCGTTTTCTGTACAGTAGATAAGGCTTTTCTCGAAATCCGTCTTTTCCTGATCATTGACTTCACTTATCAGTGTTCCTTTTTTCCTGAAATAAACAAGAGTACTCTTGCTGACTGAATCAAGATCCCCGATAATAAGATCAGGAATTATGTTTATCTTTTTTAGCTTATTTGCTCCTCCGTCAGCAGCTATTATAAATGATTTCTTACCAAGAAATTTCTTTATAATGTATAATTCCGGAAAATCCCCGTTTAAAAAAATAAGTGTATTCATTTTATAAGCCCTGCAATATTGGAATTATAATCTTAAAATTATAGATAAAATTTTTTAGAAAATGTAAATCTTCTGTACACATTGATTTTTCGGAACGCGGATAACGCTGAAGCTGCGGAAATCCGCTGATTTTAATAAAGAGAATTAAAAAACTTAAAATAAACATTAATCAAGTAAATAAGATGGTTTGAATTATCACTTTCTCATATCGTCCAACTCTTATGAGACCATACTTAATGTAACCATTAAGATACAGATTTTAAGAAGTATCAGAATTGCTTTTAAAACAAAGATCAATCCGTTATTTTTCTGCTCAATCTGCGTTATCCGCGTTCTGCTTTAATCGTATATAGAGAAATATTTCCGGAATGATTGTTATGGAAACTTATTTAAATGAATTTATGTAAATAATCGAAATTTGCATTTAGATAATCACATATTAAAATTATCTTGAGTAAAGAAAGCAAAAGCTAATTAATGAATTTTTTAAATCCGTCCATACTTATCGGTCTGCTGGCTGTATCCATTCCAATTCTTATTCATCTGCTGAATCTGAGAAAGATAAAGAAAGTTGAGTTCAGTACTCTAATGTTCCTGAAAGAAATTCAGAAATCTAAGATGAGGAGAATAAAGCTGAAACAGCTTCTTCTTTTGCTTTTAAGAGTAATGGCAATAGTCTTTCTTGTATTGAGCTTTGCCAGACCTGTATATGAAGGATATGCAGGAAACTCAGATAACCGTTCGGGTTTTACTACTCTCATTTTCATTGATGATTCTTTCAGCATGACCGCAAGAGACGGAAAAGGTCTTTATCTCAGTCAGGCGGCTGATGCCGTAAAGAAAATCCTGGAGTCGCATTCAGAATCTGATGAAGTCTATCTGATTCCGGTTTCCGCTGCAGGCTTTAAAGATCAAAAAGTTCTGTTTAACAGCTTTAAGGAACTGAATGATTCTCTTGAGAGAATAAAAATTTCCTATAAGCCGGTAAGTATGAGTGAGATTTGCGGTTATTCATATAAAATTCTCGCTGAATCTAAAAACCCTAATAAAGAAATTTTCATAATATCAGATTTCCAGCAGACCAATTTCAGTTCATTCAATGATCTTTTAAAAGAGAATATTAATGCCCGGGATAATTCCGTTAATACTTATCTGGTTAAAATCGGGAGCAGATCGGTAAATAATCTTTCTCTCGACAGTCTGGTTATTTTGTCTAAGATTATTGAAAAAGATAAGGACGTAAAAGTTAAGATCTTCCTGAACAATCATACTAATTATAATGTCTATAACAAAACTGTAAATCTTTATATAGATAATGAATTAAGAAGCGAGAAAGTTGTTGATGTGAACTCATATGATAAAAAAGAAATTGAGTTTAGCTTCAGAGCAGCGCATACCGGCAGTGTTAAAGGTTACATCGAACTCGTGCAGTCCGAGTTTCAGGATGATGAGATCATACAGGATAATAAATATTATTTTACATTCTATATTCCTGAGACATTCAATATTGGTTTAGTCAGTGACAGTCAGAAAGATCTGTCTTTCATTAACCTGGCTTTACAGTCTGCAAGCGATATACTATCCGATTCTTTAAAACGAAAAAGCGGATTGTTTAATGTGAAAACTGAAACTGGCATAAATGAGAATATTTCCGGATACGATGCTGTCTTTATCGCAGATAAAAAAAGCTTTACTGATAAAGAAGCGGAGTTGTTAAAAGATTATGTTGCCGGCGGGGGGGGAATATTCATCTTTCCGGGAATATCGATTGATATTGTTAATTACAACAACACACTTCTAAACAAACTTAATTCGGTACGGATAGAAAATTTAAATACCGATAAAGATAATAATCTGAATCTTAATTTTGAAAGAGTTGATTTTGAAAATCCGGTCCTGGCTGAAATATTCTCAGGCAGCAGATTAAGCTCCACTTCAGAAAATTTCAATATCGAATCACCGAAAATAAATTCTTATTTCCGTCTTCTTCCGAATGAAAATACCGGCAGGATTATTTCTCTTACTAACAGTTATCCGTTTCTGATTGAATCTAAACTTTCAAAAGGAAAGGTTATCATTTCTTCTGTATCAGCCTCTGATGATATGTCTGATCTTCCTTTTAAATCCATATTTGTTCCCCTTATTATAAGAAGTATCTATTATCTAAGCAACGATTTCGATTTTCAGAAAGAATATATTTCAGGAAAATCCGGAATTATTGCTGTCAGAGGACTGAATAATATTTCGGAATTAATATTACCGGATAAAGCTGTTGTAAAGCCAGGAGTTAATAATTTGCTGCCAAAGGAAAATTATCTCTTCCTGCCGTACTCGGAGATTACTTCTAAAACAGGAATATATTCACTGAAAGATTCTGCAGGGAATGAATTTGATTTTGCTCTGAATAAAGATCCTTCAGAAAGCAGTATGCTCTTATGCTCAGATGAAGAGATCCTGGATTACTTTAAAAAAGCAGGAATAGTAAATATAAAACTGATTGGTCAGAATGAAAATATAACTTCAGCTTTGAATGAAACAAGAACCGGATTGAGTCTGTGGAAGTACTTTCTTGCCGGTACGCTGCTTTTTATAGCAGGAGAACTTTTCCTGTCAAAAAAACTTGAGAAAAACGGCTAAGCAATTTATTAGTTTGCTCACTGATTATCCGAGAACAAAATCTTCTGCGATCTTATAAGTCGGACATCCCAGTGAAACTATCTGATTGTGAAAATCTTTTAAAGTTTTTGTATCATCGAATTTATTGAAATACTTTTCCTTGAATTTTTTAAGGTATATTTTCCCAAGCGTGTAATTCAGATATCCCGGATCAAAAGCTCCCCGTTCAGCTTCCTGCAATGCCGTTGTCTCTGTCATATAAGCATTTTCAAGAAAATAATTTTTAGCTTCTTCTAGTGTCATATCCTCGCAGTGAATTCCTATTGCAACATTATACCTGCAGCATCTTATAAGCGCTTCGAGAAGCATCCCGATCCTGCTTTTAAAATCATCTTTCCTGAATCCCTGCTCTATCATCATTTCCTCTGTATAATGAGCCCAGCCCTCTACATAAGAATATGACATGAATAATTTTGAAAGGCGGGTCGAATTTGCGTTTGCATTTAGAAAATGTGTGTAATGTCCCGGATATGCTTCGTGTATTGAGATTAGACTTAGTGCGGGATAATTGAACTGTGTCAGCCATTCTTCTTTTTTCTTTTCATCCCATTCCTTATCTGGAAGATTTACATAATAAAAAGACTCATCGGATTTCTCAAAAGGTCCGGCTGTTCCCATAGCCGCAAATCCAAAGTCATCATACTTTGGCATCTCGGTAACTATGCAGTTTAATTTTTCGGGAAGATCGACAATGTTTTTTTCTCTTATGAATTCGACAAGTTCACTGAGCATATTTTTAATTTCATCTATGAGTGTAACCTCTGTTGGGTGATCGTGCTCGAGTGTGTTTAATTTACCCTCGAAATTATTTTCCTTTAATAAAGAATTAAGCTCATCCTTAAGTCTCTTTAATTCGGTTTGTCCGGTATTTTTTAGTTCCTCCACAGACATATCAATATGCTCCGTGACTCTGAGCATTTTTAAAAATTTATCTTTTCCTAATCTGTAACTTTCGTCTTTGTCAGAATTAACACTGTCTATGAACTTACTGAATCTTTCAAATGCTATCACTGCTTCTTTAGCGGATTTTTCATATTCTGAGATGAGATCTTTATTTGATGTTCTTGATTTTATTTCATCAAAAAGTTTATGGTTAAAGAAATCTTCAAAACCCGATGCAGAGTGTTTAGCATATTTACAGAAAACCGATGGAAGCGTTTTCCCGAGATTTATTTCTGCTGTCTGAAGTGTGTCAGGGATTCTATTCATTATGCTGATTACTGATTTCAGCCTGCTTTCAAATGGTTCATATTCTCTTTTCATGTAATTATCAAGTCCGCTGAATATGTTAATGTAAAATCTCGGATTATTTCTGTGGCTCTTTATCTCTTCCATATAAAAAATTGCAGATTCCAATGCCCATTTAGCCATATCGTGATCGTATCTGTTGACGGCTGAAAGTTCTTGTCGGTCTATGGTAAAAAGCCTGTCATAGAATTCCTTGTAAATCTGCATCTCTTTCTCTCTGCCTTTTTCCGAAACGTCGGCAATTTTCCCGTCATAATCATGCAGACCCAGCCCTGATCCTGCCTGCGGATCGGATTCAAGTATGGCATCAAACAGTTCATCAGCAAATTTCTCAAAAATATTATCAGACATAATTTTAATGTTTTGTAATATTATTTAAATTTAAAAACTAAATTATATTTCAGAATAATTACCTATGCTTATCTTTAATGCATCCCTCTTAACAGATGAACCTTCACCCATTAAAGTATCTGTCAGTGAACAGTTTTCCACTACTGTGTATTTATCAAGTATGCTGTCCTGAATTATGCTGTTCTTTATTTCAGAGTTATCATTAATAGTAGCATAAGGACCGATAATGCTGTTTTCTATTTTAACATTCTTTCCGATATATACAGGTCTGATTAATTTTGTATTCTTGTAATTATTATTTATACTCTTATTTTTCCTGTTATTTTTATTCAGCAGATACCGGTTGGTCTCCAGTAAAGTCTCAGGTTTCCCGCAGTCAAGCCATCCGTCCACATAAAATGTCTTCATCTTTTCTTTATTGGTTATCATGTTTTCCAGAGCATCCGTAAGCTGAAATTCTCCTTTGCCTTTTATATTGTTCTTCATAATATATTCAAGACTTTTGAAAAGAGAATTTGAATTTTTTAAATAATACAGTCCTACTATAGCTTCATTGGAAGGGGAGACAGTCTTATCTTTTGGCTTCTCAACAAATTTCGAAATGTATCCTTCGCTGTTTTTTTCGACTACCCCGAATCTTCTCGGATCTTCAACTGCTTTGACTCCTATTACAGAACTCTGACTTCTTACCATTTTTCTAAGGTCAACATCGAATAATGTATCGCCGAGAATAATAAGTGTCTCGTCATTCTTATTCCTAAATACACTCTTTGCGCAGTAAACAGCGTGCCCGAGTCCCTTGGCTTCTGCCTGTTCCACATAATCAAATTTGAATTTAAATGTATTGTCCAGATACTCTTTTATTTTGTCACCGAGAAATCCTGTGACAAGTATAATTGAAGTGGCTATTTTATCTTTAAGAAGCTGATCTACTATATAATGTATCATCGGCTTTCCTCCTACATTCAGAAGAACTTTTGGATTGTGAAGTGTATGAGGTCTTAATCTTGTTCCGAATCCTGCTACCGGTATGATTACTTTCATTTTATTTGATTTCTGTCTTTATTTAATTTGAATGGTCTTTGCTGTAAAAAATTATTTCTGGTAATTTGTTTTTATGAAATCCGGAAAATTATTTATTACCTTATCCAGTTTTGTAATGTCCTTCGCGCCTGCTATCGCAAGATGGGGCTTTCCGCCTCCGCCTCCGCCAAGCTCTTTTGCTATTACTGAAATAATCTTTCCGGCATTGATCCCTTTGCCGCTTATGAGATTATCGCTTACAGAGCAGACAAGATTTATTTTATCATTAATAACTGATGCAATCAGTACTACTCCGTTTAAAATTCTTTTCCTGAGCTCTTCACCTATTTCTTTGAACTCTTCCATATTGTTAAGTTCAATTTTTCCCGCTATGATATCATATCCGTTTTCTTTGTTTGGTTTTAATAATATTTTTCCCAATCTGTCAAATACATCGGATAAATTTTTCTTTAACATTTCCTTCTCAGACTGCTTCTTTTCTTCAAGATATATTTCACGTGATTCGTAAAGTGATGCAAGAGTATTTTCCTGTGCTGAGATCAGTTTGCGCATTAAAGCAATATCTCTGAAATCTGCTTTTGAAATATCATATGAAATGGAGTGAACGGCTGATGCTATATCAGATGAATATTTCTCCGGAAGTTCGTTGATTATTTTTTCAATATCTGAGATACGCTCATTTAAAAACGAAATTATACCCTCGCCGGTTCTTGCAAAAATTCTTCGGGTACCGGATGCTATGCTCTCTTCTTTGATAATCTTGAAAAGTCCGATATCATCAGTGTTCTTCACATGCGTGCCTCCGCAGAATTCTATGCTGAATTTATCATCTATATGTACAACCCTGACTTTTTCGCCGTATTTATCCCCGAAAAATTTCTTGACGTTCGGGATTTTATTCGCTTCATCTATGGAAATGTCAACATCCGTTGTCACTTCTATCTTTTCCTTTACCTTTGAATTGACCATGTTCTCAATTTCAGATATCTCGCTTTCTTTCAGCTTGTGGAAATGAGGGAAATCAAATCTGAGATATTCATTATGAACAAGCGAACCAAGCTGCTTTACGTGACTGCCTAAGATTCTTCTGAGTGCCTCATGAACTAAATGCGTGGCTGAATGATTGCGCTCTATTGCTCTTCTTCTGCCTGTGTCTAATAATACCTTTCCTCTTATGGGAAAGAGTTCACTGCTTTTTACAATATCCCCAAGGACATTATTCCTGTCCGAAAGTATCAGGAAATATTTCTGTGAATCTATAATATCTATCTCTTTCGAATCCTCTGTTATTATTTTTCCGGTATCATTTATCTGTCCGCCCGATTCGGAATAAAATGGATTTTCATTTATTACAGCTATGAATTTATCATCATCGGACTTTGCAACTGCAATGTTCTTTTCTGTAACGTCTTCTTTGATCTCATAAGGATTGTAAATTACTTCTTTCGATACTGCTTCATTCATAAAATCAAATACACCTATTCCCAGATCCAGATTCATCTTTTCTTTTCTCGAATCCCTGCCGCGGTCTTTCTGCTTTTCCATTTCTTCTTCAAACTTCAGCAGATCAACTTTCAATCCTCTTTCCTTTGCCATTACTTCAGTCAGATCTAGAGGGAATCCGAAAGTATCATATAACCTGAATGCATCAGCTCCGGGAAAGATCTTTGTATCTTTAAGTGAACCGGCAACTTCATTGAAAAGCTTGATCCCTCTGTCCAGAGTAACATTAAAACTTTCTTCTTCGGCTTTTATTACTTCTTTTGTGAATTCCTTTTTCTCAATTATCTCAGGATAAGCTTCGCCGAAATTTTTCACTACAGTTTCAACTAACTGAAACAACAACGGTTCATGATATTCAAGCTTTCTTGCAAGCCTTGATGCCCTCCGTAATATTCTTCTCAGCACATATCCTCTGCCTTCATTTGAAGGTATTGCTCCGTCACTGATTGCAAATGTCAAAGCTCTTATATGATCAGCGATTGCGTTGAATGAAGATATATTCTCTCCTTCATATTTCTTTCCCGTTAATTCTCCGATCTTACCTATCAGAGGAGTAAAAATATCTGTATCGTAATTAGAACTCTTATTCTGAAAAACTCTTACAACTCTTTCGAAGCCCATACCGGTATCAACGTGCTTCATTGGAAGAGGCTCGAGCTCGCGGTCTTTTTTCCTGTTATACTGAATAAAAACGAGATTCCAAATTTCAATTACATCTTCATGACCGGCATTTATATCTTCAGGTTTGCATCCCTCTTTTGTAAAATCAAAGTGAATTTCCGAACACGGACCGCAGGGTCCGGTATCTCCCATTTCCCAGAAGTTATCCTTTTCGTCAAATCTTAATATGTGCTCAGGGTTAATGTCAGTTTCATTTTTCCAGATATCAAATGCTTCATCATCTGTTTCAAATACTGTCACCCAGATTTTATCCTTTGGAAGTTGCCAAACTACTGTCAGTAATTCCCATGCCCAGGTGATCGCTTCTTTTTTATAGTAATCGCCAAACGACCAGTTGCCGAGCATCTCAAAGAATGTATGATGATAACCATCCATACCGACTTCCTCGAGATCATTATGCTTACCTCCTGCACGTATGCATTTCTGCGTATCAGCGGCACGCTTATATTCGCGTGTGCCTGTTCCAAGAAAAACATCTTTGAATTGATTCATACCTGCATTTGTAAAAAGCAGTGTTGGGTCATTATACGGAACGACCGGAGATGAAGGAACTATCTTATGTCCCTTATCCTTAAAAAAATCTAAAAAAGAATTTCTGACTTCTTTTGAATTCAAAATTGATTAATTTATTAATAAGCTTTTAAAATACGTTTAATGTTTGAAAGATTAAATGATATTATTGAAAAGAAGTTAACTGTATTATCAATGCTGTCCAAAACGTTATTCAAAGACTTTACAATAAATTTAATCTGCTTTTCTTTTGATAGATCATAAGAAAAGCCTGGCAAAAGAAAAATCTCCCGCTGGTGAAAAATTGCCGGAAATTCTTTCTCAATGGCAGCAAAA
>DAIPYG010000030.1:13927-33564 GCA_036782875.1 Bacteroidota bacterium | reverse complement strand
GTCTCAAGCTTATAGTAATAGACACCGCTCGAAAAGCCAGTCCCGTCCCAGTTCAGTTCATATACTCCTGCATCCAGTTTACTTTCAACTAACTTCGTAACTTCCCTCCCGAGCTCATCATAGACGTATAGCCTTGTAAATGAAGCCGAAGGGATGCTGAATTTTATTTTAGTTTCAGGATTGAACGGGTTGGGATAATTCTGACCAAGCTCATATTTCTGCGGAACAGTATTTCCTATGTGGTTAACATTTAGTGTTTTTGGTGTGATATAAACTTTCAGAATATAATCACTCGGAAAGCTCGGAGTATTGTTTGGAAGTATGGCTCTGATCCCGCCATAAATAATTCCGACAAAAGTTCTGCCGCTGATCTCATTAAGCTTAATAATTTTATTAGAATATTGCGGTATGGATTCATTCAAAATGAATTTTGCATTTGTTCCGAGCAAAGCCGGCAACCTGTTAACTGATATTCTTTCATCAGAAACTCCCGAAGAATTTCTTGTAAGAGTAGTGATGTCATCAATAAAGGGAACCAAAGAATCATACTGAAGCATATGAGTAAACTCATTATAATAATACAGACTTGTCCCGCCAAGAAATGTTGTATGCATGCTTCCGGTAATCGAGTTAAATGCCGAAAGATATGAACATGTGTACTGGCTCATCTTCTGTTCAAAGCTGTAATCCACAACCGGACCATCAGCATTTATATTAATAGGATTAAGGAAAGGAAGATCAACATTCCTTTTAAATACACCACCGTAAAGAATCATATATGGAGTAATTCCGTCAGGTTTCATGGCCGGTACAAGATTCATGTCTCTTCTGTGAAATTCAACTGTGTCAGTCCAGGAGCTGTAATCTGAAAGACTTATGCTGATTCCGTTATCTATAATTTTAAATTTCTGAATCTTGTTGGTATAGACCTGATTGTTAACAGTTCGTGTATATGTTCCGGTAAAATTATGACCGCCTGCCAGATAGAAATAATCACCGAGCTTCTGAAGTTCTCCGCCGGATACCTGCAGACGGCTGTCAGTTAGCTGCCTTATAAATGGTGAAATAGACGAGCCCGAAATTATCGCCTGCATGGTTTCATTCACATCTATTACATTAAGAACCGGGAAAGTAATGAGGCCGTTTGAAGCGCTGTCATATCCATACCCGCCTATCAGGTATAATTTATTTCCATCCTGAAAGTACTGCATGTTTGTCGATCTCAGAGGATCGGCTATAGTATAAGAGCAGTCTGAAAAAATATTTTTCGAAAATGTTTCCAGTGTATTCGGATTAACGACAAAAATATTTTTATTTGAATATTGTTTTGGAAAAGCATCTCCTGGATTGAATCCGTGAAGACCGTTAGTTCTTCCTCCGACAAACAGCCATTTACCGTTTAGTTCTGCAAATGCAAATGAATGTATAGCAGGTGAACCCGGTATATAAATTCTCTCAATTTCTATTGAATATGGATCATTCTCGGATCGTGAGTTTTCCGATAAAAATGATAAAAAAACAGTTAAAAATAAGATTGTAAATTTTTTCATGTAAATATAATTATTGGGAATAAATAGTTTGAAGAATAGATTTCAGGACGGTTCTGTCCAGTCACCGCTTTCTTTTATCAGGTTTATAAGTTCATCTACAGCTATTTCTGAATTAAGACTTTTCTTTACCACATCTCGGCCTTTATATAAAGTAATCTTCCCCGGTCCGCTTCCTACATAGCCATAATCAGCATCAGCCATTTCTCCGGGTCCGTTGACAATACATCCCATAATGGCGATCTTTACACCTTTGAGATGATCAGTTCTTTTACGGATCATTGAAGTAGTGATCTGCAGGTCAAATAAAGTTCTGCCGCAGGAAGGACATGAAATATATTCTGTTCTGGAAATCCTTGTCCGGGTTGCCTGAAGGATTCCAAAGCTGATATTGTTTATCTTCCTTAAACTTGTATCATTTGATTCAATCCAGACACCGTCACCTAATCCGTCAAGAAGCAAACCGCCGAGGTCAGCAGCGGAATAGAGTAATAATTTTTCTTCGGGAATATTTTCATTTTTCAATCTGACTACAACAGGAGCATTAATATTGTGATTAATAAGCTCAATAAATACGCGTCTCAATTCTGCCATCGAATGTTCATTTTCTGTATTCAAAACAATTACGCATTTTTTATCTTCTGAAATTTTATTTATCAATTCATCTGATAAATCATCAATTGATATTGATAAAAAATTCTGTATTCCGCTTTTATTTTCTGCAGAAATATACTCTCCGGCATTAAACAATGGAAACGAATCACTCTTTCCGGAATAGCTATTCCAGAATTTATAATCAAAAATTTTTCTTAAAGTACCGGGAAGATCATAACTAATATCCTTGCTGCCGAGATACAAATAATCAGCTGCTGAGTCGCCGATGTTCCATTTGTCAAGGGATTCGCTATAGCGGTATCCGAGATCCGTTAATGCTGAATGATTATTTCTGATATTATCATCAGCATTTATAATAACAACAGGAACATTATGTCCGCCGGTTTTATCAATTTCAATTGATTCCCTTCTTTTAAAATCAAATGGATCAAGCGGGTTATCTGTGATTGGAGGGATATACTTATGACCGGTTCTATTTGAATACCGGCTCACGAGATCTTTTGCAACCGGAATTTCAAATTCCGGTTCCTCCGTCAGAGAAACGCGCACAGTATCGCCTATTCCGTCCTCAAGTAATGTGCCTATACCGACAGCAGACTTTATCCTTCCGTCTTCACCATCCCCGGCTTCAGTTACTCCCAGATGAAGAGGGTAATTCATTTCTTCTTCTTCCATCTTATTTATAAGCAGTCTGTAAGCTTCAACCATAATTTTCGGATTACTTGCTTTCATAGAAAGAACTATTTCATGATAATTCAGCTCTTCACAAATTCTTACAAACTCAAGTGCTGACTCTACCATACCCAGTGGCGTATCACCAAACCTGCTCATAATCCTGTCAGACAATGATCCGTGATTGGTTCCTATCCGCATTGCTGTTCCGTATTCTTTGCAGATTTTTACAAGCGGGGAGAATTTATGACGTATCCTTTCGAGCTCGGATTCATATTCACTGTCCGAATATTCAATAATATTGAATTTTTTTTTATCGGCATAATTCCCGGGATTGATTCTTACCTTTTCAACTATTCTTGCAGCTGCTTCAGCCGCATTAGGTGTGAAATGAATATCAGCGATCAGAGGTGTATCATAACCTCTTTTTCTTAATTCATTTTTTATATCCTCAAGATTTTTTGCTTCATTAATGCTTGGGGCAGTGATTCGGACAAATTCTCCGCCGGCTTCAATAATCCTTATCGACTGCTCCACAGTAGCCAATGTATCCATTGTATCAGTTGTAGTCATAGACTGAACTCGTATGGGATTGCTTCCGCCGAGAGGTATATTTCCGATCTTTACGACGCGGGTGAGATATCGTGAATAAGAAGTCAGATCGTTACAGTATTTTTTTGATAAGGTTTCAGACTGCATGAATTATCATCTCAGTTTTTTACTTTCCTGAAAGAGCACTTTTTTCTCATCTTCAGTGAGACTTTGATATCCGCCTTCGCTCAGCTTATCCAGTATAGCATCAATTTTATCCTGCGCGAGTTTTTCCTGAGATTCCATTTCTTTTTTGTAATCTGTAATATGTATATCCTGATATTTGGCATCAGCTGCTTCTTCTTTTTTGGCATTTGCTCCGTTACTATATACAGGAGAAGAATAAGTTCTTTTATCAGATGAAGTATAGGAAGTGAATTTATCTTTAAATCCGGAGTTATCAAAAAATTTCATGGGAGATCCTTTATAATAAACGAGTAAATAAATCAAACCGATAACACCTCCGCCAAGATGAGCCATATGTGCGATTCCGGAATTGCTTCCGCCTGCAACGGAAAATAATTCTATAAGCATATAAAGTATAACCAGGAACTTAGCTTTTACAGGTATCAGCCCGTAAATGTAAATTTTTCTCTCAGGAAATAAATATCCGAATGCAACCAGAATACCGTAAATTGCACCTGAAGCTCCAACTGTCGGTCCGACTGTTGTGAATAACGGCGCAATAAGTAAATTACAGACACCGGCACCAACACCGCAGAGCATATAGTAAGTTAAAAATCTTTTTTGCCCCCATGTGTTTTCGAGTTCGGCTCCGAACATCCAGAGAGCAAGCATATTTAACAAAAGGTGAAAAAATCCTCCGTGAAGAAACATATAAGTAACCAGCTGCCACGGATAAAAACTCAGCTGTAATATCTGCCCGTTTTCATTGAAAAGAACCGGCTTAAGAGGATTTAACGCAAAATATTTTGTAATGATAATGTCAAATGACATGCCTCCGACAGAAAATCCCGTAAGAAGCACGTTGAACAATATAAATATTACTGTATTCGAAAGTAAAAGCAATTTTATTACCGGAGGGAATAAGGAAAATCCGCTGAAGAATCCCGGTCTTCTGTAACTATTCATTATTGTTTATGATTTTTTGAGCGTTTTCGTAATCCTGAACTGTGTCTATCTCCATGCATGTGAATTCTGAAACATCGACAGCATATATACTGTTCCTCGGATCAGCATTGTTTATTACTTCCTGAAAAGATGCTTCATAAAACTCGTTTACAATATTCTCTTCTGAAATTTTTCTGTTTAATATAGCAAATAGCTCTTTCATAAAATATTCCGAAAACTTTTCGATGCCAATGGATTCACCTTCTGAATTTCTGATTGAAATCTCCTTACCTATTTCTGTAATTTTAGATTCATTATCTAAAATTACTTTTATCTGCTCTTCGTCAAGCTCATCAGTAAAATTCACGGCAAGACAATTCTGGTGTCCGGATGTAAGGAGCATAGTAATAATTTTTTCATCAAAAAGAATATCACTGTCAAGAAGCAGTATGTTACCTTTCACGATATCCTTAGTCATCCATAATGAATATGAGTTGTTATTGTTTTCATAGTCCGGATTGGTAATGATTGTTTTATTTATTCCCGGAAATCTTTTATCCAGAAATTCCTTTATCATATTTTCCCTGTACCCCGTTACAAAAATAAAATCGTTTATATTGTTTGCCAGTACATTTTCAATCGTTCTTTCGAGAAGATTTTCATTTCCAACCTTCAAAAGACATTTTGGTGTTGTATCCGTTAATGGTCTTAATCTTTTTGATACACCTGCTGCGAGTATTATTGCCTGCATAGAGATAGTTGAAAAATTAATTGGTTAATCGGTTGATTGGTTAATTTGTAAAAAAATAAAAAAGTTAAAAGTTATTTAATTTAAAATTCAATATTTAATGATCTTCGTTTCGCATCTCTCTTTTCACGTCTCACGTTTGACGTTTGATAATTCCTTTATGACTCTTTTCTGCCAAATCAGCAGAATTATAAAAATAATGTTTCCCAGAGTTATGCTGAAGATAAGATAAAGATCAATCCTGTTCATCAAAGAGAATATAATCAGAACGACCATATGAGTCGTAGAGCCAATCCAGCTCCATAGTCTTATCAGAAGCTTGTTCTTTGATTTGTATTCATCCGGAGTTACATCAAGCTGAATATGATTCGTTGAATTCTTCTGGAAATTTGAATAAGCCAGATAGAGCGATATAAGTAATTTTTCAATATGATGTCCGCTTATACTTTTAAGTCTTTCTTTTTCATGTGAATATTCTTCAATCTCTTCTTCAAGGCTTGACGACTTGTGATATACATATTCAAGATACATATTTCTGTAATGATCAAAGAACATATTCTGAAGAGCTTTGGATATTCCTGCTCCGATTGTCAGAGCCCAGCTGTATAATCCCTCGCCTGTTATAATGGTCATAGCAAAACCAATTCCCAGGAATACTGAAATGGAAGTAATATAATCAATGAATCCGTCTATAACCCTTCCGATCTTGGTGCCGTTCTTTTTCAGCCTTGCAAGCTGTCCGTCCATACAGTCAAGTGTATTACATATGAAAAAGCTGGCTGATGCAAAGATAAAAAATTCCGGAGTGGCAAATCCATACAGAATTCCTGTTAAGATCCCGAAGATTAAAGCAACAATGGATATCTGATTCGGCGTAATGTTTGTCGGATATATAAGCTTTACAAGCACAAAAGAGACCGGTCTGAAAATTACAAGGTCTAAAACTTCTTCAGAGTCTATAGTTTTCAGGGATCTTTTGAATTCTGAGGTTAAAGACATTTTAATTTTTGCTTAATAAAATTATAATTACAGTTCTACCTGAGTACCTACTTCGTATACTCTGTTCGGCGGAATATTAAAAAAGTCAGTCGCCCTCTGAGCGTTATTCGACATTAGAATAAAAAGTTTATCCGTCAGCATTACAAGTCCCCTCTTCTTGCGGGGAATCAGCGTTTCTCTTCCAAGGAAGAAAGTTGTGTTTGAGAGTTTGATTTTGATGCCGTTACTTTCGAGTAACTCAATGATCTGCTGAATATTTGTTACATCCATAAATCCGAAGTTCGCTATCACTCTGTAAAATCCTTCCGTAGGCTGCTCTATCTGAATGCATTCTTCGGGTTTTATATGAGGAACTTTAAGAAATTTCACAGTAAGTATAATTATCTGTTTATGAAGAAGCCTGTTATGTTTTATGTTCAGTATAAGAGGCGGAGGTGTTCCTTTTGAATTACTGGACATATAAATCGCTGTTCCTGGAATAGCAATCATCCTGATGCTAAGTATTTCCGTGATGAAATTTTCGAGTGACATAGTCTGCTGGTGAATTTTTTCAAGAAGATTTTTCCTGCCTTTGTTCCACGTGATCATCATAAAATAAATTACAGCTCCTATTGCAAGCGGAACCCATCCTCCCTGAGCAAATTTAAGAAGGTTCGCTCCCCAGAATGAAAGATCTATTATTAAAAAGAATGAAGTAACTATGATTGCAAGCGGTAATTTCCAATGCCAGAGTTTTTTCATGGCCACAAATAATAGTATTGTTGTAATTACCATTGTGGTAGTGACCGCAATGCCGTATGCTGCAGCCAGATTGCTTGATGATTTAAATCCAAACACCAGTGCAATCGTAGCAATGAATAAAATCCAGTTAAGCTGGGGAATATAGATCTGTCCCCTTTCTTCTTCTGAAGTATGATTTATTCTGAGTCTGGGTAAATATCCCAGCTGTAATGCCTGAAAAGTAAGCGAGAATGCACCTGAAATTACTGCCTGTGATGCAATTACCGTTGCGAAAGTTGCAAGTATTACAAGTGGATAAAGCGCCCACTCAGGTGCAAGTAAATAAAATGGATTCTCAACTGCTGTATGATCTCTGAGCAATAAAGCGCCCTGACCAAAATAATTCATAAGTAAACAAGGTAATACGAGTGTGAACCAGGCTAACTTAATCGGCTTACGACCGAAGTGTCCCATATCTGCATATAGCGCCTCTCCGCCTGTGACGACTAAAAATACCGATCCCAGAATAATAAAACCGTGAAATCCATTATCAACAAAAAATTTTACTGCAAATTTCGGATTAACTGATTTCAAAACTTCCGGTGTTTCAAAAACTGAAATTATTCCCAGCAAAGCTATGCTAAGGAACCAAATGAAAGTAACCGGTCCGAATATTTTTCCCACTCCTGCTGTCCCTTTGTGCTGAACTGCAAATAAAACAGTTAATATCATTACAGTCAGCGGTATTATTACAGGTTCAAAAAAAGGAGTTGCTACTTTTAATCCTTCGACAGCACTAAGAACTGAAATAGCAGGCGTTATTATTCCGTCTCCGTACAACAATGCAGCTCCGAATAATCCGATCGTAAGAACTATCATATATTTAAAGCCCTTCGAATTTTCAGATTTTACAAGAGCCATCAAAGCCAGAATTCCGCCTTCTCCGTCATTATCTGCTCTCATAACGAGCAGCAGATATTTTATTGATATTATAATTATTAGTGACCAGAAGATCAGAGAAAGTATTCCAAGTACATTATCGTCAGTCGTTGGCATGGCGTTATGACCAATAAAGCATTCCTTTAATGCATAGAGAGGACTTGTGCCAATGTCGCCGTACACAATTCCCAATGCACTTAACGAAAGAAGTAATATCTTTTTTTTATTAAAGTGTTTTAAATTCTGAGGGTCATCCGGTTTGTCTTTTGAGGCTCTCTTATCAGAAATAAAAGGTCCGGGCTCTTCACCGGATTCCTTATTTTTATTATTTGATGATGAATTTGTATCTGGTAAATCTGCCGTATTCAATATTTTATTTTCATTAATACCCGGTAATAATTAGAAAACTGATCCCTGTGAGTATTTTTTTAAAATTAATTTCGGATAAAAATAATTTAATAATTCTTAAATTACAATTTATAACAACTTTACAATTTATTCTCAGTACTGTCCAAAATAAATATGAATAGCTTATTATATGCATAAATTGGGTCAGAATAAAACTTAATTTTTCTTTTAAAAACAACCCCGCTTGTGAAAAATTGCCGTTAAGAAATTCTGAGAAATGGCGGTAGTTAGGAAGTATATTAAATGATCATCTTTTATTTTGTATATAAATTTATGATAAACTAATTTAATTTCAAGCATTAAAAATTTAGATATTAGATATATTTTTTGATTAACACATTTAATTTGTTATTTATCAATTTCAAACTGTCCTTTATCAATATTAAATTTTCCATTATCTACTGAATATGAAATACCCAATAATGAAATTAGTTCTGATCATAAATATAATTTCCGTAATGTTTCTTTGTACCGGCTGTTCGGATAATTCCATTATCCGGTCCGATCCGCCAGTAGCTGAATATACACAGATTGATTTTGAACCATCGTGGTCACCGGATGCTTCAACCTTAGCTTATATTCATTCTGACATAAACTCTGACTACACCGGCATTTATTTAATAAAACCGGACGGAACTGATAACAGACCAGTAATAAATGACTTTGCAAGGTGTCCGGACTGGTCTTCCGATGGTAAATATATAATATTTTCACAGTTTGATCAGATTTTCAAATTGAAAATTGAAGATAATACCATTGCACAACTAACTTCAGGAGGAAAAAATTTTTTCCCGGATTGGTGCCCTGATTCCGGACTGATTGTTTACAGCAAAAGTATAAACTCAACTGACTATAATATTTTCATAATGGATTCCGATGGCAATCTGAATCATCAGATAGAAGAGAATGCAAACTATCCGTCATGGGAAAACGGCAGCAGTTCTCTGATTTATTTCAAACCATCCAGACTAAATGACGGATCACAAAACGGTGACACTCTTGTAAGATATTTTCTTTCCGATGGTTCAAAAGAGAATATTATTGAATTAAACGGAAATGCACATTTAATAAATATGTACCCTGAGTATACGGGAGACGGATTTATCTTCTGTTCTTTCGACAATACGGGAAATGTTTATATTTATTCAATGGATCTGAGCGGGAATAATATAGTAAAGCTTACCTCCGGACAAAGTTATTCTCCCGATTATTCTTTTGCAAATAACAAAATTGCCTATACTAACCGAACCAAAGGAAACGGCAGAGTATGGATAATGGATAAGAACGGAAATAATAAAATGCAGCTGACGAATTAGATATTCAGCTTTAACCAATTGTTAAAATATTAAAAAAATCAATCAATAAAATTCTTCTAAGAATATTAATATAAGTTTGTTTATTTTGCGTATATGAAAATTCCGCAGGAAAAATTTGAAGAGATCGCGCAGGCGAACGATATTGTTGATGTCATTTCCGGATACATACAGGTAAAAAAACGCGGTAAATCTTTTCTTGCAGTATGCCCTTTTCACCCGGATAAAAATCCTTCCCTTCATATTTCCCAGCAGAAGCAGGTGTATCATTGCTTTTCCTGTAAGGCGAGCGGAAATGTATATACTTTCGTTCAGAATTACGAAAAGATAACTTTCATGGATGCCGTTCAGAAGCTTGCGCAGCGTGCCGGTATTGAGCTTCGCATCAATTCAAAAGATCCTGATCTTTCCAATGAGCTGTCAAAATTATTCGAGATCAATAAAGCTGCTTCAAAATATTTTTACAGAAATCTTCAGAATCTTACAGGCGGGGAAAAGGATTTTATTTTTAATTATCTTGATACAAGAAATATCGATTCAAAAATGGTTGAGAAATTCAGCATTGGATATTCACATAAAAGCTGGGACGGATTGATGAATCACTTTCTTGAGGAGAATATTTTCTCAAAATCAGAAATTGAGAAAGCCGGACTGCTGATCAGGAAAGAAAACGATGAAAATAATTTTTATGACCGGTTCAGAGGCAGGCTTATGTTTCCTATATTCAGTGAAAACGATAAAGTTGTGGGGTTTGGAGGAAGAAAATTATATGATGATGATCCCGGCGGTAAATATATAAATTCACCCGAGTCAAGAATCTACAGCAAAAGCAGGGTCCTCTACGGACTTAATTTTGCAAAGGAAAAAATAAGATATTCCGATAATGTTATACTTGTAGAAGGATATATGGATCTGATATCTCTGCATAAATTTGGATTCGAGAATGTTGTAGCATCCAGCGGTACCGCTCTTACAGAAGAGCAGGTAAAGCTGATATCGAGATACACAAAAAATATTTTTGTTCTGTTTGATTCTGACTTTGCAGGAATTAAAGCTGCAAAAAGAGGAATTGAAATTATTCTTGAAGCTGGACTAGATCTTAATGTTGTCACACTTCCTGAAGGCGAAGATCCGGACAGCTTTTTAAACAATTACGGAAAGTCAGAATTTGAGAAGTATCTTACTTCAGGAAAGTCTCTGATTACTTTTATATCAGAGCTTTATGAAAAAGACAATAAATTAAAAACAGTCGAAGATAAGACTGAATATGTAAAAGAAATAATCGGATACATAGGAAAGATTCCGGATACAATAAAAAGAGCCTTGTATATTAAGGAAGTTTCAAAAATGTATTCAATCTACGAATCAGATCTTAGAGATGAACTCGAAAAGTCAGTTAAAGAAAATAAGGCAAAATCTTTCCCTAAATCTTCTCTTGTGATTCCGGAGACAAAAAGCTCAATACTCGGTAACAAGGCGGAGAATATTTCTTCTGCAGAATTTGATCTTATAAATCTGTTTATAAACGGGGATGAGGAAGCAGTCAGCTATCTTGAAAACAATCTTGAAATTGATTTCGTAAAGAATAATACCGTACTTAAGGCAGTGGAATACTTTCTTGATGAATATATCAATCACGGTAAAATAGAATTATCAAAAGCCCTCAGTGATATAGAAAATGAAGATGCTAAAGTTTTGATAACTACAGCTGCTCTTCCGAGACACGAAGTAAGTTACATCAGCAGTTCATCGCCGGACAGCATTCTGAACTCGGCAATCACGCTGAAATATAACCTGAAATATGCTAAGGATGTTATAAAAAAACTGAGACTAAGAGAGCTGGAAGATAAAAGAAATGAAATGAAAAAAGATCCGGGACTTTTCCTGGAAACATTCGAGCTCACAAAGAAAATTAACGAATTAAAGAAAGCATTCTAGTTTCTGAAATTTGAAATCGCGAAAAAATTTATTCGGAAAATTCAGCGTTAGAATAACTTGCCTGCAGTTCGAAACATTACAAAAACAGCAGACTATTCTCATTATTTTGTCAGTATTTCAAACAGAAATTTTCAAGCAATATAAAAAAGAAAAAATATAAATGTACAGTATAGAACCTATTGCGTATGTAAGAAACTCAAGAACTGTTACAGAGGATGATTACTGGGGTGATCTGGTTTCTGAAATCATAATCAGCGACAAAATATCTGAGCAAAGCATTAAGGGAATAGAAGAATTTTCCCATCTTGAAATTATTTTTTATTTTCATCTTGCAGATCCTTCAAAAATAGAAATATCATCTTCCCACCCAAGGGGAAATTCCAAATTTCCAAAAGTGGGAATTTTCTCACAAAGAAAGAAAGCCAGACCAAATTTACTCGGGACATCCATTGTAAGGCTTCTGAAATCAGAAAAGAGGACACTGACGGTGACAGGACTGGATGCTGTCAATGAAACACCTGTCATAGATATAAAACCTGTAATGACAGAGTTTCTGCCGGAAGAAAAAATAGTTCAGCCTGAGTGGTCAAAGGAACTGATGAAAAAATACTGGAACATAAAAAAATAGTGCAATTTTTTTTTAAATTAGAATATTAAATTAAAAAATAATTGATTAGCTTTAAGAAAGAGAAAACGAAAAATAAATGCCACAGCTAAAGAGGAGAGATGTGAGGATTAAAGTCATGCAGACTTTATATGCTCATGAAATGTCTCAGGATCCTATCAAAAAGGTGAAAGCAGATCAGCTTTCAGAAATAAAAGAAGAAGAGAACATTGAGTTCGCAAATACTCTGATTGATCTTGTACTTAAAAACACAGAGCTTCTTGATTCGTACATATTAGACAAAGTAGTAAACTGGGAAATCGAACGTATGGCATTCGTTGATAAAATTGTTTTGCGAATGGGAGTTGCAGAGCTGTTATACTTTCCTGACATTCCGCCTAAAGTTTCTATAAATGAAGCAATAGATATTTCCAAGGAATACTGTACAAGGAACAGCGGAAAGTTTGTAAATGGAATTCTGGATGCTGTACTTGAAGTATTGAAAAAAGAAAAAAAAATAAATAAATCGGGAAGAGGTCTGCTTACTTTAAAGAAGAAAGAAAAGTCTGCTCAAAAAGAAAAAAGGTCTAAAGATCCCGCTGTATAGTCAAGACAAGCATTACTGATTTATTTTCCTCTTTTTTATTCCCAAAACCTGACATTCTCAGATCTGAATGACTTTTCAAAAGAATAACAAAAAAGTAATTAATGCCTGGTGCATATATGACTGGGCTAACTCTGTATATTCCCTGGTAATAACCTCCGCGGTTTTCCCAATTTATTTTCAGAATATCACTTCGGTCAAAGATTCGGGAGGCAATATACTGAAAGATACTGTAAGCTTTTTTGGCTTTGAAATGATCAACTCTGTTTTATATTCCTACTCACTTTCTTTTTCATTTTTACTGATCGCATTACTAAGTCCCGTGCTTTCTTCAATTGCCGATTTTTCCGGCAGCAAGAAAATGTTTATGCGGATTTTCTGCTATATCGGTTCTGTATCCTGTGCGGGATTATTCTTTTTCAATGAGAGCACACTGGAATTTTCAATGATAATGTTTGTACTGGCAAGCGTGGGCTTCAGCGGAAGCATAGTATTTTACAATGCTTATCTTCCGGAGATTGCAACGGAAGATAAATTTGACAGTATCAGTGCAAAAGGTTTTGCTTTAGGATATACGGGGAGTGTAATTCTGCTGATCTTTAATCTGACAATGATTCTATTTCCCGGTTTTTACGGAATAAATTCTGCCGGTCTGGCGACGCGGATTTCCTTTCTGACTGTGGGAATCTGGTGGTTTGGTTTTGCAGCTTACACATTTCATTATTTACCTTCAGACATATACAATAAAAAACCTGAAGGGAATTATCTTCTAAACGGATTCAAGGAGCTGGGAGTTGTGATCAGGGAATTGAAAAAACAGAAATTATTAAAATCATTTCTGCTGGCATTCTTTTTTTATAATATGGGAGTACAGACAGTTCTTTACCTGGCTACAATATTCGGAGACAAAGAGCTTGGGCTTTCCAGCGAGCTTCTGATTGCAACCATACTTGTTCTGCAGATCGTTGCAGTCGGAGGTTCATATTTATTTTCTTTCCTGTCCGGAAAGATAGGAAATATTTATTCACTGATGGTCTCTATTTGCTTCTGGATACTGGTTTCAGTACTTGCGTTTTTCATTACAACAGCAACAGAATTTATTTTTGTTGCCGGACTTGTGGGTCTGACTATGGGAGGCATTCAGGCACTTTCGAGATCAACTTATGCAAAAATAATTCCCGGTGATACTACTGATCACGCTTCGTATTTTAGTTTTTATGATGTCTCTGAAAAAGTCTCGATCGTAATAGGTACATTTTTCTACGGACTTATTAACCAATTGACGGGGAATATGAGAATCAGCTCACTTGTATTGTCAGTTTTTTTTATAACAGGTTTGATTTTTTTAAGCAGGATACCCTCTAAGAATATTTATTCAGTAAAAATAAAATCTTAAATTAAAAAAAGATTGCAGGCTTATTTACATTTATTTTTTTATGAGAATTTTTTTAACGGAGTTTTTTACAGTCTTGCAATGTTGCGGATATGGTTAAAATAAAACAGGAGAAATTAAAATTGACTGATCAACAATTGATCACAGATAAAGAAGTAATGGAATTCGGACATCTCATTAAACTGCTGGATGATGAAGATGAGAACATTTACAATAGTATAAAAGAAAGATTCCTTTCACACGGTAACAATTCCGCGGTTTTCTTAAAAAAATATTTGAATGACGAAAATTATCTTATAAGGAAAAGAGCAAATGAGATCTTTTCTATTTTAAATTTTGAAGAACTCGATGATAAGTTCAGCAGACTTTCCTTAAAGGAAGACATTCTTGAGGAAGCTGCATTCCTGCTTGCTTCGTTTGAATATCCGGATGTCAACATGAATGATTACAGCAAGGAACTTGACAAAATGGCTATGGATATAGAATCCATGCTTTTAAAAGTAAACATTAATTCCAAAAGACTTGAAACACTTGAGATACTGAATACTGTTAATAATTATCTTTTTTTTGAAAAGGGATTTACCGGTAATGCCGAAAATTATTATGAACCTGATAACAGCTATGTTAATAAAGTCATGGAAACAAAACTGGGAATACCAATATCACTTTCTTTGATCTATATTCTTATTTCAAGAAGACTGAACCTTCCAGTTTTCGGCATCAGTCTCCCGGGGCATTTTATTCTTAAGTATTCAGATGCGGAAGAAGAATTTTTTATTGATCCGTTCAACAAGGGGGTTATCATTTCAATGAGGGAGGCGGAAGAATTTATTAAAAAAAGCGGTATGACTAAAAGTGCTTTTGAAAACATCCCGTACCTGAAAAATACATCGGATAAAGAAATAATTTTAAGAGTCATCCGGAATCTTGTCGAGATCTATAAAAAAAAGAGTGAAGCTTTAAAGTCAGAACAGCTTGAAAAACTAATGGAACATTTCACCTAAGCATACTCATGATTAAAAAGCTGACATTCTTTTATCTGATTTTATTTTTATTTGCAAACTTACATACCGTGCTTTCACAGCAGGATGAATTCGAGCTTGTGGAAAGCGTTCCGGTTGAAACAATTCTTGATCAGTCTTCACTTCCCCGGACATCTGATGTATGGCTTAAAATGATCAATGATGCAAAATCAAGTTTAGACATAGAGGTCTTCTATTTTGCTGATGAAAAAGGTCAGCCGCTGGAAGAAATTATGAATGCTCTCAAAAATGCAGCAGACCAAGGTGTCAAGATAAGGATTATTGTGGATTCAAGCTTCTACATTAATAACGATAAATCAGTTGACAAGCTTCAAGGAAGAGAAAATATTCAGATAAAAAAAATACCAGTCGGGAATATCGCCGGCGGTGTTATGCATGCAAAATATTTTATAGCTGACAAAGAGAATCTTTTTATCGGAAGTCAGAATATGGACTGGCGGGCATTGATACATATTCATGAAATCGGAGTAAGAGTAAAAAATTCTGACCTGGCGAAAACATTCGGTGATGTTTTCGAAACAGACTGGCAACTTTGTGACGGCAATCGGGAAGGACTATCAGATCAGCCCGGAAAAAACTATATAAATTCATCCAACCTTGTAACTTTACATTCAGATGAATACGGCAAGATTGTTTTATATCCTGCATTCAGTCCCCCATCCTTAAATATGAACGGACTCAGCAGTGAAGAAACAGAGCTGCTGAAAATGATAAGTATTGCTCAGGACAGCCTGCACATTCAGATGTATTCGTATTCGCCTAAAGCAAAAAATGAAAAAAACTATTACGATAAAATTGACCTGGCACTGCGTGAAGCTGCTTCAAGAAATGTAAAGATAAAAATAATTTTTTCCGACTGGGCAATAAGGGAGCCCGCAACAGATTTCATAAAAAAACTTTCACAGGTAAATAATATTGAAATTAAATTCAGTTCCATACCGGAATACAGCGGAGGATTTATTCCTTATTCAAGAGTAGAACACTGTAAATATTTCACGGCAGATAATAATGTTTCATGGATAAGCACATCCAACTGGGAATGGGGTTACTTTAATAATTGCCGGAATGCAACTCTTATAATTGAAAATAAAAAAGTAAATTCTGAATTAAGTGATGTATTTTTCAGAGACTGGAACGGACCTTACACAAGTAATATAGATGTAAATAAAGAGTATAAGTCAGTTAAACGAAATTAAAATATGCTTTAAACTATAAAACATCAATTTTTTGTAAAAGCCGGTTTGTGTAGCATAGCCGGTTTTTTTATTTTAATCAAAATTAAACCAATTCGGACATTTAAATTTTATTTGTCCTGAAATCAGAATTTAATGACAGTGTCATCACGATTATAGATTGATGCTTATAAAATAAAAAAACCTGTCCCCAATTAATTGAGAACAGGATAAGCAGTCAGTAATAAATTACGCTGCAAGGGAGATCAAGTCTCCATGTGCCCGGGATCGGAATCGAACCGATACTGCCTTTACAGGCAACAGGATTTTAAGTCCTGCGCGTCTACCAGTTCCGCCACCCGGGCAGACTGATGAAAAGCAAAATAATATCTTTTACTGTTATTTACCACACCAAAATTCATTACGGATGTGAAATAATTTTTTATAAATAAAAATTATGCTTTCATTAATAATGGATTTAAATTGTATACATAGTAACTATTTTAAATTAAGGAAAAACATTTTTTATTTATTGACAATGGAGAATATATTAAATAACTTGATAAAAAATTTTTTAACAAACTAAATTAAACAAGGAGATAAAAATGAAATCAAAGTTATTGATTTATTTCTTACCCGCTTTACTAGTAATGTTTCTGATTTACGGCTATTCCTCACAGGATGATCCAAGAAATGACGCAGCGCCTCATTATTCAACAGACATTATAAATTCCGGACCAGTAACTTCTCCTCCGGGAGCTGACACAGCAACACCTGCAGGATTTCCATACCCAAAACTCTGGGGCTGGGTATATTCAGGCATTCCCGGAGTTAACGGAGGAACAGTGGGTGCATGTTATTTCGGCGGAAAGTATATAGAAAACAGATGGAACAACGCTACATTGTACAGAATTAATCCTGACGGTCCAAACGGCGGTCCGGGAACTACTGCTGATTCTAACAATGCATACAATGGAGGAGCAGGCGCAATCCGCGATATGACAGTTGCTCCTGACGGCTCAGGAAGGAAATTTTTATGGGGCGGATCTGCTTCGACAGTTTTATATAAAATGGATTCATTAGGTAACAGACTGGCATCTTATACCCATGCAGGTGCTGCATACAGAACCATTGCCTGGGATCCAAACAGAAAAGGTTTCTGGAGTTCAAACTTTTCTGATAACATAGTCTGCAGAGATACAAATGGTGTTGTTTTGAAAACAATTGCAAATACAACTGCCGGAAAATACGGACTGGCCTGGGACAGCACTACTACTGCTGATTCAGCATACCTTTGGGTTTGGTCACAGAATTTTACAGTTCCGACTGATACAACAAATGATCTTGTAAAAATAAATATAGGAACCGGTCAGATCGTAAGAACCTGGAATTTCAACAAAGGATCAAACATTGCCGGAGGAGCAGAAATATTTGAAAAAGACAATAAATTGGTTTTATGTTTGAATTTTCAGAATTACGGAGTCTCAGCTTATAATCTGAAAGACTTAACACCACCTCCTCCTGCAGGTGGTAATACTTTGGTACTTGTTCATGATACAACAATTACAAGCACTGTTCCGAGAAAATCCGACAGAGATACATTAAATAAATATTTAACAGGATTCATTGGAAGTTATACAATGAAAGGTTTTGATACAAATACAGTATTACCTGATTTAAGCACATTCAACACAATTATTCTTCAGGAAACAAGTTTTGATGCTGCTGTATGCAGGTATCTTGGAGTTGGTGCAAGAAATCAGATCAAAACCTGGTTAGCCACAGGTACAGCTTCAAGCAAGAAAACTCTTATCAGCATAGGTGCAGATCAGTCATATAACTATCAAAGAACAGGAAGCGGTGGAATTGATTTAGTGTTCTCTCAGGATATTGGAAAATATATTTACCGTGTAGATAATGCTATGTCAACTGCTCCGGTGATAGAAGGTGTAACTATTGATGTTGGAAATCAAAGAGCAATGTCAACAGCGCCTCCGGGAGCAAACTACTGGCCTGACGGAGCAAGCGTTGTTGCAGGTGGTTCATCAGTTCTTTACAGATATTTGAATCATACTATAGCTGATACAGTTGCAGGTATTGGAAATGTTCAGCCGGGATATGTAGTTGCTACTATCTTCCAGGATCCGAGATATTTCACAGGAGGATTCAGCAATGTATTTTCTGCATTGGTTAACTGGGCAAGAGCTAACGGAGGATTAATTACCGGTAACGGAAGTAATGCTTCCCTTACAATTCCAGATAATTATAATCTTTCTCAGAATTATCCAAACCCATTCAACCCATCAACTAAAATAAATTACACTATTCCTAAATCAGGATTGGTTACTTTAAAAGTTTATGATTTACTGGGTAAAGAAGTTGCTTCACTTGTAAATGAAGTGGTAAATGCCGGAAGTCATGAAGTATCATTCAATGCTTCTAACCTTTCAAGCGGAACTTACTTCTACAGGATTAAAGTCGGAGATTTTGTTGAAACAAAGAAAATGTCCTTACTGAAATAATATTTAAATAGATCTTTTTTAAAGAAGCCTGTGAAATTTATTTCACAGGCTTCTTTTACTGTATTCGAATCTTGAAATTTAAGAGTTAAAAATATATCTTGTAATAAATAAATTATGCTGAATTGTTAAAAAATAATTAACAAAAGATGAATTTATTTAAATTATTTTTTAAAGATTTAAAATTAAAAATTATTATTTAATTTAATTAAAAACGAAAGGTAACAAAATGACTTCAAGAATTTTTACATTCTTAGTGTTAGGTGTAATAACCTTAGGTGTTATGCTGGGATTTACAAACAGCAATGACAATCCGGCAGGTTCAAAATCAAACACTACGTCCACAGAATCTCCAATAGTTACTCCCCCATCAATAAATGCAGCTTATTATACCGATAATTTTGACGGTGCGAACGATACTGTTGCATTAAAATCAAGAGGATATAAAGTCTGGTACAGAGGTGGCGGCGCTCAGGGATTAGGAGCAACATGGTTCCAGGGAAATGATGCTGTTTTTGCAGCTTATAACGGTCCAACTACCGGATACGTTGCGTGCAATTTTCAGGTTGTATCCGGTACAAATAATATTGACAGCTGGCTTGTTCTTCCAGGATTAAATGTTGGTGCAGGTGATACACTTTCTTTCTGGAGCAGATCAACTGATCCGGGAACAACTATTTATCCTGATTCTTTCAGAGTAATGTATTCTGCAGTTGGTGATTCTACACCGGAAGCGGCATC